>JBGSNQ010000112.1:0-74882 GCA_041739525.1 Pseudomonadales bacterium | reverse complement strand
CGGCGCGCGGCATCGATCCCGATGTGGACGTGATCGCAGCCGAGCCATCGCGCGCCGACGATGCGTTCCGTTCGCTCGCGAACGGCCGCATCGAGCCGATGCGCAATCCGGCCACCATTGCGGATGGCCTGCGCACGCCGCTCGGTCAGATCAACTTCGACATCCTGTCGAGCCACCGCGTGACGGTAGAACTCGCAAGCGAAAGCGCGATCATCGCGGCAACGCGCCTGATCTTCGAACGCATGAAGCTCGTGGTGGAACCTTCGGGTGCCGTGCCGTTGGCCGCGCTGATGGAAGCGCCGGTATCGCGCCGCGCGCCGCGCATCGGCGTGATTGTCACCGGCGGCAACGTCGATCTCGATGCACTGCTGTATACGTTGAAGAGCGCCGGCTAGCCGTCACCGTTCGCGCGTGTTCACACCATCGAGCGGGTAAATCGGGCGCCGCACCTTTTTGAACGAGAGCTCGGAATAGTCGGATGTACATACGCCGACGCCGGCACACTCGACGATCGATTTCGCCAGCTTCTTGAAGCCCACCCGATAATGGATGCGACTCTTGAGCATCAGGTATTTGCGACGGCTCGGATCGATACCCACCGACGTAAAGCAACCCGGGTCGAACGGTTCGATGTGACGCGAGATCACCACGATGTCGACGTTCCCGGTGGACAGCACAACTGTGGTGCCCATACGCATCGTCACGCCACGCGACATCGCGACGGTGGCGGGAAACGCGCCGTCGGAAATCAGTTTGACGCGGCCGGTGACGGTCAATGGCCGACTCTGCCGTTGAATCGACGGCATGGGCTGCTTGCCCCCCAGCGAAACCGTTACGGTGTTGCCTACGCCAGCGCGCACCATTTCCTGTACCGCTTCGGGATCGAAGATGCCGAATACGGCGACGTCCTGCAGGCCCTGCCGCAGGATTTCCGCGAGCACTTCGGTGGTGTCCATCGTTCCGCCCGAGGCGGTGTTGTCGTAGTGGTCGAGCAGTACCACAGGGCCTTTCTTAGAGTCAGGAGTGCCGGGTTCGTCGCCGAGCTTTTTCGCCCGGGCAACGGAATCGGCCAGCGGATCGGGTCGATACACGAATGCGGCACGGTCGTTCCACGCACGATCGAGCAACTCGTCGCGCCACACCTCCGCCTGATCCTTATCGCCGTCGGTGACCACGACCACCGACAGGCCGGCCTGTTCGATGTCGGCGTGCGGGAAGCCGGTGAAGAGGCTGACCGCCAATGCGCCTTCCTGTTCCATTTCGCGAGCGCGCGCCTGCAGCTGCGCGTTCGGGAAGTCGTCGGTGCCCTGACGCATCACGTGCGGCAGCATCGGCGCGTTGCCCCACACCATGGTCGGCTTCGCAGAACCATCGAGCATTTTCAGTAGCGCGCGTCCGGCCCGTTCTGCCGTTCCGTCCATGTCGATGTGCGGATAGGTCTGATAACCGGCGATCACGTCGGCGCGCGCCACCATTTCCGGATAGAGGTTCGCGTGCATGTCGAGCGCCAGGGCAATCGGCACGTTCGGCGCAACCTCACGGATGCGGCGCAACAACTCGCCTTCGCCGTCGTCATAGGTCCTGGTGGCCATTGCGCCGTGCAGGTCGAGCATGATCGCGTCGCATCCTTTAGCGGCAGCGGCGACGATTTTCTGCGCGATGTATTCGAACGCGGCGTCTTCTACGCGCCCGCTCGGCGGTGCGCCGGCAGCGATCGGCAGAACGATCTGCGCGCCTACCGACTCGCAGACGGCGATGAATCCGCCCAGGCAAGTGGCCGTGCCGCGAAACGTCGCAATCGCGGCTTCGCCTTCCTGTGGCACCGGCGCGCCGTGAGAGAAGCGCGCGAGGTCTGTAACCACCGGCGAGAAGGTGTTCGTTTCGTGGCTCATTTCCGCGACGATGATGCGCATGATCGGAGTCTGCCCTTGGATATGAGCGCGCATTCTAGCGGCATTCATTGCGATGGAGTCGGCGCCGAGATGCGGACGATGGCACCGCGAAGCGGGTGGGTGGAGTCGGTGTCGCGCCAACGAATCTGCTACGCTGCGACACATGCACGAAGCCGGATGGTGTCGATGAGTGAGGCAGTTGCGGCGCCGGGAACGATTCTCGGACAGCCGCGTGGATTGTGGTTGCTGTTTTTCGTCGAGATGTGGGAGCGCTTCAGCTTCTACGGCATGCGGGCGCTGCTGATCTTCTACCTGACGCAGCACTTCATGTTTGGTGACGCGGCGGCTTCGGCGACGTATGCGACTTATGGCTCGTTGGTGTACCTGATGCCGCTGCTGGGCGGCATGATCGCGGACCGCTATCTCGGCTTCAGAAAGGCGATCACGTTCGGCGCGGTGCTGCTGTGCATCGGCCACTTGGGCATGGCGATCGAAGGCGACGCCGCGGTTGTTACCGCCGATGGTGTGCAGCGCGATCCCGTCTCGTTGCAGATCTTCTACGCGTCGCTCGCGTTCATCATCATCGGCGTCGGATTCCTGAAGCCGAACATCTCGAGCATCGTCGGCCAGCTGTATGAGAAGGACGATCCGCGCCGCGACGGCGGCTTCACGTACTTCTATATGGGCATCAATCTCGGCGCGATGCTCGCATCGTCGATCGTCGGCTATCTCGGGCAGACGTTCGGTTGGGCATACGGTTTCGGTTTGGCCGGCATCGGCATGCTGGCCGGACTGATTACGTTCCGCCGCGGCATCCATCTGCTCGGCAACGCCGGCTTGCCGTCCGACGCGCAGCGGCTTACCCGGGTCGTCGCGGTGGGGCTCACACGCGAGCGGTTGATTTATGTCGGCGGTTTCATCGGTGTGCTGGCCGCGTGGCAACTCGTACAGTCGCACGAACTGGTGGGCGATCTGCTGTTCATCGCCGCCGCGGCGACCGTCGTGGGTGTCGTCGGCTTCGCGGTGTTGCGCTTGCCGCCGGTCGACCGCGACCGCCTGCTCGTCGCGCTGTTCCTCACCGCGATATCGGTGGTCTTCTGGGCGTTTTTCGAACAGGCGGGCAGTTCGATGAATCTGTTTGCCGATCGCAACGTCGACAGACATGTGTTTGGAAGCGAGATCCCCGCGACGCAGTTCCAGTCGCTGAACCCCGCCTTCATTCTGTTGTTGGGATCGTTGTTCTCGATGCTGTGGGTTGCTCTCGCACGCCGAGGCATCGAGCCCAGCACGCCGGCGAAATTCGGTTTGGGGATTCTGCAGGTGGGGCTCGGGTTCGCGGTGCTCGTCTATGGCGCGCAGCAGGCGGGCTCGAATGGTCTGGTTGCCGCTGGTTGGCTCGCGCTCGCGTACTTTCTGCATACGACCGGCGAGTTGTGCCTGTCGCCCGTCGGCTTGTCGATGATCACGAAGCTATCAGTGCCGCGCGTAGTCGGCCTGATGATGGGCGTGTGGTTTCTGGCGAGCGCGTTCTCGCACTACGTGGGCGGTCTGATCGCCGCGGGTGCAAGCGTGAACGAAACCCCGGGTGCGGTGACGAGCAGTGCGGAATCGCTCGCGGTGTATGCAGCGACGTTCGGTTCAGTCGCCTGGATCGGCATCGGTATCGGCGTGGTCGTGCTGCTGCTGTCGCCGCTGATCCGTCGTTTCATGCACGAGCCACCGCGCGGGGGACGCTGAATGGCGCGTCCGGTGTGGGTGGAATACAAAACTGCGCGCTGCATCCTTTGGTCCGGCGACCGGGTTCTGCTGGCCGTGCACCACAGCTATCTGCCGCTCAGCCGCGGTCGCTGGGGATTGCCGGGCGGGCGTATCGAGGTCGGTGAAACGGCGGAAGGTGCGGCCCGGCGTGAACTCAGCGAGGAACTCGGCCTGGAACTCGGCGATCTGGTCGATTGCGGCGACTACCGCTACAAAGGTTCGCGTCACAAGGTGTTCGGCACGCGGTTCGACGGTAGCGTCGGTTCGTTCGATCGCAACGAGATCGAACGGATCGGCTGGCACAGCCTGGACGACGTCGCGAAGTTCGCGCGGAGCGGCCGCCTACATGCGGGCTACGAACACGACGCGATTCACGCGTTCCTGAAACGAATCGCGGCCTAGCGGCCACCAGTCCGCTACCACACTCGCGCGTTGGCATCGTCGCGGCAGACCTTCACCAGCCCCACCCGCATGCTGCTGTAGTCGGCGTTGGAGTTACCCCGGTACAACACGCGATGCTCGGCGATGCACTCGGCGAACAGCCGCTTCTCCTGCTCGCGTTTGATCTCGGCGAGCGAGCCGGTTGGAGGACGCGACTCACAGGCGAGCATCATCGCTGCGGCAAGAGCAGCGGACACTATCGCTATGGCTCGTTGCATGTGTCTCCCTCCCCAGAAAGACACACCGAGTGAGCGCTTCGTCTGCGAGCCTGTCCAATTCCTTTCGGATATTTCCCCGGTGTGGCTATAGGCGCGGATCGACCAAGACCTTGATCTCCTGTGGCGCCTCCGCAAGCCGCTCGAACGCGTCGCCCATCTGCTGCAGCGACACGGTGGACGTGTGCAACGCGGCGCAGCGGATGCGGCCATCCGCGACGAGACCCTGGGCGATGTCGAACTCTTCGCGAAGGTACGCGAGTGACGTTGCGATGCGAACTTCCTTTATCAGCCATTCGGCCGCGTGAATCTGCGCCGGCCGGTTCGGTACGCCCACCAACGACACCGTTCCGCCGCGCCGCGCCAGCGACACGGCTTGTTCGATGGTGCGCGGGATGCCGGCGCATTCGAAGACTACGTCTGCACCTTGTTCGCCGATGTGTGCGTTGATCGCTTCGGCGACGTCGACGTCCGTGGGGTCGATCAGCTTGTCCGCGCCGAGTGTGCCACCGAGTTCGCGCCGGCTGTGCTGCGGTTCTACCAGCACGACCGTGCCCGCGCCCGCCGCGCGTGCGGCCTGCAGCACCAGGAGTCCGATGGGACCGGCTCCGAGCACCACCACCGAATCGCCGAGCCGAATGTCGGTGCGTCGCACGGCGTGCACCGCAACCGTTGCAGGCTCGAGAATTGCGGCTTCGACGTCGCCGATCTTCGAGTCGACCTGATAAAGGCGCGATGCATCAATGGCGATCGCCGATGCGAACCCACCGTGCGGCGCTGCGAGCGGACCCATTCCGATCATCCCGGCGAAAGCGGTTTCGCAGTGGGGCGCGTCGCCACGCCGGCACGCCGCACACCCACCGCACGCAACTGCGGCGCCGATGGCCACACGATCGCCTTCGCGGACATGCGACACGTGTGAGCCGACCGCACTGACGCGGCCGGTCCATTCGTGACCGCAGATCGCCGGGTTGTAGGGTTCACCCGACTGAAACGCATGCAGGTCGGTGCCGCAGATGCCGCAGTACGCGATCTCTACGACAGCTTTGCCCGGAGCCGGCAACGGCTGCGGCATTTCGCGCAGTTCGAGCGTGCGTTTGCCGGTAACGAGTCCAACGAGCATCGAAGTATCTCCCCATCGTGATTTACCTATAATCCCGGCATTCGCCGCGTGAGACCACCGCTATGTTCATCGATGTCGTTTCCGATCTGATATGTCCCTGGTGTTTCATTGGAAAGCGCCGCCTCGATCAGGTGCTGGCGTCGCCGGCGGGTGCGGGCGTGGTCGCGCGTTGGCGACCGTTTCAGCTGTATCCGCAATTGCCGATGGAAGGGCTCGATCGCGCCACGTTCATGCGCGCCCGTTTCGGCGAGGAAGGCGCGAAGCGCGGCACGCCGCAGGTGATTCTGGACGAAGCGCGCGGTGCCGGCATCGAACTGAACTACGGTGCGGTGAAACGCGTGCCGAATACGCTGAACGGCCATCGGCTGGTCGACTGGGTCGGTCCCGGTCCGCAACAACACGCGCTGATGGACACGCTGTTCCGCTACTACTTCTGCGAAGGGCGCGATCTGGGAGATCTCGACGTGCTTGCCGATGCAGCCGCGGCAGTGGACGTCGACCGCGATGCCGCTTTGACCATGCTGCGCGGTGATGACGGCGTGGCAGAAGTGCGCGCGCTGGTCGATGAGGCCTACGACTCGGGCGTAACCGGCGTGCCGTGCTTCGTGTTGCCTACGGGCTATGCGATTCCTGGTGCGCAGTCGGTGGAAACGCTGACGCGATTCATCGAACGCGCACGCGAGCTCGAGCAGGCCGGCGCATAGCGAATGGTACCTAACAGTTCAACGAGGGGGATGGCATGAAGGGGTTGCAGGTAATCGCGGAGATCCTGAAGCGGGAAGGCGTGGAGTTCATCGCCTGCTACCCGCACAACGATCTGATCGAAGCGTGCGCGCAGGTTGGCATCCGCCCGATCATGTGCCGGCAGGAACGTGTGGGAATCGCGATTGCCGACGGCTTCAGCCGCGCCACGAACGGCAAGCGGCTCGGCGTGTTCGTCTGCCAACAGGGCCCGGGCGCGGAGAACGCGTTCACCGGTGTGGCGCAGGCGTTCACCGACAACGTGCCGATTCTGGTGCTGCCAGCCGGCGAAGCGACGCAGCGTCAGGGCATCTCGCCGGTATTCAGTTCGTACGACAACTACGGCCACGTCACCAAGTGGCGTGCGTTCGTCTCCGACGTCAATCGCATCGCGCCGACCTTGCGCCACGCGTTCTACCGGTTGCGTACGGGTCGTGGCGGACCCGTACTGGTAGAGACCGCGGTCGACGCGATGGCGGCGGAACTCAAAGGCGAACTCGACTATGTGCCGGTGAAAGGTTCGCGATCCGGACCGGATGAGATCGCGGTGCGTGAAGCGGTCGACGCGCTGCTGGCGGCGAAACAGCCGGTGGTGTTCGCGGGGCAGGGCGTGTTGTTCGCGGAAGCGAGCGCCGAACTCGTGCGCTTCGCCGAACTGCTCGACATCCCGGTCACCACGACGATGCCCGGCAAAAGCGCGTTCCCCGAACAGCATCCGTTGTCGTTGGGCGCATCCGCGATCACCAAGCCCGAGCACATGATGCAGTTCCTGAATGCGGCCGATCTCGTGTTCGGTATCGGCACGAGTTTCACGCGCACGATGTACGGCACGAACGTGCCGGGCACGAAGACCTTGATCCAGGCGACGAACAGCGAAGCCGACATCAACAAGGACTACCCGATCCAGCACGCGCTGGTCGGCGATGCGAAGCTGACGCTCGAAGCGTTGATCGCCGAACTCGGGCGTCGCGGCGTCAACCGGGGCGCCGGTGCAGTCGCCGAGCGTGTCTCGAGCGCGAAGCGGGCATTCCTCGCGAAGTGGAAAGGCGAGTTCACGTCCGATGAAGTGCCGATCAACCAGTACCGCGTCGTCGCCGACCTGATGAAGCGCCTCGATCCGGCGAACACGATCGTCACGCACGATGCCGGCACGCCGCGTGAACAGATCATCTCGTTCTGGGAAGCGACCGTGCCGCGCGGCTACATCGGCTGGGGCAAGACCACGCAGCTCGGCTTCGGCCTCGGCGCCATCATGGGCGCCAAACTCGCCGAACCGGACAAGGTGTGCGTAAACATCATGGGCGACTCGGCGATCGGCATGGTCGGCATGGACATCGAAACCGCCGTGCGCAACAAGATCGGCATCATCACGGTGATCTTCAACAACGGCATCATGGCCATCGAAACGCCGTCGCTGAAACACGCGCACGCGACTTACGGCGCGAATTTTCAGGGCGGCAACTATGCACAACTCGCCGACGCGTTGGGTGCGTGGTCGAAGCGGGTCGAAAAGCCCGGTGATTTCCTGCCGGCGCTCGATCAGGCACTCGCCGCGACAAAAGACGGACGTCCAGCGGTGATCGAGTGCATCGTCAAGGCGGGCTACGTGTGGCCCGGCCGCGGCGAACCGCGCGCGTAACGTCGATGGGTGGGTATCGGCTCTACGGTGCGAAGGGCAGCGGCGCGATGATCGTCGAAATCGCGTTCGCGCGCGCAAAAGTGCCGGTGGAATGCGTCGATCTCGCGTGGGACGACATCGGCTGGAACTCGCGTGCGCTCGCGCCCCTCAATCCGCTGGGTCAGGTGCCGACCCTGGTGATGCCGGATGGATCGGTAATGACCGAAAGCGCCGCGATCGTTCTGCATCTGCACGACATCGCGCCGGCGGCGCAGCTGGTGCCGCCGCCCGATCATCCGCAACGATCCGCGTTCCAGCGCTGGCTGGTGTTCCTGGTGTCGGCGGTCTATTCGACGTTCACCTACGGCGATGATCCGAAGCGCTGGCTCGGTGGCGACGAGGCAGCAGCAAAAGTGCTGCGCGAATCGACCGATAGCCATCGGGAAATGCTGTGGCGTCACCTCGAAACGCAAGTCGGCAGCCCCTGGTTCCTGGGTGACGCGTGGTCGGCGCTCGACATCTACGTCTGGCAGATGCAGTTCTGGCGGCCCGGACGCAACTGGTTCGTCGAGCGTTGCCCGAAGTTGCGCGCGATCGGCGCGGCGATGAGCGACGACCCACATTGCAAGGCGGTCGCGAAGCGCAACGGGTTCTAACGACGCCGGTTGGGCGCGGTCCGTTCAGCGATGGCAAGCGTGTGATCGATTCGGGCATCCTGCGACCATGAACCATGCCTCCAGGCGAATACGGAGTGCGCTCATGGCGGAGCGGCGGCTGGGCGAGTACCTGCGCTATGCGGTGGGCGAGATCGTGCTGGTGGTCATCGGCATCCTGATCGCATTGCAGATCAACAACTGGAACGAAGCGCGCATCGAGCAGAACCAGGTTCGCCTCTACGCACAGGCGTTGGCGAGCGATCTCGCCCGCGACCTGCAGATGCTCGTGCCGATCGATGCGCAGATCCGCGCCCTGCTGCGGCAGATCGACGAGTTCGCCCACTAAGCGCGCGGAAAGCCCGTTGCCGACCTCCCCAACAGTGAACTGTTCTTCTACACGTACGCTTGAGCATACCGGCCGTATGCCTGGAATCGCGCCGCGCTGGAGCGGCTCAAGGCGTCGGGTACGCTGCAAGCCATCCGCAATCCGGAGCTGATCGCGAAGATCGTCGCCTACGATGCGCTGACCCATCACCTCGATCAGGACCTCGCGAACGTGCTACTGAGCCGTCATTTCGAACCGGGGCAACGCATCCGTGATCTCGTACCACGGCGCCTTCGACCCTACGAAGATGTGATAGCCGGGCCGTATGCCGGGGTCGGTGTCGAGGCTACCGCCCGGAATGTTCGCGCGGCCGATCTTCGGCGAATTGCGCGGCATTGCGCTGCCGCAGATATCGCAGAAGTTGATGCCGAAACGCTCGGCGCCGGGAAGATCGAAAACCTTCACGTGTTCTGCGCCGCGGGTCCATCGCAGTTGATCGAGTGCCACAAACACGTTGCTCGCGTGCGCGGCGCTGCGGCCGCGACGGCAGCGCGAGCAATGGCAATTCACCATCAGCAGCGGGGCTCCATCCACTTCGAACCGAATCGCGTCGCATAAGCAGCTGCCCGCGATCTTGCCGGGCGCGTGCGTGCGCACGTCGGCCGGCAGGTTCGGATCGGGGTAACCGTCCGGTGCTGCGGCGCACTGGTGAACGTGATCGGTGATCTCGTGCCACGGCGCTTTCGAAGCGGCGAAGATGTGCATCTCGGGTCTCGCGCCGCAGTCTTCGACGAGGTTGCCAGCGGGCACGAAACGCAGCTCACTGGAATCGTCAGGCGCTGGTGTGACCGAACCGCATGTGGGGCAGAAGAAGCGCGGGTATCCGTTCGGTGCCGACCACGTTGCTATTTCGACTCTTCCGCGCAGCCACTCGAATCCCGCGGCTGGTGCGCCGACGAACGTGGCGAATGCACTGCCGTGATGTTTGCGACAACGCGAACAATGGCAGTGCATCATCATCTGGAACGGGCCGTCGAGCCGGAACTGGACGTTGCCGCACAAACACGTCCCGGTAGGCATCTTCTTAGATCTCCGCTTGTCAGAAATCGCTAAGGTCGAAAGCCGAATGCGACGCTCCCGGGTCGCAAGCGACGCCGCGCAAGTTGTACCCAACGCGTCAGCACTGCACGCGTGTCCCGTGGGTCGATAATCTCTTCGATCTCGAAGTACTCGGCCGAACGAAACGGTGAACGCAAACGATTCAGGCGCGTTTTGATGGCGGCAAGGTGCGCGTCCGGATCAGCGGACTCCGCGAGTTCGGCCTTGTAGGCCACCTCGATGCCGCCTTCGATCGGCAGCGAACCCCAGTCGCCCGACGGCCATGCAACGCGCACGTGATGGCTGCCGGGTTTGTGATTCGCAGCGCCCGCCACGCCGAACGCCTTGCGAACCACCACGCTCGCGAACGGCACCGGCGATTGTCCGAGCGCGGCGAGCGTCGTCGAGCCGAAGCGGATTGTTGCGTCTTCCTCCGACTGTTTGCCGATGAGAAAGCCGGGGCAGTCGACCAGATGTACCAACGGCAGATGGAAAATCGCCGATAGATCGATGAAGCGCGTCAGTTTGCGAGACGCATCGGCCGTCCACGCGCCGCCGTAAACGAAAGGGTCTTCGGCGAACAGCGCAACCGGTACGCCGTCGAGCCGCGCCAGGCCGGTGATGATCGACTTACCCCACGCGCGCCCGATTTCGAAGAAGCTGTCGCGATCGACCACCGCCTCGATGATCGGCCGCATCTTGTAGACCTTGCGCGGATCGTTCGGCACGACGTCGAGCAGAAACTCTTCGCGCCGCTTAGGGTCGTCGTTGGTGGAAACGATCGGGGGCAACTCGTCGACGTTCGTCGGCAGATACGACAGGAACTGCGCGGCGCGCTCGAACGCTTCCGCTTCACTCGCCACTTCGTCGTCGATGGCGCCGTTGCGCGTGTGGATGCGGCTCGCGCCGAGTTCTTCCTTCGACACCTCGCCGAGCTTTGCCCAGTCCACCAGCGCGGGACCGGCGATCATCATCTGTGCGGTGTCTTTGACGATGAGCGAGTAGTGCGACGTCGACACGCGCGCTGCGCCGATGCCGGCGACCGATCCCAATGCAAGCGAGACCGACGGCGCAACCGCGAGGTGCGCAACGACGGTTTCCCAACCGGCCACTTGTGGAATGTAGGTGCGTCCCGCAGTCTCGATGGTCTTCACGGACCCGCCGCCGCCCATGCCGTCGACGAGACGGATGTGCGGCAGGCGCAATTCGAGCGCAAGGCCTTCGGCGCGCTGCCGTTTGCCGGCGATCGACGCATCGGCCGAACCGCCGCGCACGGTGAAGTCGTCGCCCGATAGAATCACCGGACGGCCGCCGATGTCGGCAGTGCCGAGCACGAAGTTCGACGGCGTGAACGCGCGCAATTCGCCGTCTTCGCCGTAGCTGCCGACGCCGGCCAGCGTGCCGATCTCGTGGAATGAGTCGACGTCGCTGATTGCCGCGATGCGTTCGCGAATCGTCAGCTTGCCGAATTCATGTTGCCGGGCCACTTTGTCTGCGCCGCCCATCTGCAGCGCGAGCGCTTCGCGGCGGCGCAGTTCGTCGATTTCCCTTTCCCAGCTCATGATCTACCGCGACTCATCGCTACGCTGCCGCCTGCACGATCCAGCACGCAGCGCCGAGCGAAACGCCGGCACTCGTCAGGTTCGCCTGCAACTGTTCGCGCACCGCAGCGATCACGCGAGAGCGGAGCGACGACTCGACACCCGCCAACGAGCGGCTCAAGGGGCCGACTTCGCAGATCTGTTCGAGCGCCGTATCGAGGTTGCTGCCGATGGTGAGCGTCGTGGTAAACGGATCGATCGATATCGACTTGAAGCCGGCGCCGGTGAGAATCTGGCGCACGTAGTCGGGCTCGGCGAATGCGAACGGACCTGGTGCGCGCGGTTCGAGCGTGGGCTGCGGCGGCAGGAATGGCTGCGCGACTGAGAACGGCACCGAAATCCATGGGTTGAGCTTCGGCGGTTGCCAGCAGACGAAACACAGCCTGGCCGACGCGCGCAGGGCGCGATGCAGATTCGTGAACGCGGCGGTGGGGTCGCTGAAGAACATCACGCCAAAACGCGAGAACAGCAGATCGTATTCGGTGTCGAAACGCGCCTCTGCGGCGTCGGCGAGGGTGAACGTGGCGGTGAGACCCTTCGCGGCCGCACGTTCGCGAGCTCGCGCGAGCATCGGTTTGGAAATGTCCACGCCGGTTGCGATGGCACCACGCGCGGCGAAACGCAGCGTCGTATCGCCGCAACCGCAGCCGACGTCGAGCACCTTGTCGCCCGCGTTGACCGGACACCGATCGAGCGTTGCATCGCCGATCGGCGCGAGCATCGCGTCCATACGGTCTTGTCGCTTCGTCCACGTGGCGCCGGCGTCGCCGTTCCAGTATTCGATCTGCTCCTCGTTGCCTTTCTTCGTTTGCATTTCGAGCCTCTATGAATTCAGGGAATCAGCACGACACGACCGAAAGCGCTGCGGCCTTCGATGTAAGCGTGAGCCGCCGCTGCGTCGCGCAACGGAAACTGCTTGTCGACGACCATCTTCAGCGCGCCGGATGCCACGTCCTTCACGTGATTTTCGATCATCTGCCGCACGCGGGGCGTGGTGATCTCGGCGCCGAGAAACACACCGGTGACGGACTGATTCTGGCCGAGCAGCGATTGAATATCGTAGTTGCGTTCGCCGCGGCTGGCGTTGCCCACGGTAACCACGCGGCCGCGATAACCGATGATCTTCAGGCTTTGCGCGAGCACGTCGCCGCCGACCGGATCGACCACCAGATTCACGCCGCGATTGTCGGTGGCGCGCATCACCGCGGCTGCGAGATCGCCTTTCGCGTAGTTGATGCCTTCATCCATGCCGAAGTCGCGCAGCCGATCGAGCTTCGCATCCGAAGACGCGGTTGCGAACACGCGCGCGCCGGCGCGTTTTGCGAGTTGAATCGCAGCCAGACCGACACCGCCGGCGCCGCCTTGAATCAGCACCGATTCGCCTTTCTGCAGCCGACCGAACTCGAACAGGCAATCGTCGGCGGTGCCGAACGGAATCGGCACGCACGCGGCCAGCACGATGTCGGCGTCCTTCGGTACTTTCCATGCGGTTGCCGCGTTGACGGCGCGTCGTGCAGCGTGGCTGCCGAATGCACTGACGGTTACGGCGTGATCGCCCACTTTGAAACCGGTGACGTTCGTACCGACTTCGCGCACGACGCCGGCGGCTTGATAACCGACGACGTGTGGCTTCGTTACCAGTGCACCGCCGGCGCGATTCAGCACATCGCCACCTTCGATGCTTACGGCTTTCACGTCGATGACGATACCGTTCGCGTCGCACGTCGGATCGGCGACGTCCTCGTAACGGAACACCTGAGGTGCGCCGTTTTCATAGTAGACTGCGGCCTTCATTTGACTTCTTCCATTTGATTCCGCGCCTGAACGGTTGCGGGGTTGGCAACGTTAGCCGACTCGCGCGTCGGCTGGCAAACAGGATACGCAAATGCCCCGAAGCGCAACACGATCACTCGACGAGCACGAGGTTCAAGGGCCGAGTTGGGACCTGGCGAGCGAATACACGAGTCCGGACTGCAACGCACTCACGGACGATTTACGCGCGCTCACCGGACTGCTCGATCGCATCGAGGCGTTGAACCCCACGCTCGTCGCGGCGCTGCCCGACGCATCGTCACTCGACGTCGCATCGGCGCAAACGGTGGTGGCAACCGCGCAGGAAGTGTTCCGACTGTCCGAACAAGCGGGGCCGTTACTCAGCAATCCACTCACGTATGCGAACTGCCTGCTGTCCGTCGACGCGCAGGACGAGTTGGCGCAAGTGCTGCAAGGGCGACTCCAGAAGTTCCAGAAGCGCTACGGCGAACTGCTGGAACCGTGGTCCGAGATTCTCGATCTCGTACCTGACGACGTCGTCGAGGCGTATCTGGCCGACCCATCGGTCGCAGTGTCGGCGTTCTCCGTTCGGCATGGTCGTCAGCGACGCCACGAACTGTTGAGTCTGGCAGAAGAGAATCTCGTGAGTGGGCTGGCGCAGGACGGCATCCACGCGTGGGGCCGGATGTACAGTCAGTTGTCGTCCACCATGACGTGCAACGTTCAAGTCGGCAACGAATTGAAGACGATGGGAATGGCCGAGGCGGCCGGGATGTTGCAGAAGTCGGACGTGCACACCCGCAGAGACGCATGGCACGGCATCAACGACGCCTGGCGTACGCACGAAGAATCCTGTGCAGCCGCGGTCAACGCGATTGCCGGTTGGCGCCTCGAACTGAATCGCAAACGCTCGAAGGTGCGGCCGGTGCATTTCCTCGACGCACCCGTACACATGAACCGGATCAGCCGCCGCACCCTGGACACGTTGTTGGAAGTGACGCTCGAGTCGCGCCCGCTCGCGCGCAGGGCAACACGGGCGATGGCCCGCGCAACGGGCCGTGAGCAGATTGGTCCGTGGGACATGCGCGCCCCGGCACCACCGTTGGGAATCGACGAGCGTCCGATGCCGTTCGACGATGCTGTTGCATTGATTGCGCAGGCATACGGCAGCGTAAATCCCGAAATGGAAGAGTTCGTTCGGATGATGCAGCGCAACCGCTGGATCGAGGGAACGGTGAGTTCGCGAAAAAGACCGGGTGCGTACTGCACCGGTTTCGAGAAATCGCGCACGCCGCGCGTCTATATGACGTACCACGGCACCACGTCCGACATCATCACGCTGGCGCACGAACTCGGGCATGCATTCCATTCGTGGGTCATGCGCGATCTGCCAGACAGCCAGCGCAGCTATGGCATGTCGTTGGCGGAAACGGCGAGCACGTTCGGCGAGACGGCCGTTCGCGACGCGCTGCTCGCGCGCGCGAATACGCCGCACGAACGCTTCCAGATTATGTGGGAGGAGATGACCGCGATTTCGGCATTCATGCTGAACATTCCGGCGCGCTTCAGTTTCGAGAAAGCGTTCTATGAACGGCGCGAAGAGCGCCCGCTGCGGGCAGCGGAGCTCGAAGCGTTAATGAGCCAGGCGTGGCAGGACTGGTACGGCGAATCCTGTTCCGAGCCGGATCCCATGTTCTGGGCGTCGAAGTTGCACTTCTTCATTTCCGGATTGTCGTTCTACAACTTCCCTTATCTGTTCGGATTTCTCTTCAGCATGGGAGTGTATCTGCGGCGCTCAAACGGCGATGCGGACTTCTATCCGCGTTATGTCACGCTGCTGCGCGACACCGGTCGGATGACTGCCGAGCAACTGGCGCGACAGCATCTCGATACTGCGCTGGAAGGACCGGCGTTCTGGCGCAGCACGATCGATCGGCTCGAACCGCGCGTCGCAGCGTTCGAAGAGGTTGTTGCCACGGTCGTGTGATCTGACGGCGGGTCGCCAGGTCACAACCGACGCCGCTTGCATTCTTCGGTGACAGCGTCGCAATGTCGGTACGAGAGGTTGCGATGACCACAGCCCGGATTGGAAACGCTTCGATAATCGCCGTCGTGACGCTTGCCGGTGTGATCGGTGTTGCGCCGGAGACGGGCGCAGCGGATCCGGCCATGAATGTAGCTCCGGCCGTCGTGGGAGCGGCGGAATCGGCCCCGGTGCCACCACCCGCGATCACGGTGACGGGAGTCGACGCTCAACAACCGCGTGCGAGATTCGATGCGTTTCGCGCCGCGCTCGACGGTTACAACGTTGCTGTTCGGAACAGGATTCAAAAGTCGGATGCCGAGTCAGTTGCGCGCTTTCAGGCGGCGTCGCACCAGGTGACGCGCGCCGGTCGGGCGTTTCTGGAGAGCATCCGAAATGCCACCGACGAAGCGGATCGTTCGAGGGCGTCGAAGGACATTGACGAATTCGACGGCGCCGGCAAGCGGTTGGTGATCGCCGCCGACGACCAACGCGAACTGCTCGTCGACTACTCCAATCGGGTTCGAGCCATGACGGCGCGCACTCGGGACGCGATAGACGAGGCGTGGATGTTGTTCGGGCGTGTGTTCGCGCGCGACTCGTTGATTGCGCTGAAGGCCGAGCTTGCGGAGTTGCGCCGTCGTTCGGAACGTCTCGACGCGCGCGGAAGCGAACTCGATGGCGTATTGGACGCTCTTGCGGCGGGCGAACAGGCTATCGAGGCAACGCTCGAGGGCGACCGATCCGAACTAACGAAATCGCAAGGCCGCGTGTGGTTCGGAAGGATGCTCGAAGATCTCGCTTCGCTTGCCGACACACGGACGAAGCTGCAGAGGTCGGATGTGCATCAAAGCGTCATGGCGACCCGTTTCGCCGACCTGGGATCTCGACTGAAGCGCCCCATCGAACTCGTATCCCGATTCGTTCGCACCGAATCCCCATCGCAGGAGCACCAGGCACAACTGCCCGCCTCGGTGCCGGAACCCGCGTCGACCGCTATCGTGCTCGACGCCGCAATCGAGACGCCGCCGGTACCGCCACCGCGGCGTGAAGGAGTGGATGGAGGCGGCCTCGTAGGCGGATGGGTCACCGGAGCAATTGCGTTGTTGCTCGTCGTGTTGGCGGTGGTTGGGGGAGAGCGGCGCCGGCGTGCACGATCGTCGACAACGGAAGTCGGCACTGTTGAAACCGATTCGATCGCGATTGCGTGCGATCGAGTGGCCGAGCGGCTGACGCATGCCGAGCAGACGCTCGCTCAGCTTGAACCGCTATCGCATCACTCCGAGAAGCTGCTGACGGGTCCGCCCGACGACATCGAACAGATCGAGTCGCCGCAGGAGGGCAGCCGCATCTCGGTGTCTTTTGACGATGTCGACCGACCTGCGCCGAAGAGAGCGCCCGCGAAGACACGGCTTGCGAACACCGCGGCCAGGACTGATCCGCACCAGGATCCGCACCAGGCACCGTGCAGCGAAGATCTGCTGCGCATGTTGGGGGACGATGCACTCGCGCTCGCTCTACAACCCGAATTGAATCCCGATACGCTCGAAGTCGAATCAGTGGTCGCGCGCGTTTCCAGGCGCGACGCCGTGGCCGGACTCGGAGCAAGAGGGGAAATTTTCGCGCTGCCGGAGGAGCCGGACACGATTCTGCCCATCTGCGAGTGGGCGCTGCGATCGGCGGTGGAAATGGCGTCGCGATGGCATCAAGGGGCGTGGCCGCAGGTTCGTATCTCGATGGACGTTCCTCCCGCACAACTCACCGAGCCGAACTTCGTAGCGCGACTAAGGGCGTTGTTGGATGAGTATCGGCTGCCACCGCAGTGCATCGAGATCGGCATCACGGATGCGGCATTGCGAGACATCAAGACACGGGTTGGGGAGGTGTTACTACAGTTACACGCACTTGGTCTTGGTATTGCGCTGAACGATTTCGGAAAGAGCTACTCGTCGCTCGCGTTGCTGGAACAAATGCCGCTGACCCGGATCAAGCTGGATCCAAGTCTGGCCAACGAGGTCGATGCGGGGCTTCGCTCGTCCACCATTGCGCGCAATCTCATCGGTTGGGCACGTCGCGTGGGGTTGCGCGTTACACAGGACCCGATCGGAGCTCCTGAACAATTCGCTCTCGCCCTGCGCGAGATGAGCAGCTGTTCTCTCCGTCATTTCGTGCGCCTTGGTCAGAGCGCGGAGGCCACTGAGGTCGGCCTGCAGCACGAGTCGGCGTCGTCATATGGAACTGTCATCGTCTTTCGCCATTCCTTCGTGCTGAAGGTGTCCGAGCCCGGCCTGCACGATGTGGCCGTCACACGCGCTGCAGTCCGAGGCGACTGAAGAGGAGTCGTGGCGATCGACTTCCGGCCGTGTTCAGTCGGGTAGGCCGACCCTGCAAAGGGCCTGTATGCTGCTGAGCGCATGAACTATCCCGACATCCTCGCCGTTGCCGTGACGCTGTTCTTCGTCATGGATCCTCTCGGCAATATTCCGGTTTTCAACGCCGTGCTCGCGCGGTTCGATGCCCGTACCCGTTCGCGTATCGTCGCGCGCGAACTGACGATTGCTCTGGCCATCCTGCTGCTGTTCCTGTTCGTTGGTAACCCGGTGATGCAGTTCATGGGGTTGACGCAGCCGACGTTGAGTCTCTCCGGCGGCATTCTGTTGTTCATCATCGCGCTGCGGATGATCTTCCCGCGGCCAGCCGGGGCGGAAGACGAAGAGGTAGTGGATCCGTTCATCGTCCCCCTTGCCATGCCGTTAGTGGCGGGCCCCTCGACCATCGCGATTCTGCTGCTGCAGTCGTCGCGACATCCGGAACGCGTGTGGGAGTGGTGTCTCGCGCTCGTGCTCGCGTGGGTCGCCGCCACTGCCATCCTGGCGTGTTCGCCGTGGTTGATGAAGGCGCTCGGCGACAGAGGTGTGAAGGCGCTCGAACGTCTGATGGGCATGTTGCTTGTATTGCTCGCCGTGCAGATGTTCTCCGACGGCGTGGCGCAGTTCGTTGCGGGGTTAGCCGCCCGCTAACGGATCGCGCGCCATCGCGACGTCGTCCAGATAGATCAATCCGGCAGGTGTCGCGTCGAAGCGAAAACGCATGGTCGCAATGTTCCGGCCGTCGATACCCTCGATGCTCTGCAGCGGAATGGCGTAGCGCTGGAAAATCGGTTCCGACGGGTCGACTGTGTCGAGGAACGCGAGTTTGCGGGTGGTCACCTCGATCGGCTTGTAGAGTAGTTGCAGGCTCGACAGCGCAATCGACGCTTCGCGGCCGTTGCGATCCGTCAGCACCACGTGGAAGTCGATCGAGTCGGGCATCTTCCAATCGGCATCTTCCTCGAGCGGGCTCTTGTCCGACATTGCGAGGCTGAAACTGAGCTGCCTGTCGAGGTCGGGTGTTGCATCGAGATCGATGCGCAGCTCCGGCGGTTTTGCGTCGTCGGTGCGATGCCAGCCGATTGCGGCCGATTCGGTGGCGAGGTCGTTCCACTTCAGCGGCAGCTGCGTTTCGTACCAGCGCGCGAGACCGGTGCCGGAGATCTGCACACCCGGTATAGAGCCGGTGGTCAGATCGGCGTCTTCGTCGAAATTCGCAATCGGCGTTTCGTCTGCCGCCGAGTATTCGTTCACGAACTGCACGTTCTGGCCGAGCCACGCGCGACCCGATGCGGGGGTTTCGAGAAACGCCCGATACTCACCGCGATCGTTCAGCACGACTTCCAGAAATGCGCCGAACAACACCTTCGCCACGTTGCGCTGTGCGTCTGGGTCCATGATCGTTACGAGGTTCAGTGCGCGTCCCCAGACATCGCTCAAATCGTTGCGCCCCCAGCTCGTGTTGAACTGCCCGTGGTTTGCATCGAGCAGATAGAGGCCGGCTTTGAAGCACGTGTCGCATTCGTCGAACCCGACGCGGGAATATTGTGCGGAGCCCATGTATGACTGCACGTCGCCGTCTCTGCTGCCCTGAATGACGAGGTAGCTGATGTCGTCGAACTCGGTGGCCTGGCTGCGCGGTTCGTACTGCTCGTCCGACGGTGCAATCGCGATGACACCGCGCAGGTTGAATCCATAGTCGAACACCACGCGCGAGTCGTCGGGATAGAACGGTAGACGATTGAACAGTGCCGCGATCGCCACCGCTTCGCCGCCGCGCGAGTGACCGATCAACGCGACGCGGTCGAGGTCCACTTTGCCGTGAAAACGGTTTTGCGGATCCCGATTCCACTGTCGCCAGAGTCGCAGGTGTTCGAGCAGCATCCATGCGCGTGCATCGTTCTCCTTCTCGAGCCCGCCTTTGAAACCACCCAACAGATCGGCAAAGGAACTGTTGAGGAAATTCTCGTCTACCGACACCGCGATGATGCCGCGGCTCGCGAACAACTCTCCCAGATAGGCATAGCCGGGGTCGGAGAAATCCTCCATGTCGTGATTGCCGTGCACCATCAGCACCAGCGGAAAAGGACCGTCGCCTTTCGGGAACCAGACGCGACCCTGCAGGGGTAACTGCTTGGCGTCGAACCCCCAGTACTGCGTGCGCGCCCAACCCGAAAGTCCGGACCAGCCGTCGATCAGGTGCGAGCCGTCCACCGTTTCGCTGATGAGGGCCGCATCGACGCCAAACGCCTTACGGTGCAGGTCCTTGCCGCCGCCGTAGCTCAGCGTTTCGACCGTGAGGGGCCCCGCTACGCCGGGGTTCGGAAGTTCCAACGCGGCGACACTCTGCGGCGACCAGGCCAGCGTCGTGGGCTGACCCCAACCGGGCGAAAGATACGCGACCGTCAGTGCGAGCGCGCCGAGCGCACCGATTGCGGTTGTCGCTGCGCGCAGTCGTGTGTATCCCTTTGCGCGCAACATCGCAGCGCCGCCGCCGAGCAGCGCCGCCGATGCGATTACCGCAGCCAGTGTCGCGGCGAAACCCTTCGGCGATACCACCAGACCGTAGGCGATCGTGAGAATCGCGGCGGTCAGAAGCACACTCCACCAGAATCTGAGCGGTCCGCGGCGAAGCAGGCGCACGAGCAACAGCGCGAGCAGAGCGCCGACCACCGCTAAACCGATTGCCGCGCCGACCCCGAGCGCTCGCTCCCACGCGAAATGCGTCAGCGCGAGCTGTAGCGCAGTGGTGATCGCGAGGAACCAGCCGACGATGCTCAGCGCGGTGGCCGCGCCGTTCCATGCGATCGGATCTACGGTAATCGGGCGTCGCCACCGTTCGGGAATTCGCTGCTTGGTTCGTTGAAGGGGACCTCTGGCGAACTTCATATCGTTTCCCGTATTCGAAGGAGCCGCGTCTGGCGCGGCGCAACACGCGTGTGTAGGTTGTCCGGAAAGCACCGCAGCCGCAAACGCAAACCCCGCACGGCTTACGACAATGGTCGACCTGATCGTCAATGGCACTCCACATACGCTCGACATCCCCGATGGCGTGCCGCTGATCTTCACGCTGCGTAACACGCTCGGCCTCAAGAGCGTGAAGCTCGGTTGCGCTCTGGAGCAGTGCGGTGCGTGCAAGGTGCTCGCGGACGGCGAGCCGGTGTTGTCTTGCGTGGCGCTCACCGAGTCGTTCAAGGGGCGCCGGATTGAAACGTTGGAAGGGCTAGAGCGCGACGCCGTTCTGCACCCGGTGCAGAGCGCACTGCTCGGTGAGAACGCGGCGCAGTGCGGTTACTGTCTGTCCGGAATTCTCATGGCTGCGAAAGCGTTGTTCGATCGCACTGCCGCGCCGTCGGGCGCAGAGATCCGTGAAGCGTTGGACGATCACCTGTGCCGCTGCGGCGCGCAGCCGCGCATTCTGCGTGCGCTCGAACGGCTGGCCGGCCATGGCTGAGCTGCCCGCGTCGTTGAAACGTAACCCCGACCTCGACCGGTGGGTGCAGATCGAACCGCGCGACGCGATTGTGATCCGCACCGGCAAGGTGGAGATCGGCCAGGGCATCCTCACCGCGCTCACCGCGATCGCTGCAGAGGAACTCGACGTGCTTCCTGCACGCGTCCGCGTCGAAACGGCCGTAACGGGCCGTTCTCCGAACGAACTCATCACGGCCGGATCGATGTCGGTGGAGGATAGTGGCAGCGCGCTGCGGCAGGCGTGCGCACACGCGCGTCGCATCATGCTCGAGCGCGCCGCGGTGGACCTCGGCGTCGAGGTGGCGGCGTTGCGTGTGGTCGACGGCGAGATCGGCGTGCCGGGCGCGAACCGAACGGTCAGCTATTGGGACGTGCAAGGCGGCCGGCCATTCGGCGTGAAGATCGAAGAGTGCATCTCCGAAAAGTCGCCGGATCGATACCGCCTTGTAGGCAAAGGCATCGCAAGAGTCGACTTGCCGGCCAAAATAAGGGGCGAAGCGGTATTCGTGCACGACCTCGCGATGCCTGGTCTGTTGCACGCGCGGGTCGTGCGCCCTCCGGGATACCACTATCGCCTCGGCGCATTCGACCGTACGCGCCTTGACGGCGACGAAGCGCTCGCAGCGTTGATCGTCGACGGCAGTTTCATTGCGGTAGTCGCGGAAGACGAGCACGCGGCAATCCGGCTGATGGAGCGGGCGGCGCGCGCGGCGTCATGGCGTCAGATCGCAGCGCTCGAAGTCCCGGAGCAAATGTCCGAATTTCTCAGGGCGCACGAAGCGGGTGCGTATCCGGTTGTCGACGGTGTGCCGCGTGAAGCCCCGCTGCCAGTGCTTCAACCTCCCAACGGTTCGACGGCGGTGCGCGCGAGTTACGCGCGGCCCTATGTGATGCATGCTTCGCTGGCGCCATCCGCTGCTGCAGCGCTTTGGGATGGCGGACGGCTGACGGTATGGAGCCACAGCCAGGGCATCGAGTTGCTGGCGCCGACGCTCGCGAAAGTGCTGGGGATGGGAGCCGCTCAGGTCACCGTCGTTCATGCGCAGGGCGCAGGCGCGTATGGGCACAACGGCGCGGACGATGTCGCACTCGACGCGGCATTGTGCGCGCGCGCATTGCCTGGACGACCGGTGTTGTTGAAGTGGACACGACAGCAGGAACACCAATGGGAGCCGTACGGGCCGGCAATGTGCATCGACCTCGAAGCGCATGTTGATGCTAACGGCCGGGTGCAGGCGTGGTCGCACGACGTATGGAGTTTCACCCACGTGGGTCGTCCTATGCCGTTTCACGAAGGTTCGGAACTCGTCGCGGCGTGGCACCTCGAGAAATCGTTCGCACGCGTGCCGCCCGCGCCGCGGCTCGGTCCCGAGGTCGGCATTCACCGCAACGCGTGGCCGTTGTACCGATTCCCGCAAACGCGCGTCGTGAAGCGCTTCGTCAAGGACAGTCCGCTGCGTACTTCCTCGCTGCGTGGGCTCGGCGCACACGCGAACGTGTTCGCCATCGAATCGTTCATGGACGAGTTGGCAATGGTGGCGAGCGCAGACCCGATCGAGTTCCGGATGCGCCACGTCGAAGATCCACGCGCACGAGACGTGATCGAGCGAGTTGTCGCCATGGCGCAGCGTGACGCTGCGGTGCCTTCGCCGTGTGCGAGCGGCCGCGGCATCGGCGTTGCCCGCTACAAGAATCAGCAGTGTTACGCGGCGGTGATCGTCGAAGTCGACGTAGACCTCGCGTCCGCCCAGATCCGCGCGAAGCGGGTGTGGATCGCAGCCGATGCGGGGCGCGTGGTAGATCCGGATGGCATCGTCAACCAGCTGGAGGGCGGCGCCGTGCAGTCGCTCAGTTGGACGTTGAAGGAGGCAGTGACGTTCGACCGCGACGGCGTGACGTCGGTGGATTGGGACAGTTACCCGATCTTGCGCTTCAGCGAAGTACCGATCGTGACGACCGAGCTGATCGATCGCCCCCACATGCGGTCGTTGGGCGCGGGTGAGGCCACACAGGGCCCGACCGCCGCCGCGGTTGCCAATGCCGTGGCAGCCGCGACGGGGATTCGGGTGCGTAGTCTACCGTTGACGCCGGCGCAGCTACGCGTCAGCGCGAGCGGCTGAAACTCCCGCGGCGGCCTGCTTGGCCGCCTTGCGGTCTTCCGCCTTCACCGACACGCGCAACGACGGGATGGCAACTGCGATGACTTCCTCGAGCCGTTCGACCAGCGTGATCGACAGTTCCTTGCGGACGCTATCGGGCACTTTGTCGAGATCGGCCTCGTTGTCCTTCGGCAGAATCAGGTGCTTCATGCCGGCGCGATGTGCCGCCAGCACTTTTTCCTTGATGCCGCCTACCGGCAGTACCAGACCCGACAGCGTGATCTCGCCTGTCATCGCGAGGTGCGGCCGGATCGGTTCTTCGCTGTATGCAGACACGAGCGCCGTTGCCATCGTGATGCCGGCCGACGGACCGTCCTTCGGCACTGCACCTGCGGGCACGTGAATGTGCACGCCGCGCTTCTCGATGCGCTTGCGGTCGATGCCGAGTTTGTCCGCCGCCGACCAGATGTAGCTGCGCGCCGCTTTCGCCGACTCCTGCATCACGTTGCCGAGTTGCCCCGTCAGCATCACGCGTTCGTCGCGGTGCGTCAGGATTGCCTCGATGTACAGCACGTCGCCGCCCGCTTCGGTCCAGGCCAGGCCCGCCGCAACGCCCGCCGGTAGCGATTCGCGACCTTTATCGGACTGGAAGCGCATCGGGCCGATCATGTTCGTCAGCCGATCGGCGGTGATCGGTGGCAAAGGTTCGCCGTTGTGCTTCTCGAGCACCTGACGGGCGCGCTTGCGCGCGAGCCGGCCGATTACGCGTTCGAGTTCCCGCACGCCGGCTTCGCGCGTGTAGCGACGGATTACCAGAGTGAGCACGTCGTCGGGAATATCGAGCTGCGCTTCTTCGAGACCCGTTTCTGCGCGTTGCCGCGGGATCAGATAACGGCGCGCGATCTCACGCTTCTCGCGGTCGCTATAGCCGCTGAGATCCATCACTTCCATACGGTCGAGCAACGGCCGCGGAATACCTTCGAGCGTATTCGCCGTGGTGATGAAGAACACCTTCGACAGGTCGAACGGCAGGTTCAGGTAGTTGTCCCTGAATTCCTTGTTCTGCGCCGGGTCGAGAATTTCCATCAGCGCAGCTGCGGGGTCGCCGCGGAAATCGCGGCCGAGCTTGTCGATCTCATCGAGCATCAGCAACGGATTGCTGACACCTGCACGCCTTACCGCCTGAATCAGACGGCCTGGCATTGCACCGATGTAGGTGCGCCGGTGGCCGCGCAATTCGGCTTCGTCGTGCAGCCCGCCGAGCGACAGTCGCTCGAACTTCCGCCCCATCGCGCGGGCGATCGATTGTCCGAGCGACGTCTTGCCGACGCCGGGAGGGCCAACGAGACAGATGATCGGCGCTTTCGCTTCCTTGTTGAGCTGCATCACCGCAAGGCTCTCGAGGATGCGGTCTTTCACGTCTTCAAGGCCGTAGTGGTCTATGTCGAGCACTTCCTGCGCATGTTTCAGGTCGAGCGCGTCTTCCGTGCGGTTGTGCCACGGCAATTCGGCGATCAACTCGAGATAGCTGCGAGCGACCTGATAGTCGGCCGCGTTCTCCGACATGCGGCCGAGTCGCTTCAGTTCACGATCGACTTCCTTCTGCACGGCTTCAGGCAGGTTTGCTTTCGCAAGCTGCTCGCGCAGTTCGGCGGTTTCTTCGCTGCCGCCGCCTTCTTCGCCCAACGCTTGTTCAATGGCGCGCTTCTGTTGACGCAACAGATGTTCGCGCTGTTGCTTGTCGATGTCGTGCTTCGCGGTTTCTGCGATTTCGCGCCGCACTTCGTTGACGTTCTTCTCGTGCAGCAGAATGTCGTGGACTTTCTCCATGAGCGCGAGCGTGGTCGGTGCAGCGAGCACTTCCTGCTCTTTTTCGATGTCTAGGTTTGCGAGCGAGGCGATGCGGTACATCTGCACTATGGGGTCCGCGATCGAGCCGATCAGCTGCTGAAACACCTGCAAGCCGTTTTCTGCGTCGAACAGTTGTGCGATGGCGCGCGCCAGTTCCAGATTCTCGAGAACGAGCGCCTCTACCCGCGGTCGGTCAGGGTCGTGCTCGTCGATGTGCAGATTCGGCAGCGGGCGGAACTCCACTTCTAGATGGGGTTCGTTGCTCTTTTCCGCAAGCACGCGCACGCGCTGAATGCCTTGCACGATGACATTTGCGCCGCCATCGCGGCGCTCGACGCGCTTGATCGTCACGAGCGTGCCGATGTCGTGGATTCCGCTGCGGTCGGGCGCGTCTTGCTCGGCGTCGCGTTGAGCGACCGTCAGCAGCTGCTGATTGTGCTCCGACGAAGCTTTCACGGCGGCCAGCGATTTCGGCCGGCCGACTGCAAGCGGCACGACCAGCTCCGGGAACACCACGGTGTTCTTCAGCGGAAGGACTGGAAGCGTCTGAACCGTATCGGTCATGGATAGCCTGCCAAATGGACGATTTCCCAATCGTGGGGGCATCCGACGTGAATTCAATGAGCCTGCCCCGCGGCCCCGTGAGCGTTAGACGATCGTCACTCGATCAGGTCCTGCACGCGGGCCGCCTCTTCGCGCAGCCGTTCCGGGCTGCCGAGCAGTTGTCGATTGAGTCCGATCCGCTTGAACCAGTAGTGCAGGCCGACCAGGTCTGTGAAGCCCATGCCGCCGTGCACCTCGGTTGAGGTCTTCGCGACGAACTTGCCCACCTCGGCGACGTGCGCCTTCGCGTGACAGGCGGTGACGCGCGCCTCGCTCGGGATCGAATCGACCGCATGTGCCGCATACCACACCAGCGACTGGCACGGCTCGAGTCCGGCGGCCATTTCCGCACACATGTGTTTGACGGCCTGGAACGAGCCGATGGGCCGATTGAACTGCTGACGCGTCAGCGAATAGGCCACCGCCTGATCGAGCATGTTCTGTGCCGCGCCGAGCGTGTCCGCCGCAAGCAGCACGCGGCCCACGTCGAGTATGTCCGCAAGCACTTCGCCGTCTTCGCTTCCCGGCAGCAGTTGTGCCTGAACGCCATCGAGCACCAACTCGCCGACGCGTCGTGTGGCATCAATGGTTTCGAGGTCGCGGCGTGTCAGACCCTTGGCCTTGCCGTCGACGAGATAGAGGCGGCGGCGATCGTCGGCGACGAGATAGGCGTCGGCTTCGAAATCGAACACGAACAGTGTCTTGCCGGACAGCTTGCCGGCGATCGCCGTCACCTTGGCGCCCTCACGCGCGCCGCTTGCTGCTTCCGAAAGCGCAACGCCGACGATCGTTTCGCCGGCTGCGATGCGGGGTAGCCATTCGGATTGCTGATCGGCGCTGCCCGCGTTGATCAACGCGCGGGGCGCCAGTACCGAGGTGCCGATGAACGGCACCGGCGCAATGGCCGAACCGAGCGCTTGCGCAGCCGTTGCGGCGTCGAGCGTGGCGAGTCCGACGCCACCGTGTGCTTCCGGAATGACGAGTCCGGGCACGCCGAGGCCGACCAATCCCTCCCACAGATCTTGTGCGCGGCGTTCGCCGCCGTCGGCGAAACGACGCGCACGAGGCAGGCCGGCGTTGTCGGCGAGAAACCGCGTCAACGAGTCGCGGAGGAATTCCTGTTCTTGCGAGAGTCCGAATTCCACGATCAGGCTTCCTTACTGAATTTTGGTTCTTTCGGCATGCCGAGACCGCGTTCGCTGATGATGTTCTTCTGAATCTGCGAGGTGCCGCCGCCGATGATCAGCCCGAGATAGAACATGTAGTGGTACTGATACATGCCGTGATCTTTCAGATACGGCGAGTCGCCCTGCTTGCCGTAGTAGAGCGCGCCGATTTCGCCGAGCACATCGATGCCGAGCGATTCGAGGTCGTGGCGCAGTTCGGTGCCCTTCAGTTTGACGATCATGCCGGCGAGGTCCGCGTTCTTGTTGTTGAGCTTCGCCGACAGCAGACGCAGATCGTTCAGCCGCATCGCCGTCACTTCGCCCTGAATCTTCATCAGCCGGTCGCGATACACCGGGTTGTCGATGAGGCGGCGCCCGTCGAGCGTTTCGGTCTTCATCAGTTCGGTGAGCGCGTTCAGGCGCGTGAGCATCGCGTTGGGATCGCCGAGCATGCCGCGCTCGTGGCGCAGGATCGAATTCGCAACCAGCCAGCCTTCGCCGCGGCGGCCGACGATCTGTCCTTTCGGCACGCGCACGTCGGTGAAGAACACTTCGTTGAACGTCGCGTCACCGGTCATCGTCTTCAGCGGGCGCACTTCGATGCCGGGCGTCTTCATCGAGAACAGCAGGAAGCTGATGCCCTGGTGTTTCGGTGCGTTCGGTTCGGTGCGAACGAGGCAGAAAATCCAGTCCGCGTGCTGTGCGGTGCTGGTCCAGATTTTCTGACCGTTCACTACCCACTCGTCGCCGTCGAGTTCGGCGCGCGTGCGCAGGCTGGCGAGATCGCTGCCTGCGCCCGGTTCGGAGTAACCCTGGCACCAGATCGTCTCACCGCGAAGCGTCGGCCCCACGAACTCACGCTTCTGTTCCTCGGTGCCCATTTCCAGCAGCGTCGGCACCAGCATCGAGATGCCCTGGCCCCCGAGACCGCCAGGCACCTGCGCAGCGGCGAATTCTTCGGCGATGATGCGGGACTTAAGAATATCGGCGTCGCCGCCGTAGCCGCCGTACTCCTTCGGAATCGTTCGAGCGGTGTAGCCACGCTCGATCAGCATCTTCTGCCACGCGCGGGTTTTCGCGGAGCGCATGCCCTGGCCATCCGGTGCGTCGTTGCGGTGCGTCGCTATGAAGTCGCGCACCTCGTTTCGGAAGCGTTCGTACTCGGCGCCGTACGTGAGATCCATGGTCGTTCTCCTAAGAATGAAAGGAGTTTAACGGGCCGGCATTTCGGGCGGCTACTAGCTAGAGCAACTACTAGCTAGAGCAATTCCTAGCTAGGGCAATTAGGCCAATCGCACGAGTTCGTCGTAGCGAACGCGGTGCTTCAGCGCCTGGCCGCGGGCGTAACGTTCGATCTCATCGACCACGTAGTCGGCCAGGCGTTGCGTTTCAGTGCCGAGCGAGCCCGCGATGTGCGGTGTCAGCAGCACGTTCGGCAGCCGGAACAGCGGCGAATCGCTCGGCAACACTTCCGGTTCGGTGGTATCGAGCACCGCGTTCAATCGGCCACTGATGAGTTCGGCTTCGAGCGCCTGCTGATCCACGACCGCTCCGCGTGCCGTGTTGATGAAAGTGGCGCCGTCTTTCATCAGCGCGAACTCGCGCGCGCCGAGCATGTGGCGCGTTTCCGGCAGCAGCGGCGCATGCATCGAGGTGACGTCGGAATTCGACAGCAGTTCAGACAGCCCGACCTTGTGCGCGCCGAGTTCGCGCAGCTGCAGCGGCGTCATGTACGGGTCGTACATCAGCACTTTCATGTCGAACGGACGCAGCAGTTCGAGCACCTTGCGCCCGACGTGCGACGCGCCGATGAGGCCGACCGTTTTCTTGTAGTTGCCGACGTTCGGCGCTTCCTTCGTCCACGGCGCGCGGTTCTCGTGGTTCTTTCGGTAGAAGTCGGCCAGCTGCAGCACGTGTTTGTTCGAGAACAGTATCGCCGCCAGCGTGTACTCAGCGACCGGCACGGCATTGGCGGCTACCGCGTTGGTGATCTGCACACCCATGCGCCACACCGTTTCGTCGATGAAGCCTTTGACGGAACCGGCCAGATGCGCGATCAGCTTCAGACCCGGCAGCGTTGAGACGACGCTGCGATCGATGCGCGGACAACCCCAACTGGTGATGAGCACCTGCACGCGTGCGGCTTCTTCGCCGAGACCATCGAAGCTGCGGAACGGCGTCGGATCTACGAGGCGACAGGTGCGCTCGAGACGTTGCAGGTGCGATTCGCGCAGCAACTCTTCCTTCACGACCGGATGCATGATCATCGCTGTGATGGGGCCGCCGGCCACTCGCACACCTCGGAACGGGTTGTTTGAGAAGGAGAATCCAAGATAATGCACCACCGCAACGAGAGATACAGGGGACGCACGTGGGAGTGAAGCTGACGAAGAAGGCCATCGACCTGGGCATCATCGTGAAGGATGGTCCGGCCGCGCTCGGGTTCTATCGCGACGTACTGGGTTTCAAACACGAAGGCGACATGCCGATGCCGGGAGGCGGCACGATGCATCGTCTGCTGTGCGGCGACAGCCTCATCAAAGTCGTTGTACCGGAGAAGGCGCCGCCGGCCGTTTCGCCGCCGGGCGGCATCGGCGGTTCCACCGGCTATCGGTATTGGACGATCTCGGTATCGAACATCTCGGAGCTGGTTGCGGCCTGTGCGAAAGCCGGTCGCAACGTGGTGGTGCCGGAGCGCGAGATTCGCCCGGGCATTCGTATCGCGATCGTCGAAGACCCCGATGGCAACTGGGTCGAGTTCCTGCAGCAGGCCTGATCGATGACCATGCGCAAGGTGGAACAGCAACTCGTCGCGATGGCGCTGCTGCAGGATGCACTGAATGCGAACGTGCATCCGCAGTGGCGCGACCAGGGTCACGCGTATTACCGCGCGATCTGGGTGGAATGCGCGGAGTTGCTCGACCACTTCGGCTGGAAGTGGTGGAAGCACCAGAGCACCGATCTCGAGCAGGTGAAGCTCGAGATCGTGGATATCTGGCACTTCGGACTGTCACAGCTGATCCGTGAAGTGCGCATCGACGAGGGTTCGGTCGACGCATCGATCGTCAGTGCATTCGAGCGCAGCGGTGCGGAACCCGCGGGCGATTTCCGCGAAGCGGTGGAAGCGCTGGCCGGCGCCGTACTGACGCAGCGCGATTTCCCGGTGAACGCGTTCGTGAAACTGATGGACGCGTTGCCGCTCGATCTCGACGAGCTGTACCGCATGTACATCGGCAAGAACGTGCTGAACAACTTCCGCCAGGCGAACGGCTACAAATCCGGAACGTACATCAAGGTATGGCTGGGGCGCGAGGACAACGAGCACCTCTTTGAGCTCGTTGGCGAACTCGACGATGCGTCGGGCTCGTTTCCTGACGAACTCTATCGCGCGCTCGAATCGCGCTACGCGGCGACGAAACGGGCGTAAGAACCAGCGCGCCTCCGGCGCGCTGTCAGATCAAAGTCATTCCGCCGTCGACGACCAGTACCTGCCCGGTCGAGAAGCCACCGCGGATGAGGTACAGATAGGCTTCTGCTACTTCCTTCGGATCGCCCGCACGCGGCAGCGGCTGACGCTGCGTCATCTGCTTGATCTGATCTGCGCGCCGTTCTGCCGGAATGCTGTTCCACACTTCTGTGAGCACGAATCCGGGACACACCGCGTTCACGCGCAGTGGCGCGAGATCCACGGCAAGTGCTCGGGTGAGGTGTTCGATCGCGCCGGCCATGGCAGTGCTGATGGCCGCGCCTTTGCGCGGCCGGTGAGCAACCGCGCCGTCGGTGAGCGTGATCGAACCGTTCGGCGAGATACGTCCCTGCGCGTGTTTGATGGCGGACAGCGCACCCCAGAAGCGCACCGTGAACGCCGCGTTGGCGCCCACCAGGTCGAGCTTCGCGATGGCGCCGCCGCCGCGCTTCGGGTCCCAATCGCCGGCGGTGTACACGAGATGATCGAACGATCCGGTGCGTTCGAAGAACGCGGCTACGCTCGCTTCGTCTTTCACGTCGACAGTGGACCCCGACGCGCCCTTGCCGAGCCGCTCAACCGCGCTATCGACACGATCGGCGCCGCTCGATCCGATGACGACCTGGGCGCCGTCATCGAGCGCGAGTTCTGCGACGGCAAAGCCGATACCGGAACTGCCGCCGATGACGACGACGCGGCGATCTCGAAGGGATGGGGTCGACATGGCGAACTCCTGTGAGAGTCGAAGGATGCTATCGCTGCCGGGCGATCGGGTCACGGTAGACTGCGTTTCATGCCACTCAGAACTGCTACTGTCGCTGAGGTCGACGGCTTCGTCGAACTGCTCGAAGGCGCCGCCGAATGGATGCGCGAAAAGGGTATCGATCAATGGCGCCCGGGTTCGCTGCGCGTGCAACGAGCGGCGTTCGTTGCCGCGCAAGCGCGCGGCGAAGTACTCGTGTTGGAGCAATCGGGACGAATGATCGGTGGCGCATTGTTGCGCAGCGAGCCGGACCCGATATGGGCCGATATGCCGGCGGCCGGCGCGCTGTACGTCAGCAAGCTGGTGGTTGCGCGGGATGCGGTGGGTGGTGGCGTGGGCGCGCGGATACTGGGTGATCTCGAGACGATTGCGAAGGAACGGGGCGCAACGTGGTTGCGGCTCGACTGCGTCGCCTCGAACGACTCGTTGGCGCGCTACTATCAGCAGCGCGGCTACTACCCGCGCGGCAGCGTGCGCAGCGGCGGCTTGTACCTGTTGCGCCACGACAAGCGGTTGGCACCCGAATCAGGAGTGGCGGTGGGATCGCTCGACGCCATCGACTTCGCACGTTGGCGACCCGATCGAGTGGCGACACTGCTGTTCGTGGTCCGGCGCGGACAGGTGTTGTTGATTCACAAACAGCGCGGACACGGCGCCGGCAACGTCAACGGGCCTGGCGGAATGGTCGAACCCGGAGAGACGCCGTTGCAGTGCGCGCTGCGTGAGATCGAAGAAGAAGTTGGGGTGCGCGCGCTTCACGTCTCGCCATTGATCGAACTGCGATTTCAGGACGCGGATGGCAGCAGCATGCTGGGCTTCGCGTTCAGGGCGCTCGATTGCGACGGGGTACCGCGCCGCAGCGTCGAAGCGATTCCGTTCTGGTGCCCGATCGAGCGTATCCCCTACGACCGCATGTGGCAGGACGATGTCGTGTGGTTGCGTTATCTGATCGACGGCGAACCGATGACCGGCGAGTTCCTGATGCGCGACGATCGGCTGGTGGCGCATCGGTTGCGCCCGACAGCCGTTGCAGAACTTGTGCGCCTGACCAGTCGACCTCATCGAACGTGACCGTTCCCTTCGTGGTACCGATCTGCTATTCACGAGGCTGACTTCGCGGAGCGCAAACGTGAGGATCGGAATTTCCGTTACCAGTGCATTCGACATAACCGACGTTCGAGTGGGCGCGCGTTACATGATCGAGCAGACGCGTGCGGCGCGCGACGCGCAATTCGATTCGCTGTTCGTGGGCGATCATCACGTTACACCGCGTCCGTATTATCAGAACTCGCCGATGCTCGGCCGTCTGCTGGCGGAGTGGGGTGACAAGACCGCGGGCGCGCTGTACCTGTTGCCACTGTGGAATCCGGTGCTGGTGGCGGAGCAGACGGCGACGCTCGCTTGCCTCAATCGCGGCCGCTTCATCATGCAGTGCGGCATCGGCGCGGATGAACGGCAGAGCAGCGGAATGGGTGTAGACATCCGCTTGCGACCGTCGATGTTCGAAGAGTCGCTCGAGACGATCCGTGCGTTGTGGCGCGGCGAGAGCGTTACGGTCGACGGGCGTTGGCGTCTGCATAAGAGCCGCATCGCGCCACTGCCGCCGGAACCGATCGAAGTGTGGATCGGGGCTTCTGCGAAGGTTGCAATCGACCGCGCCGCGCGCCTCGGCGACGCGTGGCTGGCCGACCCCGGTTCGGATTTCGAAACCGCGCACCGCCGCATCGACGAATACCGCGAAGCGTGCGTGCGCTATAACCGGACCCCGACCACGATCGCAATTCGCCGCGACACGCACGTGGGTGCAACGGCCGACGACGCGCGCCGCGAAATGGCGCGCTACATCCGCAATGGCTATCGCGGCTTTTCCGAAGACGCATTGCTGATCGGTGACGTAGAGCAGGTGGCCGAACGTATGGCCCGCCTCGGAGCAATGGGCTACACGGATGTGATCATCCGAAACATCAGTTCCGACCAGCCCGAAGCAATCGCCACCATCCAACGTCTCGCGCAGGTGCAGAAACTCGTGAGCGCGATCTGATGCCCACGGATTCGCGCGAGTGGCTCGCGCGCGCACAACGGCTACGTGCAATTGCTCAGATCGGACAGACGTATACGCGCGATCGCTACGATCGTGAACGCTTCGACGAACTCGCAGCGATTGCGAACGACATGCTCGCCGATCTGACGGGCGTGCCCCTTGAGACAATCGTTGGTATCTACCTTCCGGAAACCGGCTATCCAACGCCGAAAGTGGACGTTCGCGCGGGCGTATTCAACGACCGTGGCGACGTGCTGCTGGTTCAGGAAGCGGCCGACGGACGTTGGGCGTTACCCGGCGGCTGGGCGGATGAACACGACACGCCGAAACGAAACTGCGAACGCGAAGTACTCGAAGAGTCCGGCTACCGCGCCACCGCCATCAAACTCGTTGCGGTAAAAGACCGCTCGATACATCCCTACACGCCGCCGCGCCTGGAACGGATCTACAAGCTGTTGTTTTTGTGTTCGCTCGATGGCGGTGCGGCTGCGACGAGTGTCGAGACCACTGCCGCGACGTTTTTTCCGGTTGATGCGCTGCCTGAGCTTTCGGTTGGTCGCACGTTGCCCGAGGATATTGCGCTGTTATCTGCGCACATCGGTCATCCTGAGTTGCCGTGCTATTTCGATTGAGGGGTCGCGGGAGGTCGGCCGGGAACCCCCCAGCGTCGTTGCAGAGTTGGGCATCGGATACTGTCGGATCTTGCTTCGACACAACGCCGCATTCGCGACGTGAGCGGAAGTAGGGCCTGATGGAATCAACACACTGACGCCATCGAGTTTAACCGTCGTCCAAAGGTAGCCGGCCAATAGCTGGGCTACCCAACATAGTGCGAGCCATACGGTATCGCCGCGCGTGCTGCAGGGGGGAGGAGGAAACACTAGAGCTGAGCATCGGTGTCGTCGGTCTAAGCGCTGCGAGATGCTCCGTTCGCGCTGCTCAACTGAACGCCGCTGCTTCGACGTGAGTGTCTGGTCCATTTGGGTCGTCGCGTTTTCATGAGTGCGGGGGTGTGCACCTGTTTTCCCCAGGTCGGCAAGTCCCAAGAGAGCCTTTGCGCAATGGACCCTAGCTCGCGGTCAAACACTTGATTCAAGCAAATGCGGCCGTTTCGAGCGCGCGGTACGTGCCCCGAGCTAGAGGATCCACAGGTACCACATGTCGTTCTGCGGCTATCAAGCTAGGGGGTCTTCGTCACTTTTGTGCCCGCCGGCGGCTGGTGATAAAGCAGGTTTTTGCGCGGAACCGCCCAATGCCCATGACTCGCTACTTCGCGATCGAGATCCCGCGCAGCGCGAAACCGTTGGAGCAGTTGCGCGTCAGTGAGCCCGGTACAGCAGTAGTAGCGCTCGAAGGCTGCCATATTGAGATCGAGCACGTGTTTATGGACATGGCGCCGGTCTTCCATGAAAGGACGTTCAAAGGCGTTCAGAGCAATTTCGTAGCTCGGGAAGTAGAACAACCGCTCATCCGCGGGTTCTCCACGCAGGAACTCATCCAAGGCCGCACGAAGAATCGATTTCGAAACACTGTTGGCTGCAACGCACGGAATCGACCGGAACGTTGCCTTCAAGGGGATCGGCGACATAGTAAATACAATCACCGCCTCTGGCCTGTGCGTACGGATCAGCCGATGAATCGACTGCAAGTTTGCGAGGTTTTCATGATACGAAGCGACCCTGAACTTGTGGCGCGTCGGATCGAAAGAGGCGGCGGGGACTGCGCGCCAGAAGACTTCCCCGGTCGGCTCGTCATACCAGACTTCCGAGAGCCCCAGCGTAATGATGAAGATGTCGGCCGCGTCGAGCATGCGCATGGTGTCGAGCCGCACGTCCTCGACGTAGCCCAGTGTGCGGGCGTCGTATCCATGCCACAGTTCTACAGCCGGTTGAATGCCTTCCCACGCCCACTCGAACTGCTGGCGGATCGCATACGTGTTGACGATGCCTTCGCCCATCGACGCGATGTACGCCGCGCGGTCTTTCTTGTTGGCCACGTTGAAGCCTATGCCATCGAGATATGTAGCGATGTGGCCCGCGAAGCACGAGCCGAAGGCTACGATGTACGATCGCGAGTCGATCAATGGCGCCGCCGGAGTGAGACCGTCGAAGAAATAGTGCAGCAGTATGCGGTCTGACGCGAAGCTGTCATCGATCGGGTGGAAGCGTGCGGCGTCGCCTCGATAGAACGTATAGGAGGCCTTGTCAGAGGCGCCGTCTTGATCGAAAAAAATCAGCTCAGAATCCGCCGATATCGAAGTCAGTTTGACATCACTCATTGTGGCTCTGTCCTCGGAAACCGTCAGAATTTTTGGGTGTTAGCGGATCCGCTAGGTGGCTCTCGCTGTTGGACATCTGGTCGTTTTGCGTCCTGAGGAACCATCCTCCGAAGCCCGGCCTTGGTCAATGAGAAGTCCGCGGAGTCTTTAATGAGGATACCCCTTGAAAAGCTTTCCTGCTTCTTCAAGTCATTGAACGTCAACTCCGAGATCCCCGGACCCGCGGCCTCCGCTAGCGGCATGCCGGGCTCGGCTTGCCTCAACACTGCCCTTTTCTCGACCGAAGACGCACCTCTCCCAGCGCTATTTTGGGCCAGCGTTTGCCGAAGACTGACCTTCACGTCGGTCCGTCGAGGAAGTTTCGAAGTCTTCGCGGACGCCTCTTTGACCGCGCCGACACATCCGGTAATGTCTGTGAAGGGGGCTAGGTTCCCAGCGGAGCGGCAGCAGCGAGCCTCCGGTCAGGTTAAGTTCGCCGCCAAGTTGTCCAAGCAAGCGGAGCCACTTTGAGGGCCCCCTGCAGATGTCCGACCTCAGTGTCGCGACGACATGGTTAGTTTTCGCTTACTGGTTTTGGATGGAAGCGGCCAAGGTGCGCGGCGCGCGGCGAATTTGGCTCGCTTCTTGGCATGGTGGCTCACCGGACACGGTCGAGCGATAGGAGACGGGCGTGGAGCCGCAAGAGCTTTTGAAGGAGGCGCGCGCGCTGATCGCGGAACTGCGCAATCGCCGAAACGTCGTTGGCAACTGGCGGGCGTTCGAGGCGTTGATGGACGCCAATCGCGAGGACGTGATCGCCACGTTCTCATCTCGTTGGCTGATCTCCGTTTGCGATACCTATGCCGACCATGCCGCGCCGATTTCAGCGCGCAACGCCCTGCTCGTATCGCTGATGTTCAACATGATGCGCATTTCGGATTCATTGTATGAAGAACGCGACATACGCCCAGAGCGGGTAGAGCAGATCCGCCAAGGATGGCCGCCCTTTTATGATGGGCTGCATGCGCTGCACCTTGACCGGCAGGACACGTGCCTGAATGCCGCAAAGCGCCTGGCGCGCGCGCTCAGCGATGACGCGTTCCTGCAGGCGATTTATCTAGAGCTTCTGCGCCGAGCAAAAGCCAACGACAACATGATTTCACGCTTCATGCGCCGTTCGGCCAAGCCCGCATGGGTGTTTCCGGAGGATCCACTGGCCATTGCCGACAATTATGGCGTCGTTTAATCGCGAGGTTAGATCGGCAGCCGCGCCGTCACGCCTTCGATGAACGCCTCAGCGTGCTGCGTGACAGAGATTGGTTGCGGGGACCAATCGATCTGGTCGAATGTCTCTGGCGTGTGCAACCTCACGATGTCGCGAAGAAAGCTGAACCGGTCGAGATGAAAGGGCTCATCGGGCTCCCGTCTGCAGAGGATCACGGGTATCCCCATCGCCATGCAAGGCGCAGCCACATGGTGCAGAGGAGTTACCACGAGGCTGGCTTCGTACGACAATCTGTGCATCAGGTGTTCCTCGTATCGCTCTAACTGATATTGGGTTTTCGCCGGAAGCGGAATCTCAAACACCGCGAGCCGGTGAAACACAAACTCAGCGGCGTCCAAAATGCTGGCTGGCATACGGCTAAGCAGACCTTTGGGCAATTCTCCGGGGCCTATGCCATACACGATGAATGGGTGAAGCTTGGGACCATGGGCTCGCCTCGGCGGCAACGTCAGGGTAACGCAGCCGGAGGCGAAGGCTTCAACGCCAAACGAGCGCAACCGTTCAGCTGTCGCGCTGTCCCGGCATCCGATGGGCTGGTGAAGCTTTAGATAGTCGATCTGAGATGCGATTGTCTCTGGGCGGGCGGTGAATCCCATGAAGATCGGAGCGATTGCTTCGGGAATCGGGAAACACTCGGGACGAAAGACGGCGTTCATGAGAAGCGCGACGTGCTCGCCCTTATAGTCCGCCAAGGTATCGCGATCGATGCGCGTGATTGCGCTGTCACTGTAGCCCAAGCGGGTAAACAAACGATGCGCTGCGATAGTCTGCGCGAGATCTCCCAAGTTGATGGTTGAGTGGCCGCTGCGCGCGATGGAGTCCTTAAATGTATGGAAAGCTGCGTAACTGAATGAGATCGCGCCGAGCTTCATTTGGGTCACCGGTGTTTTCAAAAGTCCAAAGGGGTTGGCGCAATAAGGTCGTAGACCTGTCCCCGACAAAGGTATCCGAGTTCAAGGAGCAACCTGTATTGAATCCAACGATCGAATCCCGCCCCAAAGATTTCCAGCAGAAATGAGACTTGCCTTCGCCTACGAAGGGCTATGAACAAGTTTCGCTCTCTGAGGCAGCAGTCGATCGGCTATGGCCAGATTTGAACATCTGCCTGATGAGATTGATCGACCCGATCTAGCGGGAAGTGACATGCCACTTATCCAGAGCTGCGGGTTGGGATCGAAGACGTTCTCGGTACCAATCGATGCGTCGAAAGCGCGTTCGCAGAAACGAATCTCGTTACCCGCTAGGAAGGAAGGAGAGCAGATTCTCGCTGTGCTGTCGCGTGGGTCAAGTCTGGAGTGGTGTCCCATAATCCGGATGGGGCACCACACCTACCAAGTTGTCAGTCCGTACCTGGGCTATCTAGAGACCATCTGATGCGGCAGCCGCGATTCGATTGCCGCGATCTGGTCCTTGAGTTTCTCGAGTTCGTCCAACCGGGCCTGCAGCGTCGAGATCTGCTGCCGCTGCGTCGCGATCTCTGCGTCTCTTTCCAAGAGCTCAACTCTCAGCGCCTTGATCGCCGCCATGCTCACCCCTGCCATGTCCCGCGGTGAGATCTTGGTCTCGTCAGTGCCTAGACCAAACGCGGCATGAAAGTCCTGCGCCATGGGACCGATGTGGCGAACGGTCGGGCTCTCCCACCGGTAGCTCCACTCCGTGACGGGCATTGCGTCGAGCTTAGCCAGCACCAGGTTACCGTCCAGCGCCTCGATGTCACTCTTAACGTTTACGTCCGAGTTCTCAGTCAAAGTGCCCTTCAATACGGCGTCCCCATTGGTAAGCACCTCGAACTCCGGGCCGGACGACGTGGCCAGGGAGATTCGGAATCCCGTGTCTTGGGACGCAAAGCGCCAGTGGACGCCGCTATTCGTGTTGATCATGCTGAAGCCAATGGGCCCGTTGTTTCGCAACTCGATCAAGCGTCGGGCGGCGACCGTGCCATTGGTCTCCTGTACCAACAGCTTTGCCGTTCCGTTGGTGCGACGAACGCGGAGCGAAGCAACTTGGTTCGGACCGGACGCGGTGCCGCTTGTCACATTGCCGCTCGCATCGACAACAAGTGCGCCCTGAGGTGCGCCCGCTACAATCACAAACGGAAGATCTCCCGGGCCGTCACCGATGCCAATTCCGCCCGCATCCGAGGTGATTCTGTAGTCCGGTCCCCCTTCGGGGGTCATCGTGATCTCACAAGTTGTTAGTCCGTTGCAATCGATGGCCTGGTCGGCTTGCGCGGTGCCCGAGACCGCAATAGCGATCGCCGAAAGGACCGCACTCGCACTATAAACACGTTGTTTCATTCATCTCACTCCATTCGTAGATATTCGACGTTAGGTGTCGCACTCGTACAATACGACATTGGCCGAAGGCTGGCCGGCGTCGTGAATTAGGCCACAGTCCCCGCGTATTCGATGCACTGTGTTTGTATTGGATTGCTTTCAATGTTCCCGTTCGACCCGCGAGGCGGTCAAGTCTCAATTTCGCTGGAAATCTGCGACGGGATGCGGTTGTTAGATTCGATGCCGTTTGGCCTTGAGGTGGTCGTCATCCAACCGTTTTGTCAGGTCGACAACCTGACGTCGTTATGCCCAGCGCTCCTTCGAGCGATTTGGGAATGCAGTGCACTGCCGCACGAGCTGCGTGCTGAAGTGACGACGACGTTGCTCCGTCGTGGTGCAACACGGCGTCTCTCTAGGCGGCGGATCTTTGAATCGCTCAGTCGTCGACTGTCATCTCAACACCTCATCGAGGCTCTCCGACAACGCCCGCACCATCTGTTCGATTTCGGCGTCGCCGATGATGAACGGCGGTCCCATGCAGACGATGTCGCGCACGTCACCGGTGCCGCCCGTGTAGAAGAAGACGCCGCGTCGCAGCGCTGCGGCGATGACTCGGTTGGTGATGTTGGCGGATATGTCGAACGGTTCGAGCGTGGTGCGGTTCTTGACGATTTCGATTGCCTGCAACAATCCGCGGCCGCGCACTTCGGCGACATGCGGATGGTTTCCGAACACGTCCTTCAAGCGCCGTTGCAACACTTCGCCCGCGATCGCGCAGCGTTGCAGGAGGCTTTCTTCGCCGAGCAGACGCAGCACTTCGTTCGCTGCGGCACACGCAGCCGGATGCGCGCCGAACGTATGGAACATCACGTTCATGCCGGCCGCCGCGATTGGATCGGCTACCGCCGACGTTGCGAACACGCCGGTGATCGGTGCGTATCCGCCGGCCAGTCCCTTGCCGGACACGAAGATGTCCGGTTCGATGCCCCAGTGTTGAAACCCGAACGGTACGCCCGTGCGGCCGAATCCGGTCATCACTTCGTCCATGATCAGCAGGATGCCGTGCTTGTCGCACAGTGCGCGAACGGCCTTCCAGTAGTCGTCGGGCGGGATGATCGCGCCGCCGCTCGAACCGTTGATCGGCTCGGCGAGGAACGCAGCAATGGTTTCGGGGCCTTCGTCTTCGATGACTTTCGCGAGCGCATCGACGTAATAACGACCCGCGCCCGGATGATGCGGGCCGAGCGGGCAACGCAACGGATACGGGGTCGCAACTACCGGATACGTTTCGAGCACGTGCGCGAGACCTTTCTTGCGCGCGGTGTGCCCGCCGACCGCGGTGGTTGCGAGCGTGGTGCCGTGATACGAAACCGAACGCCCGATGATCTTCGTGCGCGTCGCTTCACCGCGCGCGGCTTGTGACTGGATGGCGATCTTCATCGCAGTTTCGACGCCTTCGGAACCGCCGCACGTCAGATGGATGTGATCGAAGCTCGGCGGCAACCAATCGGCGCGCAGTCGCGCGATCAAATTCCGGCGTTCGGTGGTGAGCCATGGCGGCACTACGTACGTCGTGGTTTTCGTTGCGTCGTAAACGGCCTGAGCAACGCTCGCGCGCCCGTGGCCCACGTTCACCACGATTGCACCGCCCGCCGCATCGAGCAGACGCGAACCATCGGCTTGAATCAGGTACGCACCGCCGGCCCCAACGATTTCGATATTGCGCGCGCTCGGTGTAAACGGCCATTGCACGCTGTCTTGAGTTTGTGTCACTCGCTGCTCCATCAGGGTTCGCGGTAGGGTTCGTCGCGCTGGAATAGTGTCAGTCGGTGTTGCAGGTCGCGCAACGCTTCTGCACCGGCGTCGGACTCCGCCTGCGCCAGTGCCTTCTGCTCGGTTTTCGAAGCCGCCGCGAAGTCGCCCGCTTCCGCCTGTGCGGCTGCGAGCGTATCGAGGTAGCCCCAGCTGTCGTATAGCACCGCAAGGGGCTGGGCAAGCGTAACGGCGCGACTGCCGTCGCGTAGCTTCGCACTCGGGCTGGTTGCGAGCAGCCACGCGAGATTGTTGCGTGCGGTGAGATCGCCCTGCACGGTTGCCACTTCGTAGAAGCGTTGCGCACGCGCGTGGTCCTTCGCAACGTAGGTACCGAGCTGAAAGAAAACGCCGAGCCGGGTGTTTGCCGCCCCGTGCCCCTTCTCGGCGGCCGCCATGAGCAGTTGTAAGCCGCGTGGTCGTGTTGCGGCCTCCTCGAAGAGGATCTCCGCGAGTTGATACTGCGCCTCGGCCAGCCCACCGTCGGCCGCGAGGGTGTACCAGCGAATGGCTGTTTCGCGATCGGGCGCCGGGTTCAGAAAGAACCGATATGCCTGGCCGAGCAGCAGTGCCGCCTCGAGATTGCCTTGGTCGGCTACGCGTTCGAGCCAGGCCAGATACGCGGGGTCTACGGCCTTGCGTTTCGAGTCGTACAACTTGCCGTCGTAGTGTTGGCCGGCGCCCAGTTCGAGGTGACCACTCGTGAGGAAGTCGTCGTCCCACGCGCCGACGAACTTGATACCTTCCGCGGAAACGCGGGTGCCTTCCCCAACGGGCGAATTGTCTTTCCAGAGACCGTCGTGGAACGCGCCATTCGGCATGCGTAATATGCCGATACCCGCACGTTGATCCGTGTGCCACTCGCCCGTGTACTCGCTGCCGTCGGGCCGCACTTCGCGCCCGAATCCCTGGCGCATGTTCGCCACCCACGTTCCCTCGTAGCCGAACGTCCCGCCGATTTGCATCGCGCCATAGCCAACTCGTTGGCCCTTGCTCCACGCACCTTCGTAGGTGTAATCGTCCGACTCGACGAGCCGACCGTTTCCGTCGGGCATGTCGTCGAGCCAATCACCTTCATAGCTCGATCCATCGGGGCGGCGATAGATGCCGAAACCGTTGCGACGACCGGAGAACCATTGTCCGTCGTAACTCGCACCGTCGATGTAATCGAAACGCCCTTCGCCTTGTGGCACATCGTCCGCCCAATCGCCCTGATAACGCCCTGCGGCGCTCTGGAACAGACCCGCTCCACTGCGCACGCCTTCTTCGAACTGCCCGTCGTAGCGGCTGCCGTCGGGCAACGTCATCGAACCCGATCCGCTGCGCACGCCATCGCGCCACTCGCCGTCGTAACGACTGCCGTCAGGTGTCTGCTCGATGCCGCGGCCCTGCGGATGCCCGTCGACGAAATCGCCGGCATAGCTGCGGCCGTCGTTCCACACGAAGCGTCCGACGCCGGTGTACGTGAGATTCGCGAACGGCATTCTTACTTCGCCGTTATCCGGCGTCGTCAGCACGCCCATGTCGTCGTTTTGCGGTTCGTCGGCAAGCGCGCCGTCGATCGACGCCAGTGCGGCAATCACGATGCAGCGCGCGACGAGTGGCGGTAGTCGCATGTCAGTCGGGGAACTTCGGCGACGAATTGAACGGCCAGAATTCGGCGGTGTTCACGCGGCGGTAAGGAATGTTGCGCACGTCGGCCGCGAGCGCGCCGCGATCGCCGGTATAGATGACGCGTGCGGAGATCGGCGCGAAACCGGCGTGAAAGTGCTGCATCGATTTGACGATGATGATGCGCTTCGTCAGCGGATCGATGCCGGCACCGCTGAACAACTCCGGTGAGCCGGCTTGCACCCGACGTTCGGTCAACATGATTTCGATACCGGCGCCGGATGTGTCGCCCTCCACGGCAATCCGGATGGCCGCACAAGCGCCCAGACTGGATGGGCCGCCGTTGAGCGTTTGTACCACCCGGTTCGACAAGCCGATGACCGTGCAGTCGAGGTCGACCGGGTCGCCGGACTCCGGACCCAGTTTGCCGCCGATGCGCAAGCGCAGTTGCGCACCGACGCCGCCGTCCTGGCAGATCGACACGGCAATGGGATCGTACAGCGGGCCGAGCGCGACGTTTGCGATGTGCCTGTCGAGCAATGCGCGCAGGAAGAACGTGGAGTCTCCCGGTGCACCGCCACCGGTATTGTCTGCTGTGTCTGCGATGGTGATCGGCGATCGTCCGTCTGCGATTGCGAGGTCGAGCGCTGCGTCGACGGTTTGATAGTCGGCGCCCACCACATGTCGCATGTCGAAGAACTGATCGCGCAACGAACGCGCCAATTCGCGCGCCTTAGCGGGATTGTTATCCGTTACCACCACAACATGTGCGCCGATGCTCGGCACGTCGCCATAGGGAAAGCCGTGCGCAAGCCATACGTTCAATACGCCGGGCTCGCGTTCGAGCGCATACATGCGATCGACGAACCCCGACATCGGTTCGCGCGTGGTGTGATACATGCCGATCATGTTGCACGGGGCGGTCGCCATCGTCGGGCGGACTTTTCCGTCGGCAGTGTCGGCTACGATTTCGAATAGATCGAGCAGACGCTCGTATGTATCGGTGTGCGGGTAGTGCTTGTAGCCGACCAGAACGTCGGCCGTTTCGAGCATCGTTTGCGTAACGTGACAGTGAAGGTCGAGCTCGGCCCCGATCGGGACGTTCGGGCCGACGCGCGCCCGAACACGCGTGAGGATGTCGCCTTCGCAGTCGTCATAGCCGTCGGCGACCATCGCGCCGTGCAGAAACAGCATGACGGCGTCGAGCGGCATGGATGCCTCGAGATCATCGAGCAATTCGTCGCGCAGCGCCTCATACACGACGCGAGGTGTCGTTCCGGCCGGCACTGCAAACGCCTGCAGACCTGGCGCCAGCGTCCAGCCGCGTGCGTCGAGACGTCGGAACAACGGCCCGTAAACGGTTTGACGGCGCGAGATGGTCGGGTCGTGTTCGAGGCGCCGCCGAAGCAGCGTGTCGCGCCAGTTGTTCCAGCCCGTGGGCAATGGCGAAAACGTGTTCGTCTCCGTGGCGAGCATTGCCAGGAACACTCTCTTCATCGACTACGTTCCGGTCGCGCGCAGCGATGCGCCGATGATTGCAGTGTGAGGAGCGCCGCTGCGCACCGCTCGTGGATTGCTGCCGGCGCCGACCGTGAAGCGCGCTCTGCCATGGACAAACCGCTGACGAAAAGCCGCTATTATACGCAGCTCGTTTGAGAAACCGGGGTTGGGGGAACATGGTGGAAGGAATCAACGCCGATGGCGTGACGCAGTGGTTGCGCACGCACGTGCCTGTACTCGAATCGCCGGTGAAGTTCACATTGATCACCGGCGGCCACTCGAACCTCACGTATCGATGCGAAGACGCGGCGTCGCACGCGTACGTGTTGCGTCGTCCACCGCTCGGACACGTGCTCGAAAGTGCGCACGACATGGGACGTGAGCACAGGATCATCGCGGCGTTGGCGAAAACCGAAGTGCCGGTTGCACCGGCGTATGGGCTGTGCAGCGATGCAGCGGTCAATGGTGCGCCGTTTTACGTCATGAAATTCATCGACGGGCTCGTTCTGAACGATTCGACGGCGACCAAGGCCATCTCGGTGCCTGATCGACACGCGCTCGGCCTTCACGTGATCGATGTACTCGCGAAATTGCACCGGCTCGATCCCGATGCGGTTGGGCTGGGCGACCTGGGGCGCAAGGAAGCGTATCTCTCGCGCCAGTTGAATCGCTGGACGAAACAGTGGGAAGCGTCGAAGACGGATGAAATTCCGGCGATGGAGGAAACGCGACGGCTGCTCGAAGAGCGGATGCCTGCACAGATCGGCAGCGGCATCGTTCACGGCGACTATCGCCTTGGCAACATGATTGTCAAAGGCCCGCGAATTCTCGCTGTTCTCGATTGGGAACTGTGCACCTTGGGTGATCCGTTAGCGGACGTTGGTTACCTCATGAACGCGTGGTCTTCGCCCGAAGAAGTCGAGGCGGCGGGTCAGGGCGATCAGGCGCCCACTGCTGCGGGCGGCTTCCCCACCCGCGCTGAGTTGTGCGCGCGCTACGAAGCGGCGACCGGCCGCGACCTTTCCGGAATCAACTATTACCGGGCGTTCTCGCACTGGCGGCTCGCGGCGATCGGGCAAGGCGTTTACAAACGCTATCTCGTGGGAGCCATGGGCGCGAATCGGGACATGAACCTCGACGTCTACAAGCTCAGCGTGCAGCGCCGCGCGGAGGCAGCGCTGGCGCTCGTCTCGGAGTAGACGGTTACGGTCGTCTCGACGCGCTGAGATCTACTTCGCCGAGCGCCACCGCGGACTCGTCCAGCACCTTTACACGGCCAACCGCCGGATCAGCGATGCCAACGACCAGACAAGGGTGCGTGACGACCTGTGCAAGCATCGCGTCCGGCGGCGGTCGATCGGTTTTGATCCTGAGCGTGAGCACGCCCGCCGTCAGCTCCGCTCCATCCTGCAGCGAGATGCTGTAGCCGGGTGTCGGGAACTCGCCGGGAACTATCGCAACCAGGTGCAACGGTCGATGCGCCGACTCTTCGGATTCCGTCATGCCGATCAGGCGAGTGCCCTGGAATGCGGCAAGCGCCTCATAGTCGATGGTGCGCACGCCCACCTCGTTGGTCCGACAATTGCCATTCGCCAGCACCGTGGTCACATCGACGTGCTGTGCCTGCGCACAGCCGACGACGAGTGTTGCCGCAACGGCGAAGGAAGAAAACGTGCAGAGATTCATGGTGTACGGGCCTCCTTCGATGGTGCGACAGGAATGTTACTGATGTCGATCGGTCGGTTTCGAACGGCTTCCGACGAGACGCTCGAGTTGAACAAATTGACCGGAAATCCGCTGATGAAATCGAGATTGGCGCGGTCGGAGTTGATGCTGAGCACCTCGGGCGCATCGAGTGTGCGGAACGCTCCACAGGCTTCGCCGGGATCGCAGATCAATGCATCGTTGTCGGAATCGCTGCCGGCATAGATCCAGTACTGTCCGGCGCCGACGTTGTTGAACGTGTAGGTGTATTCGCCGTCGACCGCACTCACTACCGCGGAGTTCGCCACCAGATCGCTGACGACGTCGATCAACAGCACGTATTGCAGTCCGGCGTTGGCGCTTGGGCTGACGGTGAATCGCTGCATCACGACGCCGATGTCGATCGGGTTTGTGGTCGACGTAACCGATACTGTTCCGGTGTAGGTTCCATCGGATGTAACCAGCGTGCGATCGACGGTCAGGCGATACGTTCCGAGGCCGTTCGCATCGATGTTCAGCGGCGCCACCTGCAACCACGGTTGATTCGACGAGGCTACCGCGATACTGATGGCGCCGCCGCCGGCGTTGCGCAGTTCGATGTCGAATGTGCTTTCGAACGCGCCGAAGTTGATCGATGCCGGTGATACCGCGAGTACCGGATCGACCGGCGTACCGGCGCCGTTGGCCAGCGCCACCGAGGCAGCTACCGCCTTCTGTGCATTGATCAGACCGTTGCCGAACTGGTCGTCGCGCCCCGGTGCGCCGAGATCGTCCGTGAGAAGGCCTGCGGTCAACGCATCGTCGAACTGTGCTGGGGTGAGGTCCGGATACACGGACTTCATCAGCGCTGCGACGCCAGCGACATGCGGCGTCGCCATCGAAGTTCCAGTCAATGCCGCATAGCCGAACGTCACCGGGGTGTGCGCGTCATCGCCGAATGTGCTCACGACACCATCGCCGATACCGTCGCCGTTGACGTCGGTGGCGGAGTTTCCGCCGGGGGCCGCCGCGTCGATGGTCGGGCCGAAGTTGGAATACGACGCATGCGTGCGCGTGATGGTAGTTGCCGCGACCGACACGACACCCGCGTAGGCGGCCGGAAACGACGGATTGCTCGAGGCGTCGTTACCGGCGGCGGCGATAACGATGACACCGGCGTTGCGCACCTGATCGATCGTGTTCTGTTCTGTCTGCGACGAGAAACTCGATCCCAGGCTCAGATTGATGATGTCGGCTCGACGCGGCGGCGTGGTGTTCGAATCGTTCGATAGTCCGGCGGCGTACCGGATCGCTTGTATGACGTCGTATGTCGTTCCGCCGTCCACGCCGAGCGCGCGAACGGGCATGACGCGGGCCAGCCATGCAACGCCGGCGACGCCGTCGCCGTTGTCGCTGTGCGCGGCGATGGTGCCGGCAACGTGAGTGCCATGAAACGAGCTCGAACCGCCGAAGCCGAGGTCTCCGCTGTCGTTCGGGTCCGCATCGATGCCGTCACCATCGCGTGCACGATCGGGATCGCGAATGAAGTCGTAGCCCGCGATCAATTGGCCGTTCAGATCGGGGTGCTCGAGCAGCACTCCGGTGTCGACTACGGCCACGATCACCTGATCGGAACCTTGGGTCAGGTCCCAGGCGAGAGGCAGGTTGATGTTCGAATAGTTCCATTGATACGCGTAGAACGGATCGTCGGGAATTCGGCTGGCGCGACGGATGTAGTTCGGTTCCACGGCGGCGACGCTTTTGCCGCGTTTGATCCGCGCGATGGCGGTTAGTGTTTCGTATTTGCGGGCGAGACGCGCCGAGTAACGCACGCCCTCGCGTATCGCATCGACACGATTGATCGCTGCGCCCTGCGGCGCCTGACTGACCTTGTAGAGCGCTGCGCTGCTGCTGCCGGCCACACGTCGAATCGCAGCGTCGTGAGGATCGCTGCCCTGGATGATCAACTCGCCCGGCACGAAGTCGTCGGACGTTCGCGCTGGCAGTGCGTTGCGGTTCGCGGGTACGTTTTGACCGACATTGAGGATGTAAGTCGTCGCGTTGCTGAGAATGTCTACCTCGACGAAGTAGTTACCGGCCACAGGTACCGACAACGAGCCCGACGAGCCGTTCACTACCGTTGCATCGACGATAGTCTCGTTCTCGTCGAGCAACATCAGCGACAGTTCGGCCGATGGATTGGTGACCGTGAGCAGCACGTTCTCATTTCCGGCGAAGCTGATGCGGAATTTGTCGGTAACGTCGCCGCCGTCTCGCAGCGCACCTGCTCTGCCTGCACCGGGAACCGTGAGGTATCCACCCAGGCTCACCGGGTTCGGCAACACCTGCGCCTCTGCAAAACTGTTATTGCGCACTAGTGTTGCATCGGGATCGTTCACGTCGGAATCCACTGCGCTCGACGGCAGGATCTGAACGCGCCCGCTCAATGTGAACGAGCCGCTGGCGGGACTGACGTTGATCGTCGCGATGCGTGAAGCGCTGCCGCCGCGGTTGTCGGTGACGGTGAGCTGTGAGTCGAAGTTGCCCGAACTCGCGTAGACGTGGCTCGCGCGGCTGCCGACTGCATTGGGCGTGTCGTCGCCGAAACTCCACGTATACGTGACGATGCTGCCATCGTCGTCGTGGGAACTGGTGCCGTCGAACGTCACGCTCAGTGGTGCGGCACCGCTGGTAGGCGTCACGGTGAATGCGGGCTGCGGAGGCACATTGGCTCCACCACCCGAACCGCCTCCGCAGGCGACAACGAACACTGCGGAAAGGCTCAGTGAAAAGAGGGCGTGGAGAGGGCGACGCATGGCGGCGCAGTCTCGCACAGGCGCAAACGGATCGGGGGCGTTACGGGGAGAGGGAGTGCGATGTACTCCGAAGAGGCGCGGGTGCTGCCGGGCAGTGCCCAACCCGCATCATCGACCAATACAGCCGACTAGCCTCCTCGGCAGGAACGAAAGTAACGGAATAAAAGGGCGTGTCGCCGGCGGCAGCCGGCGAAGACAACTTCACTTCTTGGGGGAAGGACACTTGAAAGGGAGGACTGCATCACGAAATTGTACGCACGCCGAAACTGAAACTGGATTCGATTATGTACAGTACAAATCGGATGTCAACAGGGTCTGTACAGTATTTGTATAGTTTTTATCAAGTCACTGGCCGACGTGACTCCATCGCAGCAGCGAGCGCGCGTTCGAGTTGCGCGCGCGCGTAGGACGCATCCTCGCGAAGCCGGTCGTACATCGGTGCATCGTTCGATTCGGTGAGGCACTGCGTTGCGTAGTCGGCGAACGCGTTCAGGTCGGTGATCAACGAGACGAGGTGGCGCGGTGCGTCGAATCCGCGAGTGCGTGCGCGACTCGCGATCTCGACCAGTTCGTGGTCGGTATACCGGCGTGGCGCGGCACGACCCGCACGTGCGCCGTCGCCGGCCGGCGTCGCACATGCGTGCATCAAATCGGTCCAGGTCAACGGCCATGCGAGCGCTGTTGCGCTGTGCTGGTCCGTTGCGTTTGCAAGCGCTTCGCGGCTGGCGAACTGATAGATCACCAGTAGTCTGCAATCGGGCGCAGCATTGCGCACGCGCTGCAAAACATCAGCGTTAAGGCTGGGAATTTGCACCGCTACCGCGTCGAGCTGCGCGCGTTCAGCGGGTCGACTCTGCACGAAGTCGTCGACGCTGACCCAGCGCTGGTTGATTTCGGCACGATCTGAATCGCCGGCTTCCTGTTCCAGGATCATCAGATTCGGCCCAACGAGTCCGATCTGCGGCAAGCGATGCGGACTGACGCGCGGACGGGTGATGCCGATGCGCGCGTCGAGTTGCTCTTCGGAGAGTTCAACGAGCGATGAGATGGGATGTCCGTCTTCAGTGAGCGCCTTGATCTTCTCGAGGCGCTTCAATTGTGTACGGCTGTAGTAGCGCGTGCGACCTTCCCGTTCGGCGGGTGCCAATCCATGGCGACGCTCCCACGCGCGCAAACACTCCACGCTGATCCCGGTGAGTTTTGCGACGGTACCGATCCTGTACAGCTCGGTTTCGCTCAAGTCGTGCTCAGAATCTGGACAGGGGGAGGCGATTGTACAGAACGGCGACATGCTGTCCAGTACGGTTCGGACGAACGGTGCTGTGACGAACATGAGGGGAATTAAAGGATGGCGTGGTGACAGTACCTAGATACTGTCATCGCGGCGCTGGGAGGAGGGGAGAGAGACACCGCGCCACGCCATTGCGTCGTTCGGAGTGGGGAGACCCCGAAAAACGAGAGAAGTCTACGGGGTCGCAGAGAGAGTGGGAAGGACAATCTGGGAATTTTTGTAACACGCCTGTTTCAGACGTTCCCGGATGTAGCGCGCGGGTCCCCAGCGGGTTCACTCCTGCCACCGTTTTGAACAGAATGCCGCTGGGGGCAACCGACCGGTTGCAGCATTGCACAGTGATTGCACAGGAAAGGGGAGCGGGGAATGCAGAACAACATTGGTGCCTTTTTGTCGAAGCGGGCGTACCTCAGTCCGGACGCGGATGCCTATGTCGATGGCGCTTCCCGTGAACGGCTCAGCTTTCGCTCGCTGAATGCGCGCTGTAACCGTCTGGCGAACGCGCTAGTCGCCGACGGCGTGAAGAAGGGTGAGCGCATCGGCTTGCTGATGATGAACAGCGCCGAATTCATGGAAGCGTACTTTGCGTTGGCGAAGATCGGCGCCGTCGTCGTGCCGCTCAACTGGCGGCTCGTTCCGGACGAACTCGAATTCATACTCAAGGACAGCGGCACGACCCGCTTGATCTACGGCGAAGAGTTCCTGGACACCGTCGTTGAGCTACATGCGCGAGGTGCGAAGACCGACGTTGCGCAATGGCTGCAGGTCGGCAGTCTCAAACCATTGACGGACTTTGCGCAGAGCTATCAACACTTTCGTGACGCGGCATCCGACGCCGAGCCGACCATTACCGCGCGCGACGACGACCACCTGTACATCATGTACACGTCCGGCACGACCGGTCTGCCTAAAGGCGTGGTTCACACGCACGCCACTGCGGTGTGGGGTGTGCTGACCATCGCCGGGACGACGTATTATCAGGAGCGAGAGCGATACCTCGCTTGCTTACCGATGTTCCACGTTGGTGCGCTGACGCCCCTCACCGTAAACGTTTACCGCGGCGCCGCGAGCATCGTGATGCGCACGTTCGACCCTGTGCGGGCCTGGGAGTTGATCGAGGCCGAGCGCATCACTTGTGGCCTTTGCGTGCCCGCAATGCTCAATTTCATGCTACAGGTCGGAGATCTGTCGCGTTTCGACTACTCGACGTTACGCTGGTGCATGTGCGGCGCGGCCCCGGTGCCGGAACCGTTGATCGAGGCCTACGCGAAGCTCGGCATCGAGGTGCATCAGATTTACGGACTCACCGAGAGTTGTGGGCCCGCGTGTCTGATCGATGCAGAACATGCTCTGAAGAAGATCGGCTCGACCGGCAAAGCTTTCTTTCACACCGACATTCGCGTGGTCAACGAAGCAGGGCAGGACTGCAGCGCCGGCGAACCCGGTGAGGTGTTCGTGCGCGGGCCACACGTGATGCTCGGCTATTGGAACCGACCTGAAGCGACGGCCGAAACGATCGTCGACGGCTGGTTGCGCACCGGTGATGTCGCCGTGATGGACGACGACGGCTACATCTACATTCAAGACCGCATCAAGGACATGATCATTTCCGGCGGGGAGAACGTGTATCCCGCCGAGGTCGAGAATGTTCTCATGGCCCATCCCGGTGTTGCGGAGGCGGCTGTCATTGGGCAACCGAGCGAAAAGTGGGGTGAGTCGCCGTTTGCTATCGTCGTTCGCAAAGACGGTGCGCTGATCGAAAAGGACGTGATCGAGTTCTGCCGCGGTCGGCTGGCCGGATACAAACAACCGCGTGGCGTTGTGTTCGTCGCGGAAATCCCCCGCAATCCGAGTGGCAAGATCCTGAAGCGCGTTCTGCGCGATCGCTTTCCAGGCCCTGCACCCGTTTGAGAGGAATTAGTCGATGGAACTGGATGAACTGACTCGACGCCTGGTGCCGTTCTGCCAGCACCACTACGACGACCCGGTTGCGGGTGTTTTCGATGTGCACAAGATGCCGGGCCACGCCGGATTCGCTTACGGATTCAGTGTGGCGAGCCGTAGTGATCGCGAGAGCTGGTTCATCCGTTTGCCGCCGCCGAACGTGCAGTGGAAGGGCACCGCTGACGTATTGCGCCAGGTCGAGGTCCTGAATGCGCTCGACGGAACGACCGTGCCGCATTGCAGCGTGCGCTGGTCGGGCGCAGATACGCAGTGGTTCGGATGTCCATACTTCATCGTGCCTAAACTGCAGGGCGATGTTCTGCGATTGGGTGCGGGCGAGTGGGCAGCGGCGCTACCGCACAACGTGCTGCACGATCTCGGCAATCAGGCAATGACCGCTCTCGCGAAAATTCATCGTATCGACTGGCGCAAGAAGACGCCGTATCTCGGCGATCCGATTCCGTTCGAAGACGACGTCGTGCGCTGGGATCGGTTCTACGAGCGCGCCGCCGATCCGGAGCGGCTCGCGCTGGTGCCGCAGGTACGAAAACGCTTGCTCGAACGTGTGCCGAAGGATGCGCCCGTCGGCGTCTTTCACGGCGATTTTCAGACCGCGAACCTGTTCTGCTCGCCCAACGGAACGCTGCTTGCGGTAATCGACTGGGAGCTGACCGGGGTGGGCGCGACTTTGAACGATCTCGGCTGGATCGCCACGTTCAGCGATCCCGCTGCGTGGCACCAAGGCACGGATGCGCGACCATCGTTCCTCGATCCCGACACGTTGATCGCGATGTACACCGATGCTTGGGGCGAACCGTTGCCCGACATCAACTGGTTCCGCGCGCTCGCCGCGTACAAGTTCGCGATCATTACCGGTTTCAACCTGAGCCTGCATCGTCGCGGCAAGCGCGACGACCCGCTGTGGGAAGTCACCAAGTTATCGATGGAACCGCTGGTGCAGCGAGCACTCGATCTGCTTGCCTGAGCAATCTCAGGGAGCGAAGCGATCGAACGCGACCATCGTCCAAACGACCACAACCGTCGTCAGGCTGACGAACACCGCGGCGGACCCCATGTCCTTTGCGCGGCCGGCGAGTTCGTTCAGTTCCGGACTCGCGCGGTCGACCACCGCTTCGATCGCCGAATTCAACAACTCCGTTGTCAGCACGAATGCGAGCGTCGCGAGCAATAATGCAATTTCCGGAAGCGAACGCCCCAACCAGAATGCCAAAGGGGCGAGCAGCACCGCGAGAATGGTCTCCTGGCGGAACGCCGACTCGTTGCGCCACGCCGCCGACAGCCCCTTGAGTGTATATCCGGTCGCATCGACGATCCGTTTGAACCCCGTGGCGCCGGGCTTCATCGTTTATCCGCCAAGCAGCCGTTTGATCTCGGCGACCGCGGCGATGCCGGTCTCCGGATCAGCCGCGACCGGCATCAGATTGAACAATCGACAACCCGCATCGCGATAGCGCGCTAACGCTTCAGCGACTACTTCTGGCGTGCCGAACGGACTATATTTTTCGAAACGCTCGAACGGAATTCTATAGAAGCGCTCCATGCCCTTAGCCAAGCGCGATCGCGCCTTAACCGGATCGTTGTCGATCCCGATCCACAGCTGGATGCCGTTGTGCGTCGGTGCGGCTCTGCCGATCGCCGCTGCTCGTGTCGCGATTTCCGCCAGCGCGTCGGCATAGCGCTTCGGCGAACACCAGATGCCGAGCCAGCCGTCGCCATACAGCGCAGTGCGTTGCATTGCGGCCTCGGCGCGGCCGCCGACGAGAATGGGAATCGCGCATGCCGGCTTCGGTTGTATCCAGGCGCGTTCGAACTTGAAGAACTCGCCGTCGTGATCGAGCGGTTCGCCGTCCAGCAGGCGTCGCACGATCTGCAGCGACTCGTCCGTTCGGCGGCCCCGCGTACGCGGATCGACGCCGCACATCGCGATTTCGTTTCGGTCTTCGCCGCCGACTCCTACGCCGAAGACAAGTTGTCCCGGTGCAGATTCCGCAATCGTCGCAAGCTGCCTCGCCACGGTGACGGGATGTCGCAAAGCGAGCAGGTAGACCCCCACGACCACCTTCAGGGCCGGATTGGTCGCCGTCAGAGTCGCGGCATTGATCAACCCATCCATGCCTGTGCCGACGTGGAAGCTGACGTGATCGGCGATGAATACGTGATCGAGCCCCGCGGCCACGATTGAATCGATGAAGCGCGTTCGTTCCCCATGTGGTGCGCGGAGAATTTCCGGCGCGGCGAGCGTACCGACGCTCAGCGGAACGGACGTCACGACTTGCGCAGATTGCGCGCCATGCGGAACGCGGACTCTTGCCCGCTGTAATAGCCGGCGAGGTAGTCGCGTTCGTGGTAGCCGCGTTCACGATAGAACGAACGCGCGCCCGTATTGCCGGCCCGTACCTCGAGTTCGATGCGACTGATGCCGGCGGTGACCGCGGTCTCCTCGAGCCAGTCGAGCAGGTTCGAAGCGATGTTGCGGCGGCGTGCACGCGGCTGCACTGCGAGCAACATCAGATGTGCAGTTTCGAACCCATACGTCATGACCCCGAAACCGAGTACGTCGCCGTCGCGGTAGGGTGACGGTGTAGGTGCGTCCTGTTGCCGCAGCGCCTGCGTACGGGCGCATAGCACAACCGTTTCCTTGTCGAGGATGAGCCCTCGGATCTGCGCGTGCTGCCAGCGCCAGTGCAGACCGTGTTCGATGTAGTCGCGCGACATGCGCGCAAGCAACGGCGCTTCGGTTAGACGCGCGAGGCCGAGTTCTATGGCAAGCGTTTCGGACATGGAACGCATTATCGCCACAGCCTCGAAACGCGGGCAATACTCGTCGCGGAATATGTGGCTAGAGCCGCCACCATCAAGTCGCGGGATTCGGCTTGGTGCCGTTCGGGTTCCGGAAGGCGACCTTCAACGTTCGTGTCTTGAAACGCCATCCGGCGTCGGTCAGCACGAACGTATCGTCGTAGTGTCCCACGGCGGTAGGCAAGGTCGACGCAACCGGTATGTCGGCGCGCAGGCTCTCGGTACCGACGTGCCGGTACAGTGTCAGATAGGAAATGCCCCGCGCATGTTGCGAGTCCTGCACCTCGATAAAAATGTTGGTCAGTACGTGGCGGGAGCGGATCTCGTCGGATCGCTTCTGCATCGAGTCTCGGATCGCCTTCTTGCCCTTGATCTGCATTCCAAGATCCAGAAGGGCATCGTCGGTGAATAGCTCTACGAAAGCGTCGTAGTCGCGAAAATCTACGGCGCGCGCGTAGGCGATCGAGAGCTGTTCGCAAGCGCGCTCGATGATCATCCGTTTGATCGGGGCGAGATCGGTGTCAGGCATCGGATGTTCCGGGGTCGATCAGCTGTCCAGCGTCATGCATGCGTTCGAGCCAGCCTAGCGCAGTCGCATGTAACGGGTCGCGCCCGTCTTTGTATCCGTAGTAAGCGGAACCGACTGCATACGCAATTCCCCATTGACGCAGACGAGTCCAATCGTGAGATGCGAGGGTTTGACCCCATTCCGGCAGGGCCGCGCGGACCGCACGATCGCCACCCCACGCCCACAAGCCGACCAGGTCGGCGATGCGGTTTCCCCAACCGGCGTCGCCCCAATCGATGATCGAGACGATTTCGCTGCGGTCTCGATCGACCAGAATGTGCTCTACGCCGAGATCTCCGTGCTGGAAGCGCGGCGCTTCGCGGTCGATGGCCGGTGCGCGCTCGAGTGCCATCCGACATTCCTCAGCGATTGCCGGCGGCAGGGCTACGCTCGATTCGTCGAGTTCCTGTCGGAATGCGATGAGGTCTGACGGGAACTGATCGTGATACGTGCGTGGTTTTCGCGTTGGTGTCGCGGCTTGCAGAAGCCGCAGGAACACACCGAGCTGACGCGCAATAGCCGTATTGTCCAGCGAATCCGCATGGCAATCGACCAGTGGTTCGCCGGAGAGAAATCGATACCCTACATAAGCCACCTTCGAGAGTACCGGCGCCTCCACGTGGTACCGGTAGTGAGGAATAGCGACCGATTGCCGTGCCAGCGGTGCGGCGAGCGCGTCGAGCACTTTGCGCTCACGCGCCAGTTGTCGCACCCACTGACGCCGTTTCGGGAATCGAAACACCCACTCGCTGTCGACGAGGAACGTCGTGTAGTCCCAGCCTTCTCCGAGCACAGCTACTTGCGGATCGGGGAAATCGGGCAGGTCGGCGGCGATGATTTCGGCGACGCGCGCAGGTGTCATTGGAAAGTCGTTGTGCCAGGGGTCGCGTTGCATCGGCGCGAGCTTAGACGACGCGCGTGGAAAGTTCTCGACGCGTGTCCGCCATTTCGGTTACATCACGCTGAACATTTTCAAAGCGGTCATCCAGGAGAACGTCATGGCGTACGAGCGCGTGTCACTGCAATTCGACGGCAACGTCGCGGTTCTGAAATTCAACCATCCGGAAGTGCTGAACGCGATCGGCGGGCAGATGCTCGGAGAACTGACGGAGGCGGTGCGTGAGGTGGCGAATCCGTCGAACGGCGCGCGTTGTCTGCTGTTGACAGGGGAAGGGCGCGGATTTTCCTCCGGTGCCAACCTGGCTGACCGGGCAGGTTCCGGAACCGGCGCAGGAGACACGCTGCGTTCCGGGTATCACCCGCTGCTTCTGACGATCCGCGACCTGCAGATGCCGATGGTCACCGCGGTGAACGGCGCGGCTGCAGGCGTCGGCATGAGCTTCGCGATGATGGGAGACATCGTTTGCGCGTCCAAAAATGCGTTCTTCATGCAGGCGTTCGCGCGCATCGGATTGATCCCCGACGGCGGCGCGACATTCCTGTTACCGCGCATGATCGGCTGGAGCCGTGCGATCGAGTTGTCGTTGCTCGCGGAGCGTCTGCCCGCGGAAAAGGCCTTCGAATGGGGGCTGGTCAACCGGTTGTACGACGACAACGCGGCACTGATGGACGGAGCGATGGGCATCGCGCGTCAGCTTGCGAACGGTCCGCGTTCGCTCGCCCTGATTCGGCGTGCGTATTGGGACACGTGGACGAACGCGTACGAGCAGCAACTCGATCTCGAGTCGCGTCTGCAGAGCGAAGCGGGCAGAACGAGCGATTTCGGTGAAGGCGTGGCCGCGTTCCTCGAAAAGCGCGATGCCAAATTCAAAGGCCAATAGCAACCAGAATCGAACAGCGGAGCATCAGTCATGTCGTTAGCAGGACGAGTCGCGCTGGTCACCGGCGCGGGTCGCGGAGTGGGCCGCGGAATTGCAATAGCGTTGGCGGAAGACGGCGCCGATGTCGCGATCAACTACCGGCGCGATGCCGATGCGGCGGCCGAGGTGGTTGCGGCGGTCGAGGCACTCGGGCGGCGCGCGCGAGCGTATCAGGCGTCGGTGGACGATTTTGAACAAGACCGCGAAATGGTCGGGCAGATCGAAGCCGACCTCGGCCCTATCGGAATCCTCATCAACAACGCGGGGATTGCCAGCAGGGGCCAGGCGGTGGCCGATACCGATCCGGCCGAAATGCAGCGTGTCGTGGCGTGTCACGCGTTCGCACCGCACTACTTGTCGAAGCTGGTCATCCCGAAGATGCGTCAACTCGGCCGCAGTGACATCGTCATGATCTCGTCCGTTGCAACGCGCAGCCTCGGTGCGTTCGGCGCGCCTTACAACATGGGTAAGTGCGCAATGGAAGCGCTTGCGTTCACGCTGGCGAAGGAAGAGCGCCCGCACGGGATTCGCGTGAACATCGTCGCGCCCGGGCTCGTCGAAACCGAAATGGGTCGCCGCCTGATGAAAGCGTCAGCCGGTGTGCAGGATTTGCGCGAACTCGACAAGGTGATGCCGTTCGGCCGTGTCTGCCAACCGGAAGACGTGGCGAATGTCGTTCGCTTCATGGTGTCGGAGCGGAACTCCTATCTGACCGGTGAACGCGTGTATTGCGACGGTGGCGGTCAGGCTGCTTTGCGGGCTTGAAGAGTTGCGCGCCTAAACGACTTTCCTGAACCAATCAGGTGCCGGCGAGCAACGCCTCCACGTGCGTTGCCGCCGAACGCGCAAGCGCGCCGAGCGCGTAGCCGCCTTCGAGCACGGAAACGACGCGCCCGCGGGCATATGTGTTCGCTTCCGACACGATCAGCTCGGTCACCCAGCGGTAGTCGTCTTCGACGAGTTCGAGTTGCGCGAGCGGGTCTTCGACGTGCGCATCGAAGCCCGCCGATACGAGAATCAGATCGGGCCGGTGCTTTGCCAACGCCGGCAGCCAGTCGCGCTCGATCGCCTTGCGAAAGCCCAAACCGCGGGTGAAGGCCGGCAGTGGTGTGTTGACGATGTTTGGGCGCTGCAGGTCGAACAGGCGATGCGGGTAGTGCGGGTGCTGGAAACTCGAGCAGACGAGCACTTCGGGCCGCTCGCGGAAAATGTCGACCGTGCCGTTGCCGTGGTGGACGTCGAAATCGAGGATTGCCACGCGTTCTATGCCCGGTTGCGCCAACGCCACCTGCGCGCCGAGGGCGACGTTGTTGAAGAAGCAGAAGCCCATCGCCTGATCTTCTTCGGCGTGATGTCCCGGCGGACGTATCGCGCAGAACGCCCGCGTCGAATCGCCGCGCAGCACCAGGTTGACGGCATCGCGCACAGCGCCGGCGGCGAGTTCCGCCGCGTTTACGGTCATCGGTCCGAGACTGGTATCCGCATCCAGATGGGCAATGCCGTGATTGGGAATCGCCGCGTACAGCGAGCGCACGAAACCGGAATCGTGGATCGTGTCGAATTCGGCGATGCCAGCGGGATTCGGGCGCAGATAGTCGAGTTCGGATTCGAGCCCGGTTTCGATCAGATGATTGAGAATCGCAACCAGCCGCGCCGGTCGCTCAGGATGTCCGGGCTCGGCTTCGTGAAGCAGACAGTCGGGATGTGTGAACAGAGCGCAGCGCATCGTCGCACCCTATCACAATCGGCCGGACGGTCATGCGCGGGTGCGTTGACGCTCGGCGTGCGCGGCAAGAAGCGCCGTGAAATCAGCCGGGGAGAGCGGTTCGGCGAACAGGTAACCCTGTAGAGCGTCGCAGCGCAGTGATTCGAGCATCGCGCGTTGTTCTTCACGCTCTACACCCACCGCTACGGTCATGATGCCCTGTGCGCGCGCCGCATCGACCAGCGCTTCGACCAGCGCCGCCGCCGCGCGATCCTCGGGCAGACGAGCGACCAGCTCGCGGTGGAATTTCCAGGTCGTCGAGGGTAGCCACGTCAGCAACGTGGGGTCGATGACGTCGGCACCGATGCCGTCGAGCACGAAGCCGACTCCCAGGTCGTACAGATCGGCCACGATGCCAGCGTTGCGCTCCGCGAGCCGCGGCAATGCGGTGGTCGGAATCTCCAACTCGATCAGGCTGGGGTCGAGCCGGTTGTCGTCGAGCGCGCTCGCGAGCACCTCTGTGAAATCGTCAGCGGCCAGTTGGGACTGCGAGATGTTGATGGACAGCCGCATCGGTTCCGGCCATAGAAAGCGCCATTCGGCGGCGTGCCGGCACGCGCGCAGGATGATCCAGTCGCCGAGTCTGCGCATGTCGCCGCGTTGTTCCGCGGCCGCGACCAGCGCCTCGGGCGCGAGGGTCGGCACTGGCATCCCGTTCCACCGCAGCAGCGTCTCCACGCCGATCAGCGAACCGCCGTCGATGCTCCAACGCGCCTGAAAGTGCAGCGCGAAGTCGTCGAGATCGGGTAGCGGCTGTCGGCTCGACTCAGTGCCGCGGTGTTGCACCGAGTGCAACGCGTCGCGGATGAGTCGGGCGCGGCCGAGATTGACGGCGGTAACGAGCGTGGTGACTACCTGCGTCGGGTCGGATGCTTCTGCAACGATTTCGTCGTGCGCGGCAGCGCTGCGATCGAGCCAGACCCGCGGCAGATCGTCGAGCGCGGCGGCATAGGCCGGGTCCCAGCGTTCCAGCAGTACGACATCCGGTATGTTGGCACTGTCGGTCAGCAACGCTTCCATCGCGGCGGGGGTACCGCCACGACACTGGCTCACCAGCGTCTCGAGGTGCGTTTGCATCGCGGCGAGTCGCTCCGATTGCGGCTCGCGAACGCACCACACGGAGAGGGGGATCTTGGCCATGGTCCGGTTATCGGCAGGGTGAGGCCGCACCTTAACAGACTTGCGCAGCACGGTTCGCGGCTCAGTTCTCGTGCAAATCGACCGGGTCAGCGGCTATCGTCTGCGCCGATGAATACCGAAGACACGAAATACTCGCGAACCGAATACGAGCGGCGCTTTCTGGTGCAACCCACCGCCGCGTGGCGCGGCGCCATGCGTCCGGGGTCCAGACGCATAGAAGACAAGTACCTTCACGGCACGCGCCTGCGTCTTCGGACCATCACCGACGCTGCGTCGAACGACCGCACGCTCAAACTGACCAGGAAGGCGGTTTCGCCGTCGGCCTATTTCAGGACGGTCAACCGGATTCTGCTGTCGAACGACGAACTGCGCGTGTTCGACGCGCTGCCTGGCGACCGGCTGACGAAGACGCGCCACCACGTTTTGCATCTCGACCGCGTGTTCGCAGTCGATGTCTTCGACGGCCTTCTCGAAGGGCTGATCCTCTGCGAAGTCGAAGCGTCGTCGCTCGGTGATCTGATGTGCGCGCAGGCGCCGGCGTTCGTGCATAGCGAAGTCACGGAAGATCCGTTCTTCAGCGGCGCGAACCTGTCGTGTCTCGCGCGCAACGATCTGCTCGCGAAACTCGCATCGCTTGGCGCATGCTAACGACGTCACTACAGCAGGTACACGAATGGCCGATCTGAGCTTCTATGCCAACATCGCCGAGATTGTCGGCACTCTGACGATCATCGGCGGCGGCATCTTCGGCGCGGTGCAACTACTGGAGTTTCGCGGCCAGCGCCGCGACGCCGTCGCGGTCGAACTGATGCGTTCGTTCTACAACCCCGAGTTCAGCCGCGCCGTCACGCTCATCAGAGATCTCCCGGACGACGTATCGGCGGAGGACTTGCGCGCGCGAGGTCCGGCGCCCGAAGAAGCCGCCCTCTTGATCTGCATGATGTACGAGACGATGGGGCTGCTCGTCTATCGCCGGATCGCGTCGTTCGGGCTCGCGCAGGAACTCACCGGCGGATTGCTCGAGGTGCTGTGGCGCAAGCTCGGTGTCTGGGTTGCGACCATTCGTCACGAGCAGTCGCATCCGCGATTTGCGGAGTGGTTCGAGTGGCTTGCGATCCAGTTTGCCAAGCCTGACATCCGCGGCGTGCCTGCCCACGAGGCCTATCGGGACTGGAAGCCGTAAAGCGTTTCACCATCGGGTAACCCCCAGCGTCTCGCGCACCATCGGTTCGGCGACCATGTGGAACGTGCAAGCGAGTCGACTTCTCTTGTTCGCGATCGGCCGAATGTGGCAGCGCCTCGATGTAGACTGCGCCGCCTGAAACGAAGTGCGAGGGATGGCGAAGCGCGATGTCCGGCCCCGAGATTCTGTATACAGAGCGACTGCTGTTGCGGCGCCTGCAGTCTGCATCCGAAATCACGGCTCTGCTCGATCTATGGACTGATCCCGACGTCACTGCCTTCATCGGCGGTCCACGTAATCGCGAGGATCTGCAGGCGGATTTCGAGGCGACGCTCCAGTCGCCGAATGGCGACGAGTACGACCTCTGGCCGTTGCTGGAACGTGACACCCTGCGTGTCATCGGACACTGCGGGTTGTTGCATAAAGACATCGATGGTGCGTCGGAGATCGAAGTGGTGTACGTCATAGCGCGATCCGAGTGGGGTGAGGGTTACGCGAGCGAAATCGCATCCGCGCTCGTGCAGTACGCGTTCAGGAAGTTCGGGCTCACGCGAGTAGTCGCGTTGATCGATCCGGGCAACGCTTCTTCCGAACGTGTAGCCAGCAAGATCGGCATGCACTTCGAACGCAACGTGGTGCGCCCGGGCGGTGCGATTCGTCGCGTTTACGCGGCGGAAGCGGCACCGAAACACGCCGATGTGCTGCTGCAACGGCTCAAGTACGGGTCGCCTTCGTGGAATGCGTGGCGGCGCGCCAATCCGGAACGATCCATCGTGCTCGATGCTGCCGATCTGAGCGGAATGATCCTGACCGGCATCGATCTGTCCGGCGTGAGTCTGCGCGGTGCGACTCTTCACGCGACGAATCTGATGAATGCCGATCTGCGGGGCGCCGATCTGTCGGGTGCCGATCTCACCGAGGCGGATCTGATCGCGGCGCGCCTCGACGAAGCCGTGTTGAGCGGCGCGACGTTACGTGAAACGGACCTGCTCGGCGCGGTGCTCACGAACGCGCGCTATGGCGCGGACGATCTGCGCGGCGCACTGCATGTGCCGCCGAACGCGAAGAAATGACCCGGTAAATCAGCCGATGCGTTTCGCCGGAAACACCAGCTCGATGCGCCGATGGTCGCGCGCCACGTCGAACACGTCGGCGAGTCGTGTGAGATAGCGACTCTCACTGGGCGGTGCACCGTCGATGCTGTCGACCGGGATCTTGCGCCTCACGGTGAGCAGATGCGTCAGCAGCGCGATCGCGGGCGCCAACGCAGCGTCGTCGAGGTCCGGCGCGAACGTGAGGCGTTTTCCGTAGTTCTCCACCGTCAGCACGAGCGCACCGCGGTGCAAGGCCAGATAGTTGCCGGCGCGCCGGTGCGGCAACGGATAAGGCCAGTCGATGCCGAGGCCGGTCGGCGCGACGGGGTCCGTCGCGTTCACCCAGAACGATTCGGTGCCCGCGCCGCGTTCGAGACTTCGCAACGCGGCGGGAGCGGCAAACTGCGGCCCCGACAGGCCATGGAAGAACAACCCCGACACGATCTCGCCGGACAGCTCCATGATGCGCAGCGCGCGAAACAGCGTTGCCCACCGGAACGGGCCGCCCTCGCGGTTCGCGATCTCGCGGCTCAACACCCCGTATCGATCGAGCAGTATCCGCACTCGGTCTTTTGCGGTTTCGAGCTCAGTGAGCGGATCGTCATCGCCGCGGAGTTCGTTCGGAAGCAGGAACCAGTGGCCCGGCCAACCGATACTCGTGCTGCGCGCGTGGCGCCGCGCAACGCTGCGATGTCGTTGGGCCGGTTGCGGCTGGCCCGTTTGTTGAGGAGAGGTCGGGGCGCCGAGTGTGTAGTCTCGCGCGCTGCCGGCGCGTAGCACCGCCAGCGAATCGGCGCTGACCGCGCCGGACCACACTGCGTGCCAGAGTGAATCGCTGAACGCTTCCGTCGATCGTTCTGACACGTCTACGAGTTGGTGAAAGCTGTAGCGCGCCGTGCGGTCTCGAAATGCGGTTTCCACCCCGCTGCGGGCAGATTCATCCGGCGTATCCAACAACGCCAGGTCGTCAAGCGGCATCACGGTAATTACGCCGCGCGCGCGGCCTGTCCACGCGAAACCGTTCACGGCGATCGCCTCGTCGGCCTGGCGCGTATCCACTCCGACGTGGCGCGCCTCTATGAGATCGTTAAGCCAGGTGTCGACTTCTGCGGCGTAGCCGCGCAATCGCTCGAGTGTGTCTCCAAGTGCATCGTCCGAAGTCATACGTCCGAACCGTTGCCAACCGGCAATGAACCCCGGCAACTCCACCAGCGGGCGCGGTTCGAGCCGATGTCGCGCCGACGCCCGCTGCATACGCAGCAGAATTTCCATGTTGTCGGCGTCGCAGTAGAAGGTGTCCTCGTCACCCGATACGAGGTGACCTACGACCAGCACATCGTCTTCCACGAGATCACTCAACGCCGCATCCAGTCTTTCGGACGCGAGCGGTGTGAGCACCCCGATGGCTGCTTTCGTGAGCGGCCCGTGAAAAGACAATATCTCGCGCAGCAGCTGTACCCGGTCGCGCGGATCGCCCACGTCGGGAAGGCTCTCGTCTACATCACCGCGCAACTGCTCGGTGACGCTGCGCGCGAGTTCAGGATGAACCGCCCAACGGCGCCCGGGCACCTCCAGCCAATGAACCGCTACCCCCGTTGCCTGCGGAACCTGCCCGCTCAGTTGTGTCCACTCCGCCGCCCCCATCAAGACGCGTTCCTTCAACCACTCCGACAGTTCCGAAACATCCGTCGGTGCATATCCGGCGGCGGTGCGTTGCCGTTTCGCCACGAACGCTTCGATCACAGCGGCGTCCACGCGTGGCCGCAACGCAGCGTCGAACACCGCGGCGCGGATCAGATCGTCGGAAAGCGCGCTGGGTGTATTCGTTTCAGGCGAGTCGTCCGCATACATGTAGCGGGTGATCTGTCCCCAGGCGATGTTGGCGGCAAACGGGCTTGGCGCTTGTGTAGCTACTGTGGTGACGCGTATTTCGCCACTCTCGAGCTCGAACAGCGCGCGGCGCAACGCAGCGAGATCGAATTCGTCGACGAGACAGGTGCGATACGTTTCGAGCAGAACGGGGAAGTCGGCATACTCCTTTACCGTCGTCAGTAGCTTCTTCGCGTGCATGCGCGTCATCCACAGCGGCATGCGCTGGTTGAAGCGCTGTCGCGTCACCAGCAGTGCGCGACCGGCGCATTCGCGGAAACGCGCGCCGAAGAACCCGGAACGTTCCAGCGCAACGTGCAGCAATGCGTCGAGATCGTTGCTTCTGACGAGGTCGATGACGCGCGCCGGATCGACGGCGCCGTTTGTTTGTACGGCCACCGCCTCGTTGTCGATGTGCAGTTCAGGAGTGTAGCCGTACTCGCGCTCCCACGCGGCCGACAGTGCGAGTGCGTACGGCCGATTCACGCGGCCGCCCCAACCGGTGTGAAGCACGATCTGTTCTTCGTCCGGACCCTCGTAGCCGCCCGGACCAGTCTTGATGTGTTCGACCAATACATGTCGGCGATGTGGCAACGGCGCGCCCGTGTGCTCTCGTTGGCGATCGAGGTATCCGATGAGCTCATCGGTAGCGGACAGGTCGAAGCCGCGCCGGGCAAGATCCGCGGCAACACCTTCGTGATCATTGCGTTCCAGTAGCGCATCGGTGCGTTCGAGGAACTCGCCGATCCGCCCCGAATAGTGCGAGCTGCGATCGTAGCCTTCCGATAGCCAGAACGGCGTCGCAGTGGTTCCTGCCTTCGCAGGCGATGCGAGCACGTCGTTGTGCGTGATGCGATTGATCTGCCAACCCTGATTTCCGAACGCAAACGTCTGCCCCACGGTCGCTTCCCAGACGAATTCCTCGTCGAGTTCGCCGATGAGCGCGTTCGTGTCGGTGTGGCGCAGGTGGTAGTAACCGCGATCCGGAATCGTGCCGCCGGAGTTGTACAGCGCGTACACCGCGCCTTTCGCGGCGTGCACGGTGCGTTCGATGCGGTCGAACACGATGCGCGGTTTGAGATCGCGTAGTCGTGTACCCGCATAACGTCCTGCAAGCATTTCGACCACCAGTTCGAAATGCTCGTGTGGCAGCGTGCGATACGAGTGACTCTGCCGCAGCACCGAGTAGAGATCGTCGACGTGCCACGCCTGATTCGCCGACATCGACACGATGATCTGCGCGAGTACGTCGAGCGGATTGTCGATGCACGCGAGGGGTTCGAGATCGCGGGCGGCGATGCCGTCGGCCAAGGCGGCGGCTTCGACGAAATCCTGCGCGTGCGTTGGGAATAGGGTGCCGCGGCTCACGTCGCCGACGCGGTGGCCCGCGCGGCCCACGCGTTGCAACGCCGACGCGATCGACGGCGGCGACTGAATCAACACCACTTCGTCGAGGCTGCCGATGTCGATGCCCATCTCGAGCGAATTGGTTGCGACGATGGCGCGCAATTCGCCGGATTTCAGGCGCGTCTCCACTGCGGTGCGTATCTCGCGCGACAACGAGCCGTGGTGCGCGTACGCGAGCGGTTGCGGAGTGGCGTCGTTGATCTTCAATGTGATGCGCTCGGCTAGGCGACGGCTGTTCGTGAAGAACAGCGTCGAATGATTGCGCGCGATGATTTCCCTGAACGTCTTCGTCAACGGCTCCCACATCTTCTGCCCAGCGTCGAGCGCGGCGCGGACGTGCGGCGGGAAGCTGACGTTGAAGCTGACCTGTTTGTGGTCCAGACCTTCGACGATCTCGATGGGGCGCGGCTTGAAATGCCGGTCGCGGCCGGCGACGAACGCCGCGATCTCGGTAAGCGGATTGACCGTGGCCGACAGCGCGATGCGCTGAAACGCGCCGGCAACCCGCTCGAGGCGTTCCAACGACGTCGTCAGCACGGTGCCACGCCGGTTGTCCACCACTGAGTGGATCTCGTCGAGAATCACTGTCTGCACCGTGCCGAGAGCTACGCGCCCGCGTGCATTTGTCAGCATCAGCATCAGGCTTTCGGGCGTCGTGATCAGTATCTCAGGCGGCCGCCGCAACATGCGCTGGCGATCGCCGGACGAGGTGTCGCCTGAGCGCACCTGAACACGGATCGGGGGAAACGAATCGCCGGCCGCATCGAAGCGCTCTCGCAGCGCATCCAATGGCTCGAGCAGATTGCGCTGGATGTCGTTGTTCAGCGCTTTGAGCGGCGAGAGGTACAACACGCGCGTGGCGCCGGCTTCGTAGCGACCGCTCGCGAACGCATCCAACGCCCACAAGAACGCCGTCAACGTCTTACCGCTGCCCGTCGGCGCGGTGATCAATGCATGCCGCCCTGCCGCTATCACCGGCCAGCTGCGCGCCTGCACGTCCGTCGGCCCCGAGAATGTCGACTCGAACCACGCGCGCGTATGCGGATGAAACAGTGCGAGCGAGCCGGTCATGTGGCGGCTGCGTGGACGCGCATTGCTAATCCTGCGTCACACCCTCGTTCTTCAGTTCCTCGAGGCCAGCAAGATCGATTTCGTTGAGCGCTTCCTTCAGATCGCCGATTTGAGCAGCGTTGCCGGACACCTTGACGGTGAAGCGGTCGGCCACTACTACGGCGTACTCGCCGGACCCCGACTTGTTCCACTGTTCGTGCACGATGCGTCCGTCCTCGCGATAGGTCTTGCTGTAGCCATCGTCCGTCGCGGTGTCATTTTCGAGTGATGCCCAGCCGGCGAGCGCCATCAACCCCTTTGCAGACCCGGTGTCGGTAATCTGGAGCTGCAGGTTGCGGGCATCGTCGCTGAACGTGGCATGTGCCTCGGCGATCTGCATGCCCATTGCGCCGTTGCGCTCGACGGCCATCTGGGTCCGTGGAAGCGATCCGAGAGAGTTGGGCACGAATGGCTGCAGCTGTTCCGGTGCTAGCGCCTGTACTTTTCCGCTTCCGAGTGCAGCGCCGAGCATCTCGCCGACCGCGGCGCTTTGAGCGGCCGGGTCGCCGGATTTCTGCGCAGACTCCATTCGCTGCGACGCCTCTTCCATCTTCTTCGACCAATCATTGACCTTGCCCATCGGGCTGTCCTTGTCGAATTCGATATCCGAACTGCTGACGTGACCCGGGGAAGTACCCCCGGTAAGCGTGCCGACGGCGAATCCAATGACCGCACCCAGCACGATTGCCGCAACGATGCACACCGCGGTGTAAGCAACCGCCTGGTCCTGCGGACACCGCATCAATGTGGGAAGGCCGAGATAGAACAGGTAGATGCTGTAGATGCCGCCTGCGAGCGCAACGAGCGCGCCGATCCATGGCACGACCTGTGCGACGCCTGCGAGCCATGCGGCCGTGAACGCGTAAGCGGCGAGCTTCAACGCCTGAATCTGGCTTCTTTGTGCTTTGAACGTGGGCGCCAGAACATCCACGATCAACGCGATCACATACACCTGCACCAGACTGAGTCCGTAGCTGAGCAGCATTCCCATGAGTCCGGCGCCCACGGAGACGCGCATCGTTCCGACCATCGGCACGTCGTAACCGAACACGCTGCCTTTGATGAAGCCGAATATCGCCGGGATCGCCGCGAGTACGATGACATAGTTCCGGTACAGATCTGCCGCGGTTGTCTGTTCGGCAGCGATGACCGGCCACTCGGTGCGTGGGGTGACAATGATTGCCTTGGCACGTGCGGAAAGCGTTTCGAAGTTCATATCTACGTTCCTTCCAACGGGTTTCGAAGGTCGCGGTCCACTCTAGGACAAATGTCCAGCACGCGGCCAGAGCCAAGCTGGTCTGATTCGCACGGTCCATGGATACTCGGTTGGTTCCATAGCTGCCAGAGTCGACATGACCGAAACATGGATCGATGCCTCCGCAGTACCCGGTTACCTGAAGCCCGGCATGCGCGTTTATGTCGGCGGTTCGTCGAACGAGCCGGGTGGATTGCTCGACGCGATTGCGGCTCAGGGGGCGTCGGCAGCCGGCGTCACGTTCGTGCAGTTTCCGTTGGCGGGGCTCAACAATCGCGATCTTTCTGCGGTGCATCCGGATGCCCGTCTCGAGTGCTTTTTCATGGCACCGCAGCTGGCCGACGGACTTGCACAGGGGCGGGTGGCGTTTCTTCCGATGCAGATGCGCGCGGTATTCGACTACGTGGCGTCGCAGGCCTTCGACGTGGCATTGCTGCAGGTCGCATACGACCGCAAAGGCAAACTGCGCCTCGGCCCCAACGTTGATTTTGCGGCGGCTGCACTGTCGAGCGCGCGGGTGCTCATTGCGGAGGTCAACGAGGCAATCGTGGCACCCGCAGGTTGTCCGCTCGTCGACCCTGATCGTTTCGACGCGCTCGTCCGCACGCGGCGTCCGCTCACGCCGTTCGGTGGCGGCGCACCCGATCCTACGGCGCACCGGATCGCCGAGCACGTCGCCGCGCTGGTGCGCGACGGCGATTGCATCCAGACGGGTATCGGCGCGATTCCCGCGGCAATTCTCGCGGCACTCGCGAACAAGAACGACCTCGGTATGCACTCGGGGCTGATCGACGACGGCGGCATGGCGTTGATCGAGCGTGGCGTGATGACCGGCAGCGCAAAACCCATCGACCGCGGCTTGCACGTCACCGGCATGGCGCTTGGATCCGGTGCATTGCTCGACTGGCTGGCGAGTAGTCCCGACGTCGTGTTTCGGGGCGCAGATCACACGCACGAAGTCGGCGTGATCCGGCAGATTCCGAATTTCGTGTCGATCAACTCGGCCGTGGAGATCGATCTGTTGGGCCAGGTGAACGCCGAGAGCGTGGCCGGAAAGCAGATCTCGGGCACCGGCGGTTCTGTCGATTTCATGCGCGCCGCGAGAGCATCGCGTGGTGGGCGCTCAGTCGTCGCAATGACGGCAACCGCCCGCGGCGGCAGGGTGTCGCGAATCGTGCCGCGCGTTGAGCTGGTCACGGCGCTGCGTACCGATGTCGATCTGGTGGTCACCGAATTCGGCGTTGCCGCGCTGAAGCACGCCTCGTCGCGCGAGCGCGCGGAACGGTTGATCGAAATCGCCGCCCCGAACTTTCGTGACGAGCTGCGCCACGGTCTCCGCGGCGCGTCTTAGGAAGGCTCCAGACGCTCGATTCGCCGTTGCCGGGCGAGGTCCGATTGTCTGCCTATACTGTCTTGGCATGGCTTTCGCACCGTACCGAGGGACATCGGGATTGCGCGGAGTTTCGGCTCGCTAAGCTGACACTCCGCGTCGCATAACGACGAAGGAGGCGCGTAATGGACTACGTAGGTTTGGACCCCACCGTGGGCCTCGAGTGTGGCGGTTGCAAGCACATCGTGCGGTTGCCTTACAGCGAGCTGCTGTCGAAGGTCATCGACTTGGTGCCGATGGGTTGCGACGGTTGCGGCCATGCGATCGAGCACGACTGGACCACCATCAACATCGTCCAGAACATCATCCGCCGCAGAATGCGCGAAGCGCAGAAAGCCGAACAGCATCAGTCGATACCCCGCGTGGTTCGCTGACGCCGTTGTGTCGCGCTGCTCCGCACTCGTCGGGGCGGCGCCGATCGACTTCTTTTACGAGCGACCCATCACGCTGAGCACGAACGCATACTCTTCCGCGACTTCGCGCAGTGAGTCATAGCGCCCCGATTTGCCCTGGTGCCCGGCGCCCATGTTGGTCTTCAGCAGCAGCACGTTCTTGTCGGTCTTCAGCGCGCGCAGCTTCGCGACGTATTTCGCCGCTTCCCAGTACGTAACCCGCGGATCGTTCAGGCCGGCCGTCACCAGCATCGGCGGATAGTCCTGCTGTCGCAGCTGTTCGTACGGTGCGTACGAACAGATCGTCTCGAACGCCGCTTTGTCGTCCACCGGATTGCCCCATTCGGGCCACTCCAGTTTGGTGAGCGGCAGCGTGTCATCGAGAATCGTATTCAACACATCGACGAACGGCACATGCGAGACGACCGCGCCCCATAGTTTCGGTGCCGAGTTCGCCACGGCACCGGTCAGCGTGCCACCCGCGCTCCCGCCCGACGCAACCAAGCGGCCTTCCCCTGTATATGCCTGTTGGATGAGGAAGTTCGCGGCGTCGACGAAGTCGTTGAAGGTGTTGGTACGTTTGGCGAGCTTGCCCGCTTCGTACCAGGCGTAGCCGAGCTCGTCGCCGCCACGAACGTGCGCGATCGCGTACGCAAAGCCGCGATCGAGCAGCGACAATCGCGCACTGGAAAAGCTCGGTGACATGGCCACGCCGTACGCACCGTAGGCGTAGAGGTACAACGGTCGCGTGCCGTCGCGTACGAAATCGCGCCGATACACGATCGATATCGGCACTTTCGCGCCGTCGCGCGCCGGCGCCATGAGTCGCTCGGTGGCGTATTGAGATGCGTCGTATCCCGATGGCACCTGCCGCACCTTGCGCGTGACCAGGGTGCGCGTCGCAAGGTCGTAGTCGTACACCGTCTGCGGCGTAACCATCGAGTCGTAGCCGATTCTCAGCACCTGAGTCGCGTACTCGGCATTGGTACCGAGCCCCGCGTCGTAGGAACTCTCGGGGAACGCGACGTTGTGTTCGTTGCCGTCGTAGTCGCGGATGCGGATCTGATCGAGCCCGTCGACACGTTGCTCCAGCACCATGAAGTCGGCGAAGCAGTCGAGTCCGATGAGGTAGTCGCGGCTGGAGCCTTCGATGACGGACTGCCAGTTCGCTTCGTTCGGATCGCTCACCGGCGCGTGCACGATGCGGAAATTCTCGTGACGGTCGTTGGTGCGAATGTAGAAGTGCACGCCGTGGTGCTCCACGTCGTACTCGTGACCGGTGCGGCGCGCCGCGATCAAGGTGGGTGCGTTGTCCGGCGCGCCCGCCGGAATGAAACGGATTTCGTTCGTCACGTGATCGCCCGCACTGACCAGGACGAACGCGTCCGAGTGCGTTTTGTCGACGCTGACGAAGAAGGTGCCGCTCGCTTCCTCGTACACGTCGCGATCGGAGGCTACGAACGTGCCGAGGTGGTGCGCTCTCGCGAGATACGGTTGCCAGTTCTCCGTCAGCATCACGTAGAACAGCGTCGCGTTGTCGTTCGCCCACACGGTGGCGCCGCTGGTGCCGGCGATTTCCTCCGCCAGTAATTCGCCGGTGTCGAGATCCTTGATCCGCACGGTGTAGCGCTCGGATCCGTCGGTATCGGTGCTGTAAGCGAGATAACGTCCGTTCGGGCTCACGTCGAGTCCGCCGAGGCTGAAGTAATCGTGCCCCTGCGCGAGCGCCGGTTCGTCGAGGAGGATCTGAAGAGCATCTGGCTTGCCGACCGGCCAGCGTGTCCACACGCGGTACTGTGCGTCTTGGGAGTAACGCCATTGGTATTCGTATGCGCCGTCTTTCCACGGCACTGCGGCTTCGTCGGGTTGTTGGCGAGCCTTGAGTTCCGCAAAGAGCTGTTCGATCAGCGGTTGCTGCGGCGCCATCACCGCGTCGAAGTAGGCGTTCTCGGCTTCGATGTAGCCGAGAATCTCCGGATCGTTTACTTCGGGATAGTCCGGATCGCGCAGCCAGTGATAAGGGTCTTCTATCGAGAAGCCGTGCCGCGTGTACCGATGCGGTTTACGCGGCGCGGTGGGTGGGGCCGTTGTGTCGTTCGGGCGGCCGGTCAATCGGGCAGCCCGAGCACTCGCTTCGCGATGATGTTGCGTTGGATCTCGTTCGAACCGGAGTAGATCGACGCAGCGCGTTCGCCCAGGAACGTGCGCATACCCTCTATCTCATCCTCCGCGAAATCCGCACCGCTCCACGCAACGCCCTGGAAGCCGCGCAGTTTCACCAGCAACGCAGAACGCTCCTGCTGCAGCTCGGTGCCGTACATCTTGAAGATCGACGTTGCCGGGCCTGGTGTTTTGCCGTCGCTCGACTCCTCGACCGTGCGCCGCTGTGTCAGCCGGAACACGCGCGAATTCATGCTGTGGCGAATCACTTCCGAGCGCAGCGCGGGATCGGCGAGTTTGCCGTCGCGCGAACCGACATACGTTTTCGCCACTTCCGTGACGCTAGGCCCGGCATCGCGCGGGCCGCCGCCGACGAGCGCCGACATGCCGGAGCGTTCGTGTTGCAGCAGACGCTTGCCAACGGTCCAACCCTTGTTCACTTCGCCTACGAGGTCTTCCTTGCGTGCGATCACGTTGTCGAAGAACGTCTCACAGAACGGCGACGTGCCACTGATCAGGCGAATCGGCTTAACGGTTACGCCGGGCTGATGCATCGTCAGCAGCACGAAGCTGATGCCGTCGTGCTTCGGTACGTCGGGATTAGTGCGGACCAGAGCGAACATCCAGTCGGCGTACTGCGCACCCGATGTCCAGATCTTCTGGCCGTTGATCAGGAAATGGTCACCGCGATCCTCCGCGCGTGTGCGCAAGCTCGCCAGGTCCGAACCGGCGCTCGGTTCGCTGTAGCCCTGGCACCAACCGACTTCGCCGCGCACGATCGGCGGAATGTGGCGGCGCTTCTGATCTTCGGTGCCGAGTTCGAGCAGTGTCGGCCCGATCATCGACGTGCCCATGCCCATCAACGGCGTGCGCGCTTCGATGCGACGCATCTCTTCGACGAGCACGATGTACTGTTCCTTCGTCAGCCCGCCGCCGCCGTATGCCTTCGGCCACATCGGCGCCGTCCAGCCTTTTTCCGCCATACGCGTCAGCCACGTGCGCGTATCCGGATCTTCGATCTTGATCTTCGTGCTGCCGGTTGGAATCTGTCCCGGCCCGCGTGCGCCGGGCGGACAGTTCTGTGCGAGCCATGCACGCGTTTCTGCGCGGAATTCGTCGATCGCCGCCATCTGTTCGCTCCCCCGATGAAGCGTCGAAGGATCGGGGAACGGTCCACAAAACTCAAGACCACGGTATGATCGCGCCGCTCTAAACCGGACTCGCAGTAACACCATGACCACCTTCGCGAAACCGCTCGCGCAAACGCGGCGCAACGAAATTGCATTACGCGACGAGCGCGTTGCGCTGACTTGGGCCGACGTCGACGACACGCTGAATCGCGTTGCAAACGCACTGCTCTCGGAGAACCTCGGCGAGTCGCGCCGCATCGCGGTGTATGCGGAGAACGGTGTGGAAACGGCGTTCTCGAATCTTGACGGACTGCTCGCCGGCGCCTCGGTGGTGCCGGTCAATTTCCATCTGAACGCGGATGAAGCCGCGTACATCCTTGCCGACTCCGATGCACGCGTGTTGTTCGTGGGTCCGGAGACGGTCGAGCGGGGCCTCGAGGCCGCGCGGCAGAGCGGCGTGACGCGCGTGGTGGGTTTCCGCTGCGCCGCGCAACCGGGATTGATTGCGTGGGATGCGTATCTCGCGGCGGCCGGCGGTGCTGAGCCGCCGGCCGATCACGCGCCGCGGCCGAATCTGTTGTACACGTCGGGTACTACAGGGCGGCCGAAAGGCACCGAGCTTCCGCCAACGATGTTTGCGGGGGGCGCGACCGTGGCGGAGCATCTCGAGAACATGAAGAAGAACGCGTTCGCGCAGTTCGGTACGCATCTCGTGGTTGGCCCGATGTATCACACCGGTCCGTTGTCCGGCGCGCGGTTGCTTGCGGCCGGCGTGCCCAGCGTGATTCTCGGGCGCTTCGATGCGGAGAAGACGCTGCGCACGATCGCCGAGTACGGAACGCAGACATCCGTGATGGTGCCGACGCACTTCGTGCGGCTGCTCGCACTGCCGCAGGCGGTCAAAGACAAGTACGACGTGTCGTCGATGAAATACGTGGGGCACACCGGCGCCAAGTGTCCGGTTGACGTGAAGCGTTCGATGATCGAGTGGTGGGGACCCGTGTTCTTCGATGCATACGGGGCGAGCGAAGTGGGCACCACCTGCGTGATCAATTCGGAAGAGTGGCTCGCGCATCCCGGTTCGGTGGGCCGCGCGGTTCCCCCGTTCACCGCGCTGATTCTCGACGACGACGGCAAGCCATTGCCGCCGAATACCGAAGGGCGCCTGTACTTCAAAGACGCAACCGGGCGCGGCGTCGTTTATCACAACGATCCCGAGAAATCGAAGGCAGCGCACGTGGTGCCGGGTACGTTCACGCTCGGTGAAATCGGCTACATGGATGCGGATGGATACGTATTCATCACCGACCGTTTCTCCGACATGGTGGTGTCGGGCGGCGCGAACATCTATCCCGCAGAAGCCGAGCAGGTGCTCATCGAGCATCCGTTGGTTGGTGACGTCGCATGTATCGGCGTGCCCCATAACGAAATGGGTGAGGAACTGAAAGCGCTGGTGGTGCCGGAAGACCCCGCCAATCCGCCCGACGCCGCAGAGCTGATTGGGTGGTGCCGGGCGCGCCTGTCGCATTACAAGTGTCCGCGCAGCGTCGACATCGTCGAATCGGTGGGACGCAACACGATGGGCAAGATCAACAAACGCGCGCTGCGCGCACCGTATTGGAAAGACGCCGTCGTCTGACGGCCAGGCGAACCCCGATATGTTCGAAGACACACCGCACGATCACTCGCTGGCCGATCCCTTGCCGGCCGATCCGTTCGGCCTGCTGCTGCGCTGGCTGATTGAGGCGCAGTCGAGCGGCGCAGTGAATCCCGACGCGATGGTGGTCGGAACGCTCGACGAGCACGGCCATCCGCGCGCGCGCACCGTGTTGTGCCGCGGTGTCGACACCGTGCGCGGTGCGCTGATGTTCTATACGAATCGCGACAGCGCCAAAGGTCGCCAGCTCGCAAGTCGGGCGCGCGCGAGCGCTACGTTCTATTGGGACGCGCTCGGACGGCAGCTGTGCAGCTCCGGCGTGGTCGAGCCCGTGACGGACGCGGAATCGGATGCGTACTGGAATACGCGGCCGCGGCTATCGCAACTTGCCGCGCGCGGCAGTCAGCAGAGTCAACCGATCGCATCGCGCGCCGCGTTGCTGGCGCAGATCAACGACGAAGCCGAACGCTTCGGCGGTGTCGACGGCGTGCAGCCGGTTCCTCGCCCGTCGCACTGGGGCGGCTATCGCATCGTGCTCGAGCGAGTGGAGC
>JBGSNQ010000093.1:0-6906 GCA_041739525.1 Pseudomonadales bacterium | reverse complement strand
CGAAGTACACCGCGCCCTACGCTATGTGCTGCTCAATCACCGGCATCACGCCGCGCAGCGGCGCAAGCCCGCACACTCGAAGAGTCAGCTCCAAGTCCAACCCGATCCGGCCAGTTCAGGCCGCTGGTTCGACGGCTGGCGCATCGCCACCGTCCCTCCGAACCCTACAGACACCTGCGAAGTTGCCCCCGCCCGAACCTGGCTGCTGCAAACCGCCTGGCGCCGTCACGGGCTCATCCATCCCGCGGACGTTCCCTGAAGCCGACTCCCGCAGTTCAACCGAACACGAACCAGTCCCGCATTGCTCGAGGTGCTTCAGGCCCTCTCCCAGCAGAGCTTCCCTACTCATCGTCGTCATCTTCATCGTCGAGAAAGTCCAGGTTTGGCGCGATGCGGTTCACCAGCGCGTCGCCCATACCGCTCGCGCGACGCACGGTGTCGCGCCCGAACCGTTCTGTTAGCGAGTCGATGGTCGCCTCGAGGCTGCGCTGTTTATCGCCGTCGACGAACAGGTCGAGCTGCGCCTCTTCGGTCACTCTGACGAGGTCGTAAGCGGCCATTCCGACGAGCCGGAACGGCCCGCGATCGTCGAATTCGTCGAGCAGCGTCAGTGCGGCTGCGTGCAACGTGGCAGCCACGTCGGTCGAGCGCGGCAAGCGGCGTTGACGTGTCAAAGAGCGGAACTCAGAGGTCTTCAGCTTCACGCGCACGCCGAACGCGAGGTAGCCGCGCCTGCGCAAGCGGCGGCCGACGTCGTCCGCGGACCGATGCAGATGCAGCACGATGTCGGCACGGCGATGCACGTCGCGCGAAAGCGTGCGATCCGAGCCGATGCTCTTCGAGCGGCGCGATATCGCAACCTCGCGCGGATCTTCGCCGTGCGACAGCGCGAAGAAGCGGCTGCCGACACCGCCGAGCTGTTCGTCGAGATACTCCGGTTCGGCCGCCGCAATGTCGCCGATCGTGTTGAACCCGAGTGCAATCAGGCGTTGCTGCGTCTTTGGCCCGGCACCCCAGAGTCGCGACACCGGCAGCGGTGCAAGCCACGCCTCGGCTTCGCGCGGTGGCACCACGACCAGCCCGTCGGGCTTGCCGTAGTCGCTAGCCACCTTTGCGACGTACTTCGTACCGGAAACGCCGACCGACGCGATCAAGCCGGTGGCCTCTCTCACCGCGTCTTTCACCTTGCGTCCGATCGCGGCGGGATTACCGAAGAGATGCTCGCTGCCGGACATGTTCAGAAACGCCTCATCGAGGCTCAACGCTTCGACCTCCGGCGAGAAATCGCCGAACACCTTCATCACCTGTTCGGAAATCTCGGTGTAGCGGTCGAAACGCGGCGGCACGATCAGTGCGTCGGGGCAAAGCTTGCGTGCTCGCGCCATCGGCATCGCGCTGTGCACGCCATAAGGGCGCGCCTCGTAGCTGGCCGTCAGCACCACACCACGATTGCTGTTTGGTCCGACGATCAGCGGCCGACCACGCAACGACGGGTCGTCGAGTTGCTCGACGGCGGCATAGAACGCGTCCATGTCAGCGTGCGCGATGATGCGAGGCCAGGTGCGGTGCATCGGTGTGCCGGACGTTTACGTGGTGGACGGTGCGCTGCGCGCGCGTTGATTGGTCCAGATGCTCTTCACGTACGCGATCACGAGGCCAGCGCGTTGCTGGTTGCGCTGGCTCTGCGAACCCCAGGCCGCGTTGCCGCAAACGATCCGACACTGCCGCGTACGCGCTGTCTCGAAACGCGCAGCGATCAGCGCGGCGTGCACGCCACGCGTGCGAAACGCCGGCAGCACTGCACACGCGGCCAGGTAGCCGATTTCACCGTGAACCGACAACACCGCAGCGCCCGCCGGTTGCCCGTCTACGCGCGCGAGAAACAGGTGCCAGTCCGCAACGTCGCACCAGAAGTTCTGGTTGCGCCGCAGATTCACGAGCATCGCGGGGTGCTGATCGAAGCCGATATTCATCGTGTCGAGAAACACGTCGAGTTCTCCGCGCGAGATTTCACGCACTTCGAACTCGCTCCGGGGCGACGCCGGCACCGGCTCTGCCACCATCGCCGACGAGTAACTCTCCACGGCAAATCCCGCCGCAGCGAGCGCGTCAGTCACTGCCGTCGACAGATACGGGGGCACCGTGATCCAACAAGGTTGTTCGGTCGCGGCATAGAAGGCGAGCACGTCCGGCAACAACGCCGGATCGTCCAGGCCGTGCACGCTGTTCATCAAGCCGTTCTGGGGCAGGAACGGCACCTTGGTCGCAAACATCGTCCCGCGTTTCAGAACCTGCGCTCCCATCGGATTGCCTGGGCCCGAATATCGCTGCAGCAGATACTCCGACGCCGCCTCCTCGACCCGCCGACTCAGTTCCGGTGTCGTCGCCAGCATCGTCAGCCTGCCAAGGCGCTGCGCACGCGCGGCACGACTTGCGTTGCGAACGCAGCGAGGCTCGCGGTCATGTCCAGCGGCCGGATGCCCGGCGGCACGCCCCACGTAACGATGTCGGTGATGCCGTACGTCTTGATGAATGCCACGAGCTCGGTCACACAGTGGTTCACGTCGCCGACGATCCACGATTGCGGAATCTGCGTCTCGGCACTGCCAAACGTCTGCTTCGACTCCTGAAAGAAACGGTTGTACAGCCGCATCCGATAACGTTCGGCTTCACGTACAAGCGGCCAGTCGCGTTCGCGGTCGTCTGTAACGAGGCAGCCGCGAATGATGCCGACGCGATACTTCGACACATCGTCGTCGGCCGCGCGCAGCGCGTCGTGCCATGGGTCGAGCACCTGATCGCGCGCGCCTTGCGGCAGGAAGTGTGTACGGTGTTTCGCGGCCCGAAGCGCGCCGCCCTTCGCCATCGCGGCCAGCCACAGCGGCGGCCCGCCCTGCTGCACGTAGCCGGGCGTGATGCGCACGTCGTCGAACTGATAACGCTTGCCGTGAAAGCTGAACTTTTCTCCGGTGAAACACCGCTTCAGCACCTCGACACCCTCGTCAGTAAACGACGCGCGCCGCGACACCGGCATGCCGAAGCCGCGAAATTCGTGCGGCGCATAGCCCATGCCGCAACCGATCTCCACGCGCCCGTTCGACAGGTTGTCGAGCACCGCCAGATCCTCGGCGAGGCGAATCGGATGGTTGAACGGCAGCAGGCAGATGTCGGTGTTGAAACGAATGCGCCTGGTGCGCGCGGCCATCGCGCCGGCGATCGGCACCCACGAAGGCAGGTACCCGTCTTCGACGAAGTGATGTTCGGTGAACCACGCCAGGTCGAGGCCGAGTCCGTCGAGCCACTCCACCTGTTCGAGAATCGCCGCGTACAGGGAAGGGTTGTCGATACCCGAATCGGGTGGATTGCGAAAGTCGTATGCGACGCCGAAGCGCAACGGGTGTGTCAACATCATCTCCTCCTTTCCTCGCTGCGAACGATGCCATTTCGGCTGCGGCTTGTCCTGCGCTTGCGCGGCAGACACACTGCCGCAACGCAATCGGTCGGACCCGATGATGATTCGATTCGGCACCCTCGGCGCCGCCGCGATCACGCCGCGCGCACTCATCGCGCCCTGCGTCGACGAGCCGCGCGCGTTCGTGTACGCGATTGCGGCGCGCGATCGCAAACGCGCCGAGGCGTTTGCCGCATATGCCGGCATCCGCCATGTGCTCGACGACTACCAGCAACTCATCGAACATCCGAAAGTCACTGCGATATACAACCCGCTGCCAATCCATCTGCATCACGAGTGGACGATAAAGGCACTGCGGGCCGGTAAACACGTGCTGTGCGAAAAGTCGTTTTCGAGCAACGCGGTGGAAGCGCAGGAGATGGCGCGGATTGCCATGGAAACCGGGCTGGTGCTGATGGAAGCATTCCACTACCGCTACCACCCGATGTTCACCCGCGCAAAAGAGATCTTCCACTCGGGTGTGCTCGGCACCGTGCGCGAGATTCGCGCCGTATTCACGGTGGCCGCCTCGGCGCCGGACAACATCCGGATGAATTACCACACCGGCGGCGGCGTCACGATGGACATAGGCTGCTACCCGATCTCGTGGGCGCGGCACATCACCGGCGAAGAACCGATCGAAGTGACCGCGCGCGCCGAAGAAGGGCCGCCGCACGTGGACGTGATGCTCGAAGCGACACTGAATTTCCCGAGCGGCATCGTCGCGCAGGCACTGGGCGACATGCGCGCCGACACCCCCTTCAAAGCGGAACTCGAAGTCACCGGCGACGCGGGAACGATGACCGTGGTCAATCCGCTTCTACCGCAAACCGGCCATCAGATTCGCGTGGCCACGCGAACGGGTACACGCACCGAAGTGCTCGATCGGCGCCCGACGTTCGGCTATCAACTCGATGCATTCATCAACGCCATCGAGAACCGCCAACCGTTGCTGACCGGCGCAGAGGACGCAGTGAAGCAGATGCGCGTCATCGACCGCTGCTACCGATCCGCCGGCCTGCCGTTGCGGGGCGACCCGGATGTCGATCGTTGATCTCTTTCTTCGCGCGCAGCCCGACCATTTCGTTGGCGCTGGCGTTACTCGCCACCGTCCTGGCAATCGCCGCACCGGAGAACTCGGCGCGTTTCGACCTGCTCGTGCTCGATCGAGCAGAACCGCGCTGGTGGCCGTGGCTTACCGCACACGTGTTGCACACCGACCTTACGCACCTCGGCTGGAACGTGCTTGCCCTGCTATGCCTCGGCTTCCTTGCGGAGCCGCAGAACCGACAACGCTTCGTGCTTTCGCTCGTCGTCGGCGTACTCGCGGTCGATGTGTGGTTCGCGTGGGGCAACGCGACGCTGCGCTACTACTGCGGAATGTCCGGCGTACTCAATACGACACTGCTCGTAACGCTCTACACGCTGCGCGATTCGATCGCGCCACGCTGGCTGATGGCCTTCGCGGCGCTAGTGGCTGCGAAGCTCGCGTGGGAGTGGCACAGCGGCATCGCACTACTGACCCACACTCAGTGGCCGCCGGCGGTCGGCGCGCATATCGCGGGATGCGGTGCGGGTCTGCTGCTCGTGGGTGCTTACGCATGGCGCGACCGGGCGCGCGTGTGACCAGCGTCGCGGCGACTGTGATCTATCATCTATAGCGTTCGACTGATTCCGGGTTCGAAATCCTGCCAGGGAAGCAAATATGAAGTCGGCATGGCTGTTCCTGTTGGTGCGCACGCTGTTCCTGGCAGCGCTTGCAGCCGCGCCGGCCTCCGCCAACTCCGCAACCACAGTGCTGGTCGACGGCGCGGCCTACCCTGCCGAGTTGCGCGACAACACCGTACTGCTCAACCGCGTTCGCGGCGCGCGCGCGTCGCAAGCGCACCACTACGAAGGTGAGCTCACCGGCATCGCCGATTCATGGGTTCGAGTGTCGAACATCCGCGGTCGATGGCAGGGCGTCGTGGCGCTCAACGGCAGCCGCTTCGTAATTACCTCGGCGTCGCGCGCCGGCAACGGCGACATCGTGCTCGATGCGCAGTCACCCAACGAAGCGATGGCAGGCGCGAGTTGCGCCACTGAAGCGTTCAGAACGGCGAATGCCACGCTGGCGGCGGAGCTGAGTTCCGCAAACACCGCGAACGCCGACTTTGCCGCTGTCTGTCAGACGAAGGTGAACGGCGTTTGCCTGCTGGCCGAACTCGACATCGCGTTCGACCTGCTGTTCCAGCAACGCTACCCGAACACGTATCAGGATCAGGCGGCGGCGATCGTCAACATCATCGACGGCTACTACCGCAACGACTTCAGCATTCAATTCGACGTGTTGTCGATGACGTTTCTCACGAATGACCTGTTCAGCACCACGCTGGACTCCGGCGACCTGCTCGACGACATCTCCAACAAGAAGGATCTGGGGCAGATACCTTTCGTTACGAACTCGCGGGCGATCCTGCATCTGGTCACGGGACGGGACTTCGCCGGGTCGACCATCGGCATCGCGAACGTGGGTTCGCTCTGCTCGACGACACACAACACCGGTACCGCGCAGATCGTTCAGAACAACACCGGGCTCACCGCTCTCGTCATCGCGCACGAGATGGGCCACAACTTCGGCGCGGAGCACGATGCAACCGACAACGCCTGCACCACCGGTTTCATCATGGCGGCATCGCTGTCCGGTTCGGCAACGCACTTCTCGCAATGTTCGATCACCGAAATCACCACGAAGATCAACAGCATTCCCAGCTTGAGCGCGTGCTTCGAGTTCCCGGTGGACGCGGTAGTCGCCGCGCGCGCCGGCAATCCAACCACCGCCGCTGCGAACGAGAACTTCACGCTCGCGTACGACATCACGGAGACCCACGCATCGGTCGCGAGCGCGGAATTGCACGCAACCGGCAGCTTCGCAGCAGCCGGCGGCACGTTCGTCGCTGCGACCATCAACGGCAACGCCTGCAGCGTGTCGTCCGACGGACAAAGCTACTTGTGCGTCACCAACAACAGCGGTGGGCTGCTCGAGGTCACCGCACGCGCGGTTGGCGGCGCGGCGATGACGATCGGCGCCAGCCTTGCAGTCAGTTCCGCCGGCGGCGCGAAGGACATCGATCCCTCGAATAACAGCGCGAACCAGACGGTCTCGACCTCAACCGCACCCACCGCCCCGTCAGGCCTCGCGGCAACGGGCGCCGCGAGCGCGATCAATCTGACGTGGCAGGACAACAGCGCGAACGAAGACGGATTCCGTGTAGCGCGCCGAACCGGTGCGGCCGCATTCACGCAGATCGCAACGACTGCAGCGAATGCCGTCTCGTATTCGGATGCCACGGCGGTATCCGGTGTCGCATACGACTACCGCGTCGAGGCGTTTGGTCCCGGCGGTACCTCGTCGCCGTCGGCTACCGCCAGCGCGCAGATCGCTCCGGCTCCGGTAAACCCGGCCGGCGGCGGTG
>JBGSNQ010000074.1:0-8181 GCA_041739525.1 Pseudomonadales bacterium | reverse complement strand
CATCGAGCAGCGCGCGCGCCAGCGGTGGTGGGCGAGCGTCCGGAGGCGGGCGAGCGTCCAGCGGCAGCCGTGGCCGAAACTGAGGAAGCAGACATGAACTCGAACAATCGATTTGCCGTCCGGGGTGTGCGCGTTTCGGTCGCAGCAAGCTTGCTGGCTGCGTTTTCACTCTTTGCCGGCGCGCTGTTTGCATCCGAAGCCGAACCGACGCCGCCTAAGATGTATCCCACTGCGGAAGCCGCGGTCGAGGCGCTGGTTGCGGCCGCGCGCAGCGACGATCGGGCCGCTTTGATGACGGTGCTGGGTGAAAGCGCGGAACCGCTGGTGTCGTCCGGCGACGACGTGGCCGATGCAAATGGGCGCACTCGATTCGTAAGCCAGTACGACGAAGCGCATGAACTGGTGGCTGACGGCGAGAACAAATTCTCGCTCGAAGTTGGCGACGACGATTGGCCGTTCCCCTTCCCGATCGTGAAGGTGGGCGATCAATGGGCATTCGACGTGGACGCCGGCATTGATGAAGTGGTGTACCGGCGCATCGGTCACAACGAACTCGGCGCCATGGAAACGTGCCGCGGTATCGTCGACGCGCAGAAGGAGTATGCGTCGGAAGGTCACGACGGACTGCCGGCGGGCATCTTCGCGCAGAAGCTGATGAGCGACGAAGGCAAGCACAACGGCCTTTACTGGCCTTCGCAGCCTGACGAGCGCGCAAGCCCCATTGGACCATTCATTGCTACGGCCGCGGGGGAAGGTTATCGAAGGGATGCGAAGGAAGGTCCGCAGCCGTACCACGGTTATGTTTATCGCCTGCTCACTGCACAGGGCGCCGCTGCACCCGGCGGTGCGCGCAGCTATCTGAAAGACGGGCAGCTGAGCGGCGGATTTGCAGTGGTTGCGTATCCGGTCGAGTACGAACAGAGCGGCGTGCAAACGTTCATGATCAACCAGGATGGCGTGCTGTATCAGAAGGACCTCGGGCCGAAGACCGGCGAGTTGGCACGCGCGATCAAGATGTTCAATCCCGACTCGAGCTGGTCCAAAGTCGACTGACGAGCGTGCAATGGGGTGGGGAGGTAGACGATGTGGCGGCGGATGGCTGCGTGTGCGGGATTAGTCATAGCGGCGGCGGCATCGTGGGCTGCCGATGTGGGTGATTCGGCACTGGCGCAACTGAAGGCGCGCATCGAGGCGGGCGCCATACCGGGAATTCACAGCGTGCTGGCGATTGCCGACGGCAAGACCATCGCAGAGTGGTATTTCGACGGCGTCGACGAAACGATTGGGCCGATGGGTCCGATCGATCTCGGTCGCGTTACCTTCACTCCCGAGACGCTGCACGACGTGCGCTCGGTAACGAAGAGCGTGGTGTCGATTCTGTTCGGCATCGCGTATTCCGACGGTGCAATCAAGAGTCTCGACACCCCGGTGCTCGACTACTTCCCGGAGTTCGCCGCGCTGCGCACGCCGGACCGTCTGAAGATACGCATACGCGACGTACTGACCATGACCTCGGGTTTGCATTGGGACGAGCGCACCTATCCGTATTCGGATGTGCGCAATTCCGAAATCGCGATGGACATTGCCGACGATCCCTATCGCTACGTTCTATCGCTGTCCATCGATGCGCCGCCCGGCACACGTTTCAACTACTCGGGCGGCGACGTAGCCGTGGTCGCCGCGATCGTCTCGCGCGCGACGAAGACACCCATCGAAGCGTACGCGCGCGACAAGTTGTTCACACCGCTAGGTATCGCGCGGTTCGAGTGGACACGAAGCGGCGCGGGCATTCCGCGTGCCGCATCAGGACTGCGCCTGACCACGCACGACATGGCGAATATCGGCACGCTCATGCTCGAAGGCGGGCGGTGGAACGGCAAACAAGTCGTGTCGGAAAGTTGGGTGAAGGCCGCGACCACGCCGCACGTTGACGTGACGAGCGAAGTTGAAGGCGATGCCGAATGCGGAACGAAGTACGGCTACTTGTGGTGGATCGGCGCCGGCTGTGCGGCAACGCCACGGGCGCCGTGGTTTGCCGCAATCGGCAACGGCGGCCAGCGCATCTGGGTGATCCCCTCCCGCAAACTCGTCGTCGCCTCGACGGCCGGTCTGTATAACGACCCCAAACAGGCTGCGCCGCCGCTAGAGGTGCTGACGGGCATACTAGGGGGCGTGCCTGCACACTGAAGTGGGCCAGCGAGGGTGGCGATGACCAAGATCGTTGGAATTTCGGGAAGCCTGCGCGCCGGTTCGCTGAACGCGTCGCTGTTGCGCGCCGCTGCTGAGACCGTGCCCGCCGGCGTGACGATCGACATCGCTTCGATCCGTGGAATTCCGCTCTATGACGGTGACGTCGAAGCCGCCGAGGGAATTCCGAAGGCCGTGGTCGATCTCAAAGACCGGATCGTCGCGGCGGATGCGCTGCTGCTGGTGACTCCCGAATACAACAACGGCATTCCGGGCGTGTTCAAGAACGCGATCGACTGGCTCTCGCGACCGCCGGCCGACATCAAGAAGGTGTTTGGCGGCCGTCCCGTCGCGTTGATCGGTGCGTCGCCGGGCGGCTTCGGTACGATTCTCGCGCAGGAAGCTTGGCTACCGGTGTTGCGCACGCTCGGCACGCGGCCGTGGTTCGGCGGACGGCTGATGGCATCGCGTGCACATACCCTGTTCGGCGCCGACGGCGTGCTGACGGACGATACGCTGCGTAAACAGTTGGCCGAGTTCGTTAGAGGATTCGCCGCGTTCGTCGCCGCAGGCTCGGCGGCGTAAGTGGCCACGGTTGCAAACGCAGGCTTGGCGACCGGCATCGATCGTGCGCATCGCCGCGTCATCTTCGCCTCGTCGCTGGGCACGGTGTTCGAGTGGTTCGACTTCTATCTGTACGGCACGCTGGCCGTGTTCTTCGGTTCGCTGTTCTTTCCGCCGGGCAACGAAACGGCCGCGTTCCTCGCGAGTCTCGCTACGTTCGGCGCGGGGTTTGCCGTGCGGCCGCTCGGCGCGCTCGTGTTCGGTCGTCTGGGAGATCTGATCGGTCGCAAACATACGTTCCTCATCACCATCGTCGTGATGGGATCGGCAACAGCACTGGTCGGCGTGTTGCCGACGTATGCGCAGGTCGGCATCTGGGCGCCGGTGATGCTCGTTGCGTTGCGCCTCGCGCAGGGGCTCGCACTCGGCGGCGAGTACGGCGGCGCTGCCACTTACGTGGCCGAGCATGCGCCACCGCATCAGCGCGGTTACTACACGAGCTGGATTCAGACCACCGCGACGATCGGCTTCTTTCTGTCGTTGGCGGTGATCCTCGCGTGCCGCATCGGTTTCGGTGAGGAAGCATTTCGTGCGTGGGGTTGGCGCGTGCCGTTCCTCGTTTCGGTGCTGCTGCTCGCAATTTCGGTATACATCCGGTTGAAGCTGGCCGAGTCGCCTTTGTTCGTCGAAATGAAGGCGAACGGCACGCACTCGCGCGCGCCGCTTACGGAGAGTTTCGGTCAGTGGCGCAACCTGAAGTTCGTCTTGCTCGCCTTGTTCGGTGCGACGTGCGGCCAGGGTGTGGTGTGGTACACGGGCCAGTTTTATGCGCTCTTTTTCCTGCAGAACACGTTGAAGGTCGACTTCGGGTTGTCATACATGCTCGTCGGTGCGGCGCTGTTGATCGGTACGCCGTTCTTCGTGGTGTTCGGCCGTTTGTCCGATCGCATCGGAAGAAAACGCATCATCGTTGCCGGCTGCGTCGCAGCGGTGCTGACGCTGTTCCCGATCTTTCGCGGCCTTACGCACTACGCGAATCCCGCGTTGGCGGAATTCGAGCAGCACGCCGCCATCGTGGTGGCCGCGCGCGACTGTCACTTCAACCTGTTCGCCAAGCCAACGACGTCGTGCGACCGCGCGCGCGATTTTCTGACGAAGGCGGGCTTGAGTTACGAGTCGATGCCGTTCGACGGAACGAACGACGTCGTCACTACGATCGCCGGCGTGCGACTAGTCGGCTTCGACGAGGCGGCCTATCGGGCAGCGCTCGATGGCAGCGGCTATCCCAAGGCAGCAGACCCCGAGCGCGTCGACATTCCGATGACGGTGCTGCTGCTGTCAGTGCTGATGATCTACGTGACGATGGTCTACGGACCGATCGCCGCGTTCCTCGTGGAGCTGTTCCCAACGCGTATCCGCTACTCGTCGATGAGCCTGCCCTATCACATCGGCAACGGCTGGTTCGGCGGATTCCTGCCGTTCATCGCCGCGGCGCTCGTCGTCAAATCGGGGAACATCTACTACGGTTTGTGGTATCCGATCGCCGTGGCGGCGATGACTGCCGTGGTCGGCGCACTGTTCATCAAAGACAGGCGCAACGTCGACCTGCGCGCCTAACTAGCGGAGAGAGGCGAGCAGAGAGAGGCGAGCGGAACGAGGTGCGTCAGAGCGGACGGTGTTCCGTTCCGTTGCCGCGCGTCACGAAGATCGCATCGCTGGGTTCCAGTACGCGCGCCGTGTGCCATTCACCCCGCGGCACCACCACGGCTGCGCGCCCGCGCAACGGCACGACGTGGCGGTCTCCGTTCGCGCGCTCCAGTTCGAAATCCATCGCGCCATTCACCTGAATGACGAGTTCGTCGCCGGCCGGATGGCGTTCCCAGCTCGTCCAGTCTTCCGTGAATCGATACGCGCTGACGAGGCGACCGCCTTGCAGATCGTCGCGTTGCGTGAGGGTCTGCCAGAAGTCCGCCGTGACCGGCAGTTGTATTGCGTCAGGACCGTCACTGAGTTGCACGAAGGTGGTGAGAGGATCGAATGCGCTCATGCCGTGAGCTCCGATGACTTGATGCGTTCACGGTGCTTCATTCGAACGCGCAACGCTTGAACAAATGTTCCCGCGTCAGTGCGATTCGGAAAGCACCGCATGGTTGGGACCCTGGCCGGGGCGAGCGAGGTACTGCGACGGCGTCAGCCCTGAAAATTCGCGGAACTCGCGGTTGAAGTGCGGTTGGTCGGCGTAACCGTGCAGATACGCGATCTCCGACCAGTCGACGTCGCTCGTTCCGTACACGCGGCGCAGCACGCGGTTGAAGCGCTGCAGACGCAGATAGAGCTTCGGCGTGAACCCCACCTCCTGAACGAAGACCTCGATGAAACGCCGGCGGCTCAATCCGGATTCTGCGGCGACGGTACCCACGCGCGTGACGTCGTCGCTACAGTTGAACCGGACGAGCGCGAGTTCGACAGCCGCGTGTCGTTGCAGTGGTCGGCAGAGGCGCCGAACGAGCGCGTCGAACAATATGCCGAATCTCGCGTCGACCGTCGGCGCCTCGACCAGGCGATGGTGCAGGCGTCCGGCGTCAGCGCCCCAGATGTCTTCCAGCGCGACGTGCTCGTTGCACAGCACGTCTGCCGACGGCCCGAAGAAGGGGTGCGCGCCGCCCGCTTTGAACTGCACGCCCATGATCTTCGTCTGCACCGCGTCGATCGCGAAGTGCGTAGTGCACGGACCACTCACGGCGATACCTCGCGATCGGTGCAGTACGTCGAAATGCTCGCCGTCATAGTGGCGCAGCTCGTCTTCGTCGAGCTTGATCAGCAGACCCACGAGTGGGTTCGCCATGATCAGCTCCTTCCGGTGCGGAAGCGGGGTGCCCTCCCAATACCAGAAGTTCTCGATGAAGTGATCGAGCGGAGTAGGTGGCTGGTAAGTGCGAAACAGCATGATGTGGCGATGGTGCGGCAGCCCGAGGCTTACGTTCAAGGGCGACCGTTCGAACGCGCGAGGCGCTTGGGCAGATCGTCGGTGTCGGGGTCGAATTGTCCACCACCGAGCCACAGCTCGGTCGCGCGGCCGCGGCCGTCGCGCACGATGCGCGCCGACTCCCCGAACGTCGCGTATCCATCGGCCTGGGTGATGCGCGCGTTGTCGCCGCGAACCGTCAACTCGGTAGCGCCGTAAAACGGCGTCGCCAGGCTGGGCCGTGACACCAGCACACGATCGCCCATCGGTACGAGATCGCACGCGCCCCAGGTGTTCCACCAGCGGCCGGTCCAGCGCCGCGCCGATGCTTTCGGTGCGCCGTGCTTTGCGAAGGTGGCGAGAATGTCGATTGCGCCATCGCCCCATTGTTGGGAAGGGCCGTCGATGGCATTCGTCAACACGCTGAACGCGACGTCGAGCGACGGCAGCACGCAGGTTCGTGTCAGAAAGCCAGGGAAGCCGCCTGAGTGGCCGAACCACGGCGTGGCGCCCACCTTTCCGCGGGCGATTCCAAGTCCGTATTCGCGTCCCTGCGGTAGTCCCGGAATGTCTCGATGCGCGCGCGTCATCGCCCGGCGGCTGGCGGCGCTCAGCAATTTCGAATCGGATTTTGGGTCGAGCTGACTGAAGAAGCGTGCGAGGTCGCCGGCGGTGCTGACGAAGCCGGTGGCCGAGGCGAGCGCATGTGTCGGCAGATCGCGACCGACCGGCCGCCGGCCGAACGGCATGCGCGCGGTGTAGCCGTTGCTCATCGGCTTGCGCGCGCCAACGGGTACATCCGGCTGCGTATGCGTGAGTCCGGCCGGTTCGATCACCTCTCGGCGTATCCACTTCGAGTAGGGCGTATCCGTCACCGATTCGATGACGAGCCCGAGCAGACCGAATGCGTGATTGGAATATTTGAAACGCGCATCGGGCGCGAGCGTGGGCGCCGTTTGCAGATCGGCGCGCAGGTCCGCGGTATCGAGGAATGGCCGCCGCAAATCCCATTGCCCGCTGTCGCGACCGTCGCGATGCACGCCCGCGCCGTGCGACAGCAACTGTCGCAGCGTCGTGGAGGCGATGCGCTCGTGCAGCCCGGACACGTATTTGCCAACGGGGGCATCGAGGCGCAGGTTGCGCGACTCCACAAGACGCATGATTCCGGTCGCGGTGAACGACTTCGAATGCGAGGCGACGCGAAACCGGTGTTTCGGCGTGAGTGCAGCGTGCGTTTCGAGGTCCGCCACGCCGAACGCGCGCTCCAGCACGAGCTTCCCGCGATGAGTCACCGCGAACGCGCAGCCCGGCAACTGAGTTTCCGCAACCTGCATTTCGAGCCATTGAGGCAGGTAGTCGAGCGCAGGTTTCAACCAGGTGGGCATGGGGTGTTTCCTATCAGCGAATGAGCGGTCTGCGGCGGCACCACGTCTTCTCAGTCTCGACGAGGTCAGATCGGGGATCAACCAACCCGACGGTTCTGGCAGCCGGGCCTTTTCATTTTCGGCGGCCTCAGGCTTATTGAATTGCCACGCAAGGAGCTGCGATAAACATCAGCCAATGCCCGAAGCCGGAACAGATTGCCGAGTTGCTCGCAAGCACCGAGACCGGACCGGTTGTGATGGTGAATCTGCTGAAGTTCAAAGCCTGTGCCGATGCACCCGATGTCGGCATGAGCGGCATGGAGGCGTATGCGAAGTACGCCAAGGCAATGGTTGCGATGGTCGAGGGCGGGGGCGGGCGAATGATCTGGTCGGGTCGTGTCACCGGTATGGTGCTCGGCGAATCCGACGTCGATTTCGACATGATTGCGCTGATGGAGTATCCGTCGCGACAGGCGTTCGCGCAGGTGGTTGTCGATGCCCGCGTGCAGGAGATCGGCGTACATCGCGCTGCAGGGCTCGAGGGTCAGTGGCTCATTGCGGCTTCGACCGCGGATTCGCTCTGAACGATTCAGCTCGGCCGCATCAGTGGTGCGATGCGCCGCGCGGCGGACACCATCGCATCCTTCAGCACGGCCTTCGGAATCATCGCGAGCTGCCCCTCGACCTTCAAATGGGCGAGACCATGCACGTGGCTCCATCCGAGCACGATGTCGTTGATGACGGGGATCGACATCGACGGCAGATCGACCGCTTCGGTGTCCACCTCCGGTTCGCGGTGTTGCCGGTGGATCACGTTGGTGAGCTCGATGAACGTCTGTTGTGCCGCGCGGATCAGATTCGGCGCGTGCACGTCGACGAGGTCGCTGCGGAACATGATGCGAAAGTGCTCCGGAAACGCTTCGGCGAAGCCGAGATACGCGTCGACCGTGGCGATGAACTGTGCGTCTAGATCGTCACCGGCGGTGCGGATTTTCGAGCGCAGCCGCCGCGTCAGTTGCGCGAAGCCGCGCGCCGCAATCTCGGTGAGGAGCCCGCGCACGTCGCCGAAGTGATGCTTCGGTGCCGCGTGTGACACGCCGG
>JBGSNQ010000069.1:0-2763 GCA_041739525.1 Pseudomonadales bacterium | reverse complement strand
GCTCCAGCCGCTGCGCCCGTCGCAGCACCCCGTGCACGGCCTCCGCCGGCCGGTTCGCTGGTCGTCGTTGTCGCCGACTGATTCGCCGACGCGAGTGCCTGGTCGTGTGCCGTCTTCGCGATCGACTGACACTCCGCCGCGTCTTTGTTCACCTGCTCCTGCGACTGGCCCTTCGCCGGAGTCACCGTTTCGGCATTCGCATCGAGGGCCACTGCGATCAGTGCGATCGCGCTCGCGCGCATCAACGTTCTCAACATTTGCCACTCTCCTGTTCGGGTCGTTGGGAGCACTCAGCCGTTATACTCCCGCGCCATGGACCCCACACTCCCCGTTCTGCTGAAAATCCTCGATCTCGAACCCATCGAACTCAACCAGTTTCGCGCGCATCACCCGCCCGGCACCAAAGGTCGCGTGTTCGGCGGCCAGATCATGGCGCAGGCGTTGATGGCCGCCGGACGCACCGTGCCGTCCGAACTTCGAGTGCATTCGCTGCATGGCTATTTCCTGCGCCCGGGCGATCCGGACGTGCCGGTGCTGATGTCGGTGGATCGCATCCGCGACGGTCGCTCGTTCGTCACGCGGCGCGTCGTGGCGATTCAGCGCGGCGACGCGATCTTCGAGATGTCCGCGTCGTTTCAAATTCAGGAAGAGGGGTTCTCGCACCAGGCGCGCACCGTTGTAAGAGAGCCGCCCGCGAAGATCCCTCCGGTGCTCCAACGAACAGCCTTCATCGCAATGATGGAAGACTGGAAGAACTACCGGCAGGACACGCCGATGCTGCCGTTCAAACGCGTCTGGTTCCGTGCCAACGGTGAGGTCGGCGACGATCCACTGTTGCACGCGTGTCTGCTCACGTATCAGTCCGATTCCGACCTGATGTCGACGTCGCGCCTGCCGCACCGCCCCGTCGACCGATCACGCTTGCAGCGCGCCAGCCTCGACCACGCGTTGTGGTTTCACCGCCCGATCCGCGTCGATCAATGGCTGCTCTACGACCTCGACAGCCCTTCTGCGTCGCAAGCGCGCGGTTACAGCCGTGGCGAAGTCTACGAGACCGACGGCACTCTGGTCGCTTCGGCGATGCAGGAGTGTCTTATGCGTCAGCACTGAGGCGACGGAAGAACGCTCCATACGACGTATAGCGGAGAGTGATCGACTCGGAGCCCGTTCATGAACGAGCAGTCATGATCTCGCAAGACGCCGTCATCGCCGCGAACCGCTTCGGCTTCGGTGCGAACCCCGACGCAATGAGCGCAATCGCGTCGGATCCGAAGCTCTGGGTAAAACGTCAGATCGTTCCGGAAAAGCGGCTTCCTGCCCCGCTTGCCGCCCTTCCATCGACGCTGGACGACCAGATGGCGTTTTTCCTCTGGTTGCGCGACTACCGGAAAGAAATCGAGTCCGCTGACGAGGCCCAGTCTTCTGACGAGTCAATGAAGGGGAGTGTGGAGAAATCCTACGCCAAAGCCCTTTATCCCCGATACCAAACTGCGGTGAAGGCGCGCTTCGACACCGCGGTCGCAACGGACACGCCGGTGTTCGAACGCCTAGTCCACTTCTGGTCGAACCACTTCGTCGTTTCCGGCGCCAAACCGGTAGCCATTGCGCTGCCGCCCTCGTTCGAGCGCGATGCGATCCGCCCGCACGTCACCGGCAAGTTCGAGGACATGCTGCTCGCTGTTGCGAAGCATCCCGCGATGCTGATCTACCTCGACAACACGCGCAGCATCGGGCCGCATTCCGAGTGGGCTAAGAACCCGCCGAAACGCCCGAAGCAGTTCGAAGCGTTTCCAGCGCCCACCGGCCTGAACGAGAACCTGGCGCGGGAGATTCTCGAACTGCATACCGTGGGTGCACATGGCGGCTACGACCAGGCAGACGTCACCCGCTTCGCCAACGTCATCACCGGCTGGCAGGTGATCACTCCTCGCCAGTTCATGCGGTTCGCGGCGCGCTGGGCAGGCATCGGCAACGATTTCTTCAACTTCAATGCAGACGCACACGAACCCGGCGCGCAGGTCGTTATGGGCAAAACGTATGCCGCGGGTGGCGTAGAACAAGGCGAGGCCGTGCTGCGCGACCTCGCGCACCACCCTGCCACCGCCACGTTCATCGCCACGAAGCTGGCCCGGCACTTCATCGCCGACGATCCGCCGGAGCCGGTAGTCACACGCCTCGCCGGTGTGTTTCGCGATACGGGCGGCGATCTCGGCGCCGTAACGCTCGCGTTGATCGATTCACCGGAAACGTGGGCAGAGCCGCGCGCGAAACTCAAACAACCGGAGGAGTATCTGATCTCCGCGATCAGAACGATGGGCGGACCCCCTCTGTCAGGCCGTCAGCTCATGGCAAGCCTCAACGAAATGGGCCAGCGACCTTACATGTCGCCCGGGCCAGACGGATGGAGCGATCAGCAGGACTACTGGCTATCGCCCGACGGCGTGTGGAAGCGTATCGAATGGGCGCAGCTCGCCGGCCGTGCACTCGCCGGATCGATCCCGCAACCCGACACCTACGCCGACGCCGTGTTCGGCAGCACTTTGTCGGCCGGTACGCGTACCGCGATCGGTCGCGCCGAGAGTCCGGCACAGGCGGTCGCTTTGCTGCTGACGTCGCCCGAATTCATGCGGAGATGACCATGCCACGCCTCAACCGTCGCACCGTATTGAAGAGCGCAAGTGTTGGCCTTGCCGTCGCCGCGCTGCCCCGCCTCGCGTTCGCTACACCGGCGATCGACAAGCGCTTCGTCGTGATCATCCTGCG
>JBGSNQ010000068.1:0-53643 GCA_041739525.1 Pseudomonadales bacterium | reverse complement strand
GAACCGGTGCCGCCCGCGGCGCGCGAGACGAGCGCGCTTTCCAGCGACGCGGCATACATGCGACGCGCCTGCGAACGCGACGGCTTGCCGGACGAGGTGCGCGGCAATGCTTGCGCATCAACCAGTTCGACATGGCAATGGATGCCGAACTCGGTCTTGATGTGCGCGTGCACCGTGTGAGCGAGGCGTACGCGCGCATCGGGATCGAGTTCGCGGCTCTGAATCAGGAGCACTACGCGTTCACCCGACTCGTCGGAGATCGAAAACGCCATCGAATCTCCGGTTCGTACCGTTTCCTGCGATTCGGCAACGTATTCCAGATCCTGCGGCCAGAAGTTGCGGCCGCCGACGATGATCATGTCCTTCTCGCGACCGGTCACGAAGATCCGACCGTCGAGCAGATAACCGAGGTCGCCGGTGTCGAGCCAACCATCCGGCGTCAGCACTTCCGCGGTGGCTTCGGGCTGATGCAGGTAACCCTGCATTACGCTCTCGGTGCGAACCCATACAGTGCCGATTTCGCGCTCGGGCAGCACATTACCTTCAGCGTCGCGCACTTCGACCTGAATCCCGGGCAGCGGCGCACCGCAATCGACGAATGAGCGAACGGGCGCGCCCTCGCGGTTCAGCTTCGACACGGGCCGTGCTCGGCGATGTTTGACGCAATCGTTGCGGTCGACCCGGTCGACACCTACACCGCGCCCGCGCTGCGCGAAACTGATTGCCAGACCGACTTCGGCCATGCCGTAAGACGGCACGAACGCTTCACCGGTAAAGCCACTGCCTTTGACAGCGCGCACGAACGACTCGAGTGCTTCCGGGCGAATCATCTCAGCACCTACGCCGGCGACTCTCCAGCGGCTGAGGTCGAAGCGTGCGCCATCGCCCTCGCGAAGGCGGCGCGCACACAGTTCGTAACCAAACGGGGGCCCGAACGAGATGGTGGCCTTCGTGCGCTCCATGAGCGTCAGCCACATGCGCGGTCGCATCGCGAACTCGCGCGTGCCGAGGTACGCCGCAGGCGCCTGCCCGGCGACCGGCACCAGGATTTTTCCGACCAATCCCATGTCGTGGTAGAACGGCAACCACGAGAAGAATCGGTCATCGGGACGCAGATCGAGACCGGCGCCGATGATCTGCTTGAGATTGCACATCACCGCGCGTTGCGTGATGACCGCGCCGCGCGCGACGCGCGTGCTGCCTGAGGTGTATTGGACGTAGGCAATTTCGTCGATACCGGAGCCAACGAGCTTCGCTTCGATTCCCGAAAGCGCGCTAAGGTCTTCGAGTCGCCCGGCAAGTGCGAGCCCCAAACCCTGCGTCGCATCGTGCAACAGTCCGGCGAATTCGTCGGTGGCGAACGCGGCGCGGGCCCCTGAATTTTCGATGAGGAAGCGAAGCTGCCGCAGATACTGTTCGCGACCACCCAGGCTCACCGTGGCCGGAAGCGGCACGGGTACGAGACCTGCGTACTGGCAGGCGAAGAACAGGATGACGAACTCGGCCCGCGTCTCGGCAACCAATGCAATCCGGTCGCCACGTGTGACGTCGGCCAATCCGAGAAGACGGCGAGCCGCATGCATCGCTTGCGCGCGCAGCTCCCGATAGCTCAGCTCACATAGAATTTCGCCACGGCCGTTGAAGAACGTCATGCCATGACGGCTTCGTGCGGCGTGGTCCAACGCTTCGTGCAGCGTCGAGAAATCTCCTGGTCGCCAAACTATCTCTTCTTCTACGTTATCCGCATCTGTATGAGAGGAAGCCCCGTTTACCACCAACACACACTCGAAACTTATTATGTTAGAGTTTGCCAACACGCAAACTAAGCCGCGCTAGCAGCTACTTACCCCTGAGACCGCACCCCGCTTGAGCTCTAACGGCTCTTAGCTGAGGCGGCCGCCATTATACCCATGCATCTTCAGAGGTAAAACGAAACTTTGACCCTCGAAATTGTGCCGGTCCGCACGAAACAGCAACGTGAAGTCTTCATTCGCGTGCCATTCGACTTGTATGCGGACGACCCAAACTGGGTACCGCCGCTGTTGTTCGACCGGCGCGACCAGATCAGTCCGAAGCATCCGTTCTTTCGCCATGCCGACATGCAGGCGTTCATCGCGTACCTGAACGGAAAGGCCGTCGGCCGCATCAGCGCGCAGATCGATCACCTGAACGCCGACCGCGGCAGACCCGGGCTCGGCTACTTCGGGCTCATCGACGCAACGAACGACGCCGAGGTCTTCGCCCGATTGTTCGGTGCCGCCGAAGGCTGGCTCAAAGAGCGCGGCATGACCGAAGTGCTCGGGCCGATGAACCTCAACATCAACCAGGAAGTCGGTCTGCTAGTCGACGGGTTCGACACGAAACCCTATTTCATGATGGGTCACTCGAAGCCGTACGTCGGACAACAGGTCGAAGCCGCCGGCTATCGCGTAGCAAAAGACCTGCTCGCTTATCTGATGGACCCCGACTTCAAGATTCCGTCAGTGATGACCGCCGTCGAACGTCGTCTGCAGGGTCGAATGGTGGTCCGTCCGATCGACCGCAAGAATCGCGACCGCGACCTGAAGGCCATGTGCGCAATCTTCAACGACGCGTGGGAGAACAACTGGGGCTTCGTCCCCTTCACGGACGACGAGTTTCTGACCGTCGGCCACGAGATGTTGCTGATCATCAACGACGACTTCATTCAGATCGCCGAAGTAGACGGCGAACCCGCTGCGTTCATCGTGATGCTGCCGAACGTCAACGAAGCCATCGCCGATCTCAACGGCCGCTTGTTGCCGTTCGGCTGGCTCAAACTGTTGTGGCGCCTGAAGGTCCGTTATCCCCACAGTGCAAGAGTGCCGCTGATGGGTGTGCGCCAGAAATATCAGCGCACGCGCCTCGGCCCGGGGCTTGCATTTGCGGTCATTCACGCGGTACGAAACGCGTCTGTCGCACGCGGCATCGACAGCGTCGAGATGGGCTGGATCCTCGAGAACAACGCCGGCATGCGCAACATCATCGAGACCATCGGCGGACGCGTTTCAAAACGTTATCGAATGTACGAAAAGAACCTGACTGCGACGACAGCGTGACGGCCGAACAGACTTTTACCGCGGTGGTGCTCGCCGGCGAGCGCCCGTCACCGGCAAAGGATCCACTCGCGACTGCCGCAGGCGTTGCGAGCAAGGTGCTGGTTCCCATCGCAGGCGTGTCGGTCATCGAGCGTGTCGTCGACACCATCGAACGATGCCCGCGAATCAATCGCCGGATGTTGGTCGGTCCCAATGCATCGACGCTCAGCGTCGAACCTCGGCTCGGTGCCCGCATCGAGTCGGGCAGCTGGACCTGGATTGCGCCGACCGAGAGCCCCGCCGCGAGCGCGAGCGCTGCGCTCGATGCGATCGGCACCGATGGACCGATCCTGCTGACCACCGCCGATCACGCGTTCATCACGCCGGAAATACTCGACCAGTTCTGCACAGCGGCGCTGAAGACCGGCGCCGACTTTGCCGTCGGCTTCGCGCGCCGCGCCGATGTGATGGCGACGTTTCCGCGCACTCGCCGCACCGGTTGGCACTTCAGCGACGACACCTACTGCGGCTGCAATCTATTCGCGGTCCTGCAACCGGCCGGACATTCGGTAACGGTCTTCTGGCGACACGTAGAGAAGGAACGCAAGCGACCGTGGCGCATCATGCGAATGCTCGGAATCGGCTTGTTCCTGCGCTACATCGCGAAACGCTTGTCGCTCGCAGAGGCGCTGATGGAACTGAGTCGCCGGACTCAGTGCCGCATCGCACCGGTGATGGTCGCGCACGCCGAAGCCGCCGTGGACGTCGATTCAATCGACGACTGGCGCCTCGTCAACGAGACCTGGGCGCGGCTGCGCGGCTGATCGCTGCATCCCAACTCACCGTTTTGGTCGACGTCGTCGCGAAGCCGCCCGATGTGGTCCGACGCGTTGTGACGTCCAGTTGCCAGCGACCCGCTTCGCCCGAAACACGGTACTGATTCCATCCCGCCCGCCCGGGAACGCTGTACGACGCCGACGGCACCGCGACGACGAGCATGGGTCCGCTCGGACCTGCCAGCCGATCGATACGCTCTTCATGGCCATGTCCGTGAATCACCAGCTCGGCACCGTGCCTCATCAATGCATCAGTGACGTCGCCGGCATCGGAAAGACGCTTGCGTCGCGAGTGGCCGTCGGGCAATGGCGAGTGATGCAGCAGGACGATGCGGAAACAACCGGCGCTGGCGGTTGCGTCGAGCAGGCTCGCCAGCTGCTCGCGCTGTGGGCCGCCAACGCTGCCGGATGCGAGAAACGGCGCGCTAGGAACTGCGGTATCCACGCCGATCAGCGCAACGCCACTGCGATGCCGGACGAACGGGAACTCGGTGGAGCCGTCATCACCGCGGAAATACTCCCGCCAAAGGCCTACAGTCGAGTCGAACGACGCCGTCACGTAACGATCGTGATTACCGGGCACGAGTGACACTCGCTCGCCGGGTCCAAGCGACTTCAGCCACTGCAACGCATCCGCACATTCGTCGGGCAGCCCGATGTGTGTCAGATCGCCGGTAACGGCGACGTGGTCGGGGGCGCTGTCGCGCATATCCGCGACGACAGCATTCAGCGTATCGATCAGATGCACACGGCGACGCCTGCGCCACCACGACAGGTAGCCGAGGATACGTTTGTTGGCGAGGTCGCGCGGATTCGCGCCTCGCAGCGATGTCAGGTGAGGGTCTGACAGGTGCGCTAGGGTGAACACGCGGCCCGATGACATTGCTACCATAGCGCGCCTTAACTGCGAGCTGAGTGCCGTTGCGGACCGCCATCCTCACGAATCCCCATTCGAACCGCAATCGGCGCCACCTGCCCCGTCTGCGATCGCAGCTAGAACGTCTGAGTGACGTGCGCCACATCGAAACCACTTCCCTCGCCGACCTTCCGGCGGCCGTGGGCGCGCTGCTCGACGACGGAATCGAGCTGCTCGGCATCAACGGCGGCGACGGAACCGTGCATCTCGTGCTGACCGAACTGCTGCGCATCGGTGAAGGCCGCAAGTTGCCCGCAATCGCGCTGCTGCCCGGCGGTACCACGAGCATGAGCGCGCGTGGACTGAACGGCGGCGCCGTACCGTTCGACCAGGCACTCGATGCGTTGATCGACGCAATCGAGCGAGGCACCCCCGGCGAGCCGCGACATCTTCTGAAAGTGCACGCCGTCGGCGCGGAGCCGCAGCTCGGCCTGTGTCTCGGCATGGGGGCCGTCGTGCGAGGCATCGAGTATTGCCACCAGCGCATTTACAGCCTTGGGTTGCGCGACGAGTGGGCGGCCGGCGTTGCGATGCTGCGCGCCGGTTGGGGCATCGCACGACGCGAGTCGGTGTTCGCGGACGGCGTACCCATAGATGTCCGCATCGACGGCGAACGCCACAGCGCGCGCGCATCGATCTTCCTCGTTTCGGCAATGAGCGAACTTCTGCTCGGCATCCGTCCGTTCTGGGGCGATGGTTCGGCGCCACTGCGGATCACACTTGTGCGCGAACACGCGCGACGTTTCCTGCGCAGTTTCCCCGACCTCTTACGCGGCCGTCCGCACCCTCATCTCACGGAAGAAGGCGGCTACTTCAGCCGGCGCGGCACGGTGGTCGACATTCGCGGCGAAGGTCCTTATCAGATCGACGGCGAGATCTATCACGCCAAAACCGGCGAAATTCGCGTCGACGCATTCGGCCCGGTCACCGTCATTCCGCTCGGGAATGGAAAGTGAACCCGTCGATCGAACTGCTGCAGATCGTCGCCTCGGAAACGGATCGGGAGCTTCCGTTCGCGGTGAAACAATTCGTTGCCGCGGCGAACGACCGATTCGGCGCCGCTGTGGCTGCAGTGGTGTTCTACGGCTCGTGTCGACGCGCCGACCAGCCTGACGGGCTCTACGACCTCTACGTGATGCTCGATCACTACCGCGATCTGCCGCGCTTCGAGGGCATGCTGGCCGAACTGTTGCCCCCGAACGTGTACTACCTCGAAGTGGTGACCGAGGCCGGTACGCGTCGTGCGAAGTGCACCGTGATCTCGCTGCCGGACTTCTCTCGCGGCGTTCAGCGCTGGTATCACTCGTACCTGTGGGGACGCTTCTGCCAGCCCGTGTCGATCGCGTATGCGCGTGACACAAACGCTCGCACCGAAGTGCTCGACTGTCTCGGCAACGCGGTATTGAAATTCATTGACGAAACGGTTTGTTTGCAGCCCGATACGTTCGACGCACGGTCGTTGTGGATAGACGGACTCCGAACCAGCTATCAAACCGAACTTCGCAGCGAAGGCCCCGACCGCGCCGCCGAATTGTTTGCCGCGAACGCCGACTACTACGATTCGGTAACCGGAGCCGCCGGACTTACCGCGGCCGGGCAAGGTCGTTGGCAATCACAACTGACGGCTGATCAGCGCTCTCGCCGCCTTCGCACGTGGCGCATCCGCGGCATAACCGGAAAATTCCTGGCGTTGGCCCGCATCCTGAAGGCGTGGATCACTTTCGACGGCGGGTTCGACTACATCATCTGGAAACTCGAACGGCATTCGGGCCGCCACATCGACGTGCCGGAACGCGTGCGTCGTCATCCTGCATTGCATATGTGGGGCTTCTTCTGGCGCCTGTATCGCGATGGGGTATTTCGTTGACAGACGCGCCAACGCCGCGCATCTGGGTCGTCATCGGTGACAAGGCCGGCGACAACGCGCAGATCGAGGCCGTCATTGAGCGGTTGCCATGGCAGGTCGAGTATCGCCGGCTGCACTTCAAGAAGCCGTTCCAGAAGGGCAAACCGCCGTTCTTCGCTTCGCTCTACCACGTCGACAAGCCGCACTCCGATGCGTTGGTTCCGCCGTGGCCCGACATCGTCATCACCATCGGCCGCAGGCCCGCGATGGCGGCATTGTGGATTCGTCGGCAATCCGGCGATCGAACGCGCATCGTCCTGTTCGGTCGCCCGAAGCGTAGTCCGCAGCACTTCGCGCTGATCGTCGTTTCGGCGCAGTTTCAGGTGCCGGACGGTCCCAACGTCGTCAGTGTTGCGCTACCGCTGATGCGAGTCGATCGGGAACGGCTGGAGCGCGAGTCCGTTAAGTGGCAACAGCACTTTCAACAACGGCAGCATCCCGTCACTGCGGTGCTCGTGGGCGGCGCGACGCGCCCGTTCGTATTCGATGCCGATTCCGCACGGAGTCTGATCGATCACGCGCGCCGCTACTGCGGCTCAACGGGGTCGTTGTACGTGACCACGAGCCGACGCACGCCGCCCGCGGCGGTCGACGCATTGCGCGCAAGCCTGAGCGAACAGGATGCATTGTACGAATGGAATGCCGGTGCAGCCGAGAATCCATACTTCGGACTGCTCGCGCATGCGGACGGTTTCGTCGTCACCGGCGACAGCATGTCGATGATCACGGAAGTCGCCCGCTTGGGCCGCCCGCTCGCGATCTATCCGTTGCGACGATCGAAGTTCGTCGAGACCGCGCGCGCGCGGCTGCCGCTCTGGATCGCCGACATTCCCAATGCGGTCAAATACCGCTTGCTGCCGCGCATCGGTTTCACCGCGTTCCCGCGCGATCTGACGCAGATCCACCGAACGTTGATCAACGCCGGCTTCGCGGTGACAGCCGGTGAACCGATGCGCAACGGCGCCGATGCCGCGTCCGACGAACTCGACAAGGTGGTCAACGCGATTGTACGGCTCGGCTCGCGCGCGCAGTGAGCGACTATCGGCCCGATATCGATGGATTACGCGCGATCGCGGTAGTCGTGGTCGTTCTGTTTCACGCGCACATCGCGCCGTTCACCGGTGGATTCGTCGGCGTAGATGTCTTCTTCGTGATCTCGGGATATCTGATCGTCGGCATGATCGTGGCCGACCTCGATGCCGGAGCGTTCTCGTTGGCCAGGTTCTACGAACGCCGCGTGCGCCGCTTGTTTCCCGCGCTATTCGTCGTAATGGCCGCGTGCGCGATCGCCGGATATCTGTTGTTCCTGCCGGAAGAGTTTCGAGTGTTCGGCCAAAGCCTGGTCGCAACCAGCGTGTACGTCTCGAATTATCTGTTCTGGTCGGAAGCCGGCTATTTCGATTCGCCGCCGGAACTGAAGCCATTGCTGCACACGTGGTCGCTCGCGGTCGAAGAACAGTTCTACCTGGTCGTCCCGGCGTTGCTGATGCTCGTTTCGAAATACTGGAAGGCATCGCTGACGCGAATTCTGATCGCCATTGCCGTCGTCTCGTTCGCAATTGCCACGGCCTCGCTGGTGAAACATCCCGATACGGCCTTCTACCTCCCGCACACACGGGTGTGGGAATTCCTCATCGGTGCCTTGCTGGTGGTGGCACGAATTCCAATCGCACAAACGCAACGCACGCGTGAGCTGCTCGGATATGCGGGGCTGGCATTGATCTTCGCCAGCGCCATCGGATTTTCCGGTACGACGTTGTTTCCCGGGCCGGCGGCGGCACTGCCGTGTATCGGTGCGGCGATGCTCATCCACTCGGGCCACTGTGGGCCTTCGTCCGTTCGTTCGCTGCTCTCGGCCCGACCAGTCGTCTACGTCGGGCTGATTTCCTATTCGTTGTATCTCTGGCACTGGCCGATTCTGGTGTTTGCGCACGGATGGCTCGTCCGACCGTTCACCCTGTTCGAGGCGACGGGTTTGATCGTTGCTTCGTTCGTCTTCGCGCACTTGTCGTGGCGGTTCGTCGAGTCGCCGTTCCGCGCCAGCCGGCAACGCTTCACCCGCAGTCAGGTGTTTGCATTCGGCGCGGGAGCGACCGTCCTGATGCTTGCGGTGGGAACGATCATCAACGTTCGCGACGGCCTGCCTTCACGCGTGCCAACGGAAGTGGCCGCAGCAGCAGCCGGCGCACTCGACGCCGATGTGGCCTTCAGACGGCGTTGCTCGAACTTCGGGCCGGAGGAGGTCTCGAAAGACATCCTGTGCAGAATCGGCGCCGCCGACATGGACCCAACATTTGTTCTATGGGGCGATTCACACGCGTATGCGATGGCGTCGGTCGTCTCCGACGTCGCTCGAGATTCGGGGTGGAGTGGTCTATTCGCCGGATCCGGCGGCTGCGCGCCGCTACTCGGCGTGTCGCGTACTGCGCGGCGAGCGTTCCCGTGTGAAGCGTTCAATGACCGCGTCGTCGATCTGATTCGCCGCGACCAGACGTTGACTACCGTGATCCTCGTATCGCGCTGGACTCTCACCGCGGATGGACGGCGTTACCTCAACGAGAGCGGCGCGGATACGTTCGTGCGTGACTCGCAATCGCAAGAAGCCGGTCTTGCGGAGAATGCCGCGGTTTTTCGACGCGGCATGGAACGCACATTGGCGGCCCTGAGAGACGCCGGCAAGCGGATCGTCGTCGTGGGGCCTGTGCCCGAGATCGGCTTCGACGTTCCGACTACCCTCGCACGCAATCTCTGGTTCAAACGCGGCTTCGAGATCGAACCCGGCCGCGAGGCGTTCTTCACGCGACAACGCCTCGTTCTCGATACGCTGCAGGATCTGCAGCGCCAGTCGATGTTCGTGCTGCTCCAGCCGCATCAGGTGCTTTGCGACACCGCGCGCTGCAAGACCGGCTCCAACGATCGCCCGCTCTATGTCGACGACAACCATCTATCGATCACCGGCGCCGCCATGCTGCGTCCGCTGTTCGAACCGGTGTTCAGATAGGTCTTCAGATGATGATTGGTTCCCAGATGCTTCTTTGAGAGGCGCGGCGTTACGCTGCGCCATCCAAGTTCACGAACAGAGCGTGCAACATGAGAGTGCTGGTTACCGGCGGCAACCGATACATCGGTCTCGACCTCGTCTTCGAACTCGCTCGACGCGGTCACGACGTGACACTCATCAACAGTCACATGGCGCCGATTCCGGACGGCGCTCGACGCATCCACGCCGACCGGCGCATTCCCGGCGAGTTCGAGAAAGCGCTGGCGCCATTACGTGGTTCCTTCGACGCGGTGTTCGACAACACCGCGTTCGTGCCGGCCGACATCGCGCCGATGATCGAGTTGTTTCGTGGCCGCGTGGCGCACTACGTGTTCACCAGTTCGCAGGCGGTTTATCGACGCAGCTTCGTACAGCCGATTCACGAGCGCTTCCGGCGCCACGCTGCCGATGATGTGGACCCGCGCAAGGCATACGGCGTCGGTAAGGTGCAGTGCGAAGACCTGCTCGCAGCGGAATGGAACGCGAACGGATTTCCAGCAACGTGTCTTCGCGTGGGTCACACGCTGGGGCCGCGTAGTCCGCAACCGACCCGCGATCCGGCGTTTTTCGCCAGGCTGGAAGCGGGCCGACCGATCCTGATACCCGGTGAAGGTTTCGCCGCACTCCAGCTCGTGCACATCAACGACGTTGCGCGCCTGATGGCTTCGCTGCTCGGCAACGAGCGAGTAAAGGGGCAGGTGTACAACATGTCGGGGTCGGAAGTGACGTCGATCGTCGGCGTCGTCCACCTGGTCGCACGAGCGATGGGCGTACAAGCGAACGTCGTCGAAGTGCCGATGGACATTGCACGCAAACAGCGCCCACCGCTGTTGCATTGGGGCGAAGCATTGACGGGTACGGCGCTGTTGTCGATCGACAAGGCGCTGCGCGACATCGACTGGGCGCCGCGCTTCGGCATCGAAGACGGCTTTCGCGATTCCTACGCATGGTATGAGCGCGAAGGCCGCGCCCGCTATTCGTTCGATTTCTCGGCCGACGATGCGTTACTGGCGCAGCTCGGCCACGAGGACAGATCGATCAGGACAAATCGAACAGCTTCCGCGCGTTCTCACCCAGTACGAGCCTTTGCCGGTGCACGCTCATACCCGCAAGGCTGTTGCGTACTTCGTCTGCCGCCTTGATGTGCGAATCGATATGTGGATAGTCCGAGCCCCATAGGAACCGGTCCTCGCCGACCAGATCGCACTGCGCGTCGATCGATCGCTCCTGCGGATCCATCACGTACCAGAGATTACGGCGGAAGTACTCGCTCGGCCGCTGCTTCAACGGCGCGAATGCTCCGAAGCGGTCGAACTTCTCGTCGAGCCGATCCATTACATACGCTGCGAATCCGGCGCCCGCTTCGACTACGAGCACCTTCAGCTTCGGAAATCGGTCGAACAATCCATCGCACACGATCGACGAGATCGCCGGAATGAGCTGCATGGTGCCGCCGAGGCCGAACGCAAACACCGTGTTCACACCTTCACCAGGGTCGTACCACTGCGACCCCGCCAGACCGACCTGTCGTTTGAAGCGCACGATGAGATGAATGCAGACCGGCAGGTTGGCTTCCTGCAGTTCCGCCCACAACGGGTCGAAGTCGGGATGCGACGGGCGTTTTCCGCAAACGCGTTCAGGCGCCAGGAACATGCCTTTGAAGCCGAGTTTCAGGCACCTTCGCAATTCCGTTAGCGCCAGATCGGGATCGTACAACGGCACGTGGGCGATCGGAATGATGCGATCGAGTGCGGGCTTCGCGAAGTCCCATTGCCAGTTGTTGTACGCGCGCGCATACGCCATCGCGAGTTCGGGATCTTCTTCCTTGTCCCACAGAATGCCGATGGTCGGAAACGTGACGCCGGCGTCCACACCCCAGTCGTTGAGCATCGTTACGCGTGCATCAGTGTGCATGCTGGCCGCAGGACAGCCGTCGAGATACGGCACTTCGGGGCGACGAAACAGTTCTGCGGCGTTGTGTTCCACACCGCCGAGGCTGGCGAGGCGCCCGCTCATCAACACTTCGCCGTCGACGATCAGCTCCTCGCCGTTCGGACCCGGCCGGATCTTGATCGCCCGTTCCTTGTAGCGTGACTCCAGATAGCGCTCCCAGAGATCGGGCGGTTCGAGCACGTGCGAGTCGGCGTCGACGGTGAAATAGCGATTCATTGTGAGTCCTCCGGTTTAGCCGAATCCTACCGCCTTATGGCGCCCGCAACTCGATGACGTGGGATTTCGCTTCATCTGACCTCCGGTTTGCGTGCGCTACGAAACTCGTACCCAAGCAGATCGATCTCGCGCCGGCACGTGGCGTCGATGACTGCCCGCTCCGCCTCACCGATCAGGTCCGAGTAGTGCGATTTCTCGGTGCGATGCGTCGACTTCGCGCGCGGCAACGTCACCGGTTCGGGCAATGCAAGGTGCTGGCGAATCTCTTCGAGCTGCGTTGCCAGATTCTCGTATGTGATCACGCGATCCACGCCCAGTTCACCGTCGATCATGTAGATGTGCGCATTGGACAGCGATCGCGCGCCCACCTTCTGCAGGAACGTAAGTAGCGGCGGACGCGGCTGCTGATCGCGCGTGCGCCAGTAATACAGCGAAATCGCCTTGTCCCACGGGTCGCGCTCGATCGCGAACTTGTAATAGCTGCGCCAGATCTCGTCGCCAACGAGCGCCCGAATGCGCGAGGCCTCGGTATGGTTCTTGAAACGTGCCCGCTCGCCGCGCGTCAAGAACCGGCGCCACTCGCTGAACGTGTATGCCGACCACGCAATGCCACCGTCGTTCTGCGGGCCGGGGTAACCGAGTTCGCGTCGCAGCGCATCGTCCGCGTCGCGCGTGATGATGTCGTCCGGACCGCAGAACTTCGACAGCCCGATCTCCACGCTGGTACCGGCGGTTTTACGCGTGCGGACGAAAATGAACCGATGTCGATGCGAAACGATCATGAGAGAGAGCGCGCTTACAGCGGGATGTACTCGAACGCTTCTTCGAACTCGTGGCCGACCGCCGCGTAGCGCATGTTCACTCCGGCGCGCCGCGCCGACGACTCGTTTGCCTCGCTGCCGTGCAACAACCAGGAATGGAACAGGTAGAACTCTCCCGGTTCCAACGTGAACGTCACCGCGCGGTCGAGTTCGACCTCGCCGATGTCGCCACGGTCGACGAGGTCGGCACGAATGCGCTTGTGATAGTTGCCATACAGTTTGCGGTGCGTTCCCGGTACCACACGAACGGCGCCGTTTTCGGCATTCACACGATCTAGCGCCATCCAGCACGTCAGCGTGGGCACCGGTCGGCCGTCGGGAAAATAACCGCCGTTGGTTGGGCCGACATCCTGGTGCCACGCCACTTCGGCGTTCGATCCGTCGATCTTGACGATGAACCGGCTCTTGAACAGCGACACGTGGTCCTGCCCGAGCAACTGCGCCACTCGCGACACGATCGAGGGATGCGAACACAGGTCGAACACGAACGGTTCCGTCAGATGCAGATTGCGGCCCTTTTTCAGCGGCACCACGATGTGCTTCCAATCCGCATCGCACTTGAACGGCCCGAGGTAACCGTTCTTTTCGAAGAATTCGAGCTGCGCCTCGCTCAATCGGTAAGCCGTGCTCGATGCGATACGTTGCGAGGCGCGGTTGCGCAGGCTCTTCCAACGGTTCGGTTGCGCCCAGAAGTCGTCGTCGCGGCCACCGTAGTAGTCATCGAGCGCCTTGTTCATGATGGCCGAGGTGCGCAGCGCCGCAGCAGGCGTCGCAGGTGGGCCGCCATTGCGCAACTCTTCGACGATGTGTTCGAGCATCGGCCGGTGCGGCTCTACCTCTTCTGCAAAGCGGAAGTCACGGCGCGTCGCGATCCCCGCATGACGCTTTACGATCGTCACCACACGATGCCTGATCGACCGGCTAGCGCGGACGGCCGCCTCCGGCGTGAGCGTGATGCGCATCGAGCCGGTGCGCGACATCGCGGCAAGCCGCAAGCTGCCGAACGTGCCTTCGATGATGAGCTCATCGACGCTCGTCGCCGATGCGAAGTTCCAGGTGGCGCTGCCGAGCGCGCCGTTTGCCGCGCGGAACGTCAACGCGACGGCGTCTTCGCTGGTCTGAATCGGAATGGTGTTGGTCGCCGCGCCGCCCACCAGTTCGAGCGGTCCGAACCAGTCGTCGAACAGATCGAGCACATGACCGGCGAGGTCGTAGAAATGGCCGCCGCCGCTGACGCGCGGATTGACGCGCCACTGCGATGCGCGGTGCGGTTTCGCCATACGATAGTGAATCGCCACGATGGCGCCGAGTTCGCCGTTCGCGACGATCTGCTTCACCTGGCGGAATTTCGCGAGATAGCGGCGGTAGTACGAGATGTAGAGCGGCACACCCGCCTGCTTGAACACCTCCACCATCTGGCGGCATTCGGACTCCGACCTGCCGGCAGGCTTTTCGACGAGACATGCTTTGCCGGCCGCACAAACGGCCAGCGCGTATTCGAGGTGATGCTCAGGCGGCGTCGCGACGTAGATCGCATTCACGTCGGGATGCTCGATCACCTGATCCGCGTCGGTGGTCCACTGCGCAACACCGTGGCGCTGCGCAAATGCACGCGCTTCGTCGGCCGATCGCCGCATCACCGTAACGATGCGACTTCCCGGAATGGTCCTGAGCGCCGCACCTGCTTTGCGGTCGACCACGTCGCCGCAGCCGATCACGCCCCAACCGATTTCACGATGGCCGGACGTCATCCCCATCCACGTCCCCTGAACTCAAGACTTCGTTGCAGTCTTGCAGATGCAGGCGGCGATGAAAACCGTCCAATCAGCCGGTATGGAATATCAGTGCCTGCCCGGATGGCAGCTCGATCGGCACATCGGTGCGCCCGGCGAAGTACTCATCCACCGCTTTGCGCGCGCCGGGGCACGAGGCGAATCCATAGTCGTCGCAGATCATCACGCCGCCGGGAACGAGCCGCGGATGGAAGAACTCGAATGCGGCACGAGTGGGTTCGTACAGGTCGACGTCGATGTGCACCATTGCGAAGCGAAGATCTTCGAGACCGGCAAAGCATTCCGGAATCCAGCCGCGATGGAACCGACACTGCGGGAACGCCTTCAACTGTTCTCTGGTGATGCGTTCATCCGCCTCGAGATCTCCGGCCTGCCACGCATCGCGTCGCGCACCGGTTTCGGCGTCGGCGCCGATCGGCTCGGATAGACCTTCGAACGAATCGCAAAGATGATGCGGCCGGGTCGGGTCGTTCAGCGCATTCAGGATGAAATAGGAACTCTTGCCGTATCGAACGCCGCACTCCGCCGTGTCGCCCTGTATCCCGCGTGCGGCCAAGTTCTGCGCAACCGAGTACAGCAGTTGGCAACAGTCGAGCGGCAATCCCGGCAGGTCTCCCCATTGTGCTTCGAGTTCGGTCAGCCGACCTGGCAACGACCATTTGAGGTGATGCGGATACGTCAGCAGCTGATGCCGTCGAGCGGAGCGCGCCAGGTGTTTCGACCAGGCACGACGACGTTCGTGCACTGGGCCTATGTAACGACTGAGGAGGTTTCGCAGCGCCACGGTATGCCGCTCAAGCAATTCGAATCGTCCGACTCATTCGTCGGACGCGTTCAGCAATTGTGTGAACGCCGATCGTTGAACGGCGGCGCCGTCCGTGCGGACGAACAGTTCTCGGATCCTGTCCACGATGTGATCGAGATCGACATCAACTCCGCCGCCGACGCCGCCGAACGGCTCACCTAGCGGCACCGCAAAGCCCTGTTCGAACAACAGCGAGTGAATCTCTGCAACGTCGCGCGGAAATTTCACGACACCGAATCGCTGCATCGCCCGAATCAGCCGCGACAAGAACGGTACGGTTTTTCTTCCGTACGCGAAACGCGCAGTAGCGCGGCGCAGCCGCTCGACGAGTCCGTAGTGCACCGGCAAAGGGTAGATCGCCAAGGGTTTGCCGAGGCGCGCAACCTCCACCTGCATCGACACGCTGTCGCCGGTCACGATGAAGCGATCCGCGCAGGCGAGTAACGCGAGATAGGGATTGTCGGGGCTCTTGGCGCGCCAGCGAAACAATCGACCGTTCTCCGGCAGCGATTGCTCGAGCGTGTCGACAACCTCGACCGAGGTACGCGGGCTCGTGGTCACCCACAACGAACCGCCCGCTTCGGCCGCACAACGCGACGCCTTCGCCATGAGATCGAGCGCGACGCTGCTATCGAACACGTGCGGTTTGGTAGGGCCGCCCACAAAGAGCGCAAACAACGGTCGCGGCATTTCTGCGATCGATGCCGACCAGCGTCCTCGCGCGTTCTCTAGGCCGATCGAATCGGCCTTGATCAACGGCAAGCCGAGGCGCATCACGTTCGGCAGGTCGGGAAGATGATGATGTGCGGCAGCAATGATCAGGTTGAAACGCGACAGCCAGCGTCGCGGCCGCCCGACGATGACGATCTTGGTGAGGCCGCGCGACTGTTCCTTGATCCACAACGCCACCATCGATGGCCGCCGCCCTACCGTGATGACGAGGTCGGGCCACGGCTGTGCGACTGCGTCCGATTCGTTCCAATCGACATGACTGTGATCGCTTCGGAACTCCGGCTTGCCGACGCGGTACGCGTCTTTGAAGCGCAATTGCTTCACGTCGACCTGCCAGTTCAGACGCTCGGTAAGTCGATTCGCAATCAGTTCAACCTGCTGATTGTCGCCGAGCTTATCGCCGACGAGCAGCCAGATCCGTGGAGTGGCAGTAACAGGCCGAAGGCGCAATATCGACGCTTCGGCACCCCCCCGAGCATCCTGTTGGGGAAGCGAGCTTCTTCGAAAGCTACCGCTGTGGTTCATCACAATGCACCAGTTACCGAAGCATCGTTTGCGCTGTCGGAAGCAGCAAGCAAGTGAATCGGTGTGTTCGACCTTCTGTATGCACGGTTAGTTCACGCCACTACGAGATAACCGCTATTGACTCACCCTATCCCTGGAACAACACTCTGGCGCCTTCAGGAGCCATACGAACAGCGAGATGGTTGCAAACAGTTTTTCCGTGCTGCAGCGCGCGCAGGCGAGCGATGTGGTGAGCGATCCCTATCCCTTCGTCGTCGTCCCTGACGCGCTTCCGAACGATCTGTGTGACGCACTGATCTCGGAATACCCGCAGCTGAGTATTTTGGGGGTAGACGCGACGCAGAACAATAGTAGATGGAGCATTCCGGCACCGGACGTATCACAGAACGCGGGTATCGCCCGCGTCTGGAAGGACTTCGTCGCGTATCACGCGTCGCCCGCGTTCTTCGATGAATGCGTGCGCGTGTTCGGCGACCACGTGGTGCGTTTGTATCCCCACGCGTTCCCCAGCGTCGATGCCTTGCGCGCCTCGCGACTCGGCGTGCGGGACCACGGCCCGGCCGATGCGTGTGACTTCTTTCTCGACGCGCAGATTTCAGGCAACACGCCCGTGCAGCGGGCAAGCTCCGTCAAATCGATCCACGTCGACTCCGAACACAAACTCTTTTCCGGCTTGCTGTACCTGCGCACGCCCGACGACGATTCGGTCGGCGGAGACCTCGACGTCCTGCGATTGCGGTCCGACCTGACCGACGCGCAGCGGCGCCGCCGGTTCGACGGCATGTTCATCGACGACGATCTCGTCGAGCAGGTCATGCGCGTGCCCTATCGGCGCAATACGCTGTTCATGTTCGTCAACGGCCCGGATTCGCTGCACGGGGTAACGGTGCGCCAGCCGACGCAGCATCCGCGGTTGTTCCTGAATCTCGTCGGCGAGACGCGTGTGAAGCTATTCGACGTGCCGCAGCACTGGCAGCGGCGCGTGGCAAAGCTGCCGCGGCTGATCAAGAAGCGCTTGCGGCGTGTCGTCGGTGCCGATTGAGACAGTCCGTTTTTTCAGTCCGTTTCTTTAGCGGCCTGCTAGAATACCCGCCACTTTTTTCAGCCCGACCAGCAAAAATTCATGCTCCAACGCATCCTCGAACATGCCGGGCGTCTGCTACCGGAGGCGAAACGGTTTCCAACCGAACGGAAGCTGCGCGGCTGGTTCGAACAACAGCGCCTCGACCGGGCCGACTACGCGGTCGTGTCGTTTGGCAAAAGCGGGCGAACCTGGCTGCGCGTGATGATTTCGCGCATCTATCAGCGGCGCCACGGGCTGTCGGACGAGCTGATCGAATACGGCAACTACCACCGCGCCAATCCGGCGCTGCCTCGGGTGCTGTTCACGCACGACAACTACCTGCGCGACTACACGGGCCACGGCGGCGGCAAAGCTGCGTTCGCCGGCAAGCCGGTGTTGTTACTGGTACGCCATCCCGCTGACATCACGATGTCGCAGTACTTCCAGTGGAAGCACCGCATGCGCCCGCACAAAGTGCTGCTCAATCAGTATCCGCCCGTCGATGATACCGTTACGCCGTATCAGTTCATGATGGGTTCGAGCGGACTGCCGAAAGTGAACGCCTGGCTGAACGAATGGGCGGTCGGGCTCGACGCGCTCGATTCGACACTCGTCGTGCGTTACGAGGACATGCGCCGGTCCACCGCGGTAGAACTGCGTCGAATCGCCGACTTCATGCAAATGAACGCAACCGACGCGGAAGTGGACGACGCCGTCGAGTGGGCGAATTTCGAGAACATGAAACAACGCGAATCCGAGGCGTCGTCGTCCAGCGATCGGCTGCGGGCCGGCGACGTCAGCAATCCGGATTCGTTCAAAACGCGCCGTGCCAAGGTTGGCGGCTACCAGGACTACTTCGACGACGCCGAAGTTGCGGCGATCGCCGAATTCATCGACAGGACGTTGGATCCGCGCTTCGGCTATTGCAGCAGCGAGGCTCGCGCGAGTGAATCGAGGTAACAACATGGATCATTGCGTTTTCATTCACAGCAACCCGAAACAGATCGTCGGCGCGATCGTCGCGCAACACGCACTGCGTCGTAATTCGCGCAACGCGGACAAGTTCGACGTGAAGATCATCACCACGGACGACCATCCGTTCTTCGCCGAGTACGAAGGCAAAACCTACCTGCGCGACGGCGTGAAGCGCGTCTGGCTGAACGACGACCTGCAATCGTTCACACCGTTGCGGTTCATGCCGCCCGAATTGATGGGATACAGCGGCCGTGCGGTCATAATCGATCCGGACATCTTCGCGGTGGGCGACATCTGGGAGCTGTTGTCGCGCGACATGCAGGGCAAGTCGATCATCGCCCGCGCACGGTCCGGCACGAAAGGGCTCATCGATCACTGCATGGCGTCGAGCGTGATGCTGCTCGATTGCGCGAAGCTGACGCACTGGCGTTGTGAGGCGCAGTTCCGCTCGATGTTCGAGATGAAGCTCGACTACTCCGACTGGATCTGTCTGAAGCACGAAGACCGCGCGACGATCGGCCTGCTCGAGAACGAGTGGAACGACTTCGATCACCTCACCGCCAAAACGAAGATGCTGCACACGACGCGCCGCAAGACGCAGCCGTGGAAATCGGGGCTGCCGGTCGACTGGCGTCCGGCAGAACGCTTCCGGTTGTTCCCGCCGATCGGCTGGTTGATGCGCGCGCGCCGCAAGTTGTTCGGCGAATACGCGTTTCTCGGCAACTACAAAGAACATCCGGACGCGAACCAGCAACACCTGTTCTTCGGTCTATTGCGCGAGTGCATCGATCAGAAGCTCGTCACCGAAGACATGCTGCGCTCGGAGATGCAACGCAATCACGTGCGACACGACGCATTCGAAGTGCTCGACCGCACGCCGGCGCTCGCGCCGCCGGGTCGTCCGCCGATCGCGCTGCCGGGCTAACGTTCGAGCAGCGCTTCGATGCGCTGCACTGTACTCGCCAGATCGTTCTTCGACGTGTCCTTTGACGGCGCCTCCGTGGCCCCGTCAGGCGTCACTTCCAACCGACGCACACGTCCGGCTCTCAAGAGCGCAGCGTGGATGCGCCCAACGTCGCGCCGCATTCGAACGGGGCCGATCGACATCGCCAGGCGGTGTACCAACGGCTTCCAGCGCAACGCCGAAAACGTGGGGGCGGTATCGGAGAAGTCGAACAGGAACACCGGCTTCCCGGTGGCGCTTGCTTCGGCCAGCATCGACATGCTGTCGCACGTAACGACAAATTCGTCGCCGCATGCGAGCAGACCGCGAAACGGATTCGGCTCGCGCGACGGCCAACGGTAAACGAACTGCGGCCCTTCGAGTGTTCGCAATAACGCGTCGGCGCTGCGCGGCGGCGTACGACCGCTCGTACTCACCAGGACACTGCCGCCTTCCCGTTGTTTTCGCGCATTGACGCGATCGGCCAACACTCGCGCCCACTTCGGTGTCAGCACGAGCGGACCGCTGTCTCCACCGACCAGCACCACCGTCCACGGATGCGGCAACGCCGCCCACCGCGCCCCCCAGGTGGCTCGTTCGCCGGCCAGTACGGCTTCGGTGAGGTCGGTCAGCGGCAGATCGTTGACGATCACGTTGTCGCGCTCGTCGAGCAGGTATTGTCGGTTCGAAACGACCAGATCGAATCGACGCGGGTTCGACCACGGGCGCCCTACGTGAACGATGCGTGATCGATCACCGGACGCAGTGCGAATCCAGCGGGCGACCAGTTCGTTGCGACGTCCGGCAGTGAGAATGAGATCCGGCCACGGCGCGTCGAGCGCGTCCGATCTGGCGCGATCGAGCGCTGCCAGCGTCGGTCTCGGAAACGCATGCAACAGCAGTTCCCACGGCTTGAACACGAGTTGCTTGGTGAACGCCGGCACATCCATTGCGCGTGCGATCAACTGCAGTTGCGCGTAATCGCCTGCCTTCGGTCCTTTGAGAATCCACACCAAGGGCACACGCGCCCGCGTATTCGACATCCGCGCTCCCGCGTCGCTAAACTGCCGGCCATCGAACGTGCTCCGACACCGCCGCGGGATTATGGATGAGCCGCCACACCGGCGCTACGAAACGCACTGCCCTACGTCCTGACGACTCTGTGCTGGTGACGGCTTGATCATCGATCGCTACCTGATTCGCCTCGTGCTGTTGCCGACCCTGGCCGGCTTCGCGCTGCTCATCCTGCTGGTTTCAGCATTCAACGCCGCAGCGCTGCTGCGCGACGCGGCGTATTCCCGAATTCCGATGGATCAGGTGTTCACGCTCATCGGCCTGCGCGACGTGATCGCCGCCGAGGTGCTGCTTCCAACGTCCTTGTACATGGGTGTGCTGACTACGTTGAACCAATGGCATCGCGATCGCGAGGCGTACGCACTCTACGCGGCAGGCGTCGTGCCCGACCGAGTCGGTTATCCAGTGTGGATGATTGCGCTGTTGATCTGCTTTTGTGTCGCTGGTCTCTCGCTGTACGCACGTCCGTGGGCATATGCCGAGGGCTATCGTCTCGACGCACAATCCAATCAGCTTACGACCAGTGCGATGCAGCCCGACCACTTCTACTCGTTCGGCAGCAGACTCGTGCTTTCGGCCGCTTCGATCGACCGTGCGGGCGACCTGATGCACGGCGTGTTCGCCGAAACCAGAACCGACGAAGAGGTGCGAGTCATCCGTTCCGAATCGGGGCGTATCTTCGGCGCGGATGCCGCCAGTCGCCAGCGCATCGAGTTGCAGAACGGCATCAGCTATCAGATCAGCGAAGGTTCGCGCGCCGATCGAACATCCGAGTTCGAAGGATTGGTGTACTACGCTGCGTCGGAACCGATCTCCGACGTGCAGAACAAGCGACGTGCCTCACCTACCGCCGATCTCCTAACGGCCACGGCGCCCAAGGAGCGCGCAGAGCTGCAATGGCGGGTGTCTCTGCCCGTGATCGCCTTCTTCATGGCGCTGATCGCGGTAGAGATCTCGCGGGCTTTGCCGGGAAGCAGCCCTTACCCGCGGTTCGTCGCCGGCATCGTCGTTTACGCAGTGGTATTCAACGTCGCCGCCGCGGGGCGCACCTGGGTGGAGAACGGCCAGGTCGGGAACCTGCCCGGCATGCTGTGGGTGCCCGCCGCCACAGCATTGCTGTTCCTGGCGGTGCGCCAGCTTCCAGCCGTTAGCTTGAGGCGGCCCGGATGAGCCGCGCCTTCCGCTATCTCGCACGCGAACTCGCGAAGAGCTATCTGATCATCGCGCTCGCAATGCTCGTGATGTTCGATTTACTGGCATTTCTCGCCGAGTCGCAGGACATCGGTGACGCGCAGTACTCGGCGCTCGATGCAATACTGGTAGTGCTGTACAGCACGCCCGCGCTGCTGGTAGATCTGTCGCCGTTCATCGCCCTGCTCGCAACACTGAATGCTTACGATCGCCTGAACGCAACGAGTGAGTTGATTGCGCTGAGAGGCGCCGGAGTGTCCGGCATGCGGCTTGGCCGTCTGGCTGCCTACGTCGCGGCTTTGTTCATGGTAGTGATTGCCGGCGTGGAATGGACCGCCCGACCGTTGCGCCTCGAAGCAAGCCTGCTTCGAATGCACGAGACCGCGCGCGTGGGCAATCTGTTGCGCGGTAGCGGCTTCTGGATCCGTACCGGCTCGACGTTCGTCAACGTCGCCGGCCTGCAGGACGCCAGCGGCCCGAGCGGGATCCGCGTGTTCACGTTCGACGATCGCGCCCGTTTACAGTCGTATCTGCGCGCGACTTCCGCGGAGGTCATCAGCCCTGCCGACTGGCGGCTGCAGAATGTGTGGCACAAGCAGTTCGCCGACGGCGCGCCGGTTCATTCGGAGACGTTGCCGACCATGCACTGGCAACCGACCTGGGATCGAAGTATCAAACTGTATGACCTGCCCATTGCAAGCTTCACGTTGTCGGAGCTGAGGAACCGGGTCGCACATCCCTCTAACGAATCTGTCGGGGCGCAAACCGAGCAGATCGAGCTGTGGCGCCGCCTTACGCTACCGCTTTCGTCGATTGCATTTGCGCTTCTCGCCGCACCGTTCGCGTTGATTCGCAACATCCGCGGCGGCAGGTCTGGGCGACTCGCATTGGGTGCAGCGTTGGCGTTCCTGGTCTATATCGGGCAGCAGGTGGCAACGAACGCGGGTATACTCGCCAACCTGTCCATACCCGTAACTTCCGCATTGCCACCGCTCATCGTCCTGGTATTCGCCGTGTTGCTGATGCGACGCATGAACTGACGGTCACACCGCCATGGCACTTCTCAAAGCATTCATCCGCCGATATCCGTTCCAGAGCATCTTCCTCGCGATCGCGTTGTTGCTCGCCGGGGTCGCCGATGGTGTGGGTCTCTCGTCGCTGCTGCCGGCATTGCAGCTCGCGCTGACGACAGACTCGCCGGAAGCATCGCAGAACGAGTTCGCTCAGCGCGTTCACGATGTGCTCGCGAGCGCCGGCATCACGCCTACCCTCGGCTTGCTGCTGGGAGTCATCCTGTCGGCAATCGTCGTGAAGAGCACGTTGATCTTCATCGCAGAGCAGCGAATCGGCTATATCGCGGCCGACGTGGCCACGGAGCTGCGCATGAACCTGCTCAGCGCGGTCATTGCGTCGCGCTGGTCGTTCTTCACACGACAATCCACGGGGGCGCTGGCAAACGCCATGGCGACCGAAGCCTGGCGCGCGGCTCAAGCGTACGTGTTTGCAGTGCGGGTGCTGGCGACCGTCATCGAGGCAACCGTGTACACGGCGGTGGCCGTACTCGTGTCGTGGCAGGCAACCATACTCTGTTTCGCCGCGGGCGCGCTGGTGCTGTCGGCGTCGCATGTGTTCGTGCGCATCGCGCATCGCGCGGGCGACCGGCAGACGCGCTGGTACCGCTCGCTCCTGGGCACGCTGAGCGACGTGCTGCAGTCTGTGAAAACATTCAAAGCGATGGGTCGCGATCGCGTCGCTGAAGAAGTTCTTTCGCTAGAAACGAGCAAACTCAGGGGCGCGCTGCGTCGCCAGGTTCTTGGCGAAGCCGGTCTCGAAGGCGCGCAGGAGTCGTTGCTCGCACTCGTCATTGTCGGCGGCATTTTCGTTGCGCTCGTATCATTCGACGTTCAACTGGCAACCGTCACGTTCATGGCGGTGGTGCTGGGCCAGACACTGAAGCGCATCGGGCGCGTGCAGAAGCAATACCAGAAAGTGCTGACGTGCGAGAGCGCGTACTGGGCACTCGACCAGACGATTGCCGAGGCGCGTGCGCAGGCAGAAACGGGCACCGGCACCGAGCGCGTTGCACTCGACAAATCGATCGACTTCGAATCCGTGAGCTTCGCTTACGGTGATCATCCCATTCTCGACAAGGTGTCGTTCTCGATTCCCGCGGGCGTCATGACGTGTCTCGTTGGCGATTCGGGTTCGGGCAAAACGACCATCGCCGATCTCGTCATTGGTTTGATTCAACCCGAGTCCGGAATCATTCGCGTGGACGGGCACGACCTGAACGCGCTCGAAGTGCACGCGTGGCGACACAGCATCGGCTACGTCCCGCAGGAAAACCTGTTGTTGCACGATTCGATTCTGCACAACGTCGCGCTGGGCGATCCGAGCCTGAAGCGCGAAGACGCCGAAACTGCACTGAAGCTCGCCGGTGCGTGGGATTTCATTTCGAAACTGCCCGGTGGAATAGACAGCGTGGTAGGCGAACGCGGCACGCTGCTCTCGGGGGGGCAACGCCAGCGCGTCATGATCGCGCGCGCTCTCGCGCATCACCCGAAGCTGTTGATACTCGACGAAGCGACCAGTGCGCTCGATAGCGCAACGGAAGCAGGCATCTGTGCCACGCTGCAATCGTTGCGCGGCAAATTGACCATTCTGGCGGTTTCGCATCAATCGGCGATGGCCGACATCGCCGATGAAGTCTATCGGGTGGAATCCGGCAAGTTGGCGCGCGACACCGCGCGACACCGTCCGCACCTCAATCAAAGCGTCAGTTAGCCCTCGATCAGCGAGCGTACACGCGCCACGGTCGCATCGATCTCTGCGCTAGCCGCACCCGCCACGACCGCGCACGCATCGTTCGACCACGTGCCGTGTCCGGCCGCCACGAACGCGTCGTGGAACAAGCCGATGTCGCGCGATAGTCGCTTAGGCAGTAGCGCCATCATCGTGCGGTAACTCACCGACTTCACGCTGTGGTCGCGCCCTTCCGGCCCCGTCTCGCCGAGATTGAAGATGTGCACGGGGCGTCCGGCTGCCGCCGCTTCGGACAACATCGCCACGCTGTCGGACGTCACCACGAACGCGTCGGCGAGCGCGAGGATGCCGAAGTAGGGATTGTCGGGATCGTCGGGCCGATAGCGGTGCAGTGATGCCGGCACCGTTAGCGCCGAATCGAGCACGTCCGCCACGCCAGTTCGGGTACGTGCGCTCGTCGTAATGACCACGCTGCCGCCGCGCTGTTTCACCATCTCGTTCAGCTTTTGCGCAAGACGCTCGGCGGCGCGCGCGCCGAGCACGAACGGACCGCTGTCGCCCCCGATCAGCACTCCGAGAATGGGTCGCGGGAATTCCTCGAAGCGGGCCTGCCAACGAGTTCGTTCAGCCGCGAGCCGCGAGGCAGTGACGCCATGCTGAGTCATCAGATTGTGCACGACGTTCGGTTCGTGCGGCAGCCTGTACTGCGGCGTCGTTACGACCAGGTCGAATAGATCGCGCCGGGCCCAGGTGCGACCGAGAAACACGAGCCGCGTGTGTCCGGCACTGCGCTGCTTGATCCACCGACACACCGGCTCGTTCTTCAGCCCGGCCGACACGATGATGTCGGGCCATGGCGCTTCGAGTACGTCGGAACCCGCGTCAATGCCTCGTCGTGAGACGACTCGCATCAATCCCAGCACGCCCGCCAGCGAGTTGTAACGCAGACGTTTCGTCGCAACGTCGCCGCCCAATCGATTCGCGAGCCCGGAGATCTGCGAGTTCTCGCCGGCGCGATAGCTGGCGACGGCCCAGACGCGAGGCGTGACCCTTCGAGAGGCTTTGTCTGTATAATCGCCCCCCGTCAACATCCGCCCCAGTCAATCACTACGCTATGACAAAACGCGAGAATTATGCCGCTCGCCTCAAGGAGCTTGTCAACCAACTCGCTGAGGAAGGCACGCACGTAGACGTCGATAGTGACCTCGTCGATGACGTAGGTCTTTCATCGATCGAGATCATGGAGCTGGTGGAACAGCTCGAGGATACGTACGACATCTCGTTCCCGCTGAACGATCTCGCCGAGATCCGCACCATCAACGACATGGTGAAAGAACTCGAACGCCTGGTCGAGAAGCAATGAATCTCATCGAGCGGCGCGTTGCCACCGAGAAGTTGCCGTGGCAAGACAGTGATGTGCTCGGCACGCTGGTCACGGTCGATGGAAACCCGACGAGCGGAACGGTAAACGGTCGATCGGTGGTGCTCGCCGGCACCAACAACTATCTGGGCCTGACATTCCATCCCGACTGCGTGCGCGCGTCTGTGGAAGCTGCTGTACGTTTCGGCACCGGCACCACCGGATCGCGTCTCGCAAGCGGCACATATCCGGATCACGCCGCTCTCGAACGCGAGTTGGCCGACTTCTACGGCGCGCGCGCCGTGATGCTGTTCACCACCGGATATCAGGCAAACGTCGGAATCATCTCGGCGCTGGCCGATCGCGATTCCGTACTGCTGCTCGACGCACAAAGCCACGCGAGCATTTACGACGGCGCCACGTTGTCGGGCGCAACCACCTATCGCTTCAAACACAACGACGCGGCAGACCTCGACAAGCGCCTGCGTCGCCTCGGCGACAAAGCGCCGAACTCACTCGTGATCGTTGAAGGCATCTACAGCATGCTCGGTGACACTGCACCGCTCGCGGACTTCTGCGAGGTAGTCACACGCTACGGTGCCGCGCTGCTGGTTGACGAAGCGCACTCGTTCGGCGTGCTGGGCAAACACGGCCGCGGTCTTGCAGAAGCAGCCGGCGTAGAAGATCAGGTCGACGTAGTGGTCGGTACGTTCAGCAAGAGCCTCGGTTGCGTTGGCGGCTATGCGGCCAGCCGCAAACACGACCTGTCGCAACTGCGCGCCGCAGCGCGCGCGTACGCGTACTCGGCATCGAGTGCACCATCGGTGATGGCGTCGGCGCGCGCCGCACTCAAAGTGATTCGCGAACACCCCGAACTGCGCGAGCGCCTTCTCGACAACGCTCGTGTCACTTACGGCGCATTACAACAACTCGGCTACGAACTCGGCCCCGAAGTCAGCCCCGTGGTCGGCGTTCACGTGCGCAGCGACGAACTCGCACTGGACGCATGGCACTTCCTGATCGACAACGGCGTGTACGTGAACCTGGTGCCGTTCGAGGCATCGCCCGGTCCCTTCTGCCTCCTGCGTGTCAGCCTGTCCGCTGCGCACACGCCGGAACAGGTCGACACCATCATCGAAGCATTCCGGAAGTTACGGGAAAGCGGTCCACTCGCCTGACGGAGTTGGGAAGGGGCGCGCCTTCCGACATTTCCAATCGGGTGGGTGACGGCTGATCCGTGCTTCGGGGCCGCTCAGGCCGTCCATGGGCGCTTAAGTCGCGGCCATCCATGGCCGCTCATACCCCTTCGCACCGATCAGCCGTCACCTTCCATCATCGAAGTCGCGCCCTCTTTAGTTGGAGTGAAGATGAACGCGCGCTTCGCGCGCGTTCAGGCACGGCACGGCACGACTGTGCGACGGAGACATAGCCCAGGCGGGCGTGGGGGAATGTTGGTGAGGACCATGAGCGGCCATGGATGGCCGCGATTGAGCGACCACGGACGGCTCGAGCGTGTCCGAACCGGCATTCACCCACGGTCGCCGTGAATCGGAGCTCCTTTCCTCCTAGTAGCGACCACCCAACTTTGAATGATCCCAGCTCACGTACCGCTCGGGGTGAAACTTGATGACCGCGCGCTTGGAGGCAGTCTTCGACACAGCTGCGGTCAAGGCTTGTCGTTGGGAGGCGTCGATCGTCGTGCCGCGCGTGTTGATCTTCACGAGCGTGTCGATTGCGGTGTCGAGGTCTTCGATGATTTCGGCGCGTGCGTAGATCACCACGCCTTTGAGTTGTGCGTATTCGGTGCCGCTTTCCACGAGCAGTGTTGCCTTCGGATCGCGCCGCCAGTTGAGGATCTTCTGCGACTTGCCGAACGTCGTGCAGTACAGACACCCTTCGTCGTCGACGTAGAACCACATCGGCATTGGATGCGGGTAACCGTCTTTGCCATTGGACACGATGATCAGTGTCTTTTGGCTGTCGAGAAATGCGCGGGTTTCTTCAGCGGTGAGTTCGATGCTGTTTCGGCGCGACGGCATGTGAGGTCTCCTTTTACTTCGATACCTTTTATTTCGATGCAAGAATGCAGTTAGACGGGTACGGCGCGCAGCGGCTTCGAGTGGCGCCATTCGGCCAGCAACGTGCGCAGCGCCGCCACGAACGCGAGCGGCTGGTCGAGGAACAGATGATGCTGCGCTTCCGGTATGGCGACGAACGGTACCGATTCATCGAGTACTTTGAACATGTAGTCGGCCACTTCCTGGCTGAACAGATAGCTGTCCTGCCCGTAGATCACGCCGACGCGACAACCGATTTTCGCGAGTCCTTCCGACATGTTCGTGTCGAAGGCCATCTTGCGAAACAGGCCGTCGTCGAACTTCCAGGTCCATCCGCCGTCCGTCTGCGTCAACGAATGGCGGCCAATGTGGTCGAGAATGTACTGGTTGTTGCAGTCTTGCGGCGGCATCAGCCGGAATCGCGATAGCGCCTCAGCGTAATCGTTGTAAATGCGTTTCGGGCGCACCGGCGAGCGGCGTGGATCGCGCTCCCACTGGAAGTCCGGTGGTCGCACCGCCGAATCGACCAGCACGATGCCGGCCAGCCGGTCGCGATACTTGAGGCCCGTGTTCAGCGTGACGAATCCGCCGAAGCTGTGGCCGACGACGATCGAGTCGGAACGAAAACCGGCGGCATCCATCACCCCCACTACCTCTGCCGCAAATCCTTCGGGCGAGTAGCGTTCACGGTGATCGGAGTCGCCCATCCCCGACAGGTCGAGCGCCACCACGCGATAGTGTTCGAGCAGAAACGGGGCGATGAACGTCCACCAGTGCGCGTGGGCACCGTTGCCGTGCACGAGAACGATGCCGGGTTTGTCGCTTGCGCCACCCCATTGCAGGTAGTGGATGCGCGCACCATCCACGCTGATCGCACCTTCTTCGTAAGGTGTCTCAACGGCCTTTATGAACCAGCCCGGGGCCCCTTTCTGAACGCCCACACCCGCTCCCGATGAAAAGAGGGCGAATTGTCCGTATCGCTGCACGCGGCGTCCAGCCAATGCGCTCGCGAGCGCGCTGCGCTCGCCGACGCTGCTCGATGGTGGAATCGGAGTGGATACGGCAAGCTTTTCGAACTCCGTTCGGACACACGCTACACCATGACTTCACGCACGCTTGCATTCGTATGCGCATCGGCCGTCCTGCTGGTGACACCGCTCGCCCATGCGGTAGCGGCGGATCCGGTCGCACTGTTCTCGCCACAGGGCTCGCCGAAGGGCACCGTGAAAGCGATTCGGCAGGTGCACGCACGCTTCACGTCGCCAATGGTCGCGCTGGGCGATCCACGCCTCGCCGATCCGTTCGACATCGACTGCGCCGCAAAAGGCCACGGCCGTTGGGCGGACGAGCGCAATTGGCTTTACGACTTCGATGCCGACCTCCCGGCCGGCGTTCGTTGCACGTTCAAGCTGCGCAGCGACTTGCACGACCGCGACGGCGCGCGTGTCGCAAGCGCGCGCGCCTTCCAGTTCGATAGCGGCGGCCCCGCCATTCGCGCCTCACTTCCCGACGACGGTGCCACGATCGACGCGGATCAGATCTTCATGCTGGCGCTCGATGCACAGGCGACGCAGGCATCGATCGAACGTGCGGCCTACTGCGCCATCGACGGCATCGGCGAGCGCGTGCCGGTGCGAGTGTTGGCGGGCGACGAACGCGCCGCGATTCTCGAGCAGCGGCGCGAACTCGGTTACAGCTACTACCGGATACTGTGGAAAGACGGCGTGCAGTCCACGGCGCGTGTGCGCGACCGTTCGCTCGAACTCGCCGAAGCGCAACTGGCGGTGGTCGTATGCAAACGTGCGTTGCCACCAGACGCGAAGATGCAACTCGTGTGGGGAGCCGGAATCGAAGCGCCGAGCGGCATCGCCACGACAACGGATCAGAAGCTGGCATTTCAGGTGCGTCCCGCTTTTACCGCGCGCGTGCAATGCGAACGCGTGAACGCTCGCGCCGGGTGTATACCGCTGCAGCCGATTCGATTGCAGTTCAGCGCGCCGGTACCGGTTGCATTGGCCAACGAGACACGCATCGTCGTTGCTGACGGCGGCGCGCTGGCGCCTGAGCCGGTGGCCGGTGGAGTGGCAACGGTCGAGGAACTCGTCTTCAAACCGCCGTTTGCCGACAACCAACTGGTTCACGTGCAACTTGCCGCGGGAATCGTCGACGACGTCGGGCGGCCGCTTTCGAACGCCGACCGCTTCCCGCTCGAGGTGAAGATCGATTCCTATCCGCCGCTCGCGAAGTTCGCAGGCACGTTCGGCATTCTCGAAGCGAACGACGGCGCGGTGTTGCCGGTCACGCTTCGCAACGTCGAAGCACAGTTGCCGGCCAAGCGAACCGAACTCTCGGGACGGCGTCTGCGCGAAACGTCCGATGCCATCGCAGTGGCGAAGTGGATTCAACGCGTCGACGCCGCGAACGCGCCGCGCGGCGCCTGGAGTTATGACGAAGCCCGCAAGCAACCGGTGTGGACCGAACAAACCGCTGACACGTCGGTGTTCGACGCATCCGACTCGACCGACTCGTTCAGTGTGCCCATGGGCGAGACGGGTGCCGCCGCGACGCGCCCGTTCGAAGTTGTTGGCATTCCATTGATGGATCGGGGCTTCTATGTCGTGGAACTCGAGAGCCGCCGACTCGGAGAGGCGTTGCTGGGAAAGGACGCACCGCGTTATGTCTCCACCGCCGTGCTGGTCACGAACTTGAGCGTGCACTTCAAATGGGGACGCGAATCTTCGCGCGTGTGGGTTACGCGGCTCGACGATGCTACGCCGGTGGCCGATGCAGACGTCGAGATCATCGACTACTGCAACGGCACACGACGCTGGCAAGGGCGCACCGATGGCGACGGCCTTGCTTCGATCAATGAATCGTTCGGGCAACCGCACGGCGGCGACTCCTGCCCGTATTCGACGCCACTGCTGATCAGCGCCCGCACCTCGGACGATTTCAGTTTCGCGCTGTCGTCGTGGAACGAAGGCATCCGCCCGTACGACTTTGCGCTGCGCACCGGCGGTTCGTGGGACGCGAAGATGTATCACAGCGTGCTCGATCGGGCGTTGTTTCGCGCCGGTGAAACCGTATCGATGAAACACTTCATCCGCCGTCACTCGATCGCCGGCATCGAACTGACCGAAGCGCTGCCCATACAGCTGCAGCTGCGCATGACTCATCTCGGCAGCGACAGCTCGTTCGAAATGCCTGTCGATTTCGACGCGAACGGCGTTGCACAGAGCACGTGGCCGATTCCGCCGGAAGCAAAGCTCGGCGCCTACCAGATGGAACTCAGAGATTCCGACTCGAACTGGCATGAAAGCGGTCACTTCAAGGTGGAGCAGTTCAGGCTACCGAGCATCCGCGCCACCGTCAGCGGACCTGCAGATGCCCAGTTGCGTCCCGCAACGGTCGTGCTCGACCTGCACGCTGCATATCTATCGGGCGGCGGTGCATCGCAGTTGCCGGTGAAGGTGCGCACTACGATAGAGCCGCGAACGCTCAGCTTTCGCGACTATGACGACTACCAGTTCGGCGGTGAACCGGTGGTGGAAGGCACCACCCAAACCGGCGCCGCATCGTACGATTTCGAATCCGAGACTTCCTCCAACGAAGTAGTAAAGGCGCACGTCTTCCCCATCACGCTCGACGGTCAGGGAGCAGCCCGCATCACCGTTCCGGACATTCCCCAGATCGCACAACCGTCGACACTGAACGCAGAGATGGACTACGCCGACGCCAACGGCGAAATCCTCACCGCGGCCGGGCGCGTGGAGTTGTGGCCGTCAGCCGTGACGCTGGGCATTCGCCGCGATGGTTGGGCCGCAAGCACCGAACAGATGCGATTTCGCGTCGTCGCACTCGATCTCGCCGGACATCCGATCAGCGGACAACCCGTGAACATCACGCTGTACTCGGCTTCGCACTACACCTACCGGAAGCGGCTGATCGGTGGCTTCTACGCTTACGACAGCGTGCGTGAGGTGCGCCGTCTCGATACCAAATGCAGCGGCAAAACGGACGCGCAAGGCCTTTTGCCGTGCGAACTCGCGCCGGACTTCGCGGGCGAAGTCATCGTCGCGGCACGCACACGCGACGCCGACGGCAACCCTGCAGAAGCAACCACGTCGATCTGGGTCGTCGGCGAGAACGAGTGGTGGTTCGGCGGCACCACCGGCGATCGTATGGATCTGCTGCCCGAACAGAAGGAATACGAGCCGGGCGATACGGCCCGTTTTCAGGTGCGGATGCCATTTCGCAGTGCCACTGCACTGGTATCGGTGGAACGCGAAGGCGTGATCCGCTCGTTCGTCACCACGCTCAGCGGCAGTCAGCCCATCGTCGAAGTTCCGATCAGCGACACCGATTCGCCGAACGTCTTCGTCTCGGTGCTGGCGGTGCGCGGCCGCGTCGGCTCGTTTGCGGGTTGGCTCTCCGACATGGCGCGACGGTTCAATCTACCGGACTTCATTCCGCGCGATGGCGGCCGACCGACGGCGATGATCGACTTGAGCAAGCCCAGCTACCGGCTCGGCGCTGCCGAAATTCGTGTCGGCTGGAAACCGCATCGGCTGGACGTGCGCGTTACCGCCGATCGACCGACCTATGCCGTCCGCGAGCAGGCGCACATGAAAATCCACGTAGAGCGCGCCGACGGCAAACCGTTACCCGATGGCGCGGAGGTTGCGGTAGCTGCCGTGGACGAGGCATTGCTCGATCTTGCGCCGAACCCGAGCTGGAACCTGCTGGACGCCATGATGGGAGAACGTGGTCTCGAAGTGTGGACCGCGAGCGCGCAGATGGAAGTGATCGGCAGACGCACGTTCGGCCGAAAAGCCGTACCACACGGCGGCGGTGGCGGACGCGCACGCGCACGCGAACTGTTCGATACGCTGCTCACCTGGCAGGGCCGCGTGAAGCTCGACGCAAACGGCGACGCGCAGCTGTCGGTTCCGCTGAACGATTCGCTGACCAGTTTCCGCATCGTGGCAGTTGCAAACGCCGGCAGCGACCTGTTCGGTACCGGTTCGACGAACGTCGCCACCACTCAAGACCTGATGTTGCTTTCGGGCCTGCCGCCGCTGGTGCGCGAAGGCGACCGCTACTCCGCCACGTTCACCGTACGCAACACCACGACGAAAGCTGCATCCGTGCATGCAACGGCAAAGACAATGCCGCCACTTCAATCCGAATTACCCGCCCAACGATTCGACATTGCCGCGGGCACGGCACGCGACATCGTGTGGGACGCTACCGCACCTTCCGGCGCCAACTCGTTGACCTGGGACGTTTCGCTCGAAACCGACGGCGCGCACGACCGTCTGTCCGTCAGCCAGAAAGTCGTTCCGGCCATTCCCGTTCGCACGTTCCAGGCGACGCTCGCGCAACTCGACCCGACGCTGTCGTTCACAGCGGAGCGGCCCGCTGATGCTGTTCCTGGACGCGGTGGACTCGAGGTATCGCTGCAGGCGCGGCTCGGCGACCGTCTCGACGGCGTCCGCACCTTCATGGACTGGTATCCATACGTCTGCCTCGAACAGCAGCTATCCAAAGCGGTCGCACTACGCGACGTCGCGACCTGGGATCGCTGGATGGAAAAACTGCCGGCATACCTCGATCGAAACGGCTTGCTGAAGTACTTCGCGTCCGACCAGCTCGACGGCGACGACACGCTCACCGCCTACGCACTCGCCATCGCGAACGAAGCCGATTTCTCGATTCCGGACGTCGAACTAGCGCGTATGCAACGCGGCCTCACCGAATTCATAGAGGGGCGCACCGATGTGCGATCGGCGCTGCAGACATCCGACCTGAGTATCCGCAAGCTCGCTGCCATCGAAGCGCTGTCCCGATACGAAGTAGCCGAGCCCCGCATGCTGGACAGTATCAGCATCGACCCGAACCTCTGGCCGACGTCCGCGGTGCTCGACTGGCTGAGTATCCTGATTCGAGTTCAGACGATTCCGAACCGCGACGCGCGAGTCACCGAGGCATTGGCCGTCATTCGCGCGCGGCTGAATTTCCAGGGCACCACGCTGGGATTCTCCACCGAGCGCACCGACGCGTTGTGGTGGTTGATGGTGTCGACCGATTCGAATGCCGCGCGTGTGTTGCTTGCGTTGATGGACCGGAAAGAGTGGCGCGAAGACGTGCCTCGCCTGGTTCGCGGTGCAATCGGCCGGCAGCAACGGGGACACTGGAATACGACGGTTGCGAATGCATGGGGAACGCTCGCGTTGGAGAAGTTCTCGAACACGTTTGAACGGACGCCGGTGACTGGCGAAACCAGAATCACGTATGGCCCCTCGACGAAATCGTTACCCTGGAACGCGGAAGGCGCCGATCTGACCGAGCAGTTGCCGTGGCAAGACAGCCGCCAACCCGTATCGGTGACACAACTGGGCACTGGCCGACCCTGGGCGACGATCCGCGCGAATGCCGCGTTGCCGTTGAAAGCGCCGCTCTCCAGCGGTTTTGCGATCACTCGCACCGTGACGCCCGTGGAGCAGCAAGTGGCCGGGGCGTATCACCGCGGCGACGTCGTGCGCGTGCACATCGACGTGGACGCGCAATCGGACATGACGTGGGTCGTCGTCGACGATCCCATTCCGGCCGGCGCAACGGTTCTGGGCAGCGGGCTCGGCGGTCAGTCGAACACACTTATGCAAGGTGAGCGAACACAAGGAGCGGCGTGGCTTGCCTTCGAACAGCGCGCGTTCGACGCCTTCCGCGGCTACTACCGATTCGTGCCGAAGGGCCGTTTCAGCACCGAATACACGGTGCGATTGAACAATCCCGGAACGTTCCAGCTGCCGCCGACACGCGTCGAGGCGATGTATGCACCAGAGATGTTCGGCGAACGGCCCAACGAGCCTCTTACGGTGGAGCCGAATCCGTGAAAACTCGCGCGCTGTCGGTAAGCGTCGCGATCGCGCTCGTCGCCGTCGGCGGCTTCGTTGCCTGGCTGATGTCCGCAGACGTTCCCGACTTCGCGACCATCCGCGCGCGCTGGCAATCGTCGGAGGCCTATCTTCTCGACCGACACGGCGTGGTGATCGACAGCGCACGGATCGACTATGGCGTGCGCCGCTTTCAGTGGGTTCCGCTCGATTCGATCTCCACCGCATTGGTAGACGCCGTTGTCGCCGGCGAAGACCACCGGTTCTGGGCGCACGACGGGATCGATTGGCGCGCCGCACTCGGCGCGCTACGCACCAACCTGACGGGCGAGCGCCGCCGCGGCGCCAGTACCATCACGATGCAGTTGGCGGCAATGATCGACCCCGCCTCTGCCGGCCAGAGCAGCCGCCGCGGCTGGTACGAAAAAGCCCTGCAGGCGCGCGACGCTCTCGCGATCGAGTCGAATTGGACGAAGGCAGAGATTCTCGAGGCCTATCTGAACCTGCTCGGCTTCAGGGGCGAACTCGAAGGGATCGATGCCGCCGCGCAACTGCTGGCGGGGAAAGCGGCTTCGGGACTCACCGTGCCGGAAAGCCTGCTGTTGGCCGCGCTGCTACCGGCACCCAGTGCAACTCCAGAACGGATAACCACACGTGCCTGCGGACGGGCGCGTTCGCTCGGCACATCGGTCACATGCGACGAGATAGAGGCTTCTGCTCGCACGCTGTTCGACCGCGCGGCGCATTTGTCGGGAGGCGCGACAGCGGCACCCGATCTCGCACGTGCGCTGCTCGATCATCCCGGGCAGCGACTCGAAACGACGCTCGACGCAGAGATTCAAGCCGTCACGCGCGCCTCGATGAGCGATCGTTTGCGCGGACTGACCCTTCACAACGTGCGCGATGGCGCGGCGCTGGTCGTCGACAACGAATCCGGCGACGTGCTCGCGTACGTGGGCTCTGCAGGACCCGCATCGCGCGCGAGGCACGTCGACGGCGTACGCGCGCATCGTCAGGCGGGCTCCACGCTGAAGCCGTTCCTGTATCAATTGGCGCTGGAGCGCCGTCATCTCACGAATGCATCGTTGCTGGACGACGCGCCGCTGAATCTCGACACGGCAACCGGCGTGTATCTGCCGCAAAACTACGACCGCGACTTCAAAGGTCTCGTCAGCGTGCGAACCGCCCTGGCCAGTTCGCTGAACGTGCCCGCTGTCCGTACGCTTGTGCTGGTAGGAGTCGAAGCCTTCCGCGATCGTTTGAATGCGCTCGGCTATTCCGGCATCAGCGAGGACGGCGAGTTCTACGGCTATTCACTCGCGTTGGGTTCCGCAGAAGTCAGCCTTTGGGAGCAGGTTGCCGCGTATCGAACGCTGGCGCGCGGCGGGCTCTACACGCCGTTGCGCCTGCGCGCCAACGACCCCACTCAGGCGCCGGTGCGGAAGCTGGCGGCCGACGCCGCGTTTCTCGTAACCGACATTCTCGGCGATCGTGCGGCGCGAGTAGCCACGTTCGGCCTCGACAACAATCTGAACACTGCGTTCTGGAGCGCTGCAAAAACCGGCACCAGCAAAGACATGCGCGACAACTGGTGCATCGGGTACACCGACCGCTACACGGTGGGCGTGTGGGTGGGCAACTTCGAAGGCGACTCGATGCGCGACGTCAGCGGCGTAACCGGCGCTGCGCCTGCGTGGCACGACATCATGCAGGCGCTGCATGCCAAGCTGCCTTCTCACGCGCCTGTCGCCCCCGAAGGCGTCTCGCAGGCGGCGATCGTATTCGAACCGCCGGTAGAGCCGCCGCGCCAGGAATGGTTCGTTGCCGGCACCGAACTCACCACGGTCGCCAAGGTTCCCGAACGCGCGGAACGAAGCCGCATCGCCGCTCCGGGAAACGGTTTGATCATCGCGATCGATCCCGACATACCGGCCGAGCGGCAACGCGTGCCGATCCGCGCACGCGGTGCAACGGCGCAGCTGGCGTTCCGGATGGACGGCGTCTCGTTGGGCGCTGCTGACTCGCAAGTGCTGTGGCCGCCGCAAACCGGTGCACACCGGCTTGCGCTGGTAGACGCTTCGGGCGACGTCGTAGATCAGGTGCTGTTCACCGTTCGCTAGTGTCGTGTCCCTTCCGGGACACGATGCTGACCGCGCGCGGATACAATGGCCGTTCTTTCGAATGCACCCTTTCGAACGCACACCTTGAAACGATAGGAACCATGCAGAAGAGTCTCGAACGCCTGATCGCATTGCTCGATCTCGAACAGATCGACGTAAACCACTTCCGCGGTACGAGTCCGAACGAAGGGTGGCAACGCATATACGGCGGACAGGTGTTGGGCCAGGCGTTGGTTGCCGCGTCGCGCACCGTCGAACCTGAGCGTCACGCGCACTCGCTGCACGGCTACTTCCTGCGTCCCGGCGACATGTCGACTCCGATCCTGTACGTGGTGGACCGGATCCGCGACGGCAAGAGTTTCACCACTCGGCGAGTGGTCGCCGTGCAGCACGGCAAGGCGATCTTCAACATGGCGATCTCGTTTCAAAACGAGGAACAAGGATTCGACCATCAGTTCGACATGCCGGATGTGCCGATGCCTGAAGACCTGGAAGACGAAGCATCGCTACGCAAACGTCAGTCGCGCGATCTGCCCGAACAGTACCGAGAGATGTTCACCCGCGAGCGACCAATCGAAGCGCGGCCGATCGAACCGTACGACTTCTTCAAGCCCGAGAAGCGCGCGCCGTTCCAAAACGGTTGGATGCGCGCACGCGACGCGCTTCCCGACGACCTGCGATTGCACCAATGCGTGCTCGCCTACCTGTCCGATTGGTCGCTTCTCGATACTTCGCTGATGCCGCACGGCGTTTCGTACACGCAGCAGAACGTGCAGAACGCGAGCCTCGATCATGCGATGTGGTTCCACCGCCCCTTCCGCGCCGACGAATGGCTGCTGTTCGTACAAGACAGCCCCAGCGCCTCGGGAGCGCGCGGTTTCAACCGCGGACTGATCTACCGTCGCGACGGCGCGCTGGTCGCGAGCGTCGCACAGGAAGGCCTGATTCGCGTGCACCGGACAGCACCCGCGAAGTAGTACATCAGGCTTTGCAATCGCGCGGACTTGGCCACGATAATACCGGGCTTTGCGCCCCATCCCGGGCGGACCACTAAAACAAGCAGCTCGAATTTCAGGGGGAACACGTGCCAGATATCGAACAAATTGCCTCATCGGTCGAATCGATCAGGAAGACGTTCGAGCAGAACCGCTACATCTGCAGCAATCAGATCGCCACTGCCGTGTATCTCGCTTTTCACCTAAAGAAGCCGGTACTGATCGAAGGGCCGCCGGGCGTCGGGAAAACCGAACTCGCAAAAACCACCGCCACCATGTTCGGCATGCCGCTGATCCGCCTGCAATGTTACGAAGGTCTCGACGAAGCCAAAGCACTGTACGAATGGAAGTACGGCAAGCAGCTTCTCTACACGCAGGTGTTGAAGGAAACCCTCGACGAAGTTCTGCAGGGTGCGAAAGGCTTCAAAGAGTCGGTGAGCCGACTGCACGAGTTCGGCGACATCTTCTTCTCCGAGGAATTCATCGAGCCGCGTCCGCTGCTGAAGGCGCTGAAGGAAGAGCACGGTTGCGTGCTGTTGATCGACGAAGTCGACAAATCCGACCACGAATTCGAATCGCTGCTGCTGGAGATACTTTCGGACTTCCAGGTGTCGATCCCGGAGATCGGCACGGTGAAGGCAACGGCCGAACCACCGTTGGTGTTTCTAACGAGCAACAACACGCGCGAGATTTCCGACGCGCTGAAGCGTCGCTGCCTGCATCTGTACATACCCTTTCCGGATGTCGAACTGGAACAACGCATCATTCACGCGCGCGTTCCCGAGATTCTTCCGGAGCTGCGCAGGCAATTGGTCAACTTCATCCACGAGCTGCGCGCCCTCGACTTGAAAAAAGTGCCGGCGATTTCCGAAACCATCGACTGGGCACGCACGCTGCTGTTGCTGCACACCGACCGGCTCGACCCGGAGCTGGTGCGCGACACGCTGAACGTGATTCTCAAGTTCCAGGAAGACATCGTGAACGTCGAAGCGGAACTGACCACGTTGACGAGCAAGGCGACCAAGACCTGATATCGCGCTACGTCGAGCCCCCGCACATGGAACGCACTCTTTCCAACTTCATACGAGCGTTGCGCAACGCAGAAGTGCGCGTGTCTACGGCGGAAACGCTCGACGCATTCAACGCCATGGAGCTGGTCGGATACCGAGACCGTGCGTTCCTGAAGGACGCGTTGTCGATGGTGTTGCCGAAAACCGCCGACGAAAAGGAGTCGTTCAGCGAGTGCTTCGACTCGTTCTTCTCGTTCAAGAAATTCGAAACCGACCCGCCACGACCCGGCGAACAGGAATCAGACGCTGACGGTTCCGAAGAGGGGCAAGACCAGGATGGCGAAGACGCCGAAGGCGGCCAGGGCGCCGAGGGTCGTGGTGAAGGCGCCGGCGGCAAGGGCGGCCGCAAATCGAAATCGAAGAAGAGCTCCGCCGCACTGAATGAGGACGAGGACGAGGACCTCGGCGACGGCGAGATGTCGGACCCGACGTCCGCATTGGGCAAACTGCTGATCGAAGGCGCTCGCACCGAACTCGCTATGGCGATGGCGAGCGCCGCCGAGGCGGTGAATCTGAAAGAGATCCAGGTATTCACACAAAAGGGCCTCTACACGCGCCGCATCATGGAACAGATGGGGCTGAATGATCTGTCGCGCGAGATCACGTCGCTGCGTCAAAGCCGCAGCACGCCGGCGCGGCGCCTCGGGCAGGAACTCAAGAAACGCCGCGAATGGTTGCGCGAACAGGTGCGCGACTACGTCGAGCAACAGTTCCTGTTGCACGCCGACGCAACCGGCCGACGGCTACGTGAAGATCTGCTGCGCAAAGTCAAACTCTCGAACGTAGAGCAACGCAACTTCCGGCTGATTCAGGAAGTGGTGTTCCGGATGGCGAAGAAACTGGCGGCACTGCACTCGCGCCGCAAGAAGGTATTCAAGCGCGGCGCGCTGAACGTGCCGCGCACGTTGCGCCACAACATGGCCTACGACGGTGCGATCTTCGACCTGCACTGGAAGTCGGTGAAGATCGATCGCCCCAAGGTGTTTGCGATCTGCGACGTGAGCGGCTCCGTCGCCAACTACGCCCGCTTCATGTTGATGTTCCTCTACAGCCTCGAAGAGGTGATGCCGAAAGTGCGTTCATTCGCGTTTTCGTCGGACCTCGCCGAAGTGACCGAACTTTTCGAGCGCAACAAGATCGAAGATGCCATTGCGAAAGCGCTGCGTGACTACGCCGGCGGGTCTACCGACTACGGTCAGGCCTTCGTCGATTTCAAGAAGAACTGTCTCGACGACGTCGATAACCGCACCACGATCATCATCCTGGGCGATGCCCGAAATAACTACGGCGACCCGCGCACCGACATTCTCAAAGAGATGTACGACCGCTGCAAAAGACTGATCTGGCTGAATCCGGAATCGCGCAATAGCTGGACCGTCGGCGATGCCGAGATGCGGCGCTATTCCGCGTATTGCCATCAGGTCGAGGAGTGCAACAGCCTCATGCATTTGGAGCGGATAGTCGGTAACCTGCTGCGAACCGTTCAGTAGGACCGTGTCGTGAGCGACGTCATCACCGACAGCGGCGATTCCTTCACACGTACGGCCGGCCGCCAGCTCGCTCTTCTCGCACTCTTCGGCATCCTTGCGTTCATCGCTCTTGCAATGCTCCTCGGCTGGCTGTCGAAGCTGACCAGCGGCGGTAGTTCGCTGGCCGAAGCCGTAGATCCGCTCACCGGCACGATCACGCTCGCCATGGCGAGCGAGCCACCGCAGCTCGACAGTACTCGCGCTACCGACCAGGTCAGCGGCTTCGTGCTGGGCCATGTCATGGAGAGCCTGCTGCGGCGTGGCCCCGGCACCAAGTTGTTGCCCGGTGTGGCAGAACGCTGGGAAATCACTGAACAAGGCGCCACGTTCTGGTTGCGCGCGGACGCTCGCTGGAGCGACGGCAAGCCCGTTACGGCACACGACTTCGTTTTCGCCTGGCGCAAGATCGTCGACCCCGCCAACGCGTCCGAATACGCGTTCTTCCTGTACCCGGTGAAGAACGGCGAAGCGATCAATCGTGGTGAGCTGCCGATCGAATCACTCGGTGTGCGCGCAGTAGACGACCGCACACTCGCGGTCGACTTCGAACGTCCCACGCCCTACTTCGAAAAGCTCGTCGTGTACGCAACTTACGGCCCGGTGCGCGAAGACTTCTACGAAGCGCAAAACGGCCGCTACGGCGCAGACGCCGACACGCTGTTGTACAACGGGCCGTTCCGCATTTCGAAGTGGGTGCACGGCGCGCATCTGCGCTTCGAGAAGAACCCGTATTACTGGGACGCCGATCGCATCAAGCTCAACGTCATCGACATGCCGTATGTCACCAACGACGCGAATGCGGTGCTGAACCTCTACAAGGACGGCAAGATCGCAACCGCACCTCTGAGTGCCGAGACCCTCAACGACGCGCTGGAACACCGTTGGAAGATCAACCGCTTCAACGACGGCGGCGTGTTCTACAACGAGTTCAACCATCGCCCCGGGCGCGTAACGGCGAATCTGAACCTGCGACGCGCGCTGGCGCTCGTCTCCGATCCAGGTGAACTCGTCTACAAGGTGATGAAGGTGCCGGGCAATTTGCCGGGCGTTTCGCTGTTTCCCGAATGGCTGCCCGGTGTGCATGGCCTGTTCCGTCAGGAATATCCGGCAGAACCCATGCGTGTAGACGTTGCCGAAGCGCGACGTTATCTCGAACTTGCAAAGCGTGAGCTCGGCGTAGAGACGATACCGCCGCTCATCCTGCTAACCGGCGACGATCCTCTGTCGAGTTCGCAAGCCGAGTATTTCCAAAACGTCTTCAAACGCACGCTCGGGCTCGACGTGAAGATCGACAAGCAGATCTTCAAGCAACGTCTGGCAAAGATGACCGCCGGCGAGTTCGATCTGGTGGCTGCAGGTTGGGGTCCCGATTACGACGACCCGTTGACGTTCGGCGATCTGTTCTCGTCGTGGAACAAGAACAATCGGGGCATGTATTCAAACCCGGAACTCGATTCCTACGTGCGCATCGCGCAGAGCTCGCTCGATCCGAAGACGCGGATGGACGCGTTCGGTGCGATCCAGAAGATCATCCACGACGACGTCGTGATCATTCCGAGCTACGAGCGCGGCGTGGTCTACGTGCGCAATCCGCGCCTGAACGGCATCCAGCGGCGCGTGGTCGGCGCCGACCCCGACTACATCAACGCCTACATCGAGGGGAGCCGATGACGCTTCGTCTCGATCTCTTCTGCTAGCGTCGAATGTTCCGATACACCGTCAGGCGGCTACTTCAAGGCATCATCACCGTGTGGTTCATCGCGACGGCAACCTTCGTCGCGATGCACTCCGTACCCGGCGATCCGCTCATTCAGAACAAAGCGGTCACCGCGCAGATCCGCAAGAATCTCGAGATCAAGTACGGCCTCGATAAGCCGATCACGCAGCAATACCTGATCTACATGGGCAACATGCTGAAGGGCGACTTCGGCATTTCGTTCACGCAGCAGAACCGCAGCGTCAACGACATCATCGTCAAACACTTCCCGGTATCGGCAACGCTCGGCATCCTCGCGATCGCATTTGCCGCAATCGGCGGCATCTTGTGGGGCGCGCTCACGGCCCTATACCGCAATCGCCTGCCCGACATCGTGATCATGTTTCTCGTCATTCTCGGCATTTCGGTACCGAGCTTTGTTTTCGCCGCGCTCGGACAACTCGCCCTGGTGCATCTGAACGCTTTGGCGGGTCACACGCTGTTGCCGGTGGCCGGTTGGGGAACGGTATCGCACATGTTCGTGCCGTCGATCGTGCTTGGCCTCGGCACGATGGCGTTTCTGACGCGACTGATGCGGTCGTCGATGCTCGAGATCGTCAACGCTGACTACGTTCGTACCGCGAAAGCAAAAGGGCTGCCGATCACGCGCATCTTTCTGAAGCACGAACTGCGCAACGCCGTGCTTCCCGTAATCACCGTGCTCGGGCCGGCGATCGCTGCAATCACCACCGGTGGATTCGTGGTGGAACTGGTGTTTGCGATTCCCGGGTTGGGTCGTTACTTCGTGCAGGCCGTACAACAACTCGACTACACCGTGATCATGGGAACTACCGTGTTTTACGGCGCGTTCCTCGTGTTGATGGTGATCATCGTCGACTTGGTCTACGGCCTCGTCGACCCTCGAGTGAGGCTCGAATGAGCGCCCTCCCAGCCGGCAATCTGCCGGACAACGCCTTTGAACCGGTGACCGCGGAGCGCCGTGTACAGCAACTGACGCGGCCGTCGCTGTCCTATTGGCAGGACGCGTGGCTGCGCCTCAAGCGCAATGGCCGCGCACTGATGTCGCTATACATCATCGTCGCGCTGCTCGTGTTCACTTTGATCGGGCCTCTTGTGTGGCGTGTCGATCCGGCGAGCCAGGACGTCGATCAGGTGAGCCAGGCGCCGTGGGCCGACCGAACTGCGGTTGTCGTGCCGCCTTATCGCTCATGGGACTCGGCGCCGACCGCTGAACTACAAGCCGATTCGAAGCCGCTCACGCTGCAGTTGGCCGAACCCGCAACTACGCAGGCGGTTCGCGTGACATGGACCGCTGAACCGCAAGCGAGCGGGTACCTGATCTATCGCAACATCATGCTGCCGGGGCCGGAACACGACTTGGGACTTCCGTTGGGCGAACTCATCGGTTCGGGTCAGACGCGTTTCGAAGACAGGCTCGATCTCGATCCGATGCGTTACTACTACTCGGTGGTTCCACTCGACGCCAACGGCGCCGAAATGGCGCCTGGGCCGCCGCTGCAAGTAGACGTAACGCGCGTGATCACCGAAGAACTCGCCATCACGCGAGGGTTGGTGCACGAAGGCACGAAGCTCGCCGACGGCGACGTGGTTCGGCTGGCACTTCACCCCTTCGGGACGGACTACCTCGGCCGCGACTTGCTGGCCCGGTTGATGTACGGCGCCCGCGTGTCGTTGTTCATCGGCATCGTCGCGCCGTTCTTCTTCGTGATCTTGGGGATTCTCTACGGCAGCACGGCTGGCTTTCTCGGCGGCGCCGTCGATTCGCTGCTCATGCGCTTCGCCGATTTCGTGATCGCCCTGCCGTTCCTGCTGTTCATGATCCTGTTCAAGATCGCCTTCGGCATTGGTCCGGGCGAAAGCGGAATAATGCCGTTGTTAGTTGCACTGGTAGTGCTCAGTTGGCCCGGCACCGCGCGGCTCGTGCGCGGCCAGATCTTGCAGATTCGGGAGGAGGCCTATATCGCCGCATCGCGTCTGCTCGGCGCGAAAACGCAATACCTGATCTTGCGACACATGATTCCGAACACGCTCGGCGTCATTCTCGTAACGCTCACGTTTGCGGTGCCGAGCGCAATTTTCACCGAAGCATTTCTGTCGTTCATCGGCATGGGTGTTGCACCACCGACCCCGTCGTGGGGCAGCATGTGCAACGACGGGTTGAAAACGATGCTCACGCATCCGCACGAGTTGATCTTCCCGGCGCTGTTCATTTCGATCACGGTGCTCGCGTTCAACCTGCTCGGCGACGGCTTGCGAGACGCGCTCGACGCAAGAATGAGGAGTCGCGAATGAGCGCTGCGCTACTCAATTCGCTCAGGTGGAGTCGCGAATGACTGCTCCACTGCTCGAGGTTACCGACCTGCACGTCGAATTCGACACGTACGGCGGCACGGTGCACGCGGTGCGCGGCGCCACGTTCAGCGTCGGCGCCGGAGAAACGTTGGCTATCGTCGGCGAGTCCGGTTGCGGCAAGTCGGTTACCGTGCAGAGCATCATGGGGCTGATACCGATGCCACCGGGCCGCATCACCGCGGGCCAGGCCACGTTGCGCGGCACCGACATCCTGCGCCGCAAGCAGATCAACGGAGTCGATGTCCGCGGCGCAGAGATCGGCATGATCTTCCAGGATCCGATGACGTCGCTGAATCCGACGATGACGATCGGCGATCAGATCGCCGAGACGTTGATCGTTCACCGCGGTTACTCCAACAAACAGGCGATGGATCGCGCCATTGAATTGTTGTCAGCTACCCGCATACCCGATGCGGCGAAGCGCGCGCAGCAGTACCCGTTCGAATTCTCCGGCGGCATGCTGCAGCGTTCGATGATCGCAATGGCCATCGCGTGCGAGCCCGCCATCCTGATCGCAGACGAGCCGACGACTGCACTCGACGTGACGATTCAGGCACAGATCCTCGATCTGATGCAGGAAATTCAGCGTCAGAACGGTATGGCGATCATCCTGATTACGCACGATCTCGGCGTGGTCGCCCGCATGGCCGACCACGTGAACGTGATGTATGCCGGCGAAATCGTGGAGCGCGGCACCGCACACGACATCTTCTATCGCTCGGCGCACCCCTATACGTTGGGGCTCCGCGACGCGATGCCTTCGAGTACGTCGAATCGCGCGCACCGCCTGCAACCGATCGACGGCAGCCCGCCGGACCTGTTCGCACCGCCGGTCGGCTGCGGCTACTTCGCACGCTGCCCGCACGCCATGCAGGTCTGCCGCACGGAACGTCCACCGCCATTCACCGTGGGTGAGGGCCATGCGTCGCGCTGTTGGCTGCACCATGAATCGGCGCATCGAACGATCGATCGACTTCACCTCGTGACGTCCGCGCGGTCATGAACGTACTGATCAGCGCCGACAAACTGACGAAGGAGTTTCCGATCGGCGGCGGCCAGGTGGTACATGCACTCGACGAAGTATCGCTCGCAATCGCCGAACGAGAGGTGGTGGGACTGGTCGGTGAAAGCGGCTCCGGCAAGTCGACGTTCGGCAAGACGCTGATCGGCCTGCACGACAAAACGCGCGGCACGGTTCTGTATCGCGGTGAGATGCTTCCGCAGAAGTACTCTCCCATCGACTTTCAACGCCACGCAAAACGTATGCAGATGATCTTTCAGGATCCGTACTCGTCTTTGAATCCGCGCATGACGGTCGGCGAGATCATCGGCGAAGGACTGCGCCTGCACGGCCGTACGACGAACACCGACATTCGAGAACGCGTCGCGGACTGGTTGCGTCGCGTCGGTCTCGAGCCCGATCACATGTCGCGTTATCCGCATGAATTCTCCGGTGGGCAGCGACAGCGCATCGGCATTGCGCGCGCGTTGATTCTCGAGCCGGAATTCGTGGTCTGCGACGAGCCGATCTCCGCCCTCGACGTTTCCGTGCAGGCGCAAGTGGTGAACCTGCTCGACGAACTGAAATCGTCGATGGGTCTGACCCTGCTCTTCATCGCGCACGATCTGTCGATGGTCCGCTACGTTTCGGATCGGATGGCAGTGATGTACCTCGGGTCGATCATCGAAATCGGTGCGGCAGACAGCGTCTTCTACGAGCCGCGGCATCCGTACTCGCAGTTGCTGGTCGGATCGAATCCGGAACCCGATCCGATTGCAGAACGATCGCGCCGCAGCGCAGACGTAGTCGGCGAGATTCCATCGCCGGTGAACATTCCACCGGGTTGCCGCTTTGCTAATCGATGTCCGAAAGTGATGGACGTGTGCCGCGTAGAACGGCCGCCGCTGAAGCCGCTGCAAGGCAATGCAGAGCGACTGGTGGCGTGTCACCTATACGATTGAGCGAGCTCAGCTCTTCAAACGTTCCAGCAAACCCGGGAATGCGCGTCGGTCGTAGGCAGCCGTCAGCGCTTCGAGATCAATACCCGTCATGAACGGTGCGTGCCTGACCAGGCGTGCGATGTCGCGCCCGGCTGCAGATGATCGCGAAACGACACGGCGCGCCTTCTCGAAATCGATCAGCCACACGCGCGAAGAGCCCGCCTCCACCAGCACGTGCTTCGGGTATATCGCGCCGTGCATGATTCGAGCGGAGTGCAGTTTTACCAGCATTTTTCCTACGCTTTCGAATACGTCGCGCCGCGCCGGCACATCCAGCAATGCGACGCGCTCGCCGAGCTCTACAACCCCTTCGATCGCCCGAACCACCAGCAGGGCGCGGTCGTTGGGCGCTTCCGCGTAGTACGCGACGTCCGGCACACTCACGCCGAGCGCACGCGCCGCATCGAGGTAACGCAACTCACGCCGCAGCGTGGGCGTACGTCGAAACGCATTCCACGGCGGGCGACAGAAGAACGCCTGCTGGCGCTTCACATAGGCACGACCCGTCGAGCCGAGTTCCGGCCACTCACCGGGCTCCACGATACCTACCGTGCTCATACCGCTGCCCCGCCGGTTGGGCTCTTCGAACGTGTGCAGGTCACGGCTCCACAAATCATCGAACTGCAGCGCCTCGAAATCGATCGCTGATCGATCGCGGGATTCATGCTTCAATTCAATCGACTCATAGCGATTACCATCCGATGCGCAGCCGTTTCGCAGACACATTCAATCACGACGCCGACGCACCGGACTACGACGCCGACGTCGAAAACGAGGCGCATCCCATAAGGGCCGGCTACACCGAATTGCTGAACTGGGTCGTACGCAGCGCGAGCATCGACTCGCACCACGCTGTGCTCGAACTTGGCGCAGGTACGGGCAACCTGACCCGGTTGCTGCCACGGGCGCAACGAATCGTGGCAGTGGATGTTTCATCCGCGATGCTCGAGATCGCAGCTGCAAAGGTCGACCGTTCCGTTGAATGGCAACGCGGCGATCTGCTCGAGTTCTTCGACGAGCACCCGGCCCGGTTCGATCGCTTCGTGTCCACGTACGCGATCCATCACCTGGTGCCGTACGAAAAAGCGTTGCTGTTCCAACGGATTCGCGATGCCGCCAATCCCGGAGCACGCGCGGTATTCGGTGACCTGATGTTCGAGACCGAACGTGAGCGAACCGACGCAATCGAGCGCTATCGGCTCGAATGGCCGGACGTTACAGGGGCCATTCAGGACGAGTTTTTCTGGATCGTGGACGATTGCGTCGCTGCGCTACAGCGCTCCGGATTTTCAGTCGTCACGCATCGCGTCAGCGACCTATCGTGGGGTGTGCTCGCCACGCTCGACTAACGCAAAAAAAAAGGGGGGCCGAAGCCCCCCCTATGCGTAGCGGATCAGTTGGTCCTTATTTCCAAGTACCGAACTTGTACAGCACTTCAAGACCGTACGTCCGCGGATTCGTCAGCGTACCTGTACGACGGAAGTTGTCGGCTTCGGACAACGCCTCGATCTGACGAATACCGATGTCGTCGAAAACGTTGTTGCAGAATGCCGAAACGTTCCAGTTCTCACCGGCCGACAACCAGGTGATACGTGTGTCGACACGGCTGTACGACGGCGCCTCGTCGGTGTCTTCTTCGAACAGCGAGAAGTAGACTTTGTCGATCCACGAGTAATCGGCGAGGAACGTAATCGTGCCTCTGTCACCCGACAGCGGCAACGCGTACTGCCCATATCCGCTGAACTTCTTCTCGGGTACGCGCAACATCGTGTTCCCCTTGATGTTGAACGGCGTTGCCAGCGGATCGAACAGCGAACCCGGCCGCTGCGCGTTGAACTCGTCGATGACTTCGAAGTCTTCGGTGTATTCGCTATGCGTGAAGCTGACCGCAGCGCCGAGGGTGATGCGGTCCGTCATCAGCCACAAGACGTCCGTATCGAAGCCCATCATCTCCGCTCCGGGTACTGCGAACGTGCTGGTCGAAACGCCACCGAGCGCTGACGGGCTTGCCGCCGGCGTATGCACGTCGCTGTAGTCGTAGTAGTACACAGCGGCGTTCACTTGCATCGTGCCGTCCAACATCTCGCCCTTATAGCCCAGCTCATAGGCAACGAGGCTCTCTGCCTTGTACTTCGCGTTCGCGCTGAAGTTACCCAGGTTGAAACCACCGGCGCGCGTACCGGACGTTACCGACAAGTAGATCAGGTCCTCATCATTCGGTGTCCAGTCGAGGTTGGCACGGCCGGTCACTGCGTCGTCTTTGCGATACAGCTGCCGCCACAACGATTGCGAGATCGGCACACCGGTCGTCAACAGAGTGTTGTAATTCAGCACCTGGCCGTTGGCGTCCATCGCGCCGATGGCCTGGTTGACCTGTGCAAGACTCGGCACGCACGCCGCGTTCGGTGTTGCGCAAGGGAAACCCGCCAGCGGAATCGGTACCGAACCCAAGTTGCCAACAAATCCGAGCACAGGTACCGCACCCACGAGCAGCGCTTGACCACCCTCGCTCTGATAGAACGCGTTTTCTTCACCGTTCAACTGGTCACGCGCCCAGCGTGCACCCAACGTCAGTGCGAAGTGCTCGTTGAACGTGTACACGCTCTGCGAGTAAATCGCGAACGCTTCGCGTTCCGTACGGGTCTGGTATTCCGTGTCCGTTCCGGCAGTGGTCGGTCCGTGCGGCACGTTCGTGTTGCTCCCAACCGGGTCGCCATCCTTGCGTCCGAAGCAGTACGTGAACGGGTTCGCCGACGCCAGGCTCGATTCCAACGGCACACAGTTGCCCGACGGCGCGTTGCCTGCGCGGACGAGCAGTCCGTCCTGCTTGGCATCGAACAACGAAACCTGCGGGATCCCACCGATGAAAGCGAGCGCGCCGACGTTGTTCGGGCTGTAGTCGAAGCCCTGCGTGTAGCGGCCGTTCGAGTTCGAGTTGAAGTAGTCACCACGCTGGGTGATCTTCGCGTCGTAGTAGAAGAGGCCGGTGGTGGTCGTCAACGAGTCGTTCCAGTCGTTGAAGAACTGCAACTCGTGCGACACGTACTCGGTTTCCTGGCTGACGTAGAACTGCTGGTCACCGGAGTACAAAGTGAACGCGTCGGTGTTGCTCGTGAGGTCCACGTCCGACGTACGATCGTAAAAATAGTCCGTGTAGCCGAAGATGTACTTCATCGAGAACGTATCACTGATCGTCCAACGGATGTCGGTCGAGTTCGCCTGTTGGTCGAAGTACTCGTCCTGACGGCCACTGGTATCCGTCGCAACGTCGGAACCGCTCAGCGAGCCCAGACCCAACATGCGCTGGCGCGAGTCGTCGGTACCGAACGCCTTGTTGTTGATGTTCTGGGCACCTACGCCGGAGAAGTCGACGCCGGGCGTGACGCGCTGAGCTTCGACGGTTTGACCGGTGACGGGATCGGTGAAGGTATAGATCTGGGTCGAACCCGGCTGATTCTGGTAGCCGGCCGTCGCGGTGGTGATGCGGCACTCCGGCGTCAATCGCGCCGTGTTCGTGCCTACGCCCGTGGGCACCTGGAAGTTGGTGCGCCCGCTCGTCAGCGTCGGGCACACGGTGTCGTCTACACGACGATAGCCCCACGCGAACGTCGACGTGTTACGTGCATTGCCGGTTACCGGGTCAATCGCGCCGCCGTCTTCCGTCAGGTTCACGATACCGGCCGCGTCTGCGCCACCCATCCGACGGCGATAGCTACGCTCGTTGCCGCGGGTGTTCACTTCGATGGCGTCGTTCGGCGTCCATTTCAGCGCCAGTGCATAGTTTTCGTCGCCGTAGTTGTCCGGATTCTGGTTGCCCGACTTGTCGTCGATGTAGCCGTCGCGCGTCCGCTTAACGCCCGTAAGGCGTGCGGCCAGAATGTTGTCGACGATCGGGCCGGACAGCATTCCGTACTGTTCCTGCAGGTCGTAGTTGCCGCCGACGACTTTCGCTTCGCCCTCGAACTCGTTCGTGGGCTGCTTGTTGATGAAGTTGACCGCGCCGCCGATGGCATTGCGGCCGTACAACGTGCCTTGCGGGCCGCGCAGTACCTCGATCCGCTCGATGTCGAACAGACCGCCTTCCGTCGATGCGATACCGAAGTCCTCGGAATACACCCCGTTCAGGTACGTCGCGATCCCAGGATCGCCGCCGAGCGCGCGGAAGTTCCGGCCAACACCGCGAATCGCCATGTCGTACGGCTCAATGACCGCCGCGGGAATGAACTTCTGCAGGTCTTCCTGGTTCCGGATACCGAAGTCTTCGAGCATCTGACCCGTGAAGGCGGTGATCGAGATCGACGTATCGCTTACCGTCGACTCTTTCCGTTCGGCCGTAACGACCACTTCTTCGATCTGGCGCCGATCCGATGCGGCCTCTTCGGCCGAAACTGCCGGCGCGACAATCGCCGCGGACAGGAACACCGACAGCCCGCAAATAGAGGGGCTCAGGACTCGCAACAGCATCGATTTGCTCGTGTTGTTATCGGCGCAGGCGCCGATTCGCTTGGAGCGAATGAACATTGATTGACTCCCCGTTGAGATGAAACCTATTAGTCCTGCGGAACTGCGGTACCTAATAGGGGACGGCCACTCGGGACCGTCGGCCGCGATTTATAAGCTGGGCTGTTACGCAATGTCAACGCAACTGTTACTAGGCGACTCAGGCTGTAGAACAATCGTTACACTCGGAAACAGTAGTGCGCGCCAAATACAAGCTTGACCGCACACTGGCGCGGATGGTGGAGAGTTTCATCGACAACAGGCGAATCGAGGGGGCTAGCGATCGAAGACGACGCCTCGATCGAGCCACTTCCGTGCCATGCGCAGCATCGATGATTCGCTGGTGAGCGCACCGATTTCGTCGACCTTCACCCAGCGCAAGGCATGCGACTCGTCGCTGACTCGAAACGCATCGCTGCTGACGACGTGTAGCGCATATCGCGCGTCGAAGTGGTGATGGGCGGGGTCGTTCTTGCGCGCTGGAATCAGGTGAATATCGATGTCGAAGAGATGGATCGACACAGGCGCAACCGCAAGGCCCGATTCTTCTTCCGCTTCTCTACATGCAACTCGAAGCGGATCGCTGTCGCCGTCGCTGTGCCCACCGAGTTGCAGCCATCGATTCAACTTTTTATGGTGCGTGAGCAGCACGTGCGTCTGTTGCGCGTTGACGATCCAGGCGGAACCGGTGACGTGTCCGGCCCAGCAATTTCGTTGGAAGCAGTGCGGCTCGCTGTCGACGAACGCCTCAAATCGATCGATCGTCGCAGACTCCGATGGGTGCCATCGTCGGTAATCCTTCAATTGTCGAATGACATCGGCCCGGCTCATCGGCCGATGATGCCTTTCTCCAACAGAACTTTCTCCAACAAAAAAAGAAGGGGGCCGAAGCCCCCTTCGAATCGACTAACGGATTGTTGTTATTTCAACGCACCGAACTTGTAGTCCACCGAGATGCCGAGCTGCTGCGGAATCGTGTTCGAACCGGAACGGCGGAAGTTCACGTCTTCGGTCGAGCCGTAGTGGTCGACCTGACGCAGACCGATTTCGTCGAAGACGTTGTCGGCAAATGCGGCCACAGTCCACGCGGTGCTCGGCGAGATCCACGTGGCGCGCAGGTCGGTCCGCTGATACGACGGCGCTGCGTCTTCCGCAGACTCGAACGCCGAGAAGTACACCTCGTCGATCCAGCTCCAGTTCGCCAGGAACGTGACCGAGCCGCGATCGCCCAACTGCCAGTTGTACTGCGCGTACACGCCGCCCTTCATCTCCGGCACCTGCAACATCTGCTTGCCGTCGAGATCGATCGGAATCGATAGCGGATCGAACAAGGAGGGCGGCCGGTTCGGATCGTTCGGATCGTTCACCGTGAAGTTGTCGGTGTACTCGCTGTGCGTATAGCTGAAGTTCGCACCCAACGTGATGTTGTCGGTGATCAGCCAGTCCACGTCGGTGTCCCAGCCGATGATCATCGCCGACGGCACCGAGAACACGCTCGTCGACGTGTTCGCGGGGTTGAATGCAGAGGGACCGGTACCGAAGGTCTCGACGTTCTTGTAGTCGTAGTAGTACACGGCCGAGTTCAACTGCATGGTGCCGTCGCGCAACGTGCCTTTGTAGCCCAACTCATACGAGATCAAACTCTCCGTCTTGAAGGTCCGCTCGGCGCTGAAGAACACGAGGTTGAAACCACCCGCTCTTGATCCCTTTGTCGCCGACAGATAGATCAGGTCGTTATCCGTTGGCGTGTAGTCGAAGTTGACGCGCCACGTGATGTCATCATCCTTACGCTTTTCCTGGCGCCACAAGCTGAGACTGATAGGCACACCGTTCACCAGCAGACGCTGCGGGTTGAGGATCGTGCCATCGGCCCCCAGATAACCCAGCCCCTGGTTGACCGCGGCAAGCGACGACGTTCCACCGGTACCGACAAATCCAAGCGGAATGATGTTGTCTTCGTTGTAGAAGAACAGGTTTTCCTCGCCCGTCAGTTGGTCGCGCGCCCAGCGTGCACCGAGCGTCAATGCCCAGTGTTCGTTGAACGTGTACACGCCTTGTGTGTAGGCCGCGTACGAGTTCCGCTCCGATCGCGTCTGATATTGCAGGTCCGTCGCCGAGACAAACGGGTTCTGATGTACGACGTGGGTATTCGTACCCCCCTGCCAACTGCCGTAGCAGTAAGCTGATTTCTGTACCTCGAACAATCCCGGAATGCAGTTGAACGGCGCCGTCCCTCCATTGACCGCGATCGTGCCGAACTGCTTAGCCGTGAACAGCTGCATCTGCGGCAAGATATCCAGGAATGCAGCGCCCGATCCGAGCACGGCGGCATATGGGATCGGCGCCGCCGCCGTACCAAAGGCCGGGTTCGCGTAGCGCGAATCGCACGGTTGATTCAACGTACAGAGGCTGTCGTA
>JBGSNQ010000056.1:0-2884 GCA_041739525.1 Pseudomonadales bacterium | reverse complement strand
TCCGGTGCGCTGGACACGCTCGAGCCATCCCTGGGCGCTCGCGTTTGGCCATCCATGGCCAAACACGGTCCAGCGCACCGGACCCCCGCCACTCGCTTACGTGAAATTCGCACGTGCGACTTCGTTGAGTGGGTGGCCGTCGAGACGCTGGAGTTGTCGGTGATGTCTCCAACACTACCAAACGCAACGTTTCGTCCCCTAAGGCAGCACTACCATCCAACGGTGGATACGCCGACGTCAGGTGGAGATGGGGGCTTGTCGCGCCGGACACAAATGAGCGCCCATGGATGGCTCGAGCGCGTCCGGCGCAACGAGCCCCCACCTCCTCCGGGATTCGAAGCACTAACTCAGAACAAATCCCTCGTACCCACGCGCGGCTACTTCGTTGCACTTCTCGACGTAAACCGAAAAGCCGCCCGAATACGGCATGAATACGCGCGGCTTACCGGGGACGTTAGCGCCCAGGTACCACGAGTTGCAGGTGGGGAATAGCGAGGCGGCGGCGGTTTCGTTGACGTGGCTCACCCACGTCTCCTCTGCCGCCTCATCCGCTTCGATGCGTCGCGCTTGGCGCGATTGCATAGAGGCGATGCAGTCGCCTATCCAGCGCACGTGCTGCTCGATCGACGGCAGCATGTTCGTGAGCACCGAAGGGCTTCCGGGACCGGCGATCAGGAACATGTTCGGGAAGCCCGCCACGCCGAGACCGAGATAGTTCTTCGGCCCTGCCGCCCACTTCTCCGCCAAGGGCAAACCGCCGCTGCCGCGAATGTCGATCTTCATGACCGAACCGGTCATGGCGTCGAAGCCGGTTGCGAATACGATCGCATCCACTTCGTAGTCGCGTTCGCCCACGCGCAGTCCATTCGGTGTAATGCGATCGATCGGTGTCTTGCTCACATCGACGAGCGTCACGTTCGGCCGGTTGTAGGTGTCGTAGTAGCCCGTGTCCACGCAGAGCCGTTTACAACCGACCACCGTCTTCGGACACAAGAGTTCCGCAACCGCGGGGTCGCGTACCGTGGAGCGGATCTTCTGACGGATGAAATCGGCCGCGGTGTCGTTGGCCTCCTTGTTGGAAAGGAAGTCGCCGAACGATCCGTAGAAGCCGAGCCCACCACGCGCCCAGCGCGCTTCGTAGGTGGCCTGGCGTTCGGCTTCGCTCACCGCCAACGCGGACCCTTCGTTCGCATCGAGAATGAAGCCATAACCCGTTTTCGCATTGCGTTCGCGGAAGTCACGGTAGTTCGCTTTCACTCGTGCGAGTGCTACAGGATCGACCGGCCCGTTGTGCGCGGGCACGGAATAGGTGGCGGTGCGTTGAAACACGAACAGTTGCTTCGCCTGTTTCGCGATCACCGGTATCGACTGGATGGCCGACGAACCGGTGCCGATCACCGCGACGCGCTTGCCGGTGAAATCGACGCCGTCGTGCGGCCAGCCGCCGGTGTGATACCAGTTGCCTTTGAAATCGCTCAGTCCTTTGAAATTCGGCACGTTGGTGGACGAGAGACAGCCTGATGCGAGGATGAAGAAGCGTGCCGACGCCGCGCCTTTGTCGGTGACGATGTTCCATCGACCGGCCGCGTCGTCGAAGTGCGCCGACAACACGCGCGTGTTCAGTTGAATGTCGCGTTTAAGATCGAAGCGCTCGGCAACGTGCTCGGCGTAGCGCAGCAGTTCCGGCTGCGTCGCGTATCGCTCCGACCACGTCCATTGCTGCTGCAGGTCTTCGGAAAACTGATACGAGTATTCGAGGCTCTCTACGTCGACGCGCGCGCCCGGATAGCGGTTCCAATACCAGGTACCGCCGACGCCGGTGCCCGCTTCGTACACGCGCGCAGTGAGTCCGACCTCGCGCAACTTGTGCAACATGTACATACCGGCAAAGCCGGCGCCGACTACCACCGCGTCGAACGTATTCGAACGATCCGTGGCAACGGAACTCCTGGCGCTACTGCTCGTCATCGACCTTTCCCCTTCTCAATATTCGAACTCGACCCCATGCATGCCGACTGTACCCAACGCAGCGGGGCGCGGATAGAAAGCGTTGTGTTCTCGTGGCTCTCTCGTAAATCTCTGGCAACAGGGCTAGCGGCACACCACGCGTGCACCTTCGCGGGCACACAGGTCGGGCCAACCGGCTCTGTCCCAGAACTCGACCAGACCCAGCCGCATCATCAGCGGCGTGAAACGCGCGTCTTTGCGGAACGGCCGCCCCATGCGGCTGAAGAACAGTTCGACGTCCAATGGTTCGCCGCTCGCCACGACCTTGTCCATCGCCGCATATAGGCCGTCGATGTCACCGACGAAGAACAGCGCGCCCACATACATCGGCACGCCCAGCTTGCCGGCGGCGAAGTCGCGCGCCAACGCATCGAGCGCAGCCTGTTTCGACCCTTGCTGCGTCATCGCGGCGAACACCGGGTCAATCCAGGCGATCGACTGGCCGCGGCTGCCCTGCGTCTCTATCAGCGCGGCGCGCGCCGCACCGAGTTTGCCTTCGTTCAGCAGAAATGCGATCCACGCCTCCGGCAGTCCCGACCCTTGAATGCCCACCTCGGACGAAACGGTGAAGTGATCGTCGGCCGCATCCGGATCGTTGATCCACAGGCTGACCACGCCCGCGCGCTGATTCGCCACGGGCGACAACGGATCGTCCACCACCGCATCGCGCGCCGCGCGTTTCGCGCGTTCGATCCAGCCGATGCTCGCGAGAAACTGCGAATACCACTGCAGCACGTCGGAATCGTTGGGGCTGGCGGCGATGGCGCGCTCGAAATCGTCGTGCGCGGCCTGCCACTCGCGCGCACGGAAGTGCACGAACGCGCGCACGCCGTTGGAAAGCGTGTGGCCGATGTGCGAGGTGAAGGCGTCGTCGAAT
>JBGSNQ010000022.1:0-156970 GCA_041739525.1 Pseudomonadales bacterium | reverse complement strand
CGCAAGCGACCCGCCAAGACCACCGCTGAGCGCTTCCCGCAGCACGTTGCGGCCGCTCATCGGCGTCGCCTCGGACGGACATACACCGGCACGAGCACGGGCACCGCTGCGGGATCGGGGATAAAACCGCTGACCATACGGCCCAGCGCGTCACGAAGCGCGCGCACACGGCGTTTGATCACGTAGCTCACCGGAGTCAACGCCGACCGTCTGCGTTTTCGATCATCCACCATGTCTGTTGCTCTCGTTGTGGGTTCACGGACAACTGTGGCTCGCGCATGACTTCGAGAAAATTCGGTTGTGGCGATCGGTTGGTTCGGGAAAAGCGAACTCGGCGCCGACCGGAAGGCGGTACCGGCAAGTGGCGCAGGTGCCATGCCGCTCGCGGCCAACCACGACCCGGCGGTGTTCGACGAGCCTGCCGCCCTGCGCCCGGATCGCGCGCCAAATGCGCACATCGCACACCCCATGCGTACGGCTCACGTCGACCCGGGAAGGACTTCGAGTCACGGTATACAATCTGCGCCTCGTTCTTGATGATCACTTCGTCGCGATGCTTGATGTCCCGCTTGCCCGGTCTTCTCTCGATGAAATACCCCAGCTCTCGGTACCCCACGCGTTTGGGTGACGCCAACTCGGGGTATGTTTACCGCGTGCACGACCTCGCACCGCATCTTGGGGTACTTGCAACGATTGGCGCAGAGTCCAGCTAAAATGCAGGTGAGTTGCACGTGACCCGCATAAACGCTGGCTTGCAGAGTGACTGGAAACTATGCGTTGCCCCGATGATGGAGTGGACCGATCGCCACTGTCGTCATTTCCATCGACTGCTCGCACCGCACGCGCGTTTGTACACCGAGATGATCAGCACCGGCGCGTTGCTTCACGGTCCGCGGGAACGCTTGCTCACGTATTCGCCGGAGCAGCATCCGGTGGCGCTGCAACTAGGCGGCGCTGATCCTGCGAGCCTTGCGGCCTGCGCAACACTGGCGGCCGATGCCGGCTTCGATGAAGTGAACCTCAACGTCGGCTGTCCGTCCGATCGTGTGCAACAAGCGCGCATTGGCGCGTGTTTGATGCTCGAGCCCGAACTTGTCGCAGAGTGCGTCGCCGCGATGCGCGCAGCCGTAGACATTCCGGTAACGGTGAAATGTCGCACCGGTGTGGACGGAGACGATGACTACGACTTTCTCGCACGCTTCATCGACACCGTCGCCGGCGTCGGCTGCAGTACGTTCATCGTGCATGCGCGCAAAGCAATTCTCAGCGGGCTGAGCCCCGCGCAGAACCGCACGATTCCGCCGCTCGACTGGACGCGCGTCAGTCGCCTCAAAGCCGACTTCCCCGAGCTGACGATGGTGGTCAACGGAGGCATCGAGACGCTGGATGTCGTACGCGCTCAACTGCAATGCGTCGATGGCGCAATGCTGGGGCGCGCTGCGTATCACAACCCGTGGATTCTGACCGCGTTGAACACCGAGTTGTTCGGCACCACACCGCCGATGCGTCGCAACGAAGCACTCGAGCGGCTGTTTCCCTACGTTCGGTCGGAACTCGAGCGAGGCACGCGCTTACACGACGTTGCGCGGCATCTGCATGGATTGTTCAATGGTCTACCGGGAGCGCGGCGCTATCGACGCCATTTGTCGGAGCACTCGCATCGCGCTTGCGCCGGCATCGACGTGCTGATCGAAGCCGCGTCGTTCGTCAACGAAATCGGTATCGAGGAGCTATCTTCCGCATGTTCGAACGACTGAAAACGCTGCTGCAACAGTTCCCTTCGGTATCTTCGGATGGCGACGCGGACACGGCGCCAATGGCCGCGGCGATGCTGCTGTTGGAGGTCGCCTGGGCCGATCAGAACATCACTGAAGCCGAAGTCGAGACTACACGCGATGCGGTGCAGGCGATGTTCAAGCTCACCGACGAGCAGGTGCAGGCGCTCGTCGATCGAGCGAAGTCAGAACACGACACTGCGATCTCGATGTATCCGTTCACGCGGGCTGTGAACGATGCACTATCGATGGAAGAGAAGCGGCAACTGATTCTGTTGTTGTGGCGTCTTGCCGGCTCCGATTCGAGCATCGACGTTCACGAGGAATACACCATACGCCGCATAGCAGATCTGTTGTACGTCTCGCACGACGATTTCATTGCGGCAAAGCTCGAGGCCAGGAAGGGTTGAGGCGCTACCGCTTCGCGATACAAGCACCCATTCCGACGAACGCGACGTCGTGCCCGGCGACGGTCAGTATCATGTTGCCGTAGGTCTGATTGATCAACAGCGTGTATCCGCCGCCGCCCGTCTCGCCCTTGATTCCCGAATCGGTTCCCTGCAGCAGCAACTTGCCCTGCACCACTTCGCTCGTATTGATCGGACTCGTCAGGTCGGCGTCGAGGTGCTCGATCCTGATCGTGCGCTTGCCCACGTCGACGTCGAGATGGCGGATCGGGAATGCCACGTCTTCACCGACGGCACGGCACCCGGCATAGCTGTCGCACTCGAACAGCTGCTGCACGGTACAGACGAGATTGGTCTTGCCGTCGAACGGCGCGCCCGACGCTCCCCCAGAAGCAGCGAACGAAGGTGCGGCGCTCAGACAAACGAACAGCGGCAGTAACGCGACTGGTTTCATGCTCTTCTCCTAGTCGACGGTATAGCCGCGGCCTTCGAGGCAGGCCGAATAGGCGCGGTTGTAGTTGCTTCGCTCGGCCGTGAGCGTCTGCGTCTGCTGTTGCTGACTCTGCTGCTGTTGATTACGTGCTTGAGCGCTCCGCATGCCGCCGAATAATCCGCCGCTTGCCGCGCCGATCGCGGCGCCTTCACCCGCGTTGCCGGCAATGGCTCCAACAGCTACACCGAGGAGCGCACCAGCGAATGCACCGCCGAAGAACCCTGCCCGCTTCTGTTGCGGCGGCGGCGGTGGCGGTGCCGCCATCGGGTCGAATCCGGTTTCGTTCTTGCCGAATTCGTAGCACTGGAACTGATCCTGCTGCTGTTGCTCGTACGTCTGTCCGTGGGCAGGGTACACATAGAGCTGTTGCGGCGGTGGCGGCGGCACATCGCCGAACGCCGAAGAGGCGATCAGCAGAAGCGCCGCGGCGACTGTGCCCACGACACTGCTCGAACGTTGCGCGTGCATCATCCTTTCGTCCCTCGAGTGCTCAATGAGAGGCGGCTACTGCGCGCCCCTCGCGGCCTCCATGTAATGACGCAGGGTGTCGGACCACTTCGTCATGATCTCGTCAGCGGCCTGAATGTTCCCTACTTTCGATCCCCACGTGAAGATCCCGTAGTTGCTCGCTTCCTCCGGATCGACCACGCGACCGAGCAGTTGGCTCGTCACGGAGTCGTATAGCTCGAGCACCATTGTCATCTGTCCCGCGGAGGTCGAGAAAGTCTGCTCGCTCGGGTCTGCCATGTCCTGGGGCGCGGTGATCTGCAGATTGATGATTGCCGGGCGTAGTACGAGTACGTCGGGCGCGGCCGTGGTGCTCAGCTGATACCCACCTTGCTCGAGCTGCGCGACGAACACCTTCTTGAACTCGGCGGCGAGCTCCGATTCGGTCTGCTTGATCTGATCTTCCGTGATCGGAATGTTGAAGTTGGTCTGCATGTTCTCGCGCCAGTTCGGCGCAAAGCTGACGTAGCAATCGAGAATCGCGAATTTCGTGTACGGCTTCAGCGACGCTCCCGGCCTCACGTACACCAGCGCGAACTCGGTGTTCTTGACGAGGTGCAGACCATCGGGAGAAACCGCCGTCGGATCGGCGCTGAACGCCGCCGTCGCAAACAAGAAACTCAGCAATACTGCTACCGCCGCAATGCGCGGCTTGTGTCGAACGACCATTCTTTTCTCCCCGGTGTTTTTGATGTGCGCGCACGTCGAACGCGGCCGCCATACTGACAAATCGCGCGGAGTTCTGCCAACACGCGTGGACTAGCGGGCGGCGGCTTCCAGCGTTTCGACGAGGTCCTGAAATGCCTCGCGATTCGACTCGTTCAACGACATCAGAATGCGGTGTGCGTCGAGCACCCGTTGTCGCATGTCTTCTTCGCTGCAATCGAAAGGATTCAGTTCGCCGAACTGTTCCTTGTGCTCGAGCGGTACTTCGATGATGTGGAAAACGTCATCGAAGCCCATGGTCTTCAGCACGCGGGTAATGTCGGGATTGGTCGATACCAGCGTCGGCACGAAACCGAAACGCTCCTGCGCGCGGATCGAGAGCTTGGCGAGGATGCCGAGCGACGTGCTGTCTATGTTTGTCGTTCGCGTGAGATCGACCACCACCGACTTGAAGCCCGTGTCGGACAACATCGAATCGAGGAAGGTGTCCACGGCCGCGCACAGCGTGACGCGCACGTCGCCGACGAACTTCATCAGATACACACCGTGGTGGTGCGCCACCAGAATACGGCCGTTGTTGGACAACGCGTTCACATCACGCCTCTTTCGTGATCACGAGGCACGCGATGTCGTCCGGTCCGGCGTCGCGCTGATCGAGTCCCAGCACCTGCCACAGTTCGGTTCCCTTCGAATGCGACGTTTGGACTACATCGAGCAGTCGCCGTTCCTTATCCGCCAGCGGCACTGAGCCCATGATCTCGAGCACCCCGTCCGAGACCATCGCGAGCGAGAGCGGCCCCTTCAGGACTTCCCGCTTCGATTCCCAGGACACACCTTCGAACAACCCCACCGGCTTGCCGGCCACTTCGAGGTAACGGCAACCTGCGTCGTCACACAGAATCGCGGACGGGAAATGGCCGCCGTTCGCGTAGGCCAGCGAATCGTCCGCCAGGTCGATGACGCCGATGAATACTGCCACATGCTTGTCCAGCTGATTGTCGAGGAGTTCCCGATTCAGCGCCGCCAGAATCTCTCCGGGGGCCTTGAGCATTTTAGGTCGATATTCGCGCCGCAACCGGCGCGAGAAGTTCTTCAGCAGCACCGTAACGAAGGCGGACGAGGCGCCATGGCCCGACACATCCGCCATATAAAAGGCAAAGTGGCGGTCGGTGATGCGGAAATAGTCGACAAAATCACCGCTCAACATCAGCGAGGGGAACAACCGGTGTCGCAGTCGGTATCGGTCGATTGCCATCGGGCTGGGCGGCAGCATGCCCATCTGGATGTAGCGTCCGGCGCGTTGGTCGCGCTGAAACTCGCGCAGCTGGGCGCGCGTACGCGCGTCTTCGGCCGTTGACGAAGCACGCGCGGCCCGGCCCCCTCTGCCGATAGCCTTATCTACCTGCTGTGCGAGATCGGCGTCCGGGTGATCGATGTCGAGCACGTCGATCACCCCGAGGCGCAGTGCCGCCAGCAGCTCGGTATTGTCGAGATTGCGATGCGTGGCGATAGCCACCGGCAATGTCGGGTCGTGCGCCAGAATGGACTCCACCACACTGAACGGGCGAGCGTCGGTCTCCCGATAAGGGCATAGGACTAGGTCGGGGCGCTCCTTCGACACCCACTGCGCAAGCTCCGCCATACCGAGGATTCGCGAAACGGTAAAGCCTAGTTGAGAGAGCGAATCCGTGAGGACAGACGACGTCGCGTCATCCGGATCGACTACCAAGAGGGTCATGCAACTTCCCACCGAGGGCGGTAGAAGCTACGCCGGCGGCGGCGCGCTATTTGCCCTGACGATTTACCCTAGCATCGGCCGCGCACCCTACTCCTTCGGTACTGCGGTCACAAGACTGGTTCGTCCCGGAATTGTGGGCTACTCGTCCCACTCTTCATCGAGGAAATCATCGGTGACCTGACCGTCGTTTATCAGGTATTCGCGGCGCTGCATGAACGCGTCGCGCATGAAGATGTACTTATCGCCGCTGACCAGCTGCTCAACATCCAGCAGGCTTGCGCGAATATCGATCAAGTTCAGTGCAGTCAGCCCATAGCGGGTTCGTTCGTCCTCGATCACGAAACGCATCGGCTGTGCGGCCCAGCTGACGCCGGAGCCGATCCCGTCGCGCACATTGGATGGCCCCAGGAACGGCAACACGAGAAAGGGACCGGAACCGGCGCCCCATCTTGCAAACGTCTGTCCGAAATCTTCTTCGTGCAGTGGAAGATTCGCGCCCGAGGCCGGGTCGAACAATCCACCGATGCCGAGCGTCGTGTTCATGACGAAACGCCCCGTGTCGCTTGCTCCCTGGGCGAACTTCAGCTGAAGGAAGTCGTTCACGATGACCAACGGATAGGAAAGATTGGTGAAGAAGTTGCCGACGCCTCGACGAAACAGCCGCGGCGTGACCTTCATGTACCCCTTCGCGACGGGCTTCAACAACCAGCGATCCATCGCCTGGTTGAATGCGAAGACTCTGCGGTTCATGCCTTGCCAGGGATCTGACACATTCCCCGCTGTGGATTCCGCATCGACCGCTGCGGTTTCCGTCTCGGCGAACGCACTGAACGTCAGGCCGGTTAGCAGACCGGCTATCAGCCAGCGCTTCAACATCGAGTTTTCCCCATCTACGAATTCGAATCGTGCGGCGATGATATCGCATGCCCCACCATGCACGAACTCAACGTACGCCGGCTTCCTCTTCGAGAGGTACCAGTACCGAATCGATACGCTTCGCCGAGACTTTGCCTTTCGTTCGGAGGCGTTGCGCGAATACCGCGACCCGATATTCCTCGATCAGGAAGCGTGCATCTTCCAGATCGGCACGCGCGCCGAACTTCCCGGCAACGTTCGCAAGCCGTTGCTCGAAGGTCGCAATTTCACGCTGCGCTTGCGCATCCTTTTGAATACGGCCCTGCAAGCCATCGAGGCGATGCGAAATTGCTTCGAGATAGCGCGGCACTTCACCCAGATGGCGCAACGGTACGCGATCGAGAAAGTCCGCGGGTACGAGGCGCGCCAGCTGTGCGTTCATGTCGCGCACCGAATCGACATAAGCCGGCGATTTCGCACTTGAGAGTGCGCGTACCGCGACGAACCTGGCCGCAAGAATGGCCTTCGCGTGCCCCAACAGAATGTCGAAGGTACCGGGCCACGCCGCGCGGTGTTGCATGATGCGCGCGTCGAATTCCGCGTTGGAGTGCGGCAGCTCCCGACCATCGAAGAAGCAGTACCAGGCCGACGCGCGTAGCAATTCATCTGTAAGCATGTCGGCCGATCCGAGCGGCGCGAATTGCAGCCCGAGATCGCGTTCGTTGCGTACCAGCTTCTGCAGGAAGCGTGTCGTCTTCGCCTCGCTGAGAAGCACCATCCGCGAAAACCCGTCGCGCGACAGCCGCCGTTGCTCCACCGCGGTCGGCGCCATCACCAACGATACACTGGCGCCGCGATCGACGAGTGCCGGATACACGATCAAACGCCCGTCTCCATCTTCGATAACGCGTTGTGCCGCCACCTCGACGTTGGGAAAGCGCGTCAGTTCGTGCGCTTCCAACGAGGCCCTTACGCTTTGCGCGCCGATGCGCTGCGCCACTTTCGCTTCTAGACGCGCAAGCAGTGCCGTTGCGTCGCGATCCTGATCCACCAGAGCGCCCTTGTTGTCGCGCACCTGAACGTTCATGCGTAAATGTGCGTCGACCGCATCCAGGTTCCATGCGTCGAGAGGTATCCGCGCGTCGAAGAATCCTTCGAGCCGCTCGCTGAGAACACGTTCGAGCCGGCCGTGGCGATACGTATCGGGACGCAACAGCGCCGGCAGAATCGCGTCGATCTTCTCGGGCAACGGCGCGAGCGGGCGCCGCAACGCCTTCGGCAACGCACGAACCAGGGCTTCGCAACGTGCGCCGAGCAGGCCAGGTACGAGCCAATCGAGCGGTTCCTGCCTCACGTGTGCAAGCAGACCGAGCGGTACCTGCAACGAAACGCCGTCGTCGATTGCGCCCGGCGCGAAGGCATAACGAAGGCGGAACTCGACATCTTGCAGAACGAGCGTCGACGGAAATCCGTCGTCACCCGAACGCCCGCCATCCGGCAGCAACACATCTTCGCGCGACATGAACAACAGCTTCGGATCGCGTCGTTCGGACACGCGACGCCATCGTTCGAGATCGCGCGCGTCGCACACGTCGGCCGGGATTCGATCCGCATAGAACCCTGCAAGTGCGTCGTCCGACACAAGCAGATCGCGGCGCCGCTGCTTCGCTTCGAGTTCGCGAATCTCCGAGACCAAGGCAAGGTTATGTTGCAGGAACTCGGCTTTCGTCGTCAGGGCACCGGTGAGCAGCCCGGCTCGAATGAAGATGTCGCGCGCCTGCGCGTGGTCGATGTGTTTGAACGCGACGCGACGGCGCTCGACCAGAGGCAAGCCGAACAGCGTGACCTTCTCGAACGCAACGGTCTCTCCGCGGCGTGCTTCCCAATGCGGTTCGCTGTAGTTGCGCTTCAACAAGTGTTTGGCTGCGTCCTCGATCCACTCGGGTTCGATCGTCGCGACGCATCGCGCGTAGACGCGCTGTGTCTCCGAAATCTCGCTTCCAACAAGCCACTTCGGGTGCGACGAAGCCAGATACGATCCTGGGAAGATACGAAACCGGAGATTGCGGGCGCCCAGATACTCGCCGCGTTCGTCCTTCAGGCCGATCAGGCTGAGTGAACCCGCGAGAATGGAGCGATGGATGGGCGCGTACTCCGCAGGCTGAGCATTCACGCGCAGCCCGAGCTGCTTGACCGACAACACCAGCTGCCGGTGCAGATCGCGCCACTCGCGCATGCGCAGAAACGAAACGAACTTCTGCTGACAGGCACGTTTCAATGCGGATGAAGAGAGCTCCTGCCGCGATGACTCGTGCCAGTTCCACAGCTTCAGATAGCCCAGGTAATCGGAGCGTTTGTCCGCGAACTCCTGATGCGCGGCGTCGGCCGCGCCACGCGCCTCGAGAGGTCTCTCGCGCGGGTCCTGCAGCGCAAGCCCGCTCGCGATCACCAACAGTTCCGCAAGGGCGCCCTGCCCCGATGCCTCGATCAACATACGCGCGAGTCGAGGGTCGATCGGCAACCTGGCCATGGTGCGTCCGATCGGCGTAAGCCGGTCGTCGACCAGTGCGCCGAGCTCCGTCAACAGTGTCAACGCGTCTCGAACCGCACGCGGCTCCGGTGGATCGAGAAATGGAAAGGTCTCGATGTCGCCGAGTCCGAACGCACGCATCTGCAGAACGACGGCGGCGAGATTCGTGCGACGTATCTCCGGGTCCGTGTATTCGGGTTGCGACTGGAAATCCGCTTCGTCGTAGAGGCGATAGCACACGCCCGGCGCGATCCGGCCGCAGCGGCCCTTTCGTTGGTCGGCGCTGGCACGCGAGATGCGTTCGATCGGAAGGCGCTGCAACTTCGAGCGGTAGCTGTAGCGACTGAGACGCGCAAACCCGGGATCGATCACGAAGCCGATGTTCGGCACCGTCAACGACGTTTCGGCCACGTTGGTTGCGAGTACCACGCGGCGCCTTCCGCCCGAGGCGAAAATGCGTTGCTGTTCGGCCGTGGGCAGGCGCGCGTATAGCGGGAGGATGTCGTATCGATCGCGCAGTTCGCGACGCAGCAGCTTAGACGTTTCGTGGATCTCGCGTTCGCCTGAAAGGAACACCAGTACGTCGCTTGCGCGTTGTATCGGTCGCAGTTCGATCTCGCGAATGGCATCGAGGATTTGTTGCGGCTGGTCGACCTCACCCACATCGGCCGCGCGGTACACCACTTCAACCGGGTAGCCGCGACCGCTCACCTGCACGACAGGTGCGTCGCCGAAGTGCTTTGCAAACGCGCCGACATCGATCGTTGCACTGGTGATGATCACTTTCAGATCGGCGCGCTTGCCGAGCAGCACCTTCACGTAACCGAGCAGAAAGTCGATGTTCAGACTGCGCTCGTGAGCTTCGTCGATGATCAGCGCGTCGTAGTTCGACAGCCATCGGTCGCTGGTGATTTCGTTAAGCAACAAACCGTCGGTCATCACCTTGATCAAAGTGCTTTCGGACGTCTGGTCGCTGAAGCGCACCGCATAGCCGACCTGTTGGCCCAACGGAACGGACAACTCCTCGGCGATGCGCCTCGACACCGCGCGCGCGGCAATACGGCGCGGTTGTGTATGGCCGATCAAGCCGCGCACGCCGAGCCCGGCTGCCAAGCACAATTTCGGGAGTTGCGTGGTCTTTCCCGAACCGGTCTCGCCGGCCACGATCACCACGCGATGTGTCTCGAGCAAGCGACGAATCTCGTCGACATGCTCTGCGATCGGCAGTTCGTCCGGAAACGACACCCTTGGGACGCTCGTCTGACGATTTCGCAAACGCTGCTGCGCGTCTGCCAACGCAACCTTCGCGCTCTCAGGGTCGCGGCGTAGCGCATGCTCGAGAGACCGCACGTCTCTAAGCATTACCGAGTCATGCGGAAATTCGCCGCTCACGCCTTCGGCTCGTTAGAACAGGAGACGGCGCCGCTGCGGCGCCGTTATTTGGTGAGGGCGCTCATGCCCTCTTCGAGACCCCGGATCGTCAGCGGATACATCTTGCCGTTGACGAGCTCGCGCGTCATCGCGACCGAGTTCGAGTATTCCCAGGTTTCCTGCGGCGTCGGGTTGATCCAGATCAACTTGTCGTACAACGTCGCAAAGCGATTGATCCAGACCGCGCCGGGTTCCTCGTTCCAGTGCTCCACGCTGCCGCCTGCATGGGTGATTTCGTACGGCGCCATCGTTGCGTCGCCCACGAACACCACTTTGTAGTCGTGCGCGTATTTGTTCAGGATCTCGAACGTCGGCATCCGCTCGTTCATGCGGCGCCGGTTGTCCTTCCACACCGATTCGTAGATGAAGTTGTGGAAGTAGAAGCTCTCTAGATGTTTGAACTCGGTGCGGGTCGCGGAGAAGAGTTCTTCGCAAATCTTCACGTGTGCATCCATCGAACCGCCGATGTCGAAGAAACACAGAACCTTGACCGTGTTCTTCCGCTCGGGCTGCATCTTGATGTCGAGCATGCCGCCGTTGTCCGCCGTGGCGCGGATCGTACCTTTCATGTCGAGCTCTTCTTCTTTGCCCGTGCGCGCGAACTTGCGCAGCCGACGCAGCGCGATCTTGATGTTGCGCGTGCCGAGTTCGACCGAGTCGTCCAGGTTCTTGTACTGGCGCTCGTCCCAGACTTTCTTCGCCTTCTTCTTCTTGCCCTGCCCCAGCCCGCCGGCACCCTTCTTGCCTTTCTGTTCCGGGTCGTCGCCTTCCTGGCCTTCTTTACCCTCTTTGCCTTCCTTCGCCTGACGCTTCTCTTCTTCCTCGCGCGCCTTCTGGAACGCTTCGATCAACTTTTCGAGCCCGCCCAGCGACTTGATCTTCTCGAGTTCTTCCGGCGTCAACGACTTCTCGAACTCGCGGCGCAGCCACTCGTCGGGAATCAGCGACTCCAGCATGCCGTGCAGATCTTCGAGACCTTTGAAATAGGCCGAGAAGGCTCGGTCGAACTTGTCGTAGTTCTTCTCGTCTTTGACCAGACACGTCCGGCTCAACAGGTAGAAGTCGTCGATGTTCGCGTAGACGACGCGCAACTGCAGCGCGGCGAGCAGGTCCATCAACTCGCGCAGCGTCACCGGCAGCTTGTACTTGCGCAGAGTCAGAAAAAAGTTGATCAGCACGTCTAAGCTCCTGCGGTTCTACCGACGAGCGCGTTCAGCCGCGGCTGTTGCGGCGGTTCATGAACGCGAGCCGTTCGAGCAGGTGCACGTCCTGCTCGTTCTTGACCAGCGCGCCGTACAGCGGCGGGATGGCCTTACTGGGGTCGCGGTTCGTCAGAATTTCGTCCGGAATATCGTCGGCCATCAGCAGCTTCAGCCAATCGATGAGTTCCGACGTCGACGGCTTCTTCTTCAGGCCCGGCACTTTGCGGACGTCGAAGAAGATGTCCATCGCTTCCTTGACGAGCTCCTTTTTGATCTCCGGATAGTGCACGTCGACGATCGCCTGCATCGTTTCGCGATCGGGGAAGTTGATGTAGTGGAAGAAGCAGCGGCGCAGGAACGCGTCGGGCAGTTCTTTCTCGTTGTTCGAAGTGATCACGATGACCGGGCGGAATTTCGCCTTCACCGTTTCGCCGGTTTCGTAAACGAAGAACTCCATACGATCGAGTTCCTGCAGCAGGTCGTTCGGGAATTCGATGTCGGCCTTGTCGATTTCGTCGATCAGCAGTACCACCCGCTTTTCCGATTCGAAGGCGTGCCAGAGCTTGCCCTTCTTGATGTAGTTGCGGATGTCTTTGACGCGTTCGTCGCCGAGCTGCGAATCGCGCAGCCGCGTAACGGCGTCGTATTCGTACAAGCCCTGTTGTGCTTTGGTGGTGGACTTGATGTGCCACTGAACCAGTTCCATTCCGAGCGAATTCGCGACCTCTTCTGCGAGCAGCGTTTTACCGGTGCCCGGCTCGCCCTTTACCAATAGCGGGCGTTCGAGTTTTACGGCCGCATCGACGGCCATGCTCAATTCATCGGTGGAAATGTACGTGGCAGTGCTGTCGAAAATCATCGATTCGTGTCTCGTTTAAGTGGGCTGAATTAGGAAACGGCTACTTTAATTGCGCCCCCTAGGCATAGCAAGCAAGCCGCCCGGCGGATACGCGTGCGCTAAGTCGTTGCCGCGCCTGCGGGTTTTCCGTTCGATGACGCGAGCGCCTCTCGGTAACGCGCAAGCGTCGCGTCGAGCGCGTTCGTCGTTGTGCCGGCGCGCGATCGCATGCCCCACCACGCCAACAGTCCCATGCTGGCGAGCGCAACGACGGCCATCGTGATCCATTCCCACATCGCAGGCTGGCGCGAATCCTCAACAGCGGCAGTCGCTGCTTCAACGTGGGCCGATGCAGCTGCCGGCGCAGATTGGACTGTCGCGGCTGCGGCGCCTTCTTCCGGAATTTGGGAATTCGTTTCGGGCTCGACTTCCGGCGCGACGACCGGCGGCGGTCGCACCGGGTCGACGACGACGTGACCATTGAGGTCCAGGCCGACGGTGAGCGGTTCAGCGAGCGGCAACACGACGTGAATCGGGTCGCTCTCCACTTCGAACTTCTTCCCATTCAGCAGGTTGAAGAGTGTTTTTAATCTGACGTCTACGCTGCCGTCGAGATGCGGAATGGCAACCAGCCAGGCGACAGCGCTCTGTTTTGTGCCCACCACGAGCTTCACCCGTCCGCCGCCGGCGCGCGTCGATCCCAGTACTCGCAGCGACGCAGCATCCAGTTCGGGAACGTTGACGCTGACCAGCGCGCCGGCATTGCCATCGCCGACGTCCCGTATGTCGACATCGATCGGGTGTGCGATCCGTTCAGTGTAAGCGCGCGTCCGTTCGAAGGTCTTGCCGATCGCGTGCACCGTCACCTGGTCGGCTGCCGTAAGCGGCGTGCCGCCGAGATCGACGGCATATGCGGGCGGAGTTGTGTCGAGCGGCCTCACCTCGAGCGGTAACGTGCCGTACAGCGTCTTGAGTTCCGCGGTGATCGCGACGATATCGGCGAGCCTGGGTTCGTCGATCGGCGCGCCCGCCTCGGTTACTTCTACGCGAACCGTCGGCACCTCAGCGGTGTCGTCAGGTCGTATCGCGATGCCAAGTCCGCTCCAGACCTGCACGCGCGCATCCGGAGGCGTAAACCGCCACGTTCCGGCAGCCGGCCCTCTTATCGTTGCAATCGAATACGTGTCGGCATCGAACCAGGCAACATCCTCGGTCATGGTGGAAGCATCGATACGCGCACCGGACGGCGCCGTAAGCACGAACGCGCCGTGTGTTCGATCCGCGAGTACGGTTACTTCGGTTGCGCTAGCGGCCACCGCGAACGATCCCGCAGGCGCCAGTCCGGCGAGCACAGTCGCAAGGTATTCCTTCACTGCTGCAACCGTATCGGCTCGCGTGACCTGGCCATGCGTTGCGTCGGCAATCTGCTTCAGGAACTGCATATCCGCTTTCGCCGACAGCGCGAGACAATCGACGCGTATGCCGGCGGCGCGCAGCCGAGGCAGAAGTTTGTCTACGATCGCACGACGTTGCGCGTCATTGCTGGAAGCATCGTCGGCTACATCCACGCGGCCGTCGCTGACGAGAACGATGTGGCGACTGTAATCGGGCGATGCATCGCCGAGATCCCACGCCGCCTTGGTCAGTGCATCGGTGAGATCGGTACGCGGCGCTTTCGTGCCGATCGTACTGCGCGCGGCACGCGCGCTGCGGCGCCACGCGTCATCCACCGGGCCATGAGGAACCACCACATCGGCCATCCGGCCGAACGCCCAAACACCGGCGCGGCTGCCCGCGGGCAGCATTTCGCCGAGGCCATTCAGCACGTCCTGGCGCAGGTACTCTGGATCACCGGATTTCATGCTGCCCGACACGTCGATGACGAGTCGCACGTCTATACCCGCTGCGGTCGCGTCGAACGACAGCAGCAGCGCACTGACGAGCATCCATCTGACCGCGGTCTGCATCATCCCGTAAGGATAGCAACGGCCGCCGATCGCGCTGGACGCGCTGAATTTCAGGCCCTACGCCTACGAAAGCGCAGTACTGCGCCGACAACGAGGAAAACGATGATCACGAGGAGGCTCACCAATGCGAGCAGCATCAGCGCCGGACGCGGGTTGCCGTCGGTGCGAAAGAAGCCTTCGAACAACGCGACGATGAACGCCGGCGCGTAATGCCCTTCGACGACCTGAATGTTCCAGGGCAGCAACAGCCACACCGCGCACAGACTCAGCAACAGCCAGCGCAGCCAGCCATTCGTGATCCATCGGGTAAGCAGGAATAGACCCACGAGTATCCCTACTCCCGCGACTCCCACGACAATCCATGCGGCGTTCGACTCCATCAGGGCTCGCTCGGCTGCTTCGGTTCAATCCAATACACGACGCGACTCTCCATGTCGTCGGGATGCACGTACGCCTCGGACGTCGCGCGGCCGCGCACCGAGATGCCGGCGCGATGTACCGTTTCGCGATCACCCGACACGAGGTAGTGCCACCACATCAGGTCGCGCCCCTCCGAACGCAGCCGGTAGGCGCACGTTTGTGGCAACCAGTGCAGACCCGGCACTGCGGCCGCATCGAACTCGATGCAATCCGGCACGCGCACGTGCCGCTCGTCGTAGTGCGTGCAGCGACACGCTTCGAGGTCGAGCAGATGACATGTGACACTGATGCACGCGATGCGTCCGGTGTCTTCGTCTTCGAGTTTCAGCTGACAGCATTGTGCGCAGCCATCACACAACGCTTCCCACTCGTCGCGGTCGAGTTCCGCAAGCGGTTTGCGCCAGAACGCGACGTCACTCACGTTCCTTCCCGGACATCGGCGCGTCGATAACCGGCGGCATCTGCAGATAGAAGCCCCGAATGGAGATCGCCTCGAGCACTGCCGGTGCTTCGCTGCGCGCCAACCGGCGCTCGGGTGTGAGCTCGATCCGCATCGCCTCGACGGGCCGACCGAAGCGTGCAAGCAGTGTTGGCGGCACCCGTTCGAGATCCTCCTGCTGATCGACGAACAGATACATGTCTGCGATTTTGACGCTCTTGTAGACGATGACGTGTCTCACGGACGTGCCACACCCGCCAGCTTCGTTTCGAACGATTCACCGACCAGCGCGTGACGCCAGCCGCGAAAATTCTCGGGCAATCTTCCGTCGGAACGCACGCTGCGTAAACACGTCTCGAGATCGCGTCGGCGCGACAGCAACTCCTCCGCCATGTCCAATTCGCGGGCACGTTCGGCGCCCACGGATTTCAGCTCCTTCAACGTGCGCGTTTCCGACGCACTGAACGGCGCCGGCATCGGCGGTGGCAACGCGTCATCGGACAGCGCATCGGCTTGTTCGATCAGCGCCAACAGTTCCTTTCCGTGGCGGCGCGCCGACGCGGGCTCGATCGTCTTGACAATCGTGTCGTGATCGACGTTGCGATACTGCACCAGATCGACCAGCTGATCGTCCTTCACCACGTGCCCCCTGGGCAGGTCTTTCGTCCGCGCATACCGCTCGCGCCACGCACACAGCAACTGCAACCTGCCGAGTTCGCGTCGGTTACAACGCCACGCCTTCTTCAGGTTCAGATAACTGCGATCGGGATCGACCAGTTCGAACCCGATTCGATGGCCGATTTCCTCTTCGAACCACGCGCGGCGCCCAAGACGCGTGAGTTCGGCGAGCTGCGCACGATGAATCGGCAACAGATACACGACGTCTTCCACTGCGTAGCGCAACTGTTCTTCGCGCAATGGTCGCGCGAGCCAGTCTGAACGGGTTTCGTGTTTGTCCAGTTGCGTACCGGTGTAGCGCTTCACGAGATCGGCATAACTCGGGCTGAACTCACTACCGAGAAACGCCGATGCCACCTGCGTGTCGAACAGGCTCGCAGGTTTTGCACCGATGTGGCGCGCGAACACTTCGAGATCTTCAGAGCATGCGTGCATCACTTTCACGATCGACGCGTCTTCGAGCAGCGCTTTGAATTCGTCCCATGCCGACACGCGCAAGGGATCGACGATCGCGAATTCCTCGTCCGTCGCAATCTGATAAAGCGCCGCAATCGGAAAGAACGTCCGGGTGCGGATGAACTCGGTATCGATGCCAACGACTTCATGCTGGCGCCAGCGCGCCAAAGCTGCAGCGAATTCGTCGTCGCGTTCGATGTAACGGTGGGTGGGCTCAGTCAATCGGTACCGCCGATGTTCCGCCGCCCGCGTAACGCGTGCACGATCGTGCCGCCGTCGACGTACTCCAGTTCTCCACCCAGCGGCACGCCGTGCGCGATACGCGTGAGGCGAACCGGCGTGTGCCGCAGGCTCTCGGTGATGTAGTGCGCAGTCGCTTCACCTTCCACCGTCGGGTTAGTCGCGAGGATGATCTCTTCGATGTCGCCGGCGGCCGCCAACCTGGCCAACGCGTCGAGACCGAGCGCGTCCGGGCCGACGCCGTCGATTGGCGACAGCCGGCCGTGCAATACGAAATACGTTCCGCGGTAACCCCCGGCGTGTTCGATCGCGAAGATGTCGGCGGCCGACTCTACGACGCACAGCGTCTGCCGCTCGCGCCGTACGTCCTGGCAGATGCCGCACAGGTCGAGTTCGCTGAACGTCCTGCAACGGCGGCAATAGCCGACTTTGTCGATGGCCTCGAGGAGTGCATCGGCAAGGTGTTTTCCGCCGGAGCGCTGCTGCCGAAGAATCGCGAGCGCCATCCGCTGCGCAGTCTTCGGCCCTACGCCCGGCAATACTTGAAACGCTTCGATCAGGCGGTCTATCAGAGGACTGATTTGCATCAACGGCGCGGCATCGTCAGAACGGCATCTTGAAACCCGCCGGAAGGCCGAGCCCGGCGGTGAGCGTGGCCATCTTTTCCTGCTGTGCACGTTCGGCGCGATGCACGGCATCGTTGATCGCCGCAGCAATGAGATCTTCTAAAACGGCGAGATCTTCGTTCGCGATGCTCGGATCGATCGCCACGCGGCGCGCTTCATGGCGGCCGTTCAGCGTGACTTTCACCATGCCTGCGCCCGCTTCGCCCGTCACTTCGAGTTGCGCGAGTTCGGCCTGCATCGCTTGCATGCGCTCCTGCATCTGCTGCGCCTGCTTCATCAGATCCGTCAAACCTTTCATCGCTTCCGTTCCGCTTTATCCGTTCTGTTCACTGTTTGACCGGCCGCACCGATTCGAGTTTGAGCTCCGCGCCAAATTCAGACACGAGCGAGCGCACCGTTTCGTCTTCTCGCAGCGCCGCAACCGCCTGTTCGTGTTGCTCGCGCTTTTCGCGCTGATTGCGCACCGCCGGCGTTTCCGCACCGGGGTCGCCGGAAATGATCGTGAGCCGTTGCGGTCGCCCGAGATAGGCGCTGAGCGAACGTTCGATGACCCGCGTCTGTGCCTCGTTCAGCAGCGTGTCGTGCGCGTCGTCGAGGCACAACACCCACTGGTCGCCGAGGCGCTCGATAGGGTACGAGTTCTCCGCAATCATCTTGGCAACGCCACCGAGTTCCAATGCGCGCACCGTTGCGTACCAGTCGTCGCCGAGCGCCGGGGCGCGTGCTGCGGACACCGGTCCGCTCCTCGGGAGATCGACAGGGCGCGGCAGATCGACCGCGCGCTTCGCGCGCACCCCATCCTGGCCGTTAGTCTTCTTTTCGCCGCGTTCGATGGGCGCCCCGGCACCCGGAGCTTCGAGCGGTTTGAACGCGAGCAAACGCAACATCACCATTTCGAAACCGCAGCGCGGGTCCGGCGCCAACGGCAAGTCGCGCAGGCCCACGAGCACGATCTGATAAAACAGCTGCACTTGTTCCGCATTCATCGCCGCGGCAAAGCGCGTTATCGAAGCCGTGTCGTCGCCTTGCTGCGCGCCCACGGCCTGCGTGACCGCGACCTCGTGCAACGCACTCAGCAACGCGTTCAATACCTCGCCGAAATCCACCGCCTGCTCCGCGAGCGTTGCGCAGTGTGCAAGCACCGTTTCGGCTTCGTTCGCGATCAATGCGTCCAACAACGGCGCGACGTCGTCGCGGCCGATGCTGCCGAGCATGTCGAGCACGTCGCGCTCGCGCACATGGCCGCCACCGTACGAAACGGCCTGGTCGGTGAGGCTCAATGCATCGCGCATGCTGCCACGGGCTGCGCGCGCAATCACGGCCAGGGCCGGCCGTTCGAACTCGATCGATTCGTTCGTAAGCACTTCGCCCAGGTACGTCGAGATGCGCTCCGGCAACAGATTCTTCAGCTGGAATTGCAGGCACCGCGACAGCACCGTGATCGGCACCTTCTTCGGATCGGTCGTCGCGAGCATGAATTTCACGTGCGGCGGCGGTTCTTCGAGCGTCTTCAGCAATGCGTTGAAGCTGTGGCTCGACAACATGTGCACTTCGTCGATCAGATACACCTTGTAGCGGCCACGCGCAGGAAGATATTGCGCGTTGTCGAGCAGATCGCGCGTGTCGTCCACCTTCGTGCGCGACGCCGCGTCGACTTCGATCAGATCGACGAAGCGACCCTCGCTGATTTCCCTGCACGCGCTGCACACACCGCACGGTGTCGGCGTTACGCCCGTTTCGCAGTTCAGACACTTCGCGAGAATTCGCGCGATGGTGGTTTTGCCCACGCCGCGCGTGCCCGTGAACAGATACGCGTGGTGAACACGATCGTTCTCGAGCGCATGCATCAGCGCGCGCACGACATGCTCCTGCCCCACCAGGGCGTCGAACCCGGCGGGACGGAGTTTGCGTGCGAATACCTGGTAACTCATCGCGAGATCCTCGAAACGCCGCTATTGTAGGTGCCCGTCCCTCGCACTGTCACCGACATGGCTTCTGCCGAGACGTTTCTGATCATCGGCCATCGAGGCGCCGCCGGCCTCGAGCCCGAGAATACGTTGCGATCGTTCGCGCGCGCGCTTCGCATCGGCGTCGACGCCATCGAGCTCGACGTGTATTGCGTCGAAGGCAAACTGATGGTGATTCACGACGACACGCTCGAACGCACAACCAATGGCCGCGGCAACGTCATGGCCACCTCCTACGACGCGTTGCGCCGGCTCGACGCCGGCAACGGCGAACGAATACCGACGCTCGACGAAGTGCTCGAGCTGGTCGCGGGCAAAGTGACCGTCAACGTGGAGCTGAAAGGCAAAGGCACCGCTGCACCCTTGGCCAAGCATGTCGCCGCACATCCGAAAGACGACCTGCTGGTATCGTCCTTCGACCATCGCGAACTAGAGGTGTTTCGTGCGGCCGCGCCGACTGCCCGCGTCGCACCACTATTTCACAAGGCTTCGTCGCGAATGTTCGAGATCGCCGATTCGCTGAATGCGTGGTCGATCAACCTGTCCGAGAAACTTGCAACCGCTGATCGGCTGGAGACGATTGCAGATAACGGCTATCGCGCGCTGGTGTACACCGTCAACGATCCCGCGGTGGCGAGGCGCCTGCAGGCTGACGGGGCCGGCGGCATCTTCACGGACTTTCCGGACCGAATGCAGCCGCTTCGTGCGTAGCGACGCTGCGGCTCGGGCTACGGTGTGTCGTCCAGCGAAGCGAGTTCGCGCTGCAGCTGGTACTTCTGATCGGTGACAATCTTCTCGAGCACTTCGACGCGCTCTTGCAGCGCATCCACCTGGCGTTGCAGTTGGGTCGTCACACCGGCATCGGGCAACCGCTGCCGGCGTCCGTCCTGCCACAGCTTCATCAGCGGAATCGAGCAACCGATCAGAACCGTTAGAAAGAGAAACGTGAAGAAATCCATGGGTGTTCCCCGTGATCTTGTGAAGAGTCGCCTCGTCGAGTAGTGCGGGGCGCCGTTCAGGCGTCGATCCGCTTGAGTTCGCGTTGCAGTTCGAACTGGCCCGACGTCACATGCGATTCCATGCGGCGCAGTTTCAGTTCGATCTGGTCCAGGTCCGCCTGCACGCCGCGTAGACTGCGGCGCGGCGAAAGCCGTGCGCCGAGTTCCGGTGCCGGTGACGAATGATCGGTGCGGTTCTTCTCCACCGCGGGATCCTCCGGCGCGGTTTCGTCGGTCGGTGCTTTCGGCAACACGAACGCCGCGATGATGTATGCCGGGATCACGACCGACGGCATGAAGATCAGACCGGTGATCGCCATACCGCGCACCACCCAGACTTCGACGCCGAAGTAGCGGGCAATGCCCGCGCAGACGCCTGCAATCTTCTGGCGTCGTTTGTCCTGATACACGCGCGTGGTGCGGTAACCCGGTGAGCCCGCCATGGCCTGCCACCGCGCCTGGCGACGGCGGCTGCGCCGTTCCCAACGCGCTTCCCGGTGACGCTCGCGGCGCCCCTGCTTCGACTCGTAGCGATCCTGATCGTCGTCGCGTTGTCCGCGTCGGCTGCGCAGTTCGCGCTCGAGCCGGTCGGCCGTGTCGTCGACAAAATCCGCCGCGCGGTTCGTTACGTGTTCGTTCGTCGCGGAGACGAACCCCTGCACTGCCTTTTCGAGGCGCTCCACCGAGCGTTGAAACTCGGTGCGTGCATCGTCACGCGCGTCACTACGTGGGTCGCTTCGATTGTCGCTCACGATCCCACCTTCGAATATTCCTGCGCCGACAACCGCGCCCGCCAACCGGGGGTCTCATCGTCGAGGATCGATTCGAGCGTCTCGATCCGCTCGCCCATGCGTTCGGCTCGCACCGACAGCAGTTCGAGCAACTGGCGCTCTTCGGCCGACAGTTCGCTGCTTGCCCGTTGCTTGCTGCGGTAATGCATGAGGATCCACATCGGCGCAACGATGACGAGAAAAACGATCGTCGGAACAAAGAACGCGACAACGACTCCGTCCATCGCTGCTCCTAATTAGATTGCGAACCGCCCGCCGACGTTGTCCCCGCCGGGGATTGACCGCCGCCGACTCGCACCTTCAGTGCTTTCAGATCTTCATCGATCTTTTCGCCGCCTTCCAGGTCCTTGATTTCGTCGGCCAGCGTGCGCTGACCCAGATCGAACGCTTCGATCTGCCCTTCCAGATCGTCCATCTTGCGTTCGTACTGTTCGAAGCGATGGATCGCGTCGTCGAGGTTCGCGTCGTTCAGCTGCCGCTTTACCCCAAGACGCGTCTTGGCCGCCTTGCCGCGCATGATGATCGCGTTCTGGCGGGTCTTCGCGTCCTTGATCTTGTTCTGCAGTGCGCCGGTGTCCTCCGACAACTTCGCGAGGGTCTCCTCGAGCAACTGCAGTTCGCGCGTAGCCGACTCGGCGCCTTCGCTCGCTTTGTTGCGCTCGACCAGCGCGGCACGGGCGAGATCGTCACGGCCTTTGCGGATGGCGACCTCGGCTTTGCGTTCCCATTCACCCGCCTCTTCCTTCAGCCAGTCACGACGGCGAACGAGTTCCTTCTTGTCTGCGATGGTACGAGCCGACGTGGTGCGGACCTCCACGAGGGTTTCTTCCATCTCCTGGATGATGAGGCGGACCATCTTTTCCGGATCTTCGGCCTTGTCGAGCAAAGCGTTCAGATTGGAATTGATGATGTCCGTCATGCGGGAAAATATGCTCATCTGCGTTGCCTCCTGAGGCTTACGACTGGAAAGATTCCGTCAATTCCCCTTATCAGTATTCGTGCCACTTCGGAGGTTCTCAGTAAGCCAATGATGTACAACGATATTCATACCGGATCGCCATCGCGTGAGCAATCTCGCCATGTCGGGTCATGGTGGATATCGCCAACAGTTGGCAGAATCACCCAATGGATCGGGAAGTCGAACGTCTGCTAGGAGAGGCACCGGCATTTCTGCAGGTGCTCGACGACGCTTCGAAAATCGCCCCGCTGGAGAAGCCGGTACTGATCGTCGGCGAACGCGGTACGGGAAAGGAGCTGATCGCGGCGCGGCTGCACTACCTGTCGAACCGCTGGGACGCCGAGTTCATCAAGATGAACTGCGCGGCCATCAGCGACTCGCTGCTCGAATCGGAACTGTTCGGCCACGAATCCGGCGCGTTCACCGGCGCCACGCGCAATCACCGCGGGCGATTCGAACGGGCCGACGGCGGCACGTTGTTTCTCGACGAACTCGCGACTACCTCGAAGCTCGTGCAGGAGAAGATTCTGCGCATCATCGAATACGGTGAGTTCGAGCGCGTCGGCGGCAACAAGACGATGCGTGTCAGTGTGCGGCTCGTTGCAGCAACGAACGAGGATCTTCCCGCGCTCGCCGATAGAGGTGTGTTCCGGCGCGACCTGCTCGATCGACTCGCGTTCGATGTAATCACGCTGCCGCCGCTGCGCGAACGCCGCGACGACATCGTGCTGCTGGCCGAACACTTCGCCATCAACATGGCGACCGAACTCGGACAGGCGTTGTTCCCCGGCTTCACCGAACGAGCGCGCGATGCACTGCTCGCGCACGACTGGCCGGGCAACGTGCGCGAGCTGAAGAACGTGGTCGAGCGTTGCGTCTACCGCAACCCCGATCCGCTGAAACCGGTGGACGTGATCACGCTCGATCCGTTCGACTCGCCGTTCCGTCCGCGTGCCGCCTCCACTTCCACGTTCGGTTCTGCGTCTGCACCCGCGTCTGCTTCAGCACCTGCCTCTGCGAAACGGGGAGTGGGCGCGGAACTGCCCCTCGATCTGAAAGAGACCGTTCAGGAGTTCGAAATCGATCTGCTGAACCGTGCTCTGGAGGAAGGTCGCTTCAACCAGCGCCGCGCAGCGGAACTGCTGGGGCTGACCTATCACCAGCTACGCGGTTATCTCAAGAAATACAATCTGCTGAAGCAGAGTGACGCTGCGTCCGAGTGAACTGTTCATCGCGTTCGTTCTGTTCGCGTGCAACGCGAACGGCGAAACCCACTGTGACGGCGATGGCCGCGACGTACTCGCCGACATTCACACGCGCGGTGCGTTGCGGGTGGCGCACACGAACGACTACCGACCGTTCAGCTTCACCGACGCCTCCGGCACGCCGGCTGGAATCGACGTCGACCTCGCACACCGCCTCGCGGACGCGCTCGGCGTTCCGCTGCAATGGATAGACACCACCTGGTCGACGCTAGTCGCGGATCTGCAGGCCAACCGCTACGACATCGCAATGAGCGGCGTATCCGTAACTGCCGAACGCGCGTCAGTCGGTTGCTTCACCACGCCGTACCTCGAGACAGGCAAGACTGCGCTGACGCGATGCGCGGCGGATCGTACATTCGAAACGCTTGCGCAACTCAACGACCCATCGGTAACGATCATCGTGAATCCGGGCGGCACGAACGAACGCTTCGTCCGTGATCGTCTACCCAACGCGCGCGTCGTGATGCATGCGGACAATCGCACCATCTTCACCGCGCTCGCGACTGGCGCGGCCGACGTGATGATCACCGACGCGGTAGAGGCGCGCCTCGAAGCGCGCGCGAACCCAGCGCTGTGCGTGGCCGATCCGCCTCCGTTGTTCGAGCACGTGGCGAAGGCGTATCTGGTTCCCAAGGATCCGCGCTGGCAGGCGTGGCTCAACGTATGGCTGGCGCGCATCACATCGAGCGGCGATCTCGCGAAAGTTACGAAGCTCTATCTCGACACGCCGTCAAGCCAACCTTGACGCAAAGCGTGTGTCAGGTAGATCTTGACGCATCGATCCGGATCGAAACGCGAGTCGATCGATGCCGCGCCGCAAACAGCCGCTCTATTGTTCGTTCTGCCGCCGCGACGACTCGGTCGTAGAGAAGCTCATCGCCGGATCCGGCATCTACATCTGCGACGCCTGCGTCGCGCTGTGCAACGACATCCTCGCGGGCAGACCGCACACTGACTTTCCGGGTTGGGAATCGCTCAGCGACGACGCGCTGCTCACCACGCTGCGGCCTTCCTCGGCCGCCGTCGAAGCAGTGCGCACGGTGCTGCAGGAGCACATCGACCTGTTGCGGCGGCGCGGCGTCAGCTGGGGCCGCATCGGCGATGCACTGGGAATCTCCCGTCAGGCTGCCTGGGAACGGTTCTCGTGAAGGATCGCGCGATCGACCAATGGCTCGACGAACACGCCATTCGCCTCGATCCTGCCACCCACACGCCCGAACCCACGGACCATCGCCGCCTCGCCGCCGTCGACACCGCACTCGCGCACGCGCGCCTGGTCTTCCTCGGCGAAACGAATCACTTCATTCACGAGAAGACCGACTTCAGATTGTGGTGGCTGCGTCGGCTTGCCACGCACCATCGTCTGGTCGTTGGCGAGGAGCTCGGTTGGTCCGACGGTCGCGACGTAGCCCGCTATCTTGCCGACGGCGACGAAGCGCATCTCGACCGGCTGGCAACGTTCGGCGATCGCAGCCACGTCCGCTCCGATCGCGACGACTGGCCGACCGGCGTTTTGCGCGCGTCATTCGACGCCTATCCCACGGCGCTTTTCAAAGCGGAACAGGCGCGCTTCTATCGAGGTCTGCGCGCGGTTCGGTCGCTGCGCTTTTTCGGATTCGACATCGACGCGGCGGGCGCCGGCTACGCGGATGTCGAAGTGCGCCGCAATGTGCCCGGAGCCAGTCCCGCGTTCTGGGCGCGCTTCGCTCGTGTACCTGGCGAGACGCTGTCCGACGAGGCGGACCGGCTCTCATCCTCGATGGCGCTGCTGCCGCATTCCAACGAGCCGGCGATCGCGGAGATGCGCGAGGACCTGCAATCGATGATCGAGACGCTGCATTACACTGCGCTCGCTCATCCGGCCGCCGACTACGACGCGTTGCGGCCGGCGATGGCATATCGCGAAACGACGTTGAAGCGCCGGGTGGACCGGATGCGCGCATCGCTCGCCGACGACGAGGTGCTCGTGCTGATGGCACACGCATTTCACCTTGCCAAGAACGACGATCGAATCGCGAGCATCGGTGTCGGCCCCGGCGGCGACCGGGTGAGGTCGTTGGGACATCACCTCGCCGCCGATCTGACGTTGCCAATCTATTCCGTCTGGCTACTGTACGGCGGCGGCGAAGACGGTCAGCCGTTCCCGGACTTGCCCCGCACGGCGCGCTACCCCGCCGAATCGCTCAATGCGCAGCTGGCGCGGCGAGGCGTGCCGCTCATCGTTCCGGTGGCACCCGGCGCCGACGCACTGGCGCGTGACGTCGGCGTCGGGCACATGTACAACCTCATGGTGCCCGTGCACCTGCCGTCGCAAGCGGACGCGATCTACTTCGTGCCGCGGGTCACACCGATGCAGCCATAGAGGTCAGTTCATGCCCGCCCGCTTCGTCAAAGAAATCGTCGGTTACGCCGATCCGTTGTCGGTTCGTGCGGGCGACGCGTTGAACATCTGCATCAGTTGCGACGCGCCGGGCGAATACGACGCGACGCTGGTGCGGCTCATCAGCGGCGACGCGCGACCTCACGGCACCGGCTTCCGCGAGATCGCGGTCGAGTCCTCCTTGCGAGGTCGCTACGCGGCCGAGCAGCAACCGTTGCTTCCGGGTTCGTACGCGGTGCTGCCCGACCTGCCGGCGACCGATTCTCCGACGGTCGCGCTCTACCTGTACCCCACGCTGCTCGAGCCGCGCGACCAGACCGTCATTCGCGGCGGCAACTTTCGCGTGGCTGTGAACGCATCCGGCATCGCCGTCGTCATCGGCAACTGGCGCGTCGAGATCACGGCCACCCTGCTCGAACGCCGCTGGTACCGCATCGCGGTGGCAATCGGCGCGTCGATCGAGGTGCAGATCGATGGCGCTGCCACCGCCTCTTCCGAACGACCCATCAAGAGCACGACGACGCATCGCTTGCCGCACCGCCCATCGATTCCGCGCGGCGATTGGGAACTGGCGCGTCAAGCACCAGGTACCGGCCACTTCAACGGACGTATCGAAGCGGTGCGCATCTACGGAGCGGCGATCGATACCGCCGTTGCCTGCGCAGACGTCGAGGCGACGCGCCCTGCCCGGCCGGAGATGCTCGGTGCATGGGACTTCGCGACCGGCATCGAGACCAGTGTCGTAACAGACGTTTCCGGCCATGGCCGGCACGGCACGCTATATCAGACCCCAACACGCGCGGTGAGGGGCGTGCACTGGCGCGGCGACGTGTTCAACTGGCGCGAAGATCCGTCGCAGTACGCCGCAATCCACTTTCACGACGACGACCTCACCGACGCCGGCTGGCGCCCCAGCATCCGCTGGACCGTTCCGGACGACCTGCCGTCGGGCGTGTACGCGGTGAAGCTCACGTTCGGCGAAAGCGAAGACTACGTGACATTTTTCGTCGGGCCACCGGCGGGTCGCCGGGCCGCGGTGGCACTCCTCGCATCCACCGCCACTTACCTCGCGTACGCGAATCAGCACCTCGGCTTCTCGAACGGCGTTTACGTTCCTCGCGAACCGCGTTTCGCCAACGAAGCGTATCTCGCTGCACATCCCGAAGTGGGCCGTTCGCTCTACGACCATCATCGCGACGGCAGCGGCGTGCACTTTTCGTCGCGCTTGCGACCCGTGCTGAACCTGAAGCCGAAGGGCATGCCGTGGTCGTTCGTGGCCGATACCAATCTCATCGCGTGGCTGCACCGTATCGGCCAACCGTTCGACGTAATCACTGACGAAGTGTTGCATCGCGACGGTGCGACCGCGCTGGCCGGCTACCGCGCCGTCATTACCGGTACACACCCGGAGTATCACTCCACCGCGATGCTCGATGGTCTCGCCGAATGGCTCGATCACGGCGGGCGCCTCATGTACATGGGCGGCAACGGCTTCTACTGGCGCATCGCGTATTGTCCCGACAATCCGGCGATCATCGAGGTGCGTCGCGCGGAAGACGGCACGCGCGCGTGGATCTCCGAACCCGGCGAGTACTACCACGCGTTCACCGGCGAATATGGCGGTCTCTGGCGACGTATCGGCCGGCCCCCTAATGCGCTCGTTGGCATCGGTTTCGCTGCGCAGGGTTTCGACGGCGGCACGCACTACAGACTCACGCCGGACGCATCGAACCCGCGCGTCGCATTCGCGATGGAGGGCGTCGACGCAGGCGAGATCATCGGCGCCCACGGCACTCAAGGCGGCGGCGCGGCCGGTGAGGAGATCGATCGCTACGACGCCGCGCTCGGTTCACCGCCGCACGCGGTCGTGATCGCGAGTTCAGAGAATCACAAGCCCGGCATGCTGCGCGTGAAGGAAGAACTGTTCATGATGCGGCCACCCGCCAACGATCCCGAGATCCGCGCCGACATGACGTTCTTCGAAACACCCGCCGGCGGCGCAGTATTCAGCACGGGCTCGATCTCTTACGCCGGTGCACTGTCCACGAACGACTACGACAACGACATCGCGCGGCTCACCGGCAACATGCTGCGCCGGTTCATCGACCCAACGCCGTTCGAGTTCCCGCACCCGACTTCGGGTTGAGAAGCACCCGGACGGACGCTTTAATCACCAGCATCCACTCAGCGAGCATTTCAACGATGAGCGAGACCACGACTACACCGAAGACGACGTCCGCACTCGACCTGTTACCCGTCGAAGCCATCGCGGCGGTTCGCGCCGCACCGCTACTCAGCAACCCGATCGATCGCATCGATCAGGCCGAGGCCGTGGTGCCGTCGAAACGTATCGCGAGTCCGATTCCACCCGAAGGAACCGATGGCCTCTTCTCGCAATCCTGGTTCCCGATTTGCCTCGCGAGCGATGTCGCCAACGGTGCAGTAAAGGGTTACGACTTCCTCGACGGACGTGTAGTCGTGTGGCGCGCACGCGACGGCGTTGCGCGAGTGATGAGCGCCTTCTGTCCCCACATGGGCGCCAGCCTCGAAGCGGGTGCGGTGGTGGGTGACCATCTGCGCTGCGGTTTCCATCATTGGGAATACGCAAGCAACGGCGCGTGTGCCAAAACCGCGATCGGCGATGCTGCACCGGCACATGCATGCCTGTTCGTATTCCCTTCGCTCGAACGTTGGGGAATCGTCTGGGCGTTCAACGGCGAAACGCCCTTGTTCGACGTGCCGAGCTTCCCGTTTCCCACCGAAACACTGCTCGCCAAAACGATCGAACTGCCGCAGTTGATGCCAGTAGACCCGTGGGTGCAATGCGCGAACACACCCGACATCCAGCACATCAAAACCCTGCATCGCGTGAAGTTCGATAGCGATCCTTACGATCTGGTGCAGTGGGACAATTTCTCGATGCAGTACGAGTTCGACGGCTTCTTCGATTCCGGCGCACGCGTTAAATGGCACGTCGGCATCTGGGGCACGTCGTTGTACTACCAGAGCGCCTATCTGGAAGGCCGCTGGTTCGGTTTCATGGTGCCGATGGGCTTGCCGCGCCCGGGCTTGTCTAGGAACTTCCTGGTGATCGCGGCACAAGCGACATCCGACCGTGCGGCCGACGAGGCATTCATCGATCTCTGCATGCTCACCGAGATGGGCATCGTCGGCGAAGACACGAACGTGATGAGTTCGATGCGGTTCCGCCCCGGCACGCTCACGCGCTCCGACCGCGTTCTCGGCAAGTACTTCACGTATCTGCGCGATTATCCACGGGCACATCCGTCGGCGCCGTTCATCCAGTGAGTCAGGTGCGAGTGCGTGCCACGCACGAGGCAACGTTGCCGCATCCGGCGGCCGCGGTGTGGCGTTATTTCCATTGGCCGAACCTCGCGCTGATGCAACCGGCCGGTTTCTTTGCCGACATTGCCTACGACGACCAACAACCCAATCCAGGTGCGACGCGCACCATTCTTCTGGGCGCCGGTCACGGCAACGGAACACCACTGCGCGAAGTGCTGGAATCGAGCGATCCGGTAACCATGTGTTTGCGCTACCAGATCGTCGATCCGGCGCCGATGCCGGTCGAAAACTATCGCGGCCAGGTGCGGGTGGAGCCACTCACCGCTTCGCGTTGCGTCGTGAAGTTCGAAAGCCATTGCACACCGAAGGGCATGGACGACGCGACCTGGCGCGAGACATACGCCGCCATGCAGCACGCAAGCATCGAGTTCATCGCTCGCACACTCGCCGCCGGCTGATCGTTGTTCCTGCCCAGATCAATCCTGCGCGGAGAGTCGCGCGAACACCGCCTTCATGCCGTTCACGCGCGCGACGTAGCCCACTGCCGAGTGATCACCGCACTTCTGCCCCGCACCCAGACGAAATCCGCGCGCTACATACCTGTCTCCCGCACCGGCACCGCACAGGTGCATCAGCGCCGCGGCGTTCTGCCGCTGTGTCAGCGTCGATGATCTGACGCGGTGCCGCGCAAGCGAGCGTGCCACGTTGACGTCGAGATACGCAGACGCCATTTCAATCGCGTTGGTGGGCACCACACGCGTGTAGAGCCCGTTGAACCAGCACGACTTCCACGCATGCCACGGGCCGTCCGCAACGACTCGATGGTCGTGAATGCAGAACTCGCGCGCCTCATCGAACGTGCCGTCGGTGAACTGATACATGCCAACCGCGCTGGAGGCCGGTCGATACACGTCGAACGGATGCATAGTGAACGACCAGCGCCAATACGTGCGCGCAACCGGGTTGCCCGAGCCCTCCACCTGCGCGAGCGCCGCGAGAAGCTCCGCGGAAATCGTCGCCGTCGCATGCGCGCGGAAGCTCGGACCGTACTCCTCCCAGGTCTCGGTCGGCGTTTTGTTGAGCGTGCCGCTCACTGGAAAGAACAGCTCGGTCGGCTTGCGGACGACCTGATACGTCCAGTTTACAGTCACCCACAGCACCAGCAGCGCGACTGTTGCGATCAGAATCTGCGCATAACGAGGGGCACGCCGGAACGCCCTACTCCAACGGCGCCGCAGTGGCGCGCCCGGCCAGAACCGGGCGAGCGAAAAGCCGCGTTTGCGGCGACGCTTCCGACTGCCCGTTCTCCGGGCTGTTCGTACCGTGGCCATCCTTAACCGCGGTTCGTTGCGCGTAGTTAACGGGCAGTGAATGCCAGCACTGCGTCGGCGGTTTCGCGCTGCTTCTCGACGTGCGGGAAGTGCCCTGCCCCGGCGATCAGCACTTTGGAGGCGCCGGCTATGCCTGCCACGAACTCATCCGCATACAGCGGCGGAACGTATCGGTCGGCGTTGCCCCATACCACGAGCGTGGGCGCCGCGATGCGGTACAGGCGTCGGCGCAGATCACGATCGGGAATCGGCCAGATGAAGTGCGACACCGCGGCCCGCGTCGACACGCGCGTGACGATCGTCTTCGCCATCGCCACCGGATCTTTCGGCATTGCGAACAGATCTACCGCGGCCGAACCCGTGGCATCCGCAAACAGCAGCGCGGGTATTTTTCGATCAGCCATGCCGTTGATATCCGCCACCGGCGTTGCGTCCACCCACAGGCCGAGCGCGTCGATGAGCACCAGCCTGCGAACCTTCGAGGTGAAGTACGCAGCATATTCCGCCGCCACCATGCCGCCAAACGAGTGCCCGACCAGCACGGGATTCTCGATGGAGAGCGCCGCAAATAGATCGTCGTAATACAGCACCAGATCGCTGATGGCATCGAGCTGCATCAGTTCGGCTTCGTCTTCGGTCCCGGGATGGCGAGGCGCGTACACGGTGAAGCGTTCCGCCAATGCCTCGAGGAACCCATCCCAGGTCTGTCCGAGATGGCTGTGGAAGAACACCAGGGGCGCGCCGCGCCCCTTCTTAAGGACGTTGGCGCTCAAGCCGCTGGGCAGCTTCAGTTCGATCGTTTCGTGACTCATCCGATCTTCCTCAACTGCACGCGATCGGCGGTTGCGGGTAATGCCGGCCGCTTCGCACCGGTGGGCCACCAGTGATGCTGCCATTGGTCATCCCAGATATCGCGTACGTGCGGCAACACCTTCTCCGCGAACATGCGCGTGTTGTACTTCGTCAGCTCATGATCCATCGAGCCGAGCTGCAGCAGCAGAATGATGTTGCCCACGCGCAGATCGCTAGCGAGATCTTTGATCTGGTCAACGACGGTCGCCGGGCTGCCGCCAATAACCTTCTTCGACTCGTCGACGAGGTGCTTCCAGCTGACGTTGTCGATACCAGCCGCGGACGCGAATGGATTGCTGCCGTCGCCGCGCTTCACCGCGGCCTTCAACGACCGTTGCGTCACGTAGCCGGGGACCGCCGCAAACTGCTGCGCCACGTGCAGTGACTTCTTATAGAAGTAGCGAGCGTGCTGCAGATACAACCGCTCCGCCTCGGCGTCGGTCTCTCCCACGAACACGATCTGCGCGAAACCGGCGCGGTACGGATTGGTGTCTTTGCCGTTCTTGTCGATCGTTTCCCAGAAACCGTCCATTAACGGTTTCGCTGCGGCGCGTCCGCCGAACGACAGATAGCTGTAGGTGTAATCCTGCTCGGCCGCGAAGTCCCACGTTTCGACGGATCCGCCGCCGGCGAGCCAGATCGGCGGATGCGGCTTTTGAAAGGGCTTCGGCCAGAGGTTCACGTTACGCAACTTCGTGTACTTGCCGTTGAAGTGGAACGGCCCTTCGCGCGTCCACGCCTGTTTGATCAGATCGTGTGCTTCGTAGTATCTCGGCCGCGTCTGGGTCGGCGTGATGCCGTAGCAGTGCGCGACGTCCATCGGCGAGCCGACCGGCATGCCGGCGATCAATCGACCGCCGGACAAGCAATCGATGAATGCGGTCTCTTCCGCAACGCGCAGCGGCGGGTTGTACAGAGGCAGCGTGTTGCCGAGGATCACGATCGCCTGATCCTTCGTGCTCTTCGCAAGGTAATAGCCGGTCTGGCTCGGCGACACCGGAAAGCCGTAACCGTTCTGATGATGTTCGTTGGTGCCGACGCCGTCGTAACCGAGGCTCGCGGCGTAGTCGAGTTCGTCGAGGTTCCAGTTAAGGTACTGATGCACTTTCTTCGGGTCGCACAACTCGTCGGTCGGCGGTGTCACCCAAACGCTCTCGTAGCGGTCTTCAAAATCCTTCGGCAGATCGCGATAGCCCTGCATGTGGAACCAGATGAACTTCATTGCATTCCCCCAAACTCGACATTGATGGCGCTTGCAAGCTTATCCTACGCGGTCCGCCCACTGCACTTGCCGGAGACGCCATGTCGCCTCACGCACCGGAACGCTTCCAGCGTGATGGCTTCTGGTCGTACCTGCGCGCCAAAGAAATCGACTTCCTTCCTTCCGGTGCGCTGCGCTGGTGGCTGCTTGCGCTGATCGTGCTCGGTTGGGCCGTTGAACAATACGAGGGACTCAAAACCGGTCCGGTACTCGTCTACATCCTGAAGGACTTCGACAAGACGCTGACTGAATGGGGTTACGTCGCCGCGATCGCGGGCTTCGTGTACAGCGGCGGCGCGGTGTTGCTGTCGCGCGCGGCCGATCGCTTCGGCCGGCGACCACTGCTCGTATATCCCGTGTTCGCCTACGCGGCGATTTCGGTCGCGGGCGCGCTCGCGCCGAACTTCATCACGCTCGCGTGTCTCGCGATGGCCGGCAGCTTCGTGGTCGCGGGCATGAATCCGGCCGTTCATGCGGCGTCGCGGGATCTAACGCCTCGAATGGGGCGCGCGATGGTGTATTCGTGGGTGTCGCTTGCATTCACGATCGGTGCACTGATGTCGACCGCGGTCGCGGCACACACGCTACCGATCTGGCCGGGCTGGCGATCGCAGTACTGGATCGCCGCGGTGCTGGGTGCCGTCACTTCGCTGACCTTGTTTGCGTTCTATCGCGACCTCTCGGCGCGGGTGCGCGGCGCCGTGACACATACGTTGGATGCGATTGAAACGCAAACCGTCATCGACGCAAACGCCTATGAGCAGGGCCGTGCAATCTATCGCAGTCCGCGCCTATGGCTGCTGTCGTTCACGATCGTCTTCTGGTCGATCACCTACGTCACCGTGTCGGGCTACGTTCCCACGTACCTCGCGCAGAACTACCACCTCGATCCAGCCCGCGCAGCGGGCATCACGTCGTACTTCTGGATCGTATTCACCTGCAGCGTATTCCTGTCGGGCTGGCTGTCAGATCGACTGCGTGTGCGCAAGACGATCACCGCGTTCGGCGGCGTCACTACCGGAACCTGTTTTCTGATCGGTGCGCAGCTTCCCGTAGGAACACCCGACGCGACGCTCGCACTGGTGTGGTCGCTCACCGGCTTCTTCGCAGGCTTCATCTATCCCGCGTGGTGCGCGATCTATTCGGAGACCGCGGAACTGATCAGCCCGCACGGTGTCGGTCGCGCGTTCGGCATCACCGCCACGCTCGCGCCGATCTCGGGGCTGTTCCTGAATCTCGGGTTGCCTCGCGTTGTCGCAACGTTTGGCTGGCCCACGTGGATGATGGTGGCCGGCTTCTGTTGTTTCGGTGCTGCCGTACTCGTATCGTTCGGCCAGGGACCCTGGTGGGTGCCGCGCGCCCATCGACGCAACGTCGTTGTCGCCGCGGCCGCCGACTGACAAGCGCACTTCGATAATCGGCCTTTCGAAGTAACAGGAGAGACAACATGCTCGATCTCATCATCCGCAACGGCCAGATCATCGACGGTTCCGGCAGCCCGGGCTTCATCGGCGACCTCGGCATCAAAGACGGGCGCATTGCCGCTATAGGCCGCATCACCGAAGCCGCAAAGGAAACCATTGATGCAACCGGGCGCGTCATATCGCCCGGCTTCGTCGACGTGCATACGCACTACGACGCGCAGGTGTTCTGGGACGGAACACTGAGCCCGTCGTGCTACCACGGCGTCACCACGATTTTCGGCGGCCACTGCGGCTTCAGCATCGCGCCGTTGTCAAAGGAAGCCGCGCCGTATCTGCTGAACATGCTCTCGCGCGTGGAAGGCATGCCGGCCAACAGCCTGGCAGAGGGGGTGCCGTGGGACTGGGAAACGTTCGGCGAATACCTCGGCAAGCTCGACGGCAACCTCGGCGTGAACGCCGGTTTCATGGCCGGACACAGCGCGATCCGTAGAGTGGTAATGGGCGCGCGCGCGGTCGGCCAAAAAGCGACCCCGGCCGAACTCGAGAAGATGAAGTCGCTGCTGGCGCAGTCGTTGTCGCAAGGTGCAATGGGTTTTTCGTCCACCGTGTCGCCGACGCACAACGATGCCGACGGCAACCCGGTACCGTCGCGGCACGCCAGCCGTGAAGAACTCATCGAACTCGCGCGCGTGTGCCGCGACCACGAGGGGACCTCGCTCGAGTTCCTTCCCGCCGTGGGTCGCTTCTCGCAGGAGATCAAACAACTGATGTCCGACCTCTCGACCGCCGCGCAGCGCCCTCTGAACTGGAACGCGCTGAATGCCGGCGACCCGGAGACGATGCAGAACCAGCTGTCGGCCTCCGACCTCGCACGCAGCAATGGCGGCGACGTTCGTGCGTTGACCATCCCCCAGCCGATCACGTTGCGCATCAACCTGTTCGCCGGCTTCGTGTTCGATGCACTGAACGGTTGGGACGGGTTGTTCCGCATGTCGATCGACGACCGCATCGCGTATCTCGAGAACCGGGCGAACCGTCGCAGGCTCGACGAAATGGCGCGTTCTGCGGGTCCCCTGCGGGGTCTCGCCGATTGGGCGAACCTCACGGTGCACGCTACGTTCAAGCCGGAGAACAAGCACCTCGAGGGGCGTACGGTCGGCGACATCGCCGCCGATCAGAACAAGTCCCCGTTCGACACGATGCTCGACCTCGCAATCTCCGAAGGTCTGCGCACCGCGTTCATGCCGCCGGCGGTGGGCGGTGACACTGCGCTCTGGAAAGTACGTGGCCAGCTGTGGCAGGACGAACGCACCGTCATCGGCGCCTCCGATGCGGGCGCGCACCTCGACATGATCGACACGTTCGCGTTTTCCACCCAGGTGCTCGGTAACGGCGTGCGCGAGTTCAAAGCCATCGAACTCGAGCAGGCGATTCATCAGCTCACGCAAGTACCCGCCGAATTGTTCGGCCTGCGCGAGCGCGGCCTGCTGCGCACCGGTTGGCACGCCGACGTGGTGGTATTCGACCCGAAAACCGTCGGCTCGGGTCCGGTTCATATGCGCCCCGATCTGCCGTGCAATGAACCGCGCATCTATGCCGATGCATATGGTGTTGAGCACGTATTCGTGAACGGCGTACAGATCATCCGCGACGGCAAACACACGAACGCGCGGCCCGGTACTGCGTTGCGCTCCGGGAAAGACACATATACACCCGTGATGATGAAACCCACCGGCGTCGCGGCTGGATAATGTTGTTGGCACGACAGGATCGATAGATGACACCAACCGTAACTACCGGTGAAACCATCGATGTGAAGGATGCACATCGATTCGACGAGGCCCGGCTCGTCGAATATCTGCTTGCAAACGTCGATGGATTCGAAGGACCGGTGACCGTCAAACAGTTCGAAGGCGGCCAGTCGAACCCCACCTACTTCCTCACCACGCCGTCGCGCAACTACGTGCTGCGCCGGAAACCGCCCGGAGTGTTGATGAAGTCGGCGCACGCGGTCGAGCGCGAGTATCGCGTCATCCACGCGCTCAATCAGACCGACTTTGCCGTGCCGCACGCCTACGTGCTGTGCGAAGACCCCGCCGTGATCGGTACGTCGTTTTTTTTGATGAGTCACGTGCCGGGCCACGCTCGCACGGACCCGTCGATGCCCGACCTCGCACCAGCCGCCCGCAGCAGCCTGGTGAACTCGTACATCGACACGCTCGCCGCGCTGCATTCCGTCGACCACATCGCCGTCGGCCTCAGCGACTTCGGCCCGCCGGGCAATTACTTCGCCCGGCAGGTGTCACGCTGGTCGCGGCAGTACCGAGAGACCGAAACCGAAAAGCTGCCGGAAGTGCACGAACTCATCGCGTGGCTCGAAGGCGCGATTCCGGAGCAGACGCGTACCACCATCGTTCACGGCGACTACAGCTTCCACAATCTGCTGTGCCATCCCACCGAGCCTCGTCTCGCCTCGGTGCTCGACTGGGAACTGAGCACGATCGGCGACCCGCTGGCGGACTTCACCTATTTCACGCAGCCGTGGTTCGCACCGCCGGGCGAGCGCAGTCTCGGCGGCCGCGATCTCGTTGCGCTGGGCATTCCGGAGTACGCCACATTGCGCGATCGCTATTGCGAGCGCACCGGTCGGGATGGCTTGCCGAACGAGTCCTTCTATCGCGCATTCCACGCATTTCGCAGCGGCGCGATTCTGCAGGGCATCATCCGGCGCGCGCTCGACGGTACCAACGCCAGTGCACTGGCCGCCCAGTTCAAGCCCGCTGATGTGCGCGCCGGCGCGATACGCGGACTGGAATACGCTCGACGCGGGTAGGGTGCGAGCAGTCACAAGTCGCGGCATCCCCTGACTCGGTTTTGGCCGTTTATGCGTGTCGCCGCTGGCGCGGGTCCGATAGACTGGCCCCTCGAAATCGAATTGTTGACCTAACGGACACGGAGAACCGATGACGGACACAACAACTCCCGCCCCGATCAACTGGGTGACGACGATCCTCTTCTCGACGACGTTCGTCACGGCAGTGGTCGGCGTACCTTTGTATGGCTGGCTCGTCGGTTATTCGACCGCCGCCTGGGTGTGGTTCGCCGTCTTCCTGATCGCGTCGGGGCTGTCGATCACCGCGGGCTATCACCGCCTCTGGTCGCATCACGCCTACGAAGCCCATTGGTCCGTGCGAGCGTTCTTCATGCTGTTCGGCGCCATGACCATTCAGAACAGCATCTATATCTGGGCGGCCGGACATCGTCCGCACCATCGCTTCGTCGACGACGAAGACCTCGACCCCTACTCGTCCCGCCGCGGCCTGTGGTTCTCGCACATCGGCTGGATGTTGCGCGACTACCCCAGCGCCGAGCCCGACTTCAAATACGTGAAAGACCTGGAACGCGATCCCATCGTGATGTTTCAGCACCGCCACTACGTGCCGCTGGTGCTGGCGATGAACATCGCGCTGCCCCTGCTCGTCGGCGTGTTGTCGGGCGACGTGTGGGGCACGCTGATGCTGGCTGGGGTTCTACGCCTGGTCGTGAACCACCACGTCACGTTCTTCATCAATTCGCTGGCGCATGCCTGGGGCCGCCAGCCGTACACCGACAAGAACACGTCGCGCGACAATCCGATCATCGCCTTCTTCACGTATGGCGAGGGTTACCACAACTTCCACCATCTGTTCGCGGCCGATTACCGCAACGGTATCCGCTGGTGGCAATGGGATCCTACGAAGTGGCTGATCCGCTCGCTATCGATGCTCGGGCTCGCCAGCAAGCTGCGCGTAACGCCGTCGGTCGCTATCGAACAGGCGCGCCTCGACATGCAATTCAATCGCGCACAGATGAGCCTCGCCAGACACAGCGAGCGCAGCGATGGGTTCGCCGTGGAGCTGCGTGAGTTCGTTGCGCGCGAATACGACGCGTTCACCGCGACGCTGGCGGAATGGTCCGCGGCACGCGACGCGTGGATTGCGTCGACCCGCGAACAGGTGGCCGAACAGCTCGAACGCATCCATTTCACCGACTACGCACGTGAAATCGAACAACGCCTGCGCGCGCAACGACGGCGCGTGGAGCGGATGCTGTCGGTTGCTCAGGCGCAGAACGCCTGACAGGTTTCGAGAGAAACTCCGCGATCGCGGAGTTTCTCTACACTCTCCAAGCTCTCCCAATCCCGCGCATCATTTCCTGGCGCGCGCAGCCTTGAAGTCCGGATCCCGTTTCTCCAGGAACGCGCTGATCGCTTCCTTGTGCTCCGGCGATGCGTAGCACTGCGTGAGTGCCGCGATTTCGCGTTGCTGCACCAGACGCGTATCGCCTTCGGCCGCATTCTGCGTGAGCAACTGTTTGACCATTCGCAACGCGCCCTGCGGGTTCTCGCCCATGGCGCGCGCTGCGTCTTTCGCGGTCTTCAACAGGTCAGCCGGTTCGGCAACCTTGTCGACAAGCCCGATTTCCTTCGCTTCGTCCGCGCTGATCGTCTTGCCCGTCAGCATCAGTTCGCTCGCAGCGCCAAAGCCGCAACGCAGCGCCAGGAAGTGCGAACTCGCGAGCTCCGGCACCAGGCCCATCTTGATGAACCGTACGCTGAGCTTCGCCCCGCGTGCAGCGATGAGCATGTCCATCGGCAGGACCTGAGTGAGACCTACGCCGATCGCCGCACCGTTGATTGCCGCAACGATCGGCTTCGAACTGCGCACGAATTCCACCCAGTCGCCCGTGCGCGCGCCCTGTCTCTGCGTCGGCCGGTTTTCCGCTTGTGCCTTGAATACCGCCTCGATGTCTGCGCCGGCGCAGAAGCCGCGCCCCGCCCCGGTTACAACGATCGCAATTATGTCGTCGTTGTCGTTCGCTTCGGCGATGGCCGCGCTCATGTCGGCGCTCATCTGATACGTCCACGCGTTCAGTTTTTCCGGGCGGTTCAGCGTGATCGTCAGAATGCCGTTGTCTACGCTCGTCAAAATCGTCTCGTAACTCATCGTCTTCCCTCCACTATTGAAATGATCAGATATTGAAATGATCAGATTTGTCGGCCCGCGGCCTTCCAGAATTCGTCGCGCAGCTTGCGTTTGAACAGTTTTCCCGAGTCTTCGCGCGGCAACGCGTCGCGGAACTCGATGACCTTCGGCAGTTTGTACTTTGCAATGCGTCCCTTCAGGAACTCGCGCACCTGCGCTTCGTCGAGCGATGCGCCCTGCGCGCGCTGAATGACTGCCGCCAGCGCCTCGCCGAACTCCTCGTCCGGAATGCCGAACACTGCGCAATCGAACACGCCCGGCAGTTCGTACAGCTCGGTTTCGATTTCCTTCGGATAGATGTTCACACCACCGGAGATCACCATGTCGTTCTTGCGATCGGACAGATAAAGGAAACCGTCGTCGTCTAGATAGCCGATGTCTCCGGCCGTCCACAGCCCTTTGTATTCCATCGCTGCACGCTTCGCCGGATCGTTCTGGTACACGAAATCCGGATACAGCTTGAAGCGCGCGAAGATCTCGCCAGGTGTGCCGTTCGGCAATTCATTGCGCTGCGCATCGAATACCTTCAGTTCGACGTGCGGCAGCGCCTTCCCGACGGTGCCCGGATGGCTCAACCAATCGGCCGAGTTGCAGTACACGACGGCGCCGAGTTCCGTGGAACCGTAGTGTTCGAGCAGCACCGGTCCGAACCAGTCGATCATGCGCCGTTTCACTTCGGGCGCCGTAGGCGCCGCGCCGTGCACCACTACCTTCAGCGAACTAACGTCGCAACGCTGGCGCACCGCTTCGGGCAAACGCAGCAACCGCACGAACATCGTCGCCACGGCATACGCGTGTGTGATGTGGTAACGATCGATCAGCTCGAGATATCGCTGTGCGTCGAAGCGTGGTTCGACGATCAACGTGGAGTTCGTGTCGATGGCGCGGCGGAAGAACCCATTCGGCGTGGCGTGATACATCGGTGCCGTGAGCAGCGCCACGATATTGGGCTGGGAGAAGTCCATCACGAGATCCACCATGTGGCCCATGCCCGCCGCTTCCTCCGGTGTAGGCGGTTTGCGCCGCACACCCTTGGGTCGACCTGTGGTGCCCGACGTGTAGATCATGCTGCCCGGGGATGCGACCGCCTCCGGCGGCAACGGCTCGAACTGTGTGAGCCATGCACCCCACACCGTGTCGTTCGCACGACAACGACCGCGCGCAGGCGCAATGGAGTAGGCCGCTGCGATTTCCGGCGGCGTTTCCACCACGAAGACGCGCACCGACGCGGGTATGTGCGCACGAATCGGTTCGAGCAGATCCGCATGCGCAATCAGTGACTTTGCGCCGGAATCCTCGAGAATGTACTGCACCTCCGGCCCGGAGAAATGCCAGTTGATCGGCACGAGATGTACGCCGAGCCGATTCGCAGCGTAGGCCGCTTCGAAGAAGGGGAAGTCGTTGCGCAGAAGTACTGCAAGCGCGTCGTCGCGATCGATGCCGAGTTCACGCAGGCCGCGTGCCGCGCGATTCGCTCGCACGAGCATTTCCGCAATGGGCAGCTCACGTTCGCCGCAGACGATCTTGCCGGGCATGTTGCTCATGGGGTTGTCAGCACTCGGGGTCGACCCGCAAAGTACCACTTTCGAATTCGAAACGAGAAGGGGAAAGACCGATGAGTGGAACGTGGAGTCCCGCGCGGATGCGCGATGTATTCGAGCGCGTCAAGAACTGGGGACGCTGGGGCGCTGATGACGAGAACGGCACACTGAATCTGATCACACCCGCGAAGCGACGCGAAGCCGCACAGGCAGTCGTCAGCGGCGAAGTAGTCAGCTGCGCGCGTGAACTCGCCGTGCAGTCGTCGATCGAGAATCCGCATCCCGCGATGCACATGATGATCCAGGGCGGTGACGACTGCGTGATCCCGGGTGTCGGCCTCGAAGCCGCGCTCGATTTCGTCGGTGTGGCCTTTCACGGCATGGCAACGACGCACATCGACGCGCTGTGTCACGTTTTCGTCGACGGTCAGATGTACAACGGCTTCGCGGCCACTGAAGTAAAAAGCACCGGCGCGCGCCGCGGCAGCATCATGTGTGCGCGCGACGGCATTGCGTCGCGCGGCGTACTACTCGACGTGCCACGCACGCTCGGTGTCGAGTGGATCGACGCGAAGGACGCGATCACGATTGCACAACTGGAAGCCACTGAAAAAGCACAAGGCGTGCGCGTAACGGAAGGCGACATCCTGATCGTTTCAACCGGCCGCGACGCGCGGCGAACCAAACATGGTCCATGGAGCCCGACGGTGGACGGCCTCGCAGGCATGCATCCGGAATGCGTCGAGTGGCTTCACGACCGCGGCGTTGCCGTGCTCGGCTGCGACGGCGTCTCAGATGCGCTGCCTAACATCGACATCCACGGCTGGCCGATGCCGATCCACCAGTGCGCGCTCGTCGCGATGGGCGTGCATCTGCTCGACAACCTGCAACTCGATCGGCTTAGCGCGGCCTGCGCGAAACAGAAACGCTGGTCGTTCCTGTTCACCGTTGCGCCGCTGCGCATCGAACGCGCCACGGGTTCGCCGGTGAATCCGATCGCGATGCTATGAATGCGCGGCGCTCGATCCGCAGTCGCAGGCTGTCGTAGATGCGCTGAACGCGAGCGGCGTGTTGCCGTTCAGTCAGTTCACGCCGGCAGACGCGCGCGCGAAGATCCTGTCGCTGCGCGTGCAACGTCCGCCGAATCCGGCGCTCGAAATGCCGAGCAGCGACGAGACCGTCAATACGGCTGACGGCGCGTTCCGGGTGCGGGTTCTAAGCAGCGAAGGAAACGACTGGCGCGCTTCGCCGATCGTGGCGAAATCGTACGCCGGCCTGCCCACCGCACTCGTCGTAACGGCAGACCACGACCCTCTGGTCGACGCAGGCCAGCTGTATGCAGATCGCCTGACGGCTGAAGGCGTCACCGCCGAACATACGCGGGATCTCGATGAGTCCGTGGCGTTCGTCAGCCACATTTGAACCATCGCCCAAATCAAATGCGGCTTGTTGGGGACGAGATTGCGCTGGTGGAGTTGTGCGCGACGACCAGGGCCTGGCGGTGTGCGTACGGACAGAACGCGCACACATCACCTCAAAGAATCGATTAGGGCGATGGTCCAATCTCGCCGCCCACCGTGCGACCGCCACCGCGACGGTCGTCGACCGGCGCGACATCTCGCGCAACGCAGGCCGATTGCACAACCGACCCCCTCACTGATAAACCAAGCCCGCTCGAACAAATCGACCACGCTGGTCGCCCAGCGTCATCGACACCTTGAAGTCAGACCCATCGCGGCGACCCGCGTCGATTCGCGCCGTGTTCAAGTCGCAGCCGACGGACTTCGAAGACCCGAACAATTTCGCACCCACGTGGAGTCGCGACCGAACCGCATCGTCGAGGGGCGGCCACTCCACTCCCCTCACCAGATCGCTTATGGATCAGAGCTGTCCACGAGCTCGCAATGGCCACAACCCCACCCGCTATGGCGCGCGCAACGCAAAGTCGAACTGAACCGCAACGTCGGTATCCGACGTGGTCACCGAGTCAATCGACAGCTTTTCCACCGTGATCGGTACGTCTTCCGAATCCGCGAGCCGTTCGCGGATGGTCTTCAACACGTCGAGCGGCGGCGGCGCCGGAATCAGCGCTTGCAGAACTTCGAGTTCGCTACCTGTTGCCGCATCATCGATGCGGTCGATCTTCACTTCCACAAGCGCGAGTGTCGTGCCCGAGCCCATCAGGCGCCCCGACATTTCCACCTTCGCCGTCAGCGGATTTCCGACGCAGTTCCCCGACATCTCGACACCGAGTTGCGACGACAAGCGCGCCTCGATGTGAACGCGACCACCCGCGAGCCAGGTGCGCGGCGAGTCCAGATACGCGTAACACACGCCCTCCTGCAGGTACCAGCGGCCGTCCCTGTTGAACACTCCTTCCACGAAAAGCCGCTGAATGCTGGCCTTACCCACCGTCAGCGTCACGGCCGCCGCCGGCACCGATGCGACCGCTGAGAGTGCGAGCAGAAGAAACGTCCATTGCTTTCTCGTACGCGTATTCATCGAGATGCTTCACTCCCTGAAAACTACAACTGGAAATCAACAACCTAAAGAACACTCCGCCTGAGCGCAGGGAACACCCTGCCCACCTTGCCGAGTACATAGTCGCCGTAAGTGCCGTCAAATGCATGCACGCTCGATCGATCCCAGCGCAGCTCGCGATCGTCGACGAATTCTTCCACCGCCAGAGTTTCGATCGGCTGCACAACAGAATCGAAGTTCGGATCGAAGAAGAACGGAAACGACAGACGATCCACCCCGCTCCCGTTCATGACGCGATGCGCAGTTGATCGATACAAGCCGCGCGTCATCCGATCGAGCATGTCACCGATATTACACACGAACGAGTCGGTAACGGGCGGTGCCGAGACCCATCCGCCGCGGCTCTTCACCTGCAATCCTCCCACGTCGTCCTGCTTCAGAATCGTCAATACGCCGTAGTCGGTGTGTTCGCCCACACCCCAACGATCTGATGATGGGGTGCGCGCGGAAATTCCCGGATAGTTGAAGATTCGGAACAGCACGAGCGGATCGCGCGTGTAGCGATCGAAGAAGTAGTCTGCATCCAGTCCAAGGCTGAGTGCGATACCGCGCATCAACGCGTGCGCGAGGCGAGTCATCTCGTCGAGCCACGCGAGCACGATGGGGCGCAGGTCCGGCCGTTGCGGGAATAGATTGCGACCGTGCAGGGGCGTCGCGGCCATCACACGCGGATCGCGTTCGTCGAGCTCCGCGCCGAAGTAGAGGCCTTCCTTGTCGTCGGGGATGCCGGACGTCAATTCACCGCCGACCGGGAAGTATCCGCGCCATGCGCGTCCACCGAGATCCATCCGAACACGCAGCTTCTCCGAGATGTCGAGTGCGAAAAACGCTCTGCTCGCCGATTCGAGCCGTGAGGCGAGCGCACGATCGACACCATGCCCGACCACGTAGAAGAAACCCGTGTCGCGACACGCCGCACCGATCTGCTGCGCCACACGTGCGCCGTCAGAGGATCCATGGACCAGCGGCGCAACATCGATGATGGGCAGATCGGTCACGCGCGCCTTTACTGCGTCGCGTCGCACGCGCCGACGCGGTTGCCGTCGAGCTTGATGGTCATGTTGCCGGCCGGCATACCCTGCGGCGCCGCGAACGTGATCGCGCCGCTGAATTTGTCGCTGCCCTGACGGGTGACCTCGCCGTGGCCGGTCATCGGTGGATTCGTACACGTCTCCGTCCACGTCGCCTTCGCACCGTCGACGTGGAAGTCCGTGCGCGTGCACGAGTTGTTCGCGCCGCCGGGCGGCTGCGACCAGGTCGTAGCCATACACGTGCTCGACGCACGCGCCGGCATCGCGGGCATGCCCGGCATCGACATCGCCGAGGTCACTTGCCACAGATCCCCCGCTTCCGCCGCCATGATCGGCTGCCATGCAGCGAGTGCGAGCGCCAGCGCCAACCCACACGTCTTCGTAATCATCGTCTCCGCCTTCTGCATCGCCCAAGCGAGAGTACACCCGCGCGCATTCACTCACCGCGCTGAATCGATATCATCCGGAACAACGCTCTTCCCATTCGAAGGAGTTTCCATGATCGACGTTCACTACTGGCCCACGCCGAACGGCTGGAAGGTCACCATCATGCTCGAGGAATGTGGGCTCGAATACCGCACGCTCCCGGTCGACATCGGCGGCGGCGATCAGTTCAAAGCCGAGTTCCTGCGTATCAGTCCGAACAATCGTATGCCTGCAATCACCGATCACGCACCACTCGGCGGCGGCAAGCCGATCTCGATTTTCGAATCGGGTGCGATCCTCGAATACCTCGCCGACAAGAGCGGCAGATTCCTGCCAAAGGCGCCTGCCGAACGCTACAAGGTGCTGCAGTGGGTACATTGGCAGATGGCGAACCTGGGCCCGATGATGGGCAACGCGAATCACTTCAAGAACTACGCGAAGAACATCGCCGACGATCCGAAGCAACTCGAATACGGCACCAAACGGTTCGTCGGCGAAGTGGATCGGCTGTGCGGCGTAATGGACGCGCAACTCGGCGCGAACAGGTTCCTCGCGGGCGAGGACTACAGCATCGCCGACATGATCACGTGGCCGTGGGCGATGTTGCTCAACCGATTGATCGACGAGCAGGTCTGGGAGAAGTACCCGAACGTGAAGCGCTGGGTCGACGAAGTGGGCGCGCGACCGGCGGTTCAGAAGGGTTTCGCTGTCAATCGCGAATGGGGCCAGAAGAAACTCACCGAGGCCGAGGAAAAAACGCGCCGCGAGTTGCTGTTCAACCAGACGAACGAGAAGGTTCGTGCGGCTCGCGAAGCCGCTGCGCGCGCCGGCTAGACGTGTGTCACGCGGGTAGTAAGTGAGGGTGCAAGCGGTCGCACGAACGTGACCAACTGTCGAACTCGGGTGCGCACGCTGGTCGGCACGTGACACATGCGCTATAACACCGCCCTGCCTGCTGGCCTACGGAATACACGATATGGCGTGGTGGACCTGGATCGTCATCGGCGCGCTGTTGCTCGGTGCCGAGCTGTTTTTCATCGAAGCGGAGTTCTATCTCGTCTTCATCGGTGTCGCGGCAGTCATCACTGGCATCGTCGCTGTCAACGCGGCGGAACTGCCGCAGTGGGCGGAGTGGTCACTGTTCGCCGTCCTGTCGATCGGCTCGATGGTGTTGTTTCGCCGTCGCGTTTACGCCGCGCTGCGGCCGAAAATACCTGACCGAAAGGACGACCTCATCGATGAGCGCATACGCATCGCAGATGCGCTCGCACCCGATGCCGAGTGTCGTATCGCTCATCGCGGCAGCACCTGGACTGCACGCAACGTCGGCGCCACTCCGATAGCGGCGGGCGCGACCGCGCGCGTCGTCGGCATCGACGGAATCACGCTGCGCATACAAGCCGAGTAGGAGAACAAAATGGATTCTGTGGGTTTCGTCGCGTTGATCGTTGCAGTGGTTGCGGTGATTCTGATCGCCAAGACCGCAACGGTAGTTCCGCAACAAAGTGCGTATGTCGTGGAAAATCTCGGCAAGTACAGCCGCACGCTGCAGGCCGGCTTCCACATCCTGATTCCGTTCATCGAAACCATCGCGTACCGCCACAGCCTCAAAGAAGACGCAATCGACATCCCCGAACAAACGTGTATCACGCGCGACAACGTCCAGGTGGGCGTAGACGGGGTGCTGTATCTGCGCGTGCTCGACGCGCAACGCACGTCGTACGGCATCGCCGATCACGTGTTCGCGATCACACAGCTCGCACAAACCACGCTGCGCAGCGAGATCGGCAAGATCGATCTCGACCGCACCTTCGAAGAGCGCGGCGCGATCAACGCCAACATCGTGCTCGAACTCGACAAGGCCACCGAGCCGTGGGGGGTGAAGGTGCTGCGCTACGAGATCAAGAACATCAATCCTCCGCACGATGTTCTGAGTGCGATGGAAAAGCAGATGCGCGCGGAGCGGGAGAAGCGCGCCGTAGTGCTCACGTCGGAAGGCGAACGCGACGCGAAGATCAACGAAGCGGAAGGCGACAAACAGCGCGTCATCAAGGCATCCGAGGCGTCGAAGCAACAACAGATCAACGAAGCCCAAGGCCAGGCCGAAGCGATTCTCGCGGTCGCCACCGCAACCGCCGAAGGGTTGCGCCAGGTTGCCGCTGCCCTGCAGACGGCGGGCGGACACGAAGCGATGCAGCTGCGCGTTGCGGAGACCTACCTCGGCGAATTCGGCAAACTCGCGAAGGAGAGCACCACGTTGGTGGTACCTGCCGATCTCACCGACCTGGCGTCGATGATCTCGACAGCAACCACGGTGATGCGCAAGACCACCAATGAGTAAGGCGAAGCAGGAGTACCGTCAGCAGACGTTCGCGCGGCCGCCCGGGGCTACCGAGATTCTGCTGGTGCGACACGGTGAGTCGCGCGCCGCAACTACGGAAGCACCGTTCCCGCTGGTCGACGGACAAGGCGACCCCGAGCTGCACCCCAACGGTCGCGAGCAGGCGCGCCGCGTTACACAGCGTTTACGTCACGAAAAGATCGCGGCTGTATACGTCACGAACCTGCGCCGTACCACCGAAACGGCCGAGCCCTTGTGCGGCGAACTGGGGCTAACGCCGATCGTCGAACGCGACCTGCGCGAAGTTCACCTCGGCGAATGGGAAGGCGGCCTGCTGCGAATTCGCGCGCACCAGAACGACCCGATCTATCAGCGGGTGCACGCCGAGCAACGATGGGACGTGATTCCCGGCGCGGAGTCATGGCAACAACTGCACGATCGGATCATGCCGGCGCTGCACCGCATCGCCGCGAAACACTCCGACCAACTGGTTGTGGCAGTGGTGCACGGCGGCGTCATTGCGCACGTGCTCGCACACGCAACCGGCGCCAGGCCATTCGCCTTCACCGGTGCCGACAACGGCTCGATCAGCCACATCGTGCTCGTTGGCAATCAGATCGTGGTTCGACGCTTCAACGAAGCTGCGCACCTCGCCACCGGTATCACGCTCGCGCCGACGCAACTCACCTGACGTACGTGCGGATGCCGCGCGGCGGCGCCAGGGTCAACGGTTCGGATCGAGACAGCCGACGATCTTCGAGAACAGCCAGCGATTGTCCTGCCCTGCGCGATTCACCGTGCCGGTGACGGTCCCGCGCAACGCCGGCACGAAGAACATGAACGATCCCCAATGCCCCGAGTGTCCCCAGAACGTCTGCGCCGTCTCCGGCCGACCTTCCGCGGCCTCGCGTCGGATGCCCACACCGAATCCATAACGGTGACTCTGCGTCGGCACGGTTACCAGCATGCGGTCGAGGCTCGCTTGCGAAACGAGCGCCGCGTCGCGAAAGAGCCCGCGAACGAACCGCGCGAGATCGTCCACCGTCGACACGTGCCCACCCGCCGCCCAGTCCGCGCTGCCGTTCAATTGCAATCCGTCCCACCGGCCGGAGTAGGAGTGCGACAACGTCGTCCGCGGTTCTTCATGACCCTCCAGCCACGTCTGCTCCATTCCCAACGGTTTGAATATGCGGCGGCGGCACAGCGTCTTGTACGCAACACCGGTAACCCGCTGCAGAACGTGACCGAGAATCACATAGCCGGTGTCGGAATAAATGTGTCCGGCACCCACATCGCCGGCCGGTTGGCCGTGCGCCACTGCCCATTCGAGGATTGCGTCGGGATGACGGAACTTACCCGGGTCGCCGCGCAACTCGGCACCCCACGCGTCGCTCATGGCGAAGTCCCAAAGCCCGGCGGTGTGATTGAGCAGGTGCGCCAACGTGATGGCCGAGGCGCGCGGATGCACCCTTCGCACGAACTCCCTCGGAAAGAAGTCACCCAGTCGCGCGTCGAGACTCAGTTTTCCCTGCTCGACCAATTGCATTAAGAGCGTGGCAGTGAACGTTTTCGACATGCTGGCGATGCGAAAGCCATCGGTTGCTTTCAGGCGCTTGCGACCGTCGCGCTTGAACACACCCGATGCGCCTTTCCATTCGAGGCCGAGGTGCGGCGCCGTCACGCCGAGGATCGCTCCAGGACCTACGTCTCCAATTGCGAGATCGACCACCGCCTGCAGTTCTCGCTCGATGGCTTTCATTCGGAAACTCCCCTTCTCTCTTCATGCTTTCCTTTTGCGGCGCTTGCCGCAAAAGCGGTGGCTCCCGACAGCCCGGCCAATTGCACAATCAACTGACGATCTCGTCAGGCCGCTACGGAATCAGGTTCTTCTGCAAAGCGATCGCCGCTGCCTCGGCGTCACAGTCGCGGACGCTGGCACCTCCCTTGGTCCGCGCCGCGTCGAGTTCCTTGCGCGCGGCATCGAGGTCGATTCGGAACGTCGGATCGGCTTGCAGCCGTGAGACCGTGTAGGCGCCCATGTAGCGCCCCTGCATCGTGTCGCTTCGCCAATGCACGTTGCAGATCACCCGACTCGCGGCAAACGTCTGGCCGCGCGCCACGATCGCGTCGCCTTGCGCGGGCGCAAGTTGCGCAAGAATCAACGACCACGCTGCCCCGATGGCAGCGTGCCCGGAGGGATACGACCCATCGTTCTGCAGATAGTCCCTGTCGCCAGGGCGGCACAACGGCGCGTTGTTTAGCATGAACGGCCGCGCCCGTTTGTATTGGCGCTTGGCGTTGCGGGTGGAACCACCCGCGTCGGCCAAGGTCCGCCGCAACAACGTGTATAGGTGCGGCGTTTCCGCTTCGGTTACCGCCGCCCCGAGCGCACACGCGAACGTATTCGCGGCGTGCGGGAAGGTCAGATCCGCGTCGGATATCGCGAGCGTCCACGCCGGCGAATCACGCAGCTCGAGCGCGTTTCGGGCATATGCCTCGTCGACGCTCATTTCCAGCGATCCCGCCCCAGGCGCCGCGGGCACCAACGCAAGACTGTTGGGAAGCGCCTCCGGCTTCAGATAGCCGGCGAGGTATCCGGGTCCGATCTCCGGCACCCCGACGAGCGTGTCATTGCGCGCAGCACACCCCGAGACACCGACTATGCAAACGACCACCGACAACCAGGCACCGATCGATTCCCGACGATATGGCGTCATTCCGCTCTCTCCTCAAATTACCGCGCCGGACCTTATCAGGGCATACGATCAGTCACAAACCGCGGCGTCGATACGTCATATTGCCAACGAGGGTTCTTCATCTGGAGATCATGATGTTCGTTCGCGTGTCACTCGCGGTTCTCGGGCTGGTCCACCTGCTCAACGGCATCTACATGCTCGTAGCTCCCGCCGCGTGGTACACGAGCGTGCCCGGCGTAACCGCCACAGGCCCGTTCAATCATCACTTCATCACCGACATCGGCTTCGCATTCGCCGCAAGCGGCGTCGGCATGATCGCGGGATTTCGGCCGGGACGAGTGGCGGGCGCGTTCGCGTTTGCCGGTGCAACGTGGCCGACATTGCACGCGCTGTTTCACCTGTGGGAGTGGATCACTCACGGACTACCTTCCGAGATGGGTCCGCTCATCTCAACTGCCATTGGCGTGATGGGCGTGAGTTTTGCCGGACTGGCGCTCGCATGGGTGCGGTTGCGGCGTGACTTGTGAGCGATCGCGCAAAGCTGCGCGATGGCCAACACCTTCGCCCGGCTGCGCAGCACGCTGTAGGACGACTCCGATAGTGCAACCAGCGAAGCGGACCTGACGGCAATCGTGCAGGACACCTACGCTGTGCTTACGCATTTTTTAGAGGGAACCACACGTGCGCAATCTAAACATCAAGAGCATCGGCTTCGCAGCGATTCTGCTAGCGGCGGGATGTGCTTCCACCAAAACTCAGCAGGCGCCTGGCGAATACGTCGACGATGCAGCCCTAACGACGATGGTAAAGGCCGCGTTGGTCGCCGACTCGACGACTAAGGCGCGCCACATCGAGGTAGAGACCTTCCGCGGTGTCGTACAACTTTCCGGTTTCGTCGAATCGAACGCGGAGCGCTCGGCGGCAGTGGCGGATGCCAAGAAAGTCACCGGCGTGAAGTCCGTGCGCGACAACTTGCAGGTTCGCAGCTCGGATCGAACCGCGGGCGTCGCCGTAGACGACACAATGCTCACGACGAAGGTGAAGGCCGCGCTCGTTGCCAACCCGGTTACGAAGGCGCGTCAGATCAACGTCACCACCGTCAACGGCATCGTGCAGCTGTCCGGTTTCGTGGACTCCGCGAACGAAAAGAGCACCGCAACGGAAGTCGTTCGCTCGGTTGCAGGTGTGCAGTCGATCAAGAACGAACTCGAGACCAAGCCGGCACCGTAGTAACAAGGGCCTTAGCTGGCACGACGCGCCGCAGTTCAGACTGCGGTGCGTTTTGCTTTGAACGCCCGCAACGCCATCGATTCCGACCGTCGAACCTGAAAAGATGTCGGCATTGGACGCCGAGATCCCGGTTCGTTGTGGGAGAGATTCGATGAGAATGTTGCGTATCGCGAACATGGCGATGGTTCTGCTGGCTGCCTGCACCGCGCCGGCTTTCGCTGCGACCCCATCGAGCCCACCCCCCAAGACGCTGCGTTTTGAACGCGCGGTGGTCGTAGACGCAAGCGGCTTCGAACAACCCCTCGCCGCTTTGACTCTGTTCATCCCTTTCGGCTGGAAGACACAAGGCGGTGTGCTTTGGGGCAACGAGTACATGTGCACGAACGGCTACAACTTCAGCTGGTCTGCAACTTCGCCCGACGGCTCGAGCAGCATCGCCATCTTTCCGCAGCAGAAGTGGGAACTGAACAACTATGGCGGTGGCGCCTCGACGCCAGGTTGTACCAGCGCGCCATACACGAATGTGCAAGCGTATCTGCAAGCCGTGGTACAGCAGGGGCGCCCCGACGCACACATCATCGACTTCCGCCGGCGTGCCGATCTCGAAAAGCAGTTCGCGAACGTGAACTCGGTTACGCCTACCGCCATGGGCGAGATGCGCACGTGGGTCGAGTCCGGAGAAGTACTGTTTGTCTACACGGATCGCGGTCGTGAAATGCGCGGCTCTGCCGCCGCATCCGTAGTGTTTTCACTGATGCGTACAAATGCCGGCGCAGGCGTCGGCGTCATGGACGCGTTGACGGCGATGGCGTATCCGGGCTACGCGGTAACCGCACCCACCAACGACTTCGATCTCGCCTTCTTCGAAGCGCTGCGTCAAACGATCAAGACCAATCCCGAGTGGGAGAAGCGCATCGCCGGGCACAATCTCGCGATCGGCCGCGTGGCCTTGGAAGAGAGCCGCAAACGGTCGGCGATGATCACGCGATCGAACGAGGAAATCGCACAGATTCGCAACGAGGCCTGGGCTGCCGCGCAGGAAAGTTCGGATCGTCGCGCACGCGAATTCGGCGAACTCATCCGCGGTGTCGAGACGTACAAGGATCAGGACGCACCTGGCGGAACGGTCGAGCTGTCGCATTCCTACGACAACGCGTGGCGAATGAACGACGGAAGCTACGTGCTCAGCACCGATCCGAACTTCGAGCCGTGGCGTGATCTCGGCGTGGAAGGACGCAAACTCGAGGTCGCGCCGTAGAAGAGCGCTACTCGATCAGCTGATCTTGCTGCACCCACGAATTCGATCGCGACGTCACCGGCAAGAGCAGCGCAACATGACAATTTGGTCGAGGACGTATTTATGTACGCATTGATCGGCATCCTGAAGAAGCCCGCCGACATGGACACCGCGACATTCCGCAAGTGGTGGCTGGAAGAGCATGCCATGGGCGCCCGCTTGCTGCCGAAGCTGCGCCAATACGTGGTTTATCCACTCGTTCAGGGTTTCGATCCCGCGAAGGGCCAACCCGACGGCGCACCCAGCAGCGATGGTGTGGCTTTTCTGTGGTTCGATACGGAAGAAGATCTGCGCGCCGCGTTTGCATCGGCGACCGGCCGAAGCGACATCGAACACGGCGTGCAGGCGCCTATCGAATATCAGCTCTTCTGTACCGACGCTGAGATCGTCATTCCGCTCGAGCAGCCGCGCTGAGCAAGATGCGGGCGCGGCCCTGCAGGAAACTAGCGCTTCGCGATTGGCGTCCGAAGCGCCTCGAGCAGAATCGCCGCGGCGTGTCGCAACGTGACGAGGCCCACCTTGAGCTGCCGATCTAGCTCAGTCGTGACACACCGAACGTACGACAAGCGATTCTTGAATGAAGACGCGGGACAAGCGCGCACCAACCGCTGTGCGCTGGAACAGCCTTGAGCGTCGATCGCTACATCAACCGCCGTCTGCGGGCACACGTCCTGGGGATCGGCGACACCGTCCTTGTCAGAGTCCTGCGTGATGTCGACGGCGATCGGTATTTGAGTTCCGGTGAAGCGGCCATCTGCAACGAATGACACGCCAGTGACAAATGCGGTCGCACTGTTCGCATCCACGTTCGCAGATCTTTCGATGCCGATGATGCGGAACTTCCTCACACCCTGCGCGCCGACACCAAACCACTTCAGGCGATCGACGAAATTGAACTCGTCACTCGCGTGAATCGTTACTCCCGTACGGTACGGTGTGTTCGAATGGAACAAGACGAGCTCGTATTCGCCGTCGCCGATGTCAGGGAGCGTAACGGCCCTGAATCCGGGATCGGTTGCGCCGACTTCGTAGTCGTATCCAATCGCGACCTGGGGATCTATCTGATAGGTCACTCCTTGTTGCACGGCGAAATCGAAGCTGAAGACCTTGTTGCCACTTGCATCGACCGTGACCGTCGGAATCTTCACGCCCGCATTACCCTGACTGTCCTCAACCGGCGTGAACTCGAACCACGTCCGCGAGATGCCGTCCTCACCCTGCAGTCCTCGAGCGTTGTATGTGATGTTGATCATCCCGAGGTACGGTTGATTGAGTTGAAGTGACGCATCCTCCGGAAACACGTGCGGCACGCCTGAGAACGTCGATGGAATTTGCCACGTGGTTGCATCCAGCCCGAGAGATTCGACGTCGACTATTCGGATGCCTCCATTCGGCAGAATCGAGTACAGAAGGACTGTTACGTAGCCCGGGGAACCCGCCCACGAAATCGTCGGAGTGGTGCCCGAACCGGTCAGGGTGAGATCGGTAACGAGACTCGGACGCGCCGTGGGGTCGAGCGACGCAGTCGACACGACGACGGTATTTGCCCCCGCGGAGCCGGGGTTGGTAATAGTGATCTCCCACGGCTGGGCCAACGATGCATCGGTAGACGGATCGTGTTGCGACCTCAGCCAGGACTGCGCATATCCGCCCCATCCATATCCAATGCCCGACACGAGCCCGGTGAAGGGAAGCTCAACCGTGCCAATGGCGGGATGAGTGGCCGTCACCGTGGTCTGCTGACCGTTCTCGGAGAGCGTTGGAAAACCGGGAGGAAAGGTCGCGAGATCCGAATCGGGCGAAGGAAAAACGCCCAACCGCAACTCGGTGTGGTCGACCGGCGCGCTTTGGTAGCGGTTAGGACCGCTGAGTACGTTTGCCCAGTTCGGATCGAACCCCTGCGGCTCTCCGCAAATCCGAGCTGAGTCCTCCGGCTGGTCCGGACAAACGGCTCGCGCAGCCGACGCAGCGGCGATGCCGAAGATGAACAGTGCGCAGCCAAGAGCCAAAGACCCCCTCGCCTTGTTGCGAGAGACGACCGCATCGGCACTAGAAGGCGCGAACAAACAGACGTGACGCATACGCAAAGCACTCCCTCCTCTTCTGGCAACTAACGGTCCTCAACTTCAACTCTCCCAACGGCTTCACTATGTCGCGCACCACCTGTCAACGCACTTCGAAGTCGAGAGCCGAGACGACAAAGCGTCAACAAAGTGCGATTGGTTGAGACATGACTCGCGCCTGCTTTGTCCTCGTTCTTCAATCTGGTTGCCAACACAGGCGCCGCTCCCAGAGACAGAATCGAAAGAACTACCCACAGGAATACCCGACCGATATCGACGCGCCTCTTCGCTGGGCGCGCCGGCGGAGGCTCCACGTGCTCCCGCGTCGCAACGTGCGCCGAACGGTGCAGCCCGCGACGATTTGATGCCGAGCCTTCATTTCGATTGACGCGAACCTGTCGTGATTGCAATCGACCTCTCCCGCGCGCGGAATCGAACCCCGCAGGTGGAAGGTGCCAGCAACGGAAGCTGCAAAGTCTTCTGAATTCCTTCTCGTTTCCTTCTCGACCCCTTCTCACCGGATATCGATCAAAACGAACCGCTCAAACGCGGTTCGATGATCGCAACCATCCTCGATATAGTTCCGGCTCGGCCACTTCGGGAAGCGCGTGGTGACGAGAGATGCTTCAGGTGTGACGGACGCCGTGCTGCCGTCGTCGTCGGCGCGCTTCAAGCTGGGGCGATGGGACGTCACGCCGTCCGAGCGAAGGATTGGCAGGGGGGATATTTCGAAGGTCCTCAGTCCGCGTGCGATGGATGTGCTGGTGCACCTTGCACGCCGCTCGAACGACGTTGTCTCGAGCGCCGAACTGCTGGAGGCACACTGGCCGCGAAGCGTTCGGTCGGCGAACGCGGTCCATAAGATCATCACCGAACTGCGGCATGCGTTCGGCGAAGAGCCGCACGGCGACGTATCCATCCAGACGGTGTCCAAGCGCGGCTATCGACTGGTCGCCGTCGCTTCGGAGCTGGCGAACGGGACCGACACACACGCACCGTCTAACGGAGACGCACACGCACCAACGCTGGATTTCTCCCAAACTCGTCTCGCGAACGGAAGCAAAGCGCGCCAGCGGTGGAGCTCCAGAAAGGTAATGGTCTTCAGCTCACTCGCGGCGGCGTTGGTAGTCATCGGATGGTCGATCAGCACTCTATCCACCCAGAGAGCCACCGTGGTCGTTCTCGGAAATCACTCCGCGGTTCTGCTGCCTGTCGCCGACACGTTGCCGGGCGCGATTCGGCAGGGATTCGAGGATCTACCGGATCAGGTCGTCGCACATTTCAGAATGATGGGCGCCACGGTGCACGATGACGTTAAGCAGGTACGAAGAGACACGAATGTCGCGCACGCCTGGGATGTGGACTATGCGGTAACGTTCGACGCGCGAGACGAAGGCCAGCGGCTGGAGGCGACGCTCGCGATTGTCCCCGCGCTCGCAAGTCTCCCATCGCATCGCGAAGCGTTCAGCTTTCCGGAGGCCGATCGCAAGAGCTTCAGAACGAAGATGGTCGAGCACGCGATCGACGACCTCACGGTGTTGCTCGACGACGCTCACTTGGAACGAATGCGCAGCTGGGGTACGCAGAACCCCGATGCATACCTGCTCGCCCGCAAAGGCGACGAGTTTCAGCGCATTCAGACCGTGGCTTCGAATCGGCGTGCCGAGCAGATGTTCAGGAAGGCGCTCGAGGTAGACCCCAAATTTCCTTATGCGTACGGCTCACTGTCGGCGGTTTACTGGGCGATCGGCCAGACCCCCGCCGATCTCGCCGAGCGCGAAGGGACACGGCAGGATCTGCTCGCATTGAGGCGCGACGCGAGAACCGCCATCACCGATTCTGCCGCGCTGGATGCGATCGATCAGGCGCTGCAGTTTGTATCGATCGGATCGGCCTCCGACGCAGAGCAGGTCTGGCGCAAAGAGATCATCAACAACCCTCACGACTCTGGAGCGATGCGCTGGTACGCGCGCGTTTTGATGGGCGCGAAACTGCTAGACGAGAGCGAAGCGTATATCGATCGCGCGATTGCCGAAGCCCGAAGCGCCGGCTCGGACGACGTCTCCGGACTGCAAAGCGAATACGTGACGCTCTACACGATTCGGCGCGACTTCGAAACACAAGTCGAGCTCGTGAAGGATTTGGTAGATCGAGTGAACCCGGATTTCACGCTGTCGCTGTACGGCCTGGTTCAGTGTCTGTCCAAGCTTGGGCGATTCACTGAAGCCGAAGCGTATCTGGAACGATTGAAGCGGACGGACGAGAAGTGGGGCTACAACGCAGGAGTGTACCTTCGTGTTCATCGCGGCGATATTCGTCCTCACTCGCCCGAACTCCAGGCCGCCTTAGCTGATCCGTTAGTCACGCACTCAACCAAAAGCGACGTCTGCTTCATATTAGGGGACGTAGATTGCGGCACGGAAGAGTTGCTCGCTATCGAGCCTGAGTACGCCTGGCTACGATGGCACTTCAACCCTGCTCAGGAAGCGTATTTCGCAGCGAACGTCGTTAGCGATCCGCGGTACCAGAAGACACTGGAAGCTCTGGGAGTTGGCAAGGCGTGGCGCGCCGACGTGCGACGCGGCGCAGAAGAGTTGTCGGCGATCACCGGTATTGGTGTTACCACGCCTCCTCCACCGGAGGATCGCTCGTACTGACCGTGAATAGTTGTCGACGATATTGAGAATCCGAATGCGTCGACCATCGGCGAGTTGGTCGTACACGAAATCCGCCGAACAGCGTTCGCTTGGACGACTCGGCCCGGCTTGGAGAGGAACGTCTACCACTGAACTCGTTGATCTGCGTCTCGCCCACTACTTCTGACCGGGCCGGCAACACGCTCGTCGCCTTCCGTGAACCCATGCCGCTGGACAGAAATTCCTGTCCATAGTCACGTAGCTGGCGGACGGACGCGTCATCAGCGCCACCGCCAACGACCTCAATCGTGCGCGCTCCACAATTCTTGACTCTTGTTCACCTAACTTGACAGACAAGCAGCGCGGACGGGCCTTCAATGTCGATCGGATCGCGAGTCCTGGCAAACTCAACCGTAGAGCCCATCCCCGGTCGGTCAATGAGCCCGCGACCGAGACACCGTCAAAGGAAGAGCACCTACGATCGCCGCCACGCGTGACTAACAACTGCGTTGGGCGGCCAGCCGCGCCCGAGCGATCGTATCTAGAATCCGTCTGTTCGGACCTAACATACATGTGCACACGCTTCTGGTTGCTCTTGGTTCCTCTCTGCCTCTTCGTCGCAACCGGTTGCGGCAGCGGTGGAGGCGGCAGTAGCAGCAGCGATACCGGGTCGATTCGCATCGTCAACTTGATACCAGACTCGCCGACGCTGACTGCGACGCTAGGTTCGGACACGTCATCGTCGAGAATTTCCTACGCGCAGTCGACGGCGCTTATCTCATTGAACCCCACTGACTACTCGCTGACGGTCAGCTACCAGCAGCCAGACGGCAGTTCAGTCGATCTTGTCGATGACGAGACGCTCACCGTACGCGCCAATGAGCAAACGACTGTATTTCTGGTTGGTCCGCTCGAATCGACAACCCTAAAGATGGTCACGCAGGCCGATCCTGACATCTCGGCAGCATCGGCCGAGGTCTGGATCATGAACGCAGCTACCGGACCCGCGTCGCTCGACTTTTATCTGGGTGACGCGAATGCCGCGATCGATGACGTATCACCTCAGGCGACACTCGACTTCGGAAACAACTCCAATATCACCACAGTCGATGCGGGCGCAAATTACCGTCTGAGGGTGACCGATGCGGACAGCAAGAACCTCATCTTCGACTCAGGCGTGTTTCCGATCAGCGGCCTGACGCGGCGGCTGTTCGTCGCTTGCGATTACTTCGGGCCGGGGGGCAACGGATCCTACGTCGTGCAGGTCGATACTGTCTCTGCCTCCGCGTTTACGCTCGCAGAACTTCCAAGTGGATTGCGGCTGGCGAACATGATCGCCGACGAACCGGCGGTCGACCTGTATCTCGATGGTGCGAGCGCACCGAGCATTGAGAACCTACAGTACGGCGCAGTCAGCAAGTTCCTTCAAGTATCGACAGAAAACGTCAACGCAACGATTACCGTTGCGTCGGACCCCGCAACCGTGCTCTACGCCGGCAGACTGAACTTGAGCGCCGGCGACTATCGCACTCTGGCAGTGGCGCGTTCGGATTCCGGAAACGTGATCGCAAGGAACATCGTCGAATCGTTGCGGAGCGTTGCCGATGTAAGTTCGCTCGACGTCATCCAGGCATCTGCGGCTGCGGCTGACGTAGACATGTATTTTCTCGCTCCGGGCCAGCCACTGACCGATTTGCCACCCGCCTTTTCCGGACTCAGCTTTCTCGTTAGCGGTACCACCGGATTCACGCCCGGTATGTACGACATCGAAGTGACTCCAACAGACCAGGAGACTGTGTCCAGCGGACCAGAGCGAATCACCCTCGCAGGGGGTGGCAGCTACACCGTGATTCTGACGGATGCCCCGGGGGGCGGTTTGCCTAGTCAGATTGTCTTTACCGACAATCTTGCGAATTGACGCGCCGGCATGACGATGAACTGCGTCCGCCAGCCTGCTGCACTTTTGATGGCATGCCTTGTCACCCTGGCCGGATGTGGCGTGAAGGAATCCGATGGTGGCGGCAGTACATCGGCCGGAACAGGCGTCAGGCAAGGCAGCATACGCTTCGTCAACGCCATTGATGATGCGCCAACGATTTCAGCCGTGTTGCGATCCGTGCAGTCGGATGCGGAAGCCGTGTTTGGCGATTCCGCGTACGGCGAGGCGACTGCCCTCACGGGCACCGACGTCGGAGAGTACGAGATGGACCTCGTGTATCTCACGCCGTCCGATGACAAGGTCACGCTCGTCGCGGGCGAGACCATCGATCTGACACAGTACGATGAGGTCTCGCTGTTCTTGGTCGGCGATCTGAACAACTACCAGTTGCTGCGAACCGACAACGTTGCGATCAGCAAAGACGTCGATACGTCCGATTCGACCACCTGGCCAGACCCGCAGATTCAGATTGTGGACGCGTCGCAGACGGCGGGCCGCGTCGACGTTTATGTGATTTCCAACAAAGCTCCCCTGGTAACGTCTGCGCCGACTGCGACGGTCGACTTTGCGGCAGTCACCCCGCTCGCCAGCATCGATCCGTCGATCACGTACCGGGTGGTCGTCACACCCGAGGGATCAAAGAGTGTGCTTTTCGATTCGGGTGACATCAGCTTCGCGAGGATCACGCGGACCGTGTTGATGCTGATCGATCAATTCGAACCGGAATCGACGGTGGTGCGCGTTGTTCAGGTAAGTGCATCGGGATCGAGCGCGTTCGCCGATCAAGATCTGGGCGCCTCAGTACGCTTTTCGAATCTGGTGTCGGACGTCGCCGCCGTGGACGTGTTCTTCGGCGACACGGCGGGAACACCAGTCTTCGCCAACATTCCATTCGGAGTTACCACCTCGTATTTGAAACTCGACTCGAACACAGTCGATTTCCCTTACTCGGCGAACTTGAACGTGACACCTGTGGGCGTGCAAAACCGTTTCGTGTTTCAAGGTCCGATCACCTTGCAAAGCGGCCAGGCGAACACCCTGTATGTTGCCGGCGACACTTCCAACGCAGATATCGACGTCAAGTCGGATTTGCTCACAGATACGCTGCGATCGATCGCGAGCGAGGTGCAGCTGCGCATCGTCAACGGTGCCGCGAGCGCCGGCACAGTCGACGCCTATTTACTTCCACCCGGTCAGCCGACCGTCGACGCAAGTCCTGCACTGGACGATGCCGCGCTACTTGGGTCGAGCGTCACATCGCGCGATCCCGGTCTTTACGATCTAACCGTGACCGACTCCAACGGCGAACTGGCTGTGTTTGGACCGGAACGGCTCGATCTGCAACTCGGCGGTATCTATACCGCAACCATTATCGAAAGCCCCGGCGGCGGTCCACCGATTCGGATTCAACTGGATCACGAGGCGACCAACTGAAGAGGACGCGTGTTCGGTCGGAGTCGAAAACGCGCACATACCGGTGCTAGCGACCCCAGATTGTCGCGGGCAGGTTTAGGCGCGGTCCCGCTCGGATCAGTCGTCAGAGTGTCGTGGTCGATGCCGCCGTCATCTCGGGGTCCACCTTCGTGACGACCTTGAGGATCGTCGATCCGATTAGGCCCATTAGGAAGACCGACGTTTCCTCATTGGCGCGTATCGTGATGGGAGCCGCGTCTACGGTCTTGACCATAGCGCCACTCGGTTTGACGTAGCTGACTGTCAACGAATAGTCGCCTGGCGCGACGTTTCTCAGCGCCGTTGCTTGACCGTACGAAACGTCGCCGATGGAAATCGAGTCGAGTGTTGTCGATAGGGTCGGCGAATTTGGAATCACATTGACCACGCGGAACGAGGCGATATTGCTGCGGTCGCCGTTGCTGGCATCAGACCCCGAAAACGTAGCGAGACCGAGCAGGAGGACGACGAATCGAAATTCCGAGAGCACAAGCACTATGTCGTGCTCGATACGGAGCCCGAGCCCCCGCTTTTCTTGTGACCAATGGTATCCACGTTGACAGCCGTCTGTTGAGTCGCGGCAACTATTGGATGCCTGTGAGCGCTAGCTGTCTGTCAAGTTAGTTGAACATCGGTCAAGAATTGTGAGGCCGCATCGCTTCCGTAGGTAGTGCATTGGACGTCGGTGCAACGAAGTCGATCTCAATCAATGGCCACTCGATATCCACGATCAGCCCTCTGGTTGAGTGATTCCGTGCAGTGACGATGCCGCCATGGGAGGTGACGATGCGCTTCGTCAGTGCCAACCCGATGCCGTGTCCGCCGGTAGCGGGTGTGCGCGCACTATCCACGCGGACGAAGGGTTCAAAAATGAGCGCTAGGGCCGCGTCGGGTACCCCGTCACCCTGGTCCCGGACGCTGATTCGTACACGGTCTGACTCTGAATCCGCTGTCACGACAACATCGATCGTTGTGCCGTTGCGTGTATACCGAAGCGCGTTCCTGACCACGTTTTCGAGAGCGCGCGCCGCGAGTACCGGATCGATACGAATACGTGCTTGCGGCACATTGGTTGACAGGCGCACACAGCAGTCCGTGCGGGTGGCTTCAAAATCGGCGTCGTTGACGATTCGCTCGAGCAGTTCGACGACGTCGACCACCGACACAGTAAAAACGTTGGTTGCAGTGCTCACGCGAGAGAGCAACAGCACTTCCTCGACCAGACTATCGAGGTCGCCAAGCTCTTTCTCGATACGGTCGAGTTCGACCGGCGCCGAGCTCTCGAGCCGTTGGCGAATGAGGTCGCACGCAACTTGAATTCGCGCCATCGGCGAGCGCAACTCGTGCGATACGTCGCGCAGGAGTGTGCGGTCGCGTTCGAGGAATCCTTGGACGCGCTGGGTCATGAGGTCGAATCGTTCCGCGAGAACACCGATTTCATCTCGGCGGCGACCAATTGCGTCAACGACCCTCCCGGAGAAATCACCCTCCGCAATCCGTTCGCTGGCCAGGTGCAGTTTGCGGATCGGGTTCGTCACGTGCCGTGCGAGTCCCCACCCAACCAACCCGCTCATGACGATTCCGACGCCGATGAGCACTTGGGTCAACGGCAGCAGGAACGGCGGGAAGGGGCCGGCGGGCGCGCTGGGAAGCAACAGGAACGTGTAGGGCCGATCGTTGCCGGGTACCTGCAGCGTACGCACGAAAGCAAGTCGAGGCGATGCTGCGCCTTCAATGATCGGCCCGGCTACGTGTCGCTGGCCGTCACGGTTGATCCAGTCGCGGATAGGTCCCGGAAGTTCGCGATGGTTGAGATCCGAACCAAACGCATCCAGCAGATACAGCGTTCCGAATCGGTTCCTCGAGTTGCTGCTCAACCACGCCCGCAGGTCACCGCCGCTTGCGGCTACCGTCTCCGCGTCGTGCAGCAGGTGGTCGGCGTTCACCATCGGATCGGCAACCATGCGAAGCCTTCGAAGCTGATCGGCAATGACGAACGTCACTGCATAGACCAACACGATCACCAACGACAGAGACAACCAGATCTTCCAGAACAGGCGACTCTTCACGGAATGTACTGATAGCCGATTCCACGCACGGCCTGAATGCGCGCGCCACCGTCCAGTTTCACACCGAGCTTGCGTCTGAGATTACTGACATGGGTATCGAGACTTCGATCGAACGGCAGGCAATCCCGATTGAACACGACGCGATAGAGGTGCACACGTGTAACAGGTCGCCCGGCGCGCTCGCAGAGCAGTTTCAGTACGGCGGATTCGACGCTCGTCAATGCGATCGTTTCCTTCGCAACGGTAGCTTCGCTGCGAGATACATCGAGCCGCAGATCGCCTAGCTCCAGGCTCGAACAGTCGACGCCGATCTTCGCTCGCCGAAGTAGTGCACGCATGCGTGCCAGCAACTCCTTGGAACCGAAGGGTTTGGGAAGATAGTCGTCGGCGCCTGATTCGAGCCCGCGAACTCGATCTGTTTCCTCGCCTTTTGCCGACAGCATGATCACGGGCACGTCCGAGATCCGACGAACGCGCGCCAAGACCTCAAAGCCATCGACCCTTGGCAGCATCACGTCGAGAAGAACGATATCGACCGGCTGCTCGGACTGGATCCGAAGTGCCTGCGGGCCGTCATACGCGCAGGCGACGTCGATTCCGACGTTGCGCAGATATGCGCTGACGAGGTCACACAGGGTCCGATCGTCGTCCACCATCAGCACTTTCATCGTTCTTCCTGCGATCCAAGCCTCCACTTCTACGATTGAACGACGGGAATCCGTCTCGCGTTGACGCGCGAGCGCATGAAATATGTGAAGAAGTATGAAGTTGGGGCTCGAGTCGTTCAGTGCGACGCGATAGTCGCGAGAGCGCGACCTCACGTCCGGCGGACAATTCTTGAAACAACTTTTCGCAACTTGACAGACGCGCGAGCGGCCTCGTGTTGAACTGCCCCAGCCACGTCACCTTCACAACCGCCTCGTTGAAGTACCTACGATGCAGTCAATCGAGTTGATTCACCTACGTGGCCGGCTGCGTATCCTGCGCCTCTTCGCAATGCTGGTACTTGCGAACAGTGCGTTCGCACAGGAACAGACCTGGAAGATCAATCTCAAGAACGCCGACATCAACGAATTCGTCTCGCAGATCGCTGCCATTACCGGCAAAACCTTCGTCGTCGACCCGCGCGTGAAGGGTAAAGTCACGGTGCTCTCCAACACGAGTCTTAACGAACACGATGTTTACGATCTGTTTTTATCCGTCTTGCGGGTACATGGATTCGCCGCGATCGAAACCACCGGCGTCGTTCGGATACAGCAGCAGACCCTCGCAAAGCAAAGCGGCAATCCGCTCGACGATGCGAATGAGGTCGCGGGTGAAGAACTCGTCACACGCGTAATCGCGGCGCAGTACGTCGACTCGAACGAGTTGGTCAAAACGCTGCGACCCATGATCCCGCAATACGGCAACATCGCCGCGATCTCGAACCCGAACGTCGTCATCATCAGCGACCACGCCGAAAACGTGGTGCGCCTGATGAAGCTGATCGAACGGATCGACGTCCCAGGCGATGAGCGCGTGGTAGTGGTGCCATTGAAGGATGCGTGGGTCGGCAACGTCGTCGAGTTGTTGCAGAAGCTCGCGCCCGAGCAACTCGGTTCTTCCGCGAAGGGTCCTCAGAGCATTCAGATCATCGCGAACGAACGCAACAACAGCCTCGTGCTGCGTGGCAAGACGCGGCCGCTCGCGGAAATCCAGAGGCTGATCAGCGAACTCGACCAGCCGGCCAGCGCGGCCGGGGCAACCCAAGTCATTCCACTGTCACACGCCGATGCGAAGAACGTCGCCGAGATTCTCCGCTCCTTGCTGACCGGCGCGGCTGCGGGTGGAAGTGTGAGTGGCACGGGTACGAGCGTCAGCGTCGGTTCGGCATCCCCGACCAAGCTGAACATCCAGGCCGACGAGACGTTGAACGCCGTGATCGTTCGGGCTGACCCGACCGAGATGAGCGAGATCATGGAGATCGTTCACGGCCTCGATGCCCGGCGTGCGCAAGTACTCATCGAAGCAGCGATCGTCGAGATTTCGTTGGACAATAGTCTGAACTACGGCGTGGACTTCGCGGCAGTCGATACCGGGGGCGACTCGGTGCCGCTCGTGAGTACCGCACTGAGTTCTTCGATCTCCACGCTCGTCGAAGCCCTGCAGGGTGTTGACAGCGACGGTAACCCCGTCAGCGCGGTGAGCGCGCTTTCTTCCCCGGGCATCGCAGTTGGGAAGCTCAACTCGAACGGACTTTCATTCGCGGCGGTGCTTCAAGCAATCGCCACCAGCAGCGCAGCGAACCTGCTGTCGACCCCAAGCATCCTGACGATGGACAACCGGGAGGCGAAGATCCTCGTCGGCCAGGAAGTGCCGTTCAAGACGGGCACGTACACGACGAGTGCAAGTGGATCCGACAATCCGTTCACGACAATCCAGCGCAAGGACGTCGGCGTAGAACTTACTGTGACTCCACACGTACACGACGGCGCGTCTGTGCGGCTCGAGATCGCTCAGGAAGTTTCCAGCATCGTGCTGGCGTCGTTGGCGGAGGTGTCCTCGGGTAGCGTCTCAGACGTTGTCACGAACAAACGGCAGATCAAGACGACGGTGCTCGCCGAAGACAAAGAGACGATCGTGCTGGGGGGCCTGATCGAAGACGACGTCCAGGACGCAAAGAAGAAAGTTCCCCTGCTCGGCGATATCCCATTTCTCGGAAAACTCTTTCAGAACGTCGAAGAGCAACGCACCAAGCGGAGCTTGCTGGTGTTTCTACGGCCAACTGTCCTGCGCACATCGGAGCAGGTTTCCGAGGCAACGAACCGCAAGTACGAACAGGTGTGGGAGGTCGCCATCAAATCGACCGACGAACAGTCGGCATCGACAAGCCTTCCTCCTATCGAGTCGATCTATCGTGGCCGCCAGCAGTAGTTCGGCTGACGCAATCCTCCTCTGGCGTTAAAGATCAACGCACGAAGGGGTCAGGTTGGCGGCGAAGGCCGCGCGCTCAGATCGAGCCAATCGAGTTCTTCCTCGACGAGCCGATAAGCGTCGTCACCTATCTCCCCACTGCCGCGAAGTTCATCGAGTGCTTGCCGCGATTTCCTCAGCACCTGGCGGCGTAGCGTATTGTCCGCTGAGTCGTGCGGGTCTTGACCGCGTCTGGTGTGCACCAGCGCTGCTTCATACTCCTTCTTGAGCCGCTGCGCGGCTGGGGACGCACTGTCTTTCTCCAACTCGACGATGGCGGCCTTCAGTGCCGCGTTCCTTGCGACAGCGATTTCATCCTCCACCACCGTGTCTGCAGGCAAACGGAGAAAGCGGAGGAGCGGCTGCAGCGTGAGTCCCTGCAGAACCAATGTTCCCAGCACCACCACAAACGCCGTGAGCAGAATGAAGTCGTGGTACGGAAACGCCGTCGGCAACGCCAACGCTGCTGCGAGTGTGACGATGCCACGCATGCCAGACCACCCGATCACCACCGCCCCTTTCAACGAGTGCGGCAACTTCGACGAGGTGTCTGTGCGGAACACGCTGCTGCCTTTCGCCTGTGCAACGGTGTGGTAGGCGAGCACCCACACGAATCGCACGCCGATGACGATGGCGAGAATTGTGAGAGCCGCACCAAGCTTATGGAGTCGCTCGCTCTCCTCCAGGGCTTCGAGGATGGGACGCGTCTGCAGGCCAATCAGAGTGAACGCGAGAGTGTTCAATACCGCCGTCGCCGCGTCCCAGATAGCGAACGACGACACTCTAACGCGAGGCGACATCGAGCCCGATGTGCGGCGCGCGACCGTCAAGCCGAATACGACGATGGTGACGACGCCGGACAGTCCGAGTCGCTCCGCAAGGAGCCATACGCCGAACGTCATTACGAATTGCAGGATCACGGATGTGGCGGCGTCCTCAACGAAGCGGGTCTGCAAGAGCGGCACCCACGCCAACACCCAACCCACGGCAACACTGCCGAAGAACACCAGGACGAATGCCGATAACGCTCCCGAGGTGCTGAACGAGCCTATGGCAACAGCCGCCACGGCCAACTTGTAGATCAACAGCGCGCTGGCATCGTTCAGCAAACTCTCTCCTTCCAGAACCTTGCGTATGCGATGCGGTGGATTGACCTGACGCAGAACTGCCAGAGCCGCGACTGCATCGGGCGGTGACAGCAGAGCGCCAAGCGCGATCGCCGCGGCCCAGGGAAGGTCGGGGAAAATCTGTCTTGCAGCGAACGCCACTGCAGCGGTCGTCAACGCAACGGCCGCCAGCGCCAGGAATGCAACCGGGCGCCACGCGTCGCGAAGATCGCGTAACGATGCTCTGTGTGCGGCATCGAGAAGGATTGGGGCCACGAACAGCGCGAGGATCAGGTCCGGCGGCAGATCGAGCTTTGGCGCCCCGGGGATGAAGGCCACTGCCACTCCGCCCAACGCAAGGAGCGTGGGATACGGAACGCCCACACGGGTTGCGACGGCCGACAACACCGTTGCGCCGAGCAGCAGCGCAAGGACGGTTTCGAATATCAACACGCCCCGGCTCCAGATTTGCGCGCGCGCACGAGACCCCAGACGAAAAGGAAAACTGCAGCAGACGCGCTTCGAGCCGATCAGGCTCGCTATCGGCGCATCGCTTTTCGCCGGCTGGTTAGCGAAACTTCAGAGTGTTCTCGTCCATATCGCTTTGACGAGAGGCACCGTACACATCAGAGATGCGGAAGCACTCAACGCGAGCGGAACCATCGAGCCCGTGAGGTCTGCAAGCCACGCTCCAAAGAACACACTGCTCATTCCAACCGCGTAGAGTTTTATCGCACCGTTCCGCAAAACATACATTCCCCATTTCTCCGAATGTCGACGTAGGCAGGGTCCCACGCGCAGTAGCGCGACGCAGTCGAATTGTTCCGGGGCTGAGTCCCACACGCGCGCCCGCGCTGCACTTCAAGCTAGCTCATCTGTATGTATACAGACGTGAGTCCGCTCTCGGATTGAATTACTTGCAGAACTAATCACTGATAAACGGAGACGACATGGATAAGCAACAACCCTTGGTCACTGGAGTATTTCCAGATCGTGAAAGCGCGGAAAAAGGCTACAGCACACTGTCGAGCCGCGGCTATACGACAGACGACATCAACCTCGTCATGTCTGAGGACACGAAGAAGCGCCACTTTGCAGGCGAGCGCACCGAGACCGAACTCGGTAACAAGGCAGCAGAAGGTGCCGGTGTCGGCGGCGCAATCGGCGGCACGGTGGGTGCAATTGCGGCCGCGGTAGCGGCTGTTGGCAGCAACCTGGTGATACCCGGACTGGGTCTCGTGATCGCGGGTCCTCTGGCCGCCGCGCTCGCAGGCGCCGGCGCCGGTGCGGCAACGGGCGGTCTTGTCGGTGCATTGGTCGGCTGGAACATGCCCGAAGAGCGCGTGAAGCGGTATGACGAGGCCGTGCGCAACGGTGGCATCCTGATGGGCGTTCGTCCCCGCAACGACGAAGACGCTGCGTACGTGGAACAGGCCTGGAAGGAAAATCGGGCTCGAGACATCTATCGCTGATCCTCTGTCTGTCGCGGCACCCAACATTCCTGGAGTGCCGCGACGCTCGCTTTCTTGCGGCGCAACTTCACGATGTGAACCGCTACGCGCCCCCTAGGACGATTCCCACGCCACGCCGCGGCGCAATGCGACTTCTTCGCGACACGATTGCGACAAAGAATGGTACGACTCAAAACGAACGGACACATGTCATGAAACTTCGCATTGCGGGTTTGCTCATCCTCGGCGCATCGCTCGTACCACTCGCAATTGCTGCGACGGATTCGGCGGCGCCACTCGTCAACGATTCCCCGATCACCGCCAAAGTGAAGGAAAAGCTTACGGCGGACAAGATGAACAACGTCGAGGTGGCGACCGACAAGAAAGGCGAGGTGTGGCTGAGTGGCACGGTCGATTCCCAGTCCCTGGCGGACAATGCCGTCGATGCCGCTAAGTCGATTCAAGGCGTCAAAGCGGTACACAGCTATATCGAGGTCAAGAAGCAAGGCTGAGTCTGCAGTGCTTGCGGTGTGTGGCTGTCGCCTAAAGAACAGCCACGTCGCATCGGTTCGATGTCGCTTCTGCAGCTGCCCACGACGAATTGACGCACCCGATGTCGGCGTACGTCTGGTGAAATCCGAAACTACTATTCTTCCCGGCTGACGAGCGCTATGGGGGCTCAGAGTTCCCCGAGCTCTTCGGCCACGAAACGCTCGACTACGGCGCTGCGCTGGCCAATTACGACCGGAAAGGGCCGGTACCAAACTGGAACATTCACCTCCGTCAGGCCGTCCTCACTTAATGCGACCTCATGAAGTCGTTTGTTCGCAAGCGCACCGAAGTCGACGCAACGACCGAGGAGAATGCGACCTCAGCCATTGGATGCCAACGGAGAACGGACCATGACTTTAGGGACCATCTTGTTAATTGTTCTGGTGTTACTGCTGATCGGTGTCATTCCTGCTTGGCCCCATAGCAGAGGCTGGGGATATGCACCAAGCGGCGGGTTAGGATTGGTATTGATTATCGTGCTGGTGCTGCTGCTGATGGGACGAATTTGAGGTCGAGTGGTCGCTCGCCTCGGCGCGGCTAGTCCCAACGGTTTCCATAGCCCGCGCCAGCGTTTCTCTGCTGGTACGGGCGAGCAGCATCGCGCCACTCATTCTGACGCCGCGTCCTATTTCTGGAATCAACGAGGCCGAGTGTTCTTTTCGACGTCACTTGCGAGGTCGCCGAGATCCTTTTGAACCTTACCGACAGTCTTTTCGACTTTTCCCTTCGTCTCCTGGGTCTTGTTGCCTAAGACCTTGCCAGCAACTTCCTTCGCTTTGCCCTTGGCCTGTTTCGCTCGACCCTTTAGTTGATCCTTGTTCATAGCAAGCTCCTTGTTCTCGATGCTTGGTCACGTTCGCCCCCATCCGTGGTGGACATGCATACCGACTGTGCGTTACTCGTCCGATTCCGTCTGTACGTCATCGCGCATGCTCCACCAGGCGTAAGACCTCCCCTACACCGCTACGGATTCGCTTCGGACAAGCAGCATCATCTGTCTGACAGGAATTGCACTCAACGGACGACTCCGACGGAGCCTTGTTTGCTGGATTAATGAAGTGTCCGACCGGGTGCTGAAATGTCGTCGAATCCGTTATCGACTGGAGCGTTCAAACCGACGATTTTCCTCGTCGCGTTGGTGTGCTCGCTATTGACGACCGCAACGTTCGGAAAGTCGCCGGAATCGCTGGAAGTTCCCACCCGGCACCGATCCGTAACGGTGAACGATCCGCCCTTCCTCCGCGAGTACGCACTCGGCGTACAACGAATCACCATGGAAGGCGGCAAGATCTACGGATGGAAGCTGAACGACAAGGTGACGTTCGGACGTTTCAAAGGGGAAAGCGACGAGTTCGGCTTCAGCGTCGAACTCGACCGAAAACAGCGCGTCGAGATTACTACGGATGGTCTGCGATGGCGCAGAGCTCTCAGTGGTGGCTCGCACTAGCTCGAAATCGTCGCGATGCACGATATCGACAAGACAATCGCTGCTAAGAGGTCCACGAGGGCTCACCTCTCCGCATATTCGCCAATGCGTCATGCGCGCAGGTCACTGCGTGCGCAACGGGATTCACCATGTGGATAGCCTTGGTAGCGGTTGTGCTGACAGTGATGGTTGCATTCATCGTGCGCAATGCGAGCGTCGGCGAACGGCACATCACCCGGAAACTGGAACGCCTCTATTCGGCCGACGATCCGCAATTCTCGCGATCGATGAGCGTGTTGCTCGGCCCAGCGATTCTCGATGGCAACCGGGTACAGACTCTGGTCAATGGGGTGGAGATATTTCCTGCCATGCTGAGCGCCATTCGAGGAGCTCAACGCACCATCACGTTCGAGACCTATATCTATTGGTCGGGCTCGATCGGACAGGATTTTGCTCGAGCACTTGCAGACCGGGCGCGCGCGGGCGTCGCAGTGCACGTACTGCTCGACTGGATCGGCAGCATGAAAATGGAAGAGCACCTGCTGCAGGACATGACGGACGCCGGGGTGCAGGTCGAGCGTTATCACAAACCTCACTGGTGGCGGATGGCGTGGCTAAACAATCGCACGCATCGCAAGTTGCTGGTCATTGACGGTGCTATCGGCTTCACCGGCGGAGTCGGCATCGCCGATCAGTGGCGCGGCAACGCAGAGGATCCGGAGCACTGGCGCGATACTCACTTCCATGTGGAAGGGCCAGTGGTCGCACAGATCCAGGCCGCCTTCATGGACAACTGGATCAAGTCTTCAGGCAACGTGCTCCACGACGAGCGTTACTTTCCGAAGTTGCAGGTGCGCGGTGAGCAACCGGCGCAGATGTTCACAAGTTCCCCCACGGGAGGTACCGACAGCATGCTGCTGATGTACCTGATGACCATTACAGCCGCACAGCGTTCGATCTGCCTCGCCAACACCTATTTCGTGCCGGACGACTTGGCGATCAACGCGCTCGTCGCAGCGAGCCGACGCGGCGTGAACGTTCGCATCATTACCCCCGGTCCTTCCATCGATAGTGAAGTCGTGCGCGTCGCATCGCGCGCTCGTTGGGGCGAGCTGCTCGAAGCAGGCGTGCAGATTGCCGAGTACCAGCCGACCATGTTCCACGTCAAATCAATGGTGGTCGACGAACTGGTGGTGTCTGTCGGGTCTACCAATTTCGACAACCGCTCGTTCAGGATCAACGACGAGGCGAACCTCAACGTGTTCGATGCGGCACTTGCTTTGCGACAGATCGAGATATTCGGTGCCGATTGGAAGAAATCGAAGCCCGTCACCCTCGACGCGTGGCAGCGGCGGCCGCTGCGCGAAAAACTGCTGGAACGCATAACTTCGTTGGTGCGTTCTCAACTCTGACTCAAGTTGTAGAACCCGGGATTCAGAGTGCGCGCAAGTGCAGAACACCCGCCTGCAGTTCTCAATCCACTCACCGCGATTCGAACTGCGTCACTCCTCGACCGTTCGCTCACATTCGAGCGCGCATGGGGCGCGCAGAGTGGGCGTCAACTTCAGGCGTACCCGCCTCGGTCACTGCAAATTGAAACGCCCCCCCAGGGACGCTACGGGTCGCGCGACCTCGCCTTCGTATCGGTATTGGCGCCACATTGAGCGTGGCGTTCATCGTGGTCGCCTTTCTCGCGGTTGCCTTGGTACCGGCTGTTCTTCGCTTGCATCGTTGCAGCAACTCCCGCTGACACGCATCAAGCTCGATCGAAGCTTGATCAACGAAATCGACACCAATGCGCGCGCGCTCGCTATTGCCCGAAGTATCGTTGGCCTCGCTCGCAACCTGGATCTGGAAATCACCGCCGAGGGCATCGAACGTCCGGAGCAGGTAGTTCTGCTGGCGCGAGAAGGAGCGATGCTGATGCAAGGATATCTGTTCTCTCGACCGCTCGCCGAGCGCGACGTGATGCTGACGATGTCGAGCGTGGTGCATCGCGACCGCCTGCTGTTGCCCGCGAACCCTTCGCAGCGGTTTCCAGCACTGCAACGAAACACCGTTGCGCCTGATACCACATTCCGCTATTCGAAATTCGGACAGGAACACAGCGTCCAATCTGCGGTTGATCTGAGGCGCATCGAGCAGACGCATGACCGCGGGTGCGGGTGTACCAGCAGCAAGCTAACGAACAGGCACGGGGGCAACGCGCCACACGCAGTTACCAACATCGTCGGCGACCAGCAATGCACCCGATACATCGGTTGCGACTCCAACGGGCCGTCCGCGCGCCTCACCGCCATCACTGACGAAGCCCGAGAGAATCGTCTCGGGCTTCCCGACCGGCAAGCCGTTAGCGAACGCTATGAAGATCACTTGGTAGCCGCTTGGGGGATCCCTGTTCCACGAGCCGTGTTGCCCGATGAACGCGCCGTCAAGGTAGTGTGGTGAGAAGAGCCCATCCGTGTAGAACAGCAGGCCGAGAGACGCGGTGTGGGCGCCTACCGCGTAGTCCGGTACTTTCGCCATAGCAACCAGGTCGGGCCGCGGCGGTTGCACGCGCGTATCCACATGCTGCCCATAGAAGCTGTAGGGCCACCCGTAGAATGCGCCATCGGCGACCGACGTCAGGTAATCCGGCACGAGGTCGTTGCCGATCTCGTCACGTTCGTTCACGACCGTCCATAGCGCGCCCGTTCGCGGCTGCCACGCAAGGCCGTTGGGATTGCGTAGGCCGGAAGCGAAGACGCGCGACCGTGTTGTCGCGAGATCGATCTCGAGAATCGCGGCGCGGCGCTCCTCTTTGTCGATGCCGTTCTCGGCGACATTGCTGTTCGATCCGACGGTTACATAGAGCCGCGAACCGTCAGTGCTCGCGAGAAGATTCTTGGTCCAGTGGTGGTTGATCGAACCTGCCGGTAGATCGACAACTTTGACGCCATCGTCCGCGATGGAGGTCGTACCCAGGGTGTATCGAAACGCCCAGACTGCGTCGGTATTCGCGACGTAGAGCGTGTCACCGACGAGCGCCATGCCGAACGGCGAGTTCAGCCCCTGCAGGAACGCGGTATGAAGCTCCGCGACGCCGTCGTGGTCCGCATCGCGCAAAAGCGAAATTCGGTTGGCGGAAGGAACGGCCGCGCCAGCGCGATTCATGAAATACCTCATGACCGCACCTTTGATGCCCGGTCCGTCATCGGGTCGACTCGGTGCGTTCGTCTCGGCAACCAGGATGTCGCCGTTCGGCAAGCGATACATCCAGCGCGGATGATCGAGACCTGTCGCGAATGCAGCGACGGTCATTCCCGGAGCTGGCGTCGGCGTTTCGTTGTCATGCCAACCGACGGCCCGAGCGACCTTGATGGTCGGAATGAGCCGGTGCTGTGGATTCGGCAGTTCGGGTGACGGTCCAACGCTAGCCGAAGGCGGCAGAGCGGGGGTTCCTACGCATCCGGGAATAAAGAAAATCACGAGGACCCGCGCGATCCACGCCATGGCAGACGAATCGTTGATGGTGCAATTTGCCATGCACCATCCTTCATCGTGGATTTCAGCCGCGCAATCGGTGAAGGCCAAATTACAAGTAGGTGCAGTCCTAGGCAGAAATTCGTCTAGGGAAAATCGGCCCCCTGATCTGCGAGGAATGTGCGCTTCGAAAGTCGCTTTCGAAGCGCGTCGAGCCGAATCGTCGCGGCGTCTCGCAGCGTGACGAGCCCCATCTTCAGTTGCCCATCGGTACTACCGCCTAGGCGTATTGAGACGCGCATCACAAATCGATCGCTCTTCAGGAGTTCTCCTACGCGCGCGCGCCGCGGCCCTTACAGACGAGATCAACGTGGTGCGCCAAATTTCACTCACTCAATCATCCTTGGAAATGTGTATGGAGTGGCTCGCTGCCGTGGTGTTGGCTCTATTCGCCCTTGCACGTCGGACTTCCGCCAGACACACCGCCCGCACTCCTGCTGACAACCTTACGATGTGGTACCGAGCATGGGCCCACGACAGTTCACATCACCCCGCCACAGCAGCGGAGCTCCGTCAGATGCTCGAAGCGTACAGGCGCGGTCGCCGCCCGGCTTCATGGAGCCGTCGGCCTGACACACTGTCGGCATTTAGCGAACTCGAAGACACCCAACCCGCCACCGCATCGCGTCATCGGGCCGGGGATGTCGCCGTCGGATAGCAGACGGCCGCGCGTCACCGGTACGCACACTACCGAAATGCGCTACTTCATCGGCGAGCACGACGGCATAGAGTATCCGTTCGACCGCCATGTCTATCGCGCGTATTTCTACTGGCGCGAAGGCAACAGTTCCCGCACCCGGTCGTTCCGGTTCGGCGCTTGCCTGTTTCTCGATGACTTGTTTGACAAACGAGTGTCTGCCGTTGTTGGTCAGCGTGAGCGTCCCGGATAGTGTCTTCGGACTCGACCGCAGCGCAAGCTCTGACGGAGCCGACCCATGCCCCGGATGGAACGTTGTCCAGGTGGGCGTTTTTGGCGCCCCCTGGTTGTTCTGTTAGCGAAGTCAAATCATCGCCGCACCTCTCAGGAACAACCAAGCTACGCCTTCAGCCGTACGCTCCCGAACAGACCCGATGCGATGGAAGGACTAGAGTTCGACTCCACAATCCCGGTATCAAAGGGATCCAGCAGGAATGAGCATGAAGATCCGAGTGGGTTTCGAAATGGCGTATGAATGCCCGCAGCCCACGCCGATGATTCTGGCGTTGAGCATCCACTACTCGCGGGCGTCCGACCTGGTGAGGCCCGCTTACCTCGTAACCAACCCGTCGGTGCCAATCACGGCCTACCGCGACCTGTTCGGCAACTGGTGCAGCCGCGTGGTGGCGCCGCCGGGCCGCTTCATCGTTTCCTCCGACGCGGTGGTCAATGACGATGGCGTCCCCGACGTGGTGGCTCCTGGGACAACGCAGACGCCGGTCGAATTCCTGCCCGAGTCCACGCTGGTGTACCTACTTGGCAGCCGCTACTGCGAAACCGACCTGCTGTCCGACATCGCATGGCAGCGCTTCGGATCCGGACCCACCGGCTGGGCGCGCGTGCAGGCGATCTGCGATTTCGTGCATCGCCACATCGAGTTCGGCTATCACCACGCGCGCCGCACCCGCACCGCGTGGGAGGCCTACAACGAACGCCGCGGTGTGTGCCGCGACTACGCGCACCTGGCCATCACGCTGTGCCGCTGCATGAACATCCCGGCGCGCTACTGCACCGGCTATCTCGGAGACGTGGGCACCACACCGCCGTACGGCACGATGGACTTTGCAGGCTGGTTCGAGGCATTTCTGGGTGACCGCTGGTATACCTTCGACGCACGCAACAACACGCCGCGCATCGGACGCGTGCTGATGGCGCGCGGCCGCGACGCCTGTGACGTAGCTCTGGCCAGCACATTCGGACCGAACACGCTCGACAGCTTCAAGGTATGGTGCGACGTGGTCGAAGCCTGAATGCGGGCCGCACCGCTGGTTGACGCTACGATCACCTGGAACCGGGTCTTGCCATGACTTATTGCGTCGGCGTCAAGCTCGAAGAGGGCCTCATCTTCGCCAGCGACTCGCGCACCCATGCCGGCGTCGACAACTACGCCAAGTTCTGCAAGATGACGGTGTTCGAGCGCAGCGGTGACCGCGTGCTGGTGCTGCTGAGTTCTGGCGGCCTGGCGGGCACGCAGGCGGTGATCAGCGTATTGCGCCAGCGCGCGGCTGCCGCGGCGCCGCACATCTGGAGCGCAGGTTCGATGTTCGACGTGGCCACGTTGGTGGCCGACGCAATGCGTGACATCGAGCGTCGGGACGGACCGTTTCTAGAAAGCGGTGGACTGAAATTCAACGCCAGCTTCATCCTGGGCGGCCAGATTGCGGGCGAAGAAATGCGACTGTTCCGTCTCTACGCGGAGGGAAACTTCATCGAAGCCAGCACCGACACCAGCTTTCTGCAGACTGGCGAAGCCAAGTATGGCAAGCCCATTCTCGACCTCGGCGTGAGTTCCACTGCCACGCTCGAAGACGCCACGAAGTGCGTGCTGGTCTCATTCGATTCGACAATGCTCAGCAATCTCTCCGTGGGCATGCCGATCGATCTGCTGTGTTACGCCCGCGACAGCTTGCGGGTAACGATGCAGCGGCGCTTCGACAGCGGTGACACCTACTTCGAACAGCTCAAGCAACGATGGATCGCCGGCACGCGCAAGCTCTTTCACGAACTGCCGCCGCTGGATTGGTAGCGTGGAGCTGACGACGGACTGCCCGCCGGGCGCTACTCTGTCGTCTCGCCGTCGAAATGCTCGCTGTCGTCATCCGCGTCAGCGCGAGTGTGGTGGATCAGGCCGTCCCGATGATTGGGCGGTGCATAAAGCGTGTACAGCTTCATCGACTTGTTACCGGTATTGACGATGTTGTGTTTTGCTCCCGCCGGAACGACTACTGCGAAGCCCGCACGTATCTCTGTCCGCACGCCGTCAATAACCGCGACGCCGGAGCCCTCTTCTACGCGAAAAAACTGGTCCAGCTTGTGGATCTCCGCGCCGATCTCTTCCTTAGGCTTTAGCGCCATCAGGACGAGCTGGCAGTGCTTTGCCGTATACAGCACTTGTCGAAATTCCGAATTTGCCACGGTGAGCTTCTCGATGTCCTGCACAAAACCTTTCATGTCAACCTCGCTTTCAACGTTCGTATTGGCGCACTCGCGGTCGTCAACCTGGAACTCGTGCTCCTAGCGCCCGGGGTTCGATCAAACAACTACCACGAGCACCAGAGTCCTCTATCACTTCGGTGTTGCCTCGACCGCCACCACGATGCGCCTTGAGATGATCGTTGGCGCATCGCAATCGCCCCGTCTCGTTGCTGGTGTGAGAAGCGCGTGGTGAAGACAAAGTCGAGCTCATGTTGTGCATCGTGTTGGTGGGATACGCGCAGTGCACGAACGTAGGTCGCGATGCCACAAAGGAACGCCACAGGTTATCCAGAGCATCTGCGCCAGCGTGTTTTCCATCAGCGCGCATCAGTGGCACTAACTCTCCGAAGATCAAGACGCGGGGATGGTTGGCAGCAGCGCGATCTATGGGTGCTCCCACCACTTCGGCGAAACGGATCACATCAAGCACGCCGTCGACGATGATTGTCGAAAGGGTTTCGAGAGCATTCAGCGGCACATACTGCCCCTTGCTAAGCGCCGCGACGATATCGATACCGTGAACCGTTAAACGCTTTTCGAGCAACCGCCGATGCGCACCAGCGGTGATGGAGACTACTGCGTTTCCGTTGGCCAACTCAGTGCAGAAAATGCTGCCGATCTCGTCTAGCAGTGTTGCATCTTGCGCGGCGGAAGTCGGATCTTCACCCACTCTCAACGCATTCATTCGAGCCTCCCATTCGAATTCATGTGATTCGATTCGGATCGCACAGTGGGGTTTCTAAGAGTGAGCTTCCGTGCGGTAGGACACCCACGGCGACTAACACTCCAGCTCAGTCGGCCCCCGCAAAAAAAAGCCAGTGAGATCGGGATTCATTTGAAGTGGAGAACTAACCATCCGCTTCGCCCTTTGAGATTCGGTGGGTCTCTTGGCTAACTCGATTTGAGTCTGACCGAATATGGGTAGGCGAAAGTACGGATGGCTCGCCCACCTTTGGGTCCGCTAGTTTTCAGATCTAGACGCGCTAACTTGACACGTCGCTGGGTATTGCATCCTCACAGCAAGCGCCTGAGCAAGACCCGTCTGCTCTGCAGCGCAACGGCGCCCGAGGTCAGAAGAGCAGGCTGCCTTTGTGTTCGCCCGCGTGGTTCATCCAGCCAAGTGGTAGGGGCACAGGCTCTAAAAGGGGCCGGAGACATTCGTATTCCTTCGCCGGCAGCAACCGATCACGGACATTGGACAGAACGCGGCGTGTAATCGGCACCACTCGGTGGATCGGCAGCTTTTCCGCTGGATTTTGTCGTTTCTCGACCGGGTACCGTCAAAGGAGCTGAGTCCCGCCTCGGCTTACCTATTGAGAGCAGATAGAGCGCGACGCGAGTTTGATCGCCGACACGCTTGGCGTCCGACGCGAAAGCATCACTGACGCCGTAGGGAGTTTGGAAAAGGAGAGGCTCGTCCGTCGCCGTCGCGGCCACATTGCTGTCCTCGATCGCCCTGGTCTAGAAGCGAGATGCTGTGAGTGTTACGCGATCGTTAGATCGCACTACGATCGAGCCTTCTGCTCAGCATCTGCGATCGCCAATGGCCAACGGTCGGCGTCGCGGGTGTCGCACGTAGCCTAATGAGTTGACCGAGTCTTCCGATACCTATCAACGAGGCGTATTGTCGATTCGGGAAAAAGGGAGAGGAACGAAAATGCTCGAAACGATAGCAGTAGTCTTGATCATTCTCTGGGCGCTGGGTCTGGTGAGTTCGTACACAATGGGCGGACTCATTCACATCCTCCTGGTCATCGCAATCGTCGTGATCGTGATTCGCGTCGTTCAAGGCCGAGGCTAACTGGAGGCCGAATGTCGACTCGAACCATTGAACCTTCCAAGCAGTCGAAGTTGCGCCTCACGGCAGAAGCGCGGCTCAAAGAAGGCTCTGCTCCGCCGAGCAAAGGCTGGCCGACAGGTGTAAGCGCCCTCGCGCTGCTCCACGAACTGGCCAGCCATCCCGCAAGTGCGCATGACGCGCTCAAACTGCTGCATGAGTTGCAGGTCCACCAGGTCGAATTGGATCTGCAGCACGAGCAACTGGAAACGACTCAGCGTGAGCTGACGGAAGAGCTGGCGGGCTACCAGATGCTCTACGAGTCTGCGCCGGTGGCCTACCTGAAGCTGGGCCTCGAGGGCGACATCCTCGAAGGCAACGTTGCCAGCGCCGCCCTGTTCGCAGTAGCGCGGGTCGAATTGTGTGGACGCCCCATAGCCAGCTTGTTGGCGCCCGAAAGCCGGCTGGTGATTCTCGGGTTGCTGAAACGGCTGCGTGCCGGGGCTTCCCGGGAGACTTGTGAAGTGCGATACAGCTCAGGGAGCATCTCTCGCCCGCTACAAGTCGTGGCCAGCGTCGCTCCCGGCGGGGGTTCCTTCCTGTTGGTGTTGGTCGATGCGACCGTTCACGGGCAGACTACTCCCAGCTGAGTTCCAGGTCGCACAAAGTCCATACATAGGCCGCGAGCATAGTGCAAGTCGACCGTGGCCTGGCGCATGCTGAGTGATGGCCTCTTCCACACACGCTAGAGCCCCGTCGTCCAAGACGCGCATCGTGGGCATCGGTGCCTCGGCTGGCGGCCTGGAGGCGCTAGAGCAGTTCCTCGGGCACGTCCCTTGGAAGAGCGGCTTAGCCTACGTTGTGGTCCAACATCTGGATCCCACACAAAGGGCACTGTTAGCGGAACTGCTGCAGCGAGTCACCGACATGCCGGTGCGCGAGGCGAGCAGTGATACGCGGGTAGAGCCCGACTGCGTTTACGTGATCCCTCCGAACGCAGAACTCAGCGTGGTCAACGGCGTGCTCAAAGTAGAGGCGCCCACTGAACCACGCGGTTTGCGGTTACCGGTCAACGTTCTGTTCTCTTCACTGGCGAGCGCCTACGGTGAACGCGCGATCGCCGTGGTTCTGTCCGGCATGGGTTCGGACGGTACGTTGGGCTTGCAGGCGGTTAAGACGGTGGGCGGCCTAACTGTCGTGCAGCAGCCGGATACGGCGCAATTCGATTTGATGCCCAAGAGCGCGATCGCTGCAGGTTGTGGTGACATCGTCGCGCCGCCTGCCGAGTTGCCGGCCCGCATCCTTGCCTACGTCGCAGCGGTGCCAAAGCCAGATCTCGTCGCCCGGGACGACATGCAACCCGACGTGGCACGCAATCTTCCATTGCACAGTATTTTCGAACTATTGCAGCAGCGAACTCGCCACGACTTTTCATCGTACAAGCCCAGCACTCTGTATCGCCGTATCGAGCGGCGCATGGCAATTCACAGCATCGCGACGTTGCCCCTCTACATCGATTTTCTGGAGCGCAACCCTAACGAGATCGACCTGCTGTTCAAGGAGTTGCTGATCGGGGTCACGAGCTTCTTTCGCGACCCCTCTGTGTGGGAACACCTGGCGGAGGCGGCGCTGCCGCAACTGCTGGCGCGCAGGGCTGCGGAGAAGAAGCTGCGCGTCTGGTCGATCGGATGTTCGACTGGCGAGGAAGCCTACTCGCTCGCGATCGTTTTCACCGAGGCGATGCAACGGTTGGCGCATCCGCTTGACGTCATGCTGCAGATCTTCGCTTCGGACCTGAGCGCCGACGCCATCGCCACCGCACGCCGCGGCCGCTACCCCGCTTCGATTGGTTCGGAGGTATCGGCAGACAGGCTCGCCCGGTTTTTTCGCACTCAGGAGAACGACTATCAGATCAACCAGAGCATCCGCGACACGGTACTCTTTGCCCAACACGACGTGGTGCTCGATCCTCCCTTCACCAAGCTCGATTTGATTGCCTGCCGCAACCTGCTGATCTATTTCGACGCGGCGTTGCAGCGCAGGTTGTTGCCGCTGTTTCACTACGCCCTTCGTCCGGGCGGCCTTCTGCTGCTCGGGAACTCGGAGACCGTCGGAAGGTTCAATCATTTGTTCACCCCGGTCGGCGAGCCGAGTCGGCGGCTTTATCTACGACAGGACACGGTCGCCATGGGTCCTCCGAATTTCCCGATGAAGTCGTTCCCCCCGTTATCCACGATGACCCAGGAGTCGCACGTGCCATCTCCCAAAGCGCAGACCCAAACGACGGACAACTTGCAGGCGGCCGCCGATCAGGTGTTGCTGCAGGTGTATACGCCCGCGGCGGTCGTGCTCAACACCAGTGGCGACATCGTCTACATCAGCGGCCATACCGGAAAATATCTCGAGCCAGCCGCAGGCAAGGCCAACTGGAACTTCCACGCGATGGCGCGCGACGGTCTGCGTGCGCCGATCGCGGACGCGCTGAAGCAGGCCGCGTTGCAGTTCGAGCCGCTACAACTCCGTGGCCTGCAGGTGCAGCTTCCAGGCGCAGGCGGCTCACAAACCGTCGATGTCACAGTGCAGGCGCTGCATGAGTCAGAAGCGCTCCAAGGCATGACGATGATTGTGTTCCGCGATGTCGGGTCCATCCCGACCGGTCGCCGGCGGCGCAAAGCGCAATCACCGCCGGAAGAATCTCACGCCCCTGAGCTGCAAAAACTACGCGATGAAATTCACACGTTGCGCGAAGAATCCCGCGCGTCCAAGGAAGAGTTGCAGTCCGCCAACGAGGAGTTGCAGTCAACCAACGAAGAACTGCAATCGACCAACGAGGAGTTGACGTCTTCCAAGGAGGAAATGCAGTCCATGAACGAGGAACTGCAAACCATCAACGTGGAACTGCAGACCAAACTCGACGATCTTGCGCTCGCCCAGAGCGACATGCAGAACCTGCTCAACAGCACGGAGATCGCAATTGTGTTCCTGGATCAGCATTTGAACGTCAGACGCTATACCGATCGAGCGTCGAAGATCGTCAATGTTCGGGAGAGCGACGTCGGCCGGCCATTCAGCGACCTCACCACGAACCTGCAATACCCCACGTTGCATGAGGATGCTCTCCAGACACTGCGCTCGCTGGCTTTTTCCGAAAAGCAGATCCCTACCAATGACGGCAGGTGGTTTTCGGTGCGCATCATGCCGTACCGCAGGCTGGACAACGTGATCGACGGAGTGGTCATCACGCTGGTCGACATCACCGTCACAAAGCAGTTGGAGTCGACTCTACGACAGGTGCCTCAAGCGGCCCGTCCCGATCCAGGCGTCTGAAAATCATCGGCGCTCCCGCCAGCTACTCCCCTAAAAGGAGACGTTGGCGCGCGCCGGGACTTCATCTGCCTTCATCATTCGCGGCCGCATTCCGCCGACCCCAGATCTCGAGAAGTACTCGGGTCACCGTGAATATCACCGGGCCTAGGATGAGTCCGGACGGACCGAGCACGAGCAATCCGCCTACGATCGAAACGAACGCAACGACAGAGTGCATCTTCAGCCGGCGTCCCACCAACATCGGGTAGAGCAGGTTGTCGATTCCACCGACCACGATTGCACCCCAAGCTGTGAGCAGTAGGGCCTTCCCGCCACTGCCTTCCAGCGCCAGGAAGATCGCGGCGGGAATCCAGATGACAAAGGCACCCAACACCGGCACGACTGCAAGCAGTCCCATTACCACTCCCCAGAGCAATGGCTCGGGGAAGCCCAGCCACCAAAACATCAGTCCGCCAAGCGAACCCTGCACCGCGGCAACCGCAAACGTACCGTAGACCGTGGCATGAACCGTATCGAACACATCATCGAACAATCGATTCATGTCGACCTTGGAAATCGGCGACAGCGATCGAAGGGACTCGAGCACCACGCTACGGTCACGTAGAAAATAGAAGAGCATGTAGAAGGTCAGGACAACGCCTATCAACTGCAGGATGGATCCTCGGACAAAGGAGGTGGCGGTGTTCGTCAGCCACGCAGCTGCGCTCTGGACCAACCCCGGCAGATCGAATTGCTGGTCGATCCAGTGACCGACCGGGGCAATGCGCGGGTGCGCCTCGAAGGCGCGGCGCCACTCTCCGGACTCGACCCTCGTCTTGACGGTTTCCGCCCCCTTGGCTGCTTCACCCGCAATCTGCGCCGCGACGAACATCGCCGGTACAACAACAGCCAAAGCAACCGCCAGAACGCAGACGGCTGCGGCGAGGTTGCGGCGTTTTACTTTCGACTCCAGCCACCGATGAAGCGGCGCGAACAAAACGGCCAGTGCCAACGCCCCTGCGAGCGCTGGAATGAATGGCGCGGCCAGCAGGTAACAGAAATAGATGCCGGCGCCGGTCACCAACATCAGCACGAGTGCATGAACGTGGATGGGCGAGCCCCAGTCACTTGCGGTTAGGGCCGCAATTTGATCGGTTTGGCGTTCGTCCGTAGTCGGCACACTCGGTGGCTCACGCAATCGTTCAGTCATCGTGATGGGTGTTCGGCACCGCAGGCGCAGCGCTTTGGTCGTTGCAAAAGCTCACGGAGATTGAGATTCATTTGAGGTGAAGAACTGCCTTCCGCTTCGCCCCTTCGAGATTCAGTGGGTCTCATGGCTAACCCGATTACGCCTGATCGAGTATGGGTAGTCGAAAATACGGATGACTTTCTAGTGTGCGGTCCGCTAGGGATCATATCAAGGCGCGAGAAACTGGCACGTCACTGGACGATGCTAAAAGGCCATTCAGATCGCATCAGCCGAGCCTTCGGGACGCCCGCGCGCAATCGAGCGTGACCGCGCCTCAGATGGAACGTTGGGAATTCGGGAATTCAAGCGTGCATGTCATCTTGGGCCTTGCCGTCCGAAGTGCCCCTTCACGAAGGTGATGTGATAGCAGTTAATTTTCTCTTGCGCGGCTTTGAACGTCTCGGCAGCACCGCCGAGGTAAAACAACCAAGCTCTCCGGAATTTCTCGTTGAAGCGAACAGGGTCGATCTCGCGGATCTGCTCCCAGTGCTGCTCGAAATTCTTCAGCCACTGATTCACGCAACGGTGGTAGTGGTATGAGCGATTCTCGATCGCCCGAACGTCGAGGCCGTACTTCTGATCCACTGCTCGTTGCAATCCCGCCCCGCGTGCTCGTGTACCCCGACGGAAACGAACCGATCATAGCGATCCGGTTCGCCCGCCAGCTCGCGATGGTCCTTCGCGACGAGCGTGACTCGCACATTAAAGTTGCTTGACCGCATCAGTGCGCGCATGCCGTCATTCTGATTCGCGACAAGCCCATAACAGGTTACGTGCGTGCCGTACTTTTCGGCCGCGAGCGTTGCCAGATATCCCCCAGCCGGGGCCGATCTCGACCAGTTTGTCCCCACGTTTGAGTTGCAGCTTCTTACAGATCAGATCGAAGTCGTTGTGCTGCGACTTATCGAGCGAGGACGTATTTTCCTTCCAATATCCTTCGCTGTAGCCGTACGCATCACCGAGCACGAGAAAATCCATCGGCAAGCCGTAGTGAAAGGTCGCGTTGCGTTTTGCCTGCGCAAAGTCCTTGTTGTTCTGCTGCCAACCGAGGAGGCATCGCTTCAGGAACGTCAAAGGATGCTCGACGCGCCCGAACGGCTTTCGGTAGCCGATGTTGACCGGCCTGCGTAGACCGTTTGCGGAAGATGATCGTGACGTCGGGATCGCCGAGGGGGGGTGCTGTCGTAGGCGGTGCTATCGGAGAAGATGATCCTCAGATGGTACTTCTGTCCATCTGCAACACTGTCGACTATCCGTCGGATGGCCGCTCGAATCATGGCATCAGATCCAACGCATCAAACGGCGGTACCGAACAACGCGCCGACCCCTGCCGTCAACGCCATCGCGAGCGCACCCCAGAACGTTACGCGCACCGCACCGACGGACACGCGTGCGCCGCCGACGCGGGCTGCCAAGCTGCCCAGCACGGCGAGAAACACTAGGGAACTGCCCGAGACGATGACGATCAGCCGCGCGTCGGATGCGATCGCTGCCGCCGACGGCAAAGCTGGCTGCCGATGTGAACGCCGCCTGGATCGGCCGGGCGCTGAATGCTTCCGATATTCCGAGTTCGTCGCGTGCATGCGCGCCCAACGCATCGTGCGCCATCAACTGTTCCGCGACTCTCTGCGCAAGCGCAGGTTCGAGACCGCCCCCGACGTAGATTGCCTTGAGTTCCCGCGCTTCACCTTGTTCGTCCGCCGCGAGTTCCGATCGTTCCAGAGCGAGCGCGGCCTCTTCGGAATCCGCCTGCGAGCGGACTGAAACACACTCGCCGGCCGCCATGGACATCGCGCCCGCAACGAGGCCGGCGATCCCGGCAACCATCACATTGCTGTGCGTCGCATGCGCGGCGGCGACACCGAGCACGAGGCTGGCCGTCGAGACGATCCCGTCGTTCGCACCCAGTACGGCGGCGCGCAGCCAGCCGATACGGTCGGTGCGGTGGCGTTCCCTATGCCGTACCGCCATTCATGCGTTCCTCGGGTGAATGAATCGAAAATCGGTCGCGAATACGTGGCTCGGGCGTCGACCTGCTCTGAAGACGGTTCCACTGAGTGGCAGAGCTGAGTACATGCCTGTGCTGCCATTGCAGAGTTACCTTCAAGTCGCCGTATTATCCGCGCGAACGCGCCTTATGTGCGTTACCGCACCGTACGCCGGGCGAGCGATACGTACGTTCGCGTATGGCTCATACGACGGGGTCGCGGGCGGATCATCTGGCCCGTCGGCCTTTGGGTACGAGCATCATCAGGCGCCGCGTAAATCGAAATTAACGCTAGGAGATCAACTGTGACTTCGTCCAACAGATTCGTAATGTTCGTATTCGCCTTTCTGATGGCCTCATTGCTCGGGTGCGCATCGACAGCCAAGCATGAAGGTACGGGCGAATACGTCGACGATTCCGTCATTACCACCAAAGTGAAAGCCGCGATCTTCAACGAACCGTCGCTGAAGTCTGCTGAGATCAATGTCGAGACCTTCAAAGGTGTCGTTCAACTGAGCGGGTTCGTCAGTTCCAGTGGCGACATCAGCAAGGCGACCGAACTGGCACGTGGCGTTCAGGGTGTGAAATCTGTCAAGAATGACATGCGGTTGAAGTGACCCCGACTCACCGGAGGCAGTCCAAATCGCGGTGAGCCGTCGCAAGCAAGGTATCTGCAAATCAAGTCAGGGAGAATGCAATGAACTGGGATCGTATTGAAGGTAACTGGAAGCAGATGAAAGGCGCCGTCAAGGAAAAGTGGGGCAAGCTCACCGACGATCACCTTGATGTGGTTGCCGGCAAACGTGACAAGCTCGCCGGCAAAATCCAAGAGACGTACGGAATCTCGAAGGACGAAGCCGACAAGCAGATATCCGCCTGGGAAAAGACCCTCAAATGAACTTCGATTTCTCTTGGCTTGGTGCAGCGGCCGACTGAGCCGGTGGGAGTGGCGGTAGGTATCCTACCGCCATCTCGCCGTCGTATAGACTCGAAGCGTCGCGGAAATCGCGTCCGATTCAGTCAGGCGGTGATCAGTCTGAGTACAGACTGAAGACTCCATATTTGGTCCCCTCACGCACCAGCGGAAACGACTGAAAGCGAACGACCTCCACACCTCGTCAGATCCGCCCCATCAGCAGCAGCACGACAACGATGATCAGCACCAGTCCCAATCCACCACTGGGCGCGTAGCCCCAGCTTCTGCTGTGGGGCCAGGTCGGGATCACGCCGATCAGTAGCAGCACCAAAACAATCAGCAAGACGGTCCCCAAAGTCATGTTCGTCTCCCCATCCGTGCACATGCACTGGACCGATGCTGCCAGTTACGTGCGCTTACGTACAGAGCCCCTTCGTTAAGGCGACAGTAAACGGCCGTTGGGGTGATCCGACGGCGCCACGAGGGGAACCGGCGGTGTGCGCGTGAAGGAAGACATCTTGATGGGTTCATCCGGCGCCGGTTCCCGACGTCGCGCTGGGCGTTGAGTCGGCATCGAGCTGCAGGGCGCCGGGATGGCATCGAGTCGGCATCAGGTCGACATCGAGCGGGGTGCACCGGATCAGATATCCGGCGCCGATGCCGTGACCTGCGGGCTCGCGGGTCGATGGTGCCAACGAAGGTGTCAGGGGGCGCGCTGCAACGGTGATGGCTGCGTCAAACTCCGCTTACTTCGGTGCCCACGGGCTCACCTAGTGATCGCCGTGTTGGATACGATCCAGACGCTGCAGAACTCATTGTGTTTCCACGTCAGGCCATCGACGAAGTGAATTGCATCAAGTACTACCACGGTTGGGTCGTTGACTATCAAGACGACGTCTTCGGCCGCGACGACATTCTGAAAACCACTCGCGATTCGAACTTCCCAATACCGAGGTGACGAAGGTGCCAACAGTTGTAAAAAGCGCGGATGAATTGAAGCCTGGTGATGTGTATGAAGACACGTTCTATCACCCGTGTCTTTCATTTGCCGTCGAAAATCTCGAACGACAGGAATGTCGCTGGTTGACGGAACGTACCCACGAGCTGCGGACATCGGCGTCAGCGACGTTAGAAAATTACCGCTTGATGAGGCGTTGCACTGGCCCGCAAAGGGCCACGCGATGTGGAAGTGCCAAGGACCTAGGTAGCGACGCTTGGATTGTAGGCAGATTTGTAGGCAAGATCTCAATGAAGACCTCTGCCACCAATAGAATCAATATGTTGGGCGATTCGATGGCGGAGAGGGAGGGATTCGAACCCTCGATGGGTTTTACCCCATACACACTTTCCAGGCGTGCTCCTTCAGCCGCTCGGACACCTCTCCTGGTGAAGGGTGGCAACCCAAACCAGCCACACCCCGGCGCTCGAGTCTGCTGCTGCCGCTGCTCCCTTCCGGGCCTGACGGGGTTCACAACGTATCGTCGCGAGGGGACCGGAGTGGGTCGCCATTGAGGGGCGGTATCCTACCCCACGGGTGTACCGGTGGGTAGCCGAACCCGGTCGCAATAGCGCGTTTTCAATCCTGTTCCATACTTGTCGTGTCATCGCGATTCGCACCGGCCGCATGCTGCTCGACATCTGGGTCATCTTCGCCATAGGCCTCACGCTGCTGCTCTGCGTAGGGGCCGCGGTCGTCGTTGCCATGCGAGCCCGTTCGGCCAGTATGGGTCGCACGGAACTGGAAGCCAGGTGCGAAGCCGCGCGCGTAGCTCTCGAAGAAGGCAAGGCGCTGCTCGACGCACGTCCCGCCGCGCATGACTGGAAGCAGGAGCTCACTGCCCGGCTCGCAGCCCTCGATGCTCAGGCCGCAACCACCTCTGACCCGCCGCCGGACGTTGCGATTCGACGCGTAGTACTGCGCAGCGAACTCAGCGGCGAGCCCGCGGACCTTTCGTCGCACCTCAGTCAAACTGGTGGCGCCTCGACAAGCGACACCGCTGCAATCGAGACGCTCAAAGCCACCAATGCCGCACTCGAAACGGAACTCGCCGCTTTGAAAGCAGCGTCCCTCGCCTCAGCGCCCACATCGGCGCCGGAAGGCGAGAACGCGCCGGCCAACCTGGCACGCGAGCGAGAGCTCAAGTCGCTCGTACAACAATTCACGCGTGACAGCCGCGAGATGCTGAACTGCATCCAGGCGCTCGAATCTGAAAACCGCGATCTGCGAGCCACCATGGGCGGAACGGCGAAGAGCGCGGCCTGATCAAGTACCGTGTGCGGTCCGCTACTGACGTACCAGTCGCATCGACATCGATGCCGATTCGTCGGTCGATCTGAACGGGTTGATGTCGATACCGCCGCGTCGCAAAAAGCGTCCATACACGGACAACTGCTCAGGCGCGCATCGCTGAACGATGTCGATGAAGATCTGTTCGATCGTGGTTTCGTGAAACGCGGCGTGATTGCGGAACGACACGAGGTAACGCAGCAGTGACTCCGGCGGAATGCGGTGGCCGATGTACTGCACCACGATGCTGGCCCAGTCAGGCTGCCCGGTAACCGGGCAAATGCTGCGGAAGAGATGCGTGTGATGCGTCTGTCGCACGGCTACGGCGCCGGCCTCCACTTCCAGCATGTCGGGACACCAGTGATACACCTCGATTTCCACGTCGAGGTCGTCGAGCGAGCGGCCGGGCATCTGCACCACCGGTTCAGGCGTCTGATCTACATCGAGCAGATCGATCATCACCGGCGCGCGAAACGCGAGCGTCAGATCCGAATTCAGCGTGGTGAGCAACTCCGCGCGCGTGGCAAACACGGTTTGTGCGAACGAGTTGAGATAGAGCTTCAACGATTTGCTTTCGACGATCGCACCGGAATTGCATGGCACACGAACTTTCACTAAGCCGACGTCCGGCCTTCCCTTCGCATTCAGCCACGAGAACTCGTAGCAATTCCAAGTGTCTTCGCCCTGAAATGGCAGCCGTTCGGCAATTCGCAGCGTTGCGCGTAGTTGCGCGCGATCGATCGAACGAAGCAGCGACGGTGTGTACGTCGTCGGGTAGTCGGAGTCCTTGCCGAGCGGAAGATCCGGGTGCACGGCCGTGCTCATGGTGAAAGTCGCGTTCAAGAAACCATCAACTACAGCCAACGCATCGAGGCGAGTCAACGTCCGCCGCGGCAAAATCGGATGAGCGGTCGGAAATCGCATGCCAACGGCAGCGGTTTACCGCAAGGCGACATCAGGCGTAAGGTCGCACAAAAGGCAGAACAAACACTGTGAAAGGGCTCTGATGATCCGATTGACCACTCAGGTTGAAGACCGGGAACTGGTCGCAGCAATCCACGCGCTGGGACGCGACCGGGTGAAACGCTTCTTACGTCTCATGCTGCTCTACAAGGACGATCAGCTCTTGCTCGAAGAATTTGCCGACATGGTTCTCGAGGAACTCGAGCGCCGCGCCTCTTCCAGATAGCCAGCCTCTTCCAAATCGTCAGTGTCGAATTCTCCTTCGCGTTTCAACGCCGTCAGTTGTTCTCACCCACCCTGTAGAGCACGTCGATAGCCGGAATGTCCGATGCGGTCGCTTCCAGAGACAGCCGTCGATTGAGCAGCAGTTCAAACAGAATCGCGCTCGTGCGCGTAAAAGTCTGGTACGAATACCGCACGAAGACCCGGTCGCTGAAGCGCTTACCGGCCACCACCGTCAGATCTTCCGTGCTGCCGCCCGTGGCGGTGAGTTCGTCGATATGCAGAGCGCTGCTCACTTCTTTGATTACCGGCGAGGCGCCTTCGAGCCCCAGCGCAATCGCCGCGCCCATCACGTTATTGCCTTCTTGCGCTGTCGCCGAGTTCAAAGGCCGTCCCAGCACCAGATAAGCCAGCGTCTCGGCCTCGGACATGGCAGGTGTCGAGAACAAAGTCGTTTCTATGGCGCGCGCCGGTCCCTGAATGCGAGCGCCAACGGTCACGGTTCGTGTGGATTCTCGAATCGTTCTGGACGCGCTCGCATCGACATACGGATCTTGGGGCGGTCCGCTGTATGTGAGCCGTCCGGACTCGATCGCCAGCTTCTGTCCATACACCGAGAAACTGCCGTCGATCAGCGTCAGCGTTCCGTTCAGTTGTACGACGCCCTCGGCCGATTGGCGCAATCGCAGCGCGCCGGTCAATCCGGTGTCGAGTCCAAAGGCCGTGAAGTGCACTTGGTCCTTCAACACCACCTCGAGATCTACTTCGAGACGCGTGCCACCGGGGCGCACCTCTTCACGATTGATCACCACGACGTCTTCGCTCACCGCCACTGCGCCCGGCGGCAATTCACTGAGTTTGATCTCCGCCCGCGGGATCTCCACGCGGCCTCGCACCGAAATGAGCTGGCTGCGCCAGTCGATATCCACTCCACCGGCCACACGCGCCGTCGCATCGGGAATCGAAATCGGCAGATCGGTGGCCTCTATGCGCGCGTGGAACGTTCGCGAATCGCGCAACGGGGCACGTAGCGCGCCGGTGAGTGTCACTCTTCCCTTGTCGCTCTGCGCGCGTCCATCCACCGTCCATTGCTCGGTGCCACTCAGTCGCATCGTCAGCTCCATGGCTGACAACTCCACGCGCGGCTCGGTGATCACGACGCGGGCGTTCCTGACATTCAACACGCCATGCACATCGGGCGCAGCCACTGAGCCCGCGATTGAAAATTCACCGTCCAACGCCCCAGCCGTTTCGCCGAGTCGCCGTGTGAACGTCGAGAGAAAGTCCAGATCTTTCAGTGCTACCACCACACGCCCGTCGAGAGCAGCCGTTTCGTCGAAACCGTTGACGGTGAGATCTGCAGTTAGAACCCGGGCGGTTTCGGTGTCGGCGTGCAGCGTCACTTCGGCACGATTGTCTTTCAGTTCCACAGCCGCGCTCAGTGTCGGTAGCTCGATACCGATCGCAGCCGGATCCTGTTCGTCGAGCAGCCGCAGCGCTTCGGTGTTCAGCCGCGCAGACCCCTTCCAGTGACCGTTGTCGCCTGCGACGTCCCAACGCCCGGCAATCCTCCCGGCCACATGCGGTGCACTCTCGAAACGACTCGCGATACCGGCGATGTCGAACGCCTCGATCGCGCCGGCGAGACGGATATGCTCGCCCTCCACTACCGCTGCATCGACGCACACGCGGCCTTGCGCCGAAGTCGGCAACCAGCAGTGCGGCGATACGCCGAGCACTGTCTCGGCAATGTTCAGATCGACATCGCGATCGAGCCGCCAGCGTTCACCGGGCAGCGTCAGCAAGGCACCGCTCTGCACCTTCACGTTCCAGCGATCGCCGTTCTTTAGTGCCGACAGTTCCACCGAGCCGCGCTGTTCCAAAAGATCGCCCGATAGATTCCAGCCGAACGAACCCGTGAGTGCATCGAGCGTTCCGCGAACCGTACCGTCGACTCGTGTCAATCGAACGCCGTCCCGCGACGCCTGCGCAACGTCAATACGGGCGTTGCCCGATGCACCCTCTTTCACCGTCGCCTCCAAACGCGCGCCGCTCGCGCTCCACTCCTGGTAGCGCAGCGATTTCGAGCTGACAGACAGTTCGATGTCGGGCGCATCGCGTCGCCCGGAAACGGCGACACTCCCGGACACGTCGCCGCGTAACTCCGGCAGCAGCGTCCCAAGGTTCGGCATGTTCAGGCGTGCACGCCCCGACACGTCGTCTCCCTGCCAGTCGAGTTCCACGGCCGCTTGATTGGGACCCGACCGCACCTCGACGCCGCGCGCCGACCATCGATCGTCACGCCTGCCCACATGTCCCTTCGCCTCGAACGGCGCGTCGTTCAGCACGCCACTGAGCGAGGTCACGTTCACGTCGAGATCATCGCCTTTGAGGGCGAGTTCCACACGGCCCGAGACGGCACCCGAGAGCGTCTCCGCCAGGAGTGCGGGATCGAAGTTGTCCACGTCGGCGCGCAGATCAGCCGACCATCCCGGCGTTCGCGTGATACGCCCGTTCGCCACAACCCCGCCCCGTTCGGATACCAACGACAGCCGCGCAACGTCGAGCGCGTCGAGCGATCCGGCTGCTTCGAGTGCAACTTGCGCCTGCGGAAGATCGGGAACGCTGATGGAGGCTGCCGCGTGCACGTCGAATCGCTCCAACGTTCCGGTGAGCTGTACGCTCAACCCGGCAACGCGAATATGTTCGGAACTCCATTCCGCCAGCGTGGTTTGAAGATCGAATCGAGGCTTCACCTCTCCCAACACCCGAACCGTGCCGCGCGTCTCGACAGCGGGTTCATCGACGCTCAGCGTGACGCCCAGCGACCGCAACGAATCGCGCAATTCCAATCGTCCACGCAACGACGGGTCTGCCAGTTGCCACGCCAGCGCGCCGTGCAGCGCGACGTCGGCGTTGGTTTGGATCACGACGTCACCTGAAACGGAGTACGCCGGTGCACTCAACTGCAGACTGCTCAACGCATAACCCGCCGCGTCGTACGACACGCGCCCGGAGGCGGCCGGCGCATACTCGCCTGGGACATTGCTGATGATGGATGCGGCAATCTTCAGTTCACGAATGTCCAGCGCGAACGGTAGCTTCGGAAATGCGAACGAAATCGGTGACGGTTCGGTGGTAACCGGCGAAATGATGCGCAACGACGACGCCGCCAACCGATCAATGACCACTGCCCCACGCAGCACCGATGCACTCCAGGCCGGCGCAATCTCCAATCCATCGATCTCCACGATCGTCGTGCCGGCTAGAATCCGGAGCCTTGCGGCGCGCATACCTTGCAGCAGCGTTCCGTCGAGCCCTGACAGTTCTATCGAGGCGCCGGAGGCGGCCACGGCTTGGTCAACGAGCCAGCGCGATCCGTTGCTACTAGCAGCGATCCCGGCAACAGTTCCAATTGCGCCCATCACCAGCACAAGCACGAATACGAGAGGCACCCAATACAGCCGCCTCATATGTCCGGCCCCACGGTGACGTAAAGCCGCCATTGCGTAGTGGGATCGTCGAGCGGATGCGCCACGTCGACGCGAATCGGTCCAACCGGCGAGTACCAACGGATGCCGGCACCGACGCCGGTAACGAAGTGCGGTTCGTCGTCGAATGCGGATCCGGTGTCGACGAACAACGCGGCGGCCCAGTCGGTGCGGAATTCGTAGTCGAATTCCAGCGAGCCGGTTAAGAGGCGACTTCCGCCCACGACGTTGCCATCGCGCTCTGGACCTACTCCCTGAAACGCATATCCACGGATGCTCACGTCACCGCCGGCGAAGAAGCGGATCGACGGCGGCAAGTCGCTGAAGTCTTCCTTCCACGTCCAGCCCGCGGTGGTTCGCACCAGCATGCGCGTGTGTTCGGTGATCCGTTCAACCACCTTGCCGGTGCCGAGCAACTGCATGAAATCGGTGTCGGACCCCAACTGCTGGGACGCACCGCGCAGCGTCGTGTCGATCCGGTACCCTTCCGTCGGTCGCGTCGGTTGATCGCGCCAGAAGCGGTTGAACGTAGTACCGAACAGCAGCAACCGGCTTTGTCCAAACTGGTCTGCAACCTTGAAGTCTTCGTAGGTGAGATCGACGAAGTCGGTTTGGACCCACTTACCGCGTTCATACGTGTGACGAGCGCCCACTCGGTGGATGTCGCTGTTCGACGTCGTCGATTCGAGGTGGGCGATCCCCGCATCGAAGATGAACCAGTCGTTCAACGGATTGATGTGCGGCATTCGATACTGCAGGTCGAGCGACGAACGCTCGGTGGAGATCACCGACCTCACAGAGGCGCGATGACCGCGATCGTTCAAAAGGTTGTTCTCCGCATCGGCGCGAACCCGCGGGCCGGTATCGGTTGCGTAACCGACCCCGAACGAATACGTCCATGCGCGCGGCCGCGGGAAGAGCTCGATGCGAATCGGTATCGCACCTACCACGGCTTCGTCTCGATCGGCAGTTACGAACGTACGTCCGAAGTAACCGCTGTCGGCCAGGTTGCGGCGCAATCGTGAGACCAGCGAGGCATCGAACGGCTCGCCGGTATGAAACGGAATGTAGGCATCCACCAACCGGCGTTCGAGGAGGTCTCCGACCACCTCGATTTCGCCGAACACGAAACGCGGACCACCGACGAGATCGAGTTCGACCGTCGCGCTGTGCGCTTGTGCGTCCACCATCACGCGACTTACCTTGAACGACGCATCGAAGTAGCCCAGCGCCTGCGCCGCCGCGAGCAGCTCGCGCTTCAAGGTTTCGTAGTCGGCGTGATTGAGCGGCGCGTCCTTCAGGCGATTCGCGCCCTGCATCAGCGACGCAACGGATGTTTCCGATGCGAGCGGCTGATCAACCGTCACCGCCACCTTGCGCACGACTACCGCCTCACCCGGCACGATCTGAAAGCGCGCTTGCCAGCAGGCACCCGTCGGGAATTCGAGTTCGCTCGTGATGCGCGCATCGTAAAATCCGAGCGCCTCGAGCGAGGAAGTGATCTGCGCGTCTGCTTGCCGCGCTTGCCAGCGCACCAGCCATTCCGGCGCATCGCAACCGAGCTCGCTGAGGCCGAGAAACGCCTTGATGTTGGCCGACTGCGCGTCGGTCACGCCGTTGAGTGTCACCTCAGCGGTCGCCGCTGCGGCGAACAACACACCGGCCAGCAGCGCCGGAATCGCAATCGATCGAACCACGATGCTCAAACCACGCGTTCAGCCGTTGAGGTGCGTGTAAAGCGGATCGGTTGAGGATTCCAGCGCGGCATCATGGCCGGTGTCGTGCATTGCCGCCTCGATCTACTGCGTGTTGGGGTGCGCAATCCTACGCTGCCTTGCTGCGGATGGGGCGCTCTCGGCTATAGTCGACCAGACACGGACACAGGAGTCACCATGGCCGAACCGGTTTCGATCACCCCACCGCAAGACGTTCGCCGGCAGGTATCCGCAGAAGAATGGGCGCTGCGTCAGGATCTCGCGGCCGCGTACCGGCTCGTGGCGCACTACGGCTGGGACGACATGATCTTCACGCATCTGTCCGCGCGCGTGCCGGGGCCGGATGCGCATTTTCTGATCAACCCCTACGGGTTCCTGTTCGAAGAGATCACGGCGTCGAGCCTCGTGAAGATCGACCTCGACGGCAACGTGGTGCTCGCCAACGGCCACCCCGTGAACGCGGCCGGCTTCACGATTCACAGTGCTGTGCACATGGCCCGCGACGACGCGCATGCGGTGATGCATCTGCACACCCAGGCCGGCGTGGCCGTTTCGTGCATGGAAGGCGGTCTGCTGCCGCTCAATCAAACGGCCTTGATCGTCTGCGACGACGTTGCCCAACACGAGTACGAGGGAGTGGCGTTGCATCTCGAAGAACGCGAACGGCTCATCGCGGACCTCGGACAGAAGAACGCAATGTTGTTGTGGAATCACGGCACGCTGGCGCTCGGGCACTCCGTCCCCGAGTGCTTCATTCGCCTCTACTACATCGAACGCGCCTGCGCGATTCAGGTGAATGCGCTGAACGGCGGCAAGCTGCATCTGCCGTCGCAACAGTCCATCGACGCCACTTACCAGCTCGGCAAAATGCCAGGCGCCGTTTCGTATCTCGCCGCACTGGCATGGCCCGCACTGCGCCGCATGCTCGACAGGAAGGATCGCAGCTATCAAAACTGAACATCTCTACTCCGCGGCCTCCATTTGCATCGCATTCGCGTTCCTGCTCGGTGCGACGGCACTCGCACACGACGCGCGACAACCCGCCGACGCCGTGAAGGTGGTATCCACGCAGAAACTGCCCAACGTGCCGGGCCAGACATTGACCGCAGTTACCGTCGACGTACCGCCCGGCGATGTGTCACCACCACATCATCACGCCGGTTTCGTGTTCGTATACGTGCTCACGGGCAGCGTCGACTCGAAGCTCAATGACGCACCATCGAAGCGTTACCGCACCGGCGAAACCTGGGTTGAACCGCCGGGCACTTTGCACGCGAGCATGTCGAATCCGAGCAAAACCGAGCCGGCACGCATCCTCGCGGTATTCGTCGCACCCGACGGCGCCGAACTCACCACGATGAAACAGTAGGAACACTCATGCGTTTCGGCATCAACGGAACCGGCCTCGTTCAACGCGCATCGATCGATGCAGTCGCCGAGCACGCGGCCGCTGCCGCGGCTGATGGGTTCACCAGCTATTCACTGGCCGAACACCCTACCGGCGGCTTCGACGCACTGACCGTGCTCGCCGTCGTCGGGCAACGCGTTCCCGGCATCGAACTCGCCACCGCCATCGTGCCGACCATGCCGCGACATCCGATGGTGTTAGCCGGCCAGGCACAAACTACAAATGGGGCTATCGGCGGCCGACTGACGCTAGGCATCGGCTTGTCGCATGCGCCGATGATGGCGCAGCTTGGCATCGGCTTCGACAAACCGATCCGCCATCTGCGCGAGTTCCTGTCGGTTCTGATGGCGTTACTCGATGAAGGCAAGGTGTCGTTCAAAGGCGAAACGATCAGCTGCAGCGCACAGCTCTTCAAACCCGCCGAAAACCGCTGCGGTGTGGTGGTCGCCGCCCTCGGACCACAGGCCTTGGCGGTGGCCGGTGCGCGCACCGACGGCACCACGCTCGCGTGGGTTGGTCCCCGCACCATTCGCGACCACATCGTGCCCACGATATCCGCGGCAGCATCCGCGGCCGGTCGACCGGCGCCGCGCATCATCGCGACGCTGCCCGTCTGCGTGACCAACGACGTTGCAAAGGTGCGGGGGATGATCGACAAGACCTTGACGATGTACGGCCAGTTGCCGTCGTATCGCGCGATGTTCGACCGCGAAGGCGTCGCCGGCCCTAGCGACCTCGCGCTGGTCGGCGACGAGGACAAGGTGATGAAGATGATCGACGCGCTGCGCGCCGCCGGTGTAACGGAGTTCGCCGCTTCGGAATTCACACCGTCGCAAGAGGAACGCATCCGCACACGTGCGTTGTTGAAGTCGCTCGCGGCTTAACGTTCAAATGACTGCTCAAGCGACCCTTTAGGGAACGTCCGCGGGATGGATGAGCCCGTGTCGGCGCCAGGCGGTTTCCAGGAGCCAGGTTCGGGCGGGGGCGACTTCGCAGGTGTCTGTAGGGTTCGGAGGGACGGTGGCGATGCGCCAGCCGTCGAACCAGCGGCCTGAACTGGCGGGGTCGGGTTGGACTTGGAGCTGACTCTTCGAGTGTGCGGGCTTGTGTCGCTGCGCGGCGTGATGCCGGTGATTGAGCAGCACATAGCGCAGGGCACGGTGCACCTCGAGCGGTGTGCGTAGCGGGCGCAAGTGATAGCGGCCATCAAGCACTTTGCCCTTGCGCTGGAAGACCCGGTTGGCGAGCTTGCCGATTCGAGCACCGACACTCTTCATCCCACAGGCGATCGAGTGATTGGTCTGCGCCTCGATCAGGAGATGCACGTGATCGCGTTGGATCGAGTAGTGCACCACCCGGATGCCGTGGCGGACGCAGGCTTCGCTCAAGGAAGAACGGAACCGTCGCACGAACCGAGGCTGGCGTAAGGTCGGGATGCCGCTTCTCAAGCGGATCGTCACATGGACCGGAACGCGGGCAACGATGCGCGCTCGATGCCGGTGCATGACCCGCGGCCGTATCCCTCGCGGCCGGCCGGCGCCATGACGCGGTCCGCCACGGCCCGAGTGATATCGCACCGAATCGAGTGTGAGTTGTTCGGGTCTTTTCCTGGTTGTTGATCGCGCCATGGACGAAAGAATGGGGCCATGGTGCAGGAGCCGATGCCGGGTAACGTCCCTCTGTGGGGTACGAGATCTCGTACGGCTTTCCGCCACACCTTTCCACGCAGTGGTTCGGCGCCACACACCATCGCCCCAATCAATCAACGCTCCACGACGATGAAGTGGGCGCAAACCGGTGAACGAGGCCGAATCGATTCGTTCGAACGGGCTGGGTTTGACACTGAGGGGCCGGTGGTGTGATCAGCCGCCGCGTCGTATGCGACGTCGCGTCGGTTGCACTGTTGGCTGGCAGCCGCATTTGGACCATCGCCCAATTCAATCCGGGTTGTCGGGCCGAGGGGTTCGATCTGGTATCGCGCGGGATGACCAAGAACGAGCGGTGCGGATGGAACCGAACGCGCGCCGATCACCTCGACGAAATTGATTGGGGCGATGGTGCAATCTCACGCACCGCCACCGCCAGCAACGGTCCAACCGGCGCGACCTCTCCAACAACGCCGTCGCTCATCTGCACCACCGTCCCCTCAGTGTCAAACCCAGCCCGCTCGAACAAATCGATCCGGTCCCGAGTCCACCTGCGACATCAACAATTCTCAACCAACGCGCCCACTTTGATTGGGGCCATGGTCAAAGCCAGAGCCGCCGGCGACCGCCCAACCACGCGACATCTCGTGCGATGCAAACGCCGAATGCGCCATCACCCTCTCCTTGATTAACCAAGCCCGACCGGCCCAACCGATCACGCCCGATTCACCGCGAGAGATCGAGCCTGTCGACCCGACGCCCAGCGACGAGTCGCATCGATTAGCAACCGTATTAGTTGATTAAGCCTTCGCGAAGGGGCTCCGACACCGCGGTAGTCGACTGCCCACCGCGTACTCTTGAGGCTGTTAGATAGGCGGTTCGCCGCGTCTACCGGTGAGCAGCCAGCGAACCATCGGCAGGTGTTGCCGTCCGAAGAAGATCTCGCCTTCGACCACGTAGGCCGGCACGTCGAAGATGCCGGCTGCGCGTAACCCGTTGACCAACGAATCGTAGTTGGTGCGGCCATCACCTTGCGCATGCTCGCGAAAGCGCGATGTGTCGACTCCGATTTCCTGCAGCAATGCGTCGATCGCATTTGCATCGTCGAGTCGCAGTCGCTCCTGCCAATACCGTTCGAACACTGCATGCAGATAGGCACGCAACGAACGCGGCGCGCGTTGCTTGACCCACAGTAGACCGATGCTTGCGACCGCTACATCCGGATTGCGATAGAAATCGCCCAACTCGAGGCCGTACACGTTCGCGTAGCGGCGCAGATCGCGCTCGTAGTAGAGCGCGCGAATGCGCCGGTGACGCGTGCCCCGATCTTCGTTCCGCTGCTCTGGTTGCGGCCGCGACATTGCCGAGACCTGAACTGGCCACCAGTCGAACGTCATGCCGAGTTCGTCCTCGAGCGCAAACGTCGGCCGCAGCGCGAGATACGACTTCGGATTCTTGAAATCGACGCACACCGCAGGCGCATCGCCGATCAGGCTCGGCAACGTTTCGTCCGTTGCTTCGCTCACAGCGCGCGTTCCGCTTCGAAGTGTCGATACGCGACATCGGGCGGTGCGCCGCGTTTGCCGCTCAGCAACCAGCGAACGCGCGGCAGGTGTTCGCGGCCGAAGAACAATTCGCCGTCTACGATGAAACTCGGCACGCCGAAGACGCCCGCCTCGAAAATCTGCAACTGGCGCGCGTCGTGTCGCACGCGTCCTTCACCGTTGCAATACTCGGTGAATCCAGCGAGACCGGCACCGCTTTCCGCGAGCACGGCTTCGACCACGTGCGGGTCTTCGATATCGAGTTCGCGCTTCCAGAAGCGGTCGTACACGCGATCGATGTAGCCGCGCAGAATCGCCCGGCCCTGCGCTTTCGCCCATTCCATGCCGAGACCGGCGAGCGATGAATCCCAGATCTTCGTCGTCCCCCTCAACGTGAGGTTGCGCAGCGACGCATAGCGGCGTGCATCGCGATAGGCGTATTTCACGCCGCTCCACTGTTGCGGCGTGCGGTTGCTCTCTGCGACTTTGCCCGTTGCGTCGAGCCGCGCAGAGCCGAGATAGCTCGGAATGTCGAGCGTCAGCGGGCGCCAGTCGATCTCGATGCCGAACTGTTCTTCGATCGCGTATGCCGGGTCTTTCGCCAGATACGCATAAGGGCTCTTGAAGTCGATGTAGAGGATCAGCGGTTTGTCGGAACGAAACGGATCGAATGAATCTGGCATCGTCACTTCAAGAGTCCTCTACAGCTTCGCCCGATCAACCCAGTAGTTCAGATCGCGTGCCGCGCGCGCCAGCACCACCGGCACCGACCACGCGGTTCGGGCAAGCCGCAAATCGCTGCTACGCCCGCTCGCATACAAGCCGGAAGCGCTCATCCAGAACGCCACCGAACGCATCGCATACAGCGCATCGTAGTAGCGGCACACTGCTTCATCGATGGTGAACCCGGTGCGCGCTTCGTAATCGCGGAAGAACGCGTCGCGGTCTACCAGGTTCGACAGCAGCGGCGTGCCTTCGCGGTTCAGGTCGCTCAACACGTACGCCACGTCGTACATCGGATCGCCCAGCACCTGCAGTTCCCAGTCGAGCACCGCCGAAATGCGATCGCCTTCGATCAATAGATTGCCTGTGCGATACGCGCCATGCACCAGTGTTACCCGGTCGGTGTGTGGCATGTTCGCCTCCAGCCAGCAGACGAGGTCCGTCAGAATCGGCTCCGGCGCGTGTTCGGATACGGCGATCAGTTCCTTCCACTTCCCGATTTCTCGCCGCGCGAAATCCGTGCCGGCAGCCGGCACACCGAGAAATTCCAGACCGGCCACGCGCCAATCGAGCGTGTGCAGTGTCGCAAGGGTCTCGGTGAAGCTCTGCGGCAAACGACCCCGCGCAGCCGCGGCACCATAGAACGCGCGCCCTTCGCGGCCCCACGGGCTCGGACACACACCGTTCACCTTCTCCATCACCAGAAACGGTGCACCGAGAATTTCCGGATCACGCTCGAACCAGAACGGTTTCGGCGCAGGCAACGCGGTGCGTTCGAGACACTGCAGCACGCGGAACTGCTGCTCGAGATCCGAGAGGTGACGCAGCAGCGCATTGCCCGGATCGCGACGCAGGCAAAGTCCCAACGTCTGCGTCGAGCCGCGTTCATTGAAGACCAGATCGAACAGCCACGTCTCGTGCGACCAACCCACGGCAATGCGATGCACGTTGTGCAGTTCATGATCGCGGCCGTCAGGGAAGCGCGATTCCAGGTACGCGAGAATCTGCGGCTGCAGCGAGCCCGCATCGGAACTCACTCTGCGAACTCCATACGACGCTCGATGTCGCCTCGCAACGCACGGCGCACGCGCGCCAACAGCTCATCGAAGCGGCGCTCGCCCAGCGCTGACTTCGACGAATACAATACCTCGACGAGGCGACTGAGAGAGTCCGCGCTGCGCGCTCGCGCGAGTTCCGCTATGGCGTCGCGGACCGCCTGAGGCACATCGCCGGCGGTTGCATTCAGGTCGCCGATCAAGCCATTCAGTTCCGCTGCTGCCGCAACGGCATGCGCCGGTGCGAGTGCAATCTGGCGACCCACTTTGTCGAGCACCACAGCCGCCATGAATGCCTGAGTCTTCGGATACTCGGCGTCGAGCGCGGGCGCAATTTCCTGCCGCAACGTTTGCGCGATGCGCTGCAACAGGTCAGCTTCATTCATTGTGGGCTCCATCCTCGAGAATCGCGCCGGAACTGCGCCCAGCCGTGCACCGGCCACATGTCCTGATCCTCGCCCCACGCCTCGACACCGTCGATGTTCCAGCGAATGAGGCTGTTGATGTCGATGAACGTATGGCGATTGAGGATGATCCGGCTCACCGACTCACCCGCCGCGATGAACTCACGCCCCGCGGAGTCGGCCGCCTCAATCTCGATGCGGGTTACCCAGCCGTTGCTTGGATCGCGCTCCACACGCCGCTCGCCACTCGAAAGGCCGAGCGTTTCGCCGTTGCGGCGCAAAAAGCCGTATGCCACCGCGTCACGTTGCTCGCGCACGTTCGTCACCGCAAGAAATCCGTTGCCGTCAATGCTCGCGGCAGTGACGTACGCCGCCCGGCGCGGACGGTCTTCAGGGCGCACGCCCCAGGTACGATCGCGCATGCCGATGCAGTCGATCGATATCCGTTCGCCGTGCAGCACCAGCTCACCGGTGACGCGGCCTAGTTGATCGAAATGATGTGCGTTGCCGAAGGTCGAGCCGACGGCCGTCAACGGTTGCGGCCGCATCACTGCATCGAATTGCAGTTGAGCTTGCAGCCGATCGGCGTCGTAGTAGCCGAGTTCGTAGCGCATGCAGGGTTCGATCACGCGGATCGAAACGCCATTCGGCAGTTTGCAATCGTCGAGATTCTGATCGCGCGGCAACTGCAACGCGGAATAGTTCGCGGAGTAAAGCGCTTCCCAGGGCAGATGGGCCGTTTCGTCCCAGAGCCATGCACCGCCCGCGACCGTGCCGATGTTCGGCCGCACCATCGTGTACAACCAGCCGCCGAGCCGCCTGTGCGGGTCGTGAAACGAAAACCAGGCGGTTTCCGTGGCCCACCACGCGTCGCCCATTTCCTCGAAGTGGAAACGGTCGTCGCGCGGGGTGAACGACTGCGTCATTTGCAGCGCTTACCTTTGATGTACGAGCGGCATGCCGGGAATCGGACTACGCACGTGCACGACATAGTCGGACGCGATGCTGCCGATGTAGAGGTCGCGAAGGTCGGCGCCGCCCCAGCTCACGTTCGTTGGGCTGCGCATCATCTTGCCTTCGGGATCGGACAACACCGTGATCACTTCGCCCTTCGGCGTGATGGCCACGAGCTTGTTCGCCATCACCAGCGTAACCCAGAGGTTGCCTTCCTGATCGAAGCCGCAGCCGTCGGTTACCCCCAACTGACCTCGTTGGGACGCGTTCAGCGGACGCAGATGCTGTACCTCTGCCGTCGTGAGCCCGAGCTTCGGACCATAACGGGTCGGCGCTTCCAGCGTACCGTCGGCGCGGATGGGATAGCGCAGCACGTCGCAACCGGCTGTTTCACAGACGAACAGATTGCGTTCGTCGTAGTCGAGCGCAATACCATTCGCAAAAGCGATGCCTTCTGCCAATACGGTGGCGGTGCCGTCGGTATCGACGCGGTAGATGAGTCCATCTGCGAGATCCGCAAACGCGCGATCCACCGGTCCCCATGTGGAATGCGAACACCAGATGCGGCCACGCGAATCTACGAGCGGATAGTTCGAGCCGAATAACTTGCGGCCGTTCAGCGCACCACACACGGTTTCCACTGCGCCACTGTTGGGATCGAGCCGTTGCAGCGGCCCGTAACCCTCATCGGGTCCGCCGAAATTCGCGATGACGATGCGGCCCTCGCGATCCATGTTGATGCCGTTCGGTGCACCGCCGGCTGCACCGACGCGTTGCAGCGAGCCGTCGCGAAGCACGCGCGCGCACGCGCTGCGCTGATCCGACATCCAAACGGTGCCGTCGCGCGCCACCACCACGTCTTCCGGCCGTTTTACACCCACGCCGACTTTGCGGCATTGCCCGATGTCGATCGCCGCGAGAACCATTGCTGCTTGCCTCCTAATGCGTTTGAACCGCGTGATGCTGCGAATTCCCCACCAGCCCATCGATTGCAACCGCCAACGCAATCGCATCGTTGCTGAAGTAGTGTGTGTGCGCGCCCGCGCCGAGACAAAACTCGGTGCGCCCGCCCTCCCTCCACGCCTCTACGTTGCCGTCGTCCGCAACGCGCGCTACGCGAAGCATCGCCGGCTCGCCCGGCGCGGTCCAGATCGAGCGGCCGACATAATCGCCCGCCCGATACGCGTTCACCCATTGCGCAAGATGCAGATCGGCGGGATCGGGCAGCGTTGCGAACGAGGTTGGCTGCGTGCCCATCCAACGATACAGAAACGGAAACAGCGCGGCGTACAGGTCGCGCAACGGCGAACCCACCGTCACCAATGACAACGGCGTTGCGCCGACGTAGTCCTGCAACCGCCGCGTGACCACGAGATAGTGCAGCAGGTCGGCTGTAATCACGGTGCCCTGGCTGTGCGCCACGACTACCACGCGCGAATAACCCCGTTTGCCGATGTCAGCGAGCAGCGATGCGTAGCGGGAATAGATGCGCGCGCGCGGCGGCAGTCGATTGGCCGGATCCTGAAAGTAATTGTCAATGTCGAGCGCCGCATCGAGCGCGACGCGCAATTTCCCGAACGTTTCGGTGAACCGCGCGCCGAGCGCGGTGATCGTCACCGCACCGCCGGCAAGCCACTGCCCCACCGTCACCAGCAAATCGCCGTTCTCACCAAGCCAATCGAGCGCGTTTTCCACGCCGAAAAACTTCCGCTCTACGAACAACAGATAAACGACGGCACCCATGATCGCCAACAGCGGCACGAAGCCGCCGAACACGTAGCCCAGCACGCGGCGAGCACCGGTCCACCATCGCCCGAGCCGCGTGGTCCACGACGCGGACTGTTCGTCCGCACCGGGCGCGGTCTCTTCCCGCAACGACGGTGCGAGTGCAACCAGCACGATTGCGCCTATGACACCGATCAACCCCATCAACGGCGTGAACAACGTGCCGACATCCGTGACTTGTGACTCGAAGAAAATCGCCGCCGATAGATATGCGGGCGTGAACAGCACCGGCATGAACAGGAAGTCTTCGAGCGTGAGACCCGCCACGTACGCGATGACCGACCACAGCACCAGGCTCAGGATCGCGAACAGCGCACTCGATACGACCATGCCGATACGCGCGGTGGTCAGCGACGCCGCGACCGCGGGTTCGCCTCTACTCGCGAGCACGAATCCGAGCAGCAGCGCGGCAATCTGCACGATGGCGAGCAACGCCCACGCGATCAACAATCCCGCGAGCAGGTATTCGCCGGCGTTCAGCGCAGTGGTCAGCATCCATTCGTATGATGTAGACATGTCGGGACGCGTCTGCGCTGCAATCGTCACCAGCAGAATCGCCAGCGACAACAGCAGCGCTATTCCGACGAGCCGTATACCGCGCACGGTTTCGGCATAGCGCCGCAGCAACCACGCACCGGCGGCAACCGTGAGGGTTACAGCCGTGTAGAAGTAGATGTCGATGGCGCTTTCTGGACGCTGTGCGGAGGCTATCGCAACACCTGCGAAAGCCACACCGGCCAACAACCAGGGCGCAGCCGTCCGCATCTGCGCGGCAGGTCCATCAGCTCGCAGCCACACCACCGGCGTAAACGCGAGGAGTATCAGCGCGATGACCCCTCCACCGAGTTCGAGTACGAACGGTTGCTGATCTTCGGGTACCAATGCCGCAGCGCCAAACGCAACGAGCAGCAGCATCATCAGTTGCAATAACGCCGCGGGGCCTTTCACCAACCACGCCGACCACGCGTGCAGCCACTGCAGCACACGCAGCGCCCGTCCACCTAGCGTTGCAAGGGCAACCTGGTCCACCACATCGCGCGCCAGTGTGCTCAGGTGAAACAACAGCTGGTAGCTTGCCGATAGTGCGCGAATGCCGCCGGGCCGCAGTCGCGAGTAATCCGCCCAGTACATTTCATACAGGTCCACCGGCAGACCATCACTCTGCCGCCGCAACGTAATGCGGGTGGACTCGTACAGCGCGTCGCGCTGGTCCGGTTGATAGCGCGACAACAGATAGTCGATGAGTGTGACGCCGAGATCTTCCTCCACAGGCGCGCCGCGTTCGTGTACCGCGCGTCGGTGCGCCAGATAGAAGTTGCTGGGACGTCCCGGCCTTACACGCATCACCTGCTCAGGTGACGCTTCGGACTTCGTGTCGCCTGCGATCGTCGGTGACTCTTCGACGGAGCCAAGCTTGCGCACCGGCAGAATGATCTCGTGCTTTTCGCCTTCGACGTACCGCGCCGCATCGCTGCCGCCATGACAAAGCAGTCGCGCGAGTTCACGCACCGTCTGTCCGGGTTGCTGATCGGCAACGCCGTGCACGGTGATGATCGTGACGCGTTCGGTTTGCTCCACTGCGCGTTCCCCTTCCCAGATCTTGGAGCCGATTTTGGAGCAGATGTTGGAGCCGAAATCACTCTGCCATAACATCGACGACAACGGGGAGTAACGCTATGGCCGATTCTGTACGCGTGTTGATCGTCTCGAAGGGACACGACTTCGATCACAACGCCTTTCTTGCAATGTTCGCCTCGATGAAAGGCCTGAACGCCACACTCGTGCAGCAGCCCGCTGCGCAAGTGCTGTTGGCGCCGGAACACGTCGGTGCCTACGACTGCGTGTTGTTCTACGACATGAGCGGTATCCCGGGCATCGGCTTGACGCACGACGGCGCCGACAGCCAAGGCAACCCTGCCCCTGCCTATCGGCAAGCCATCGAAGCGTTGCTCGAACGCAGCACCGGCATCGTGATGCTGAATCATGCAACCGTATCGTGGCCGAACTGGCCGCTGTGGCGGCGCATCTCCGGTTCGTCATTCATGCTGAAGCGCGGTCTGCTCGACGGAGTCGAAGTGCCCGGTTCCGGCTATCGCGGCGGGCATGGACCGTTTCCGAACCCGAATCTGAAGCTGGTGCCCGCCGGAGTGCATCCGGTGCTCGCGGGACTCGAAGACGGCTTCGAGATCACGGACGAGATCTACCTGAAGACGGCCAATTACGAATCGCGCGTGGTGCCGCTGTTGCGCGGTCAATACGATTTTGCCGCCAACAACTTCACTCCGCCGCCGCTCGCACCCAGGCAGGAGCAGGCGGATTGGGATCATCCACCCGGCAGCAACCTGATAGTGTGGGCGAACGCGGCGGTGAACAGCCCCGTGGTGGTCTCCGATGTCGGCGACGGACCGCAGGCTTTCGCGAATCCCGGCTTCCGCCGGCTGCTGCATAACGCGCTGCGTTGGGTGTCGTCCGCCGAAGCGCGCGAGTGGGCACGCACGAGATCCAGAAACGGCTAAGTCGCTTTCTCGAATCGCAGCTTCAGTTCCAGCGTGCCGAGCATGATGCCGGGCTGATGCATGAAGGTGTTCCCGGGCGCGTATTCGATGGTGTTCAGCCGATCGAACAGGCGCGACCACGCGATGGTTTGCTCCAGCCGCGAGATTCCGGCACCGGGACACACGCGTGGCCCTGCAGAAAACGTCAGGTGGCGACTCACGGCTTTGCGGTCGAGCTGCAGTTCATGCGGACATTCGAATTCGTCCGCATCGATGTTGGCTGCGGCCCAGCGCAGATGCAGTTGCGAGCCGGCCGGCACTTTCACGCCCTGGAACACTTCGTCCTGGCTCGTGATCCGGGTCGACAGACCTTGCGTGGGAGAACGCAGCCGCATGCCTTCTTCGATGAAATGTCGCAGCGTGTTGCGATCGTTCTTCACCGCCGCGAACACACCGGGCCGTTCGCACAACAGCTGGGCCTGTTCTTCGAGCGCGTACTGCGTGGTTTCGAGGCCACCGATGATCATCGCGTACACCACGCCGTTGATCTCGAGGTCGGTCAGCTTGCGGCCGAGCGCGCTGTAAGTGACCTGCGTGAGGAAGCTGATCATGTCGTCTTTCGGTTGCCGGCGTTTCATTTGCACATGGTCGTTCACGTATTCCTTGAAACCGTCGAGCAACGCGAACTGTTCGGTGACCTGTTCCTTCGTCAGCAGATTGCGGTGTCCGCGGCCGTAAACGAAGGCCTTCACCTGCGCCGTGCCCCACTCCGCCAGCCGCGGAATATCTTCTTCGGGAAACCCCAGCACGTTCGCCATCACCCGCTGCGGCAGCGGCCGCGCGAATTCGGAAATGAACTCCACTTCGCCGCGATCGATCCAGGCGTCGATGAGTTCGTCGACACACCGCGTGATCATCGCGGTGTGTCGATCGGCGCCGGGGCCGACCCACGGATCCGTCAGCTCCTGCCGGTGCGCGCGCCACAGTTCAATCGTTGGGCGCAGCGTCATCATCGACGCGATCATCGCATTCGTCTGAGGTAACTGTTCCGGAGGCAAGCCGGATTGTTTCAGTTGGTCGACCGCGAGCGAAAGCGTCGGCGGGAACCGCACGGGGTCGCGCACCACCAGCGCGATGTCGGCGTACTTGGTGAGGATGTAACCGTCGCTGCCGGGCGTGGGACCTTCACCGGGCAGGCGCAACACGGGCGCTTCGCGATGCAGTATCTCGTATGCCTCGTACCAGTGTTCCTGCGCACCCGGCGCAAACAAGTCGACGTCGCCCAGATGCACCGGGCATTGCATCGCGCTGAGCGCGTGATTCGGTGTCTTCGTCATGGGCCCTCACTCGATCCGAAGCGCGCCATACGACCGGCGCCGGTCGAGTATGCGTGCGCCGCGGCCGCACGGCGATAGCACGATCACCTTGACGCGCCGCGCGCAGATTGGGACGGTACGGCGACGCGCGAACCACCACCCAGTTCAACCCTTAGAGAACCATGAGCGGAGAACCATGAGCGACCCGGCCGACATCGATGCACTGCTTGCAACGGAAACCATCCGTACCCTGTCGCAGCGCTACATGCGCGGTCTCGACAGGCTGGATGCGGAACTGCTCGGATCGGTTTTCTTCGACGATGCGCAGGTGGACTACGGCTTCTATCGCGGTTCGGCGCGGCAGTTCGTTCCGTTTGCTATGCGCGCTCTGCGCGATCACCGCGCGAATCATCACCTCATCGGCCAGATGAACATCGATCTCGAGGCCGAGGTCGCGTTCGGCGAGATCTACTTCCAGGCATTCCATCGCATTGTCGAGGACGGCGTCGACAAAGACCTGTTCATCGCGGGGCGATATGTCGACCGCTACGAACGCCGAAAGGGGGTCTGGAAGATCGCGTTTCGCGCAGAAGTGAACGACTGGGCGCGCACCGATGCCGCTGCAGACGGCTTCTTCCGTACCGCCCCGCAAGCACTACGCGGCGCGCGCGGCGCCGACGATCTGTCGAGCCGACGCGACGAACTACGTCGACGCTGATGCCGCGGCATCAACGCCGATAGGACGCATCGTTGGAATTGCGCAGGCCGTGTTCGAACGCTTCGCTCGGATACTCCTTCGCGATCGGTTCGATCTTGCTCCAGTCGTGAATGACCTGGCGGTGCGCGATGCGCCATTCGCCGTTGCGCTTCTCGAACCGGTCGACGTAGCGGCCGCCGAACGTTTCCAGTATCAGCTGTCCGTCGCGGCTCACCTTGTGCCTTGCCAGCACATAACTCTCGACGAACGCCGTTTTATCGCGCAGATCGACGATCGTCTGCTGCATGGTGTGCTGCGTGGCGAGCGCGTGGGCGTTGAGCGCTTTCACGACGAAACCCGCGAACGCATGTCCGCTGCCTTTGTACGTGCCGTGTTCGTCCGTTGCATCCTCCCAATACGCGTCTCGAATCAACGCTTCGTCGCCGCGGTCCACACCGCGACAGTACTGCGCCAGTACGCGGCCGATGGCGGCCTCGTCGAGCAGCCGCTGCAAATCGTCCATCTCCGTCTCCGTCGAGTTTCTTCCGCCAATCATAAAGGGCGAATTTGGAGCTGTCGTTTGCATACCGGACGCCGCCTCGGCATCGTTGTCGCCGACCGGTCGCAACGTCTCGCGCCGGACATTGCCAAGGATTCGAAATGCCGTACGACCTGACCCGACCCGGCGACCTCGCACTGCCGCCGGGCTCCGCCCGCTGCCCCGGGCCAAGCACCAAGGACATCATCCTGCGCGATGCGGTTGCCGCACCCGCCGCACTAACGGCGGAGGCCTATACGTTTCTCGGCGACGCCGACATTCCGTTCGCTCGTTACACGTCGCAGGCGTTCTACGACGCCGAGATCGAGCAGATGTGGTCGCGCACGTGGCAATGGGCTTGTCGCGAAGAACACATTCCGAACGTCGGCGACTACGTGGTGTACGACGTCGGTCCGTATTCGGTGCTGGTGTTCAGAACTGCGCCGGACACGATCAAAGCGTTCGTGAATTCCTGCCCACACCGCGGCATGCAGTTCTGCGAGGCGGGATCGAGCGGCAGCGGCAAGCAGTTCCTGCGGTGCCCGTTCCATGGCATGTCGTGGCACCTCGACGGTTCGCTACGGGAAATTCCGTGTCGTTGGGATTTTCCGCACGTCAACGACGAAACGTTCCGCCTGACGGAAGTACAGAGCGGCAGTTGGGGTGGGTTCGTTTTCGTGAATCTCGACCCGTCCGCACCACCGCTGACGGAATATCTGCAGGTGCTTCCTGAACACTTCGCCGAGTGGCCGCTCGAGGATCGCTACGTGAGCCTGCACATGGAGAAGATCCTGCCGGGCAACTGGAAGATGGTGGTCGAGGGTTTCCTCGAGGCGTACCACGTGCTGGCAACCCATCCCGAAGGCTTGCGGACAGCCGGCGATGCAAACGCGCAGTACGACATCTTCGGAACCAACGTGACGCGATTCGTGCATACGATCGGTTACCCGAGTCCGCATCTGCGCAAGCAACTCACTGAAGCGGAACTGTTCGCAGCGCTCGGGCACGATCCGAAGGATCTGCCGGACGGTGTCGGTGCGCGCGAACGTCATGCGCAGCTGACACGTGAACGCCTTGGCCGGCGAATGGGTGTGGACCTGAGCAACGTCAGCACCAGCCAGTTGCTCGACTCGATCGAGTACCACCTGTTCCCGAATGCCTGCTTCTTTCCCGGCATCGGCATTCCGCTGGTGTATCGCTTCAGACCACTCGACGTCGATCACACCCTGCACGAAATCCTGTTGCTGCAGCCGGTACCGGAACACGGACCGCGTCCGAAGCCTTCGCCGGTGATCAAACTCGGCATCGACGACTCGTACATGAGCGTGCCGGCATTCGTAGCCACGGGGCTTGCATACGTGCTCGACCAGGACACCGAGAATTTCAAACGCCAGCGCGCCGGCATCAAGGCGTCGCGCAAAGCGGGCCAGACGCTCGGCAACTATCAGGAAGCGCGCATTCGCCGTTTTCACATGACGTTGGACGACTATCTGCAGATCGCGCCACGGTAGCATCGTTGGGATATGCTGCGCGGCCACTGAACATTTGGGGAGAGATCATGGCAGGACGACTGGAAGGAAAAGTGGCCGCCATTACCGGCGCCGCCAGCGGATTCGGTGCAGCGTCGGCGCGCCGTTTCGTGGCGGAAGGATGTCGCGTAGTGCTGGGCGACATACAACTTGACCCTGTTGCCTCGCTTGCGAAGGAACTCGGCGCCGCGGCCGTGTGCCTTGAATGCAACGTAACGAGCGAGCGTGACATCGCCGCACTCGTCGATCGCGCCGTAAGCGAGTTCGGCGCGCTCGACATCATGTTCAACAACGCCGGCATCGTCGGCGCGGTCGGCCCGATTGCAACGACGCCGGCAAACGAGTGGGCCGCCACGGTGGACGTGCTGCTCAACGGCGTGTTCTACGGCATGAAACACGCGGCGCGCGTGATGCAGCCGCGCAAGCAGGGTTCGATCATCAGCATGGCGAGCACCGCCGGCATCATGGGAGGGCTCGGACCGCACGCGTATTGCGCGGCGAAGCACGCCGTCATCGGACTCACCAAAAACGTCGCCGCCGAGTTGTGCCGCTACGGCATTCGCGTCAATGCGATTGCGCCTGCCGGCATGGCGACGGCCATGGTCGCCGGATTGTCGGGCGACCACACGGCGATCGAAGCAACCAAGCGCATGCTTGCGAAGAACTCTCCCCTGCTCGACCGCCCCGGCGTGGCCGAAGACGTTGCTAACGCCGCGTTGTGGCTCGCGAGCGACGAATCGGGTTACACCAACGGCCACACATTGACGACCGACGCGGGCTCGACCACCGGTTCCACCGCCGCGGCGCCGGCATTCGACAAGTATCGGCCGATGGTCCGCGAAGCCGGCAAGAGCGGCATCTGACGACACATTTCAGGGAGACGTTCCCATGAGCGCGTTGCGAGGCACGGTGGTGCACGAAGCGGATTGCGAGCTTGAAGGATGGGACGATGCGATTCGCGGCACGATCGTGTGGCGAACGCTGCTGAGCGGCGATCGCACGCCCACGTCACAGCTCACGCTCGGCGTTACCGAAGTGGGCCGCGGCCAGCCGAATCCGTTCACTCCACATCGTCATGCGCAGGCAGAGATCTACTACGTTCTCTCGGGTGAAGGCGTGGTCAGCATCGACGGAGTCGAACAACCGTTGCGCGCCGGCTCCAGCGTCTTCATCCCAGGCAACGTCTGGCACGGCGCGCGCAATACGGGCGACGACGTACTGCGTCTGCTCTACGTATTCGCAACGGATTCGTTCTCGGATGTCGAGTACGTGTTTCAGAACGCGTAGATCGACGATCCGCAGACGCGCACTTCGAACTGGTTATACTCCCGCCCCGACAAAACGAGGGAGCGACGACATGTCGGCTTTGACTGGGAAGATTGCAGTAGTAACCGGTGCCAGCCGCGGCGTCGGCAAAGGCATCGCGCTCGCGCTGGGCGCACGAGGCTGCACCGTATACGTAACCGGCAGAACGACGGGCAATGGCGAGAGAACCATCGACACCACCGCCCGGCTCGTAACGGAAGCTGGTGGCGTGGGACGCGCGGTTCGTTGCGATCACGGTGACGACGCCGACATCGCCCGCGCATTCGCGCACATCGGCAGCGAAGCCGGACACATCGACTACCTGGTGAACAACGTCTACAAGATCCCCGATCCACCGGCCTGGGGCGGCGGCTTCTGGGATCATCCGATCCAGGTGTGGGACGACCAGGTGGGCATCGGCTTGCGAGCTCATTACGTTGCGAGCTGGCACGCGGCAAAGTTGTTGTTCGCCGCAGGACCAGGCGCCGCGATCCTCAACGTCTCGTCTCCGGGGGGCCAGAGCTATCACTTCTCGAGTTCGTATGGCGCCGGCAAGGCGGGATTGGATCGTTTGACCGCCGACATGGCGATCGAACTGAAGCCGAAGGGCGTGGCGGCCGTAGTGCTGTATCCGGGTTCAGTATCGACCGAGTTCATTCAGGATGCGGCGAAAGTACGCAGCATGGATCTCTCGAAATCGCAAACGCCGTTGTTCGTTGGCCGCGCCGCAGTCGCGTTGCTTACGTCGCCCGATCTGCTGCAGCGCAGCGGTACGATTCAATGGGTGGAAGATCTTGCCGAAGAGTTCGGCATCGTGGACGAGAACGGTCAACGCCCGCCCGGTTACCCGCAGCGCGTCCGCGCGGGGCGCTAACCGGCAACGCAACCAATTCAACTAAGGGGACTGGCGATGGGACGTATGGACGGCAAAGTGGCGATCGTAACCGGCGGCGCCATGGGGTTAGGCGAAGCCGACGCCACGCTGATGGCGCGCGAAGGTGCACGCGTGATCGTAACGGACGTGAATCGCGAGCGCGGCGCGAGCGTTGCTGCCGCAATCGGCGGCGAGTATCGCTTTCACGACGTAGCCAATGAAGGCCAATGGATCGAGCTGATTGCAGACGTCGTGAAGAAATACGGCGCGTTGCACGTGCTGGTGAACAACGCCGGTATCGTGGAACCGGGCAACATCGAGACGCAGACATACGACGAATATCGCCGGCAGATGGATGTAAGCGCCGGCGGAACGTTCCTGGGCTGTAAGTACGCGGTGCCTGCGATGGCAAAGAGCGGCAGCGGTTCGATCATCAACATGGCATCGATCGCTTCGAAACGCGGCGTTCACAACGTTACGGCGTATTGCGCGGCAAAGGGCGCGGTTGAAGCGCTGACGCGCGCAGTGGCCGTGCACTGCCTGGTCGAGAAGAACAACGTCCGATGCAACTCGATTCACCCGGGCAGCATCGATACGCCGATGGTACGCGGCATCGGGCCGAAGCTGGTCGCCGCCGGTCTGGTGGGACGGCAGGCGCCCAATTCGCCGCCGCCCGTACAACAGCGTCTCGGCGAGCCGCTCGACATTGCGAACCTGGTGTTGTTCCTGGCATCAGACGAATCGAAGTTCATCAGCGGCCAGGAGTTCGTTCCGGATGGCGGCATTTCCGCCGTGATGGCGCCATTCCCAAGCTAACGACCCAGAGGTGCAAGCATGAAATTCGGTTTGGCATTTGCGAGTAGCGTCGGCATCGAAGGCGACGCCGCGTTGGAGATCTGTCGGCGCGCCGAAGCGGTGGGCTTCGAATCGGTGTGGGGCGGCGAACACGTGATCCTCCCCGACACGATCGGCTCCCGTTATCCGTACACCGCCGACGGCAAAATTCCGGCTGAGCCGGACACGCCCATTCCCGATCCGTTGATATGGCTCGCGTTCGTTGCGGCCGCTGCACCCACGCTGCGCCTCGGCACGTGCATTCTGATCGTGCCGCAACGCAACCCCGTGGTGCTCGCAAAGGAACTCGCCACGCTCGATCGCCTGTCGGGCGGGCGTGTGGAACTCGGCCTCGGCATCGGCTGGATGAAGGAAGAGTTCAAGGCGCTCGGCATCCCCTGGGACCGTCGCGGAGCGCGCAACGACGAATACATCGCCGCAATGCGCGCGCTGTGGGCCGGCCCGCACGCGGAGTTTCACGGCGAGTTCGTCGACTTTCCGCCGGTCACCTGCAGCCCCCGCCCCGTGCAGCGCTCCATTCCCGTGCTCGTCGGCGGCGACACCGATGCCGCAATCGACCGCGCGGTGCGGATGGCCGACGGATACTTCCCGGGCGAAGGCGACGCGGAACGACTCGGCGGCCTCATCAAACGGCTGCGCGCTGCCGCAGAACGTGCGGACCGCGATCCGGCCAGCATCGAAATCAACGCGATGTTCGGTGCACAGATGGCCGATCCGGTCGCGGGAGCACGGCAATTGGCAGCGCTGGGCGTCGGTCGCGCGATGATTCCGGCGTTCTTCTTCGCCGGTCCCGGCGGTTTGGACCGTCTAAGCGAGTTCGGCGAGCGCGTAGTGTTGCCCGCGCGCGCCTGACGACCGCGCTAGGACGCGCCGAGGGACAACAGGTTGTCGACGGGGCGATACAGTTCTTCGAGATAGGCGACGTCCTGCGGCGCCAGTTCGATTTCGGTGCCGGCGACCAGCTGATCGAGTTGCTCGATCTTCGACACACCGACGACAGGCGCAGTGACGCCGGGCTTGCTCAGTAGCCACGCCAACGCAATCTGCGCCGGACGCTTTTCGTACTTGTCCGCTATCTCGACTACGCGATCTGCGATATCGAATACCGCGTCTCCACGATAGAGACTTTCGGTGCGAACGCGGTCCACGCCCTTCGAGCGCGCAGTGGAGCCGGCGGCGAAGCCGCCTTTATACGCACCGGTGAGGATGCCTCGCGCCAGCGGCGACCACGGCATCAGCGCGACACCCGACTTCACACAGTACGGATTCATCTCGCGCTCTTCCTCGCGATATACGAGGTTGTAGTGGTTCTGCATCGAGACGAACTGCGTCCAGCCGTGCATGCGAGCGGTCATCTGCAGTTCGGCGAACTGCCACGCGAACATCGACGAGCCGCCGAGATACAAGACCTTCCCTGCCTTCACGACGTCGTGAAGCGCCTCCATCGATTCCTCTATGGGAACTTCGACGTGACCGGGTACTCCGTGCGGGTGACGGTGGATCACCAGGTGGTCGATGTAGTCGAGCCCGAGCCGCCGCAGGCATGCGTCCACGCCTTCGATCACGTGCTTGCGCGACAGGCCGGCCTGGTTGGCGCCCCGCCCCATCGGCATGGAGATCTTGGTGGCGAGCACGTACTCGTCGCGACGCAGCAGTTCACGCAGCAACGCGCCGACGACCTGCTCGCTGGCGCCGACGCCGTACACATCGGCGCAATCGAAGTAGAACAGGCCGCGATCGATAGCCGCTTTGAAAATCGGCCGGGCGTCGTCGATGCCGAGCGTCCAGTCGCCTTGATGCCCTCTTCCAGGTTCGCCGAAGTTCATGGTGCCGAGGCAGAGACGCGAAACGCGCAGTCCACTATTCCTGCCGAGTTGAACTGTCTTTAGCATGTCTTTGATTTCCCGAGGTTCTGATGGCCTTATGCGGTGATGCCGAGCCAGCCGCGCGCATTGTCGGCGAAGAATCCAGCCGCCGTCGATTCGCTCGCCTCCGCCAATGACTTTGCGAAGCGGCCGAGCGGATCGCGACCGCCCTCCGCGTGTGGGTAGTCCGATGAGAAGAGATACAAGCTCGGGTCCGAGATACGACACAGGAGGCCTACGTCTTCGAACGGATACGGTGTGAAACGCAACTGATCGGACGCCTGTTGCGATGGCTTGCGTTTCATCTCGCGCAACTCGGGCTCCGACTTGCTCCAGATCTCGGCCGCATGATCGAGGCGGCGCAACATGTCGGGCACCCAGCCTGCACCCATTTCGATGGCGCCGCCGCGCAGGTTCCGGTGACGTTCGAGCACGCCGTCGAGCATCAGTACCGAGAGAAACCGTTCGGCCGGCTGATATACCACCATCAGGTCTTTGGAATTGATGACTTCGGCCACTGGCATTCGAATCGGTGGCGCGCGACCGTTGTTGCGCCACGCGTCGTCGATCTGCAGCGGCCCGCTGCCCACGTGCAGCACGAACGGGATTCCTCGCTCGGCGAGCCTGGCCCAGAACGGATCGCAACGATTGTGTCCCGGCGATGCGCCGTTCGGCGCGCGCGCCGGAATCCAGATGGGCCCCAGGCCGAGTTCCAGCGCGAACTCCAGTTCTTCGAGCGAACGTTTTGGATCATCCAGATCGCACAGCGCTACCCCGTGCAGACGTCTATCGTTTGCGCAGAACTCCGCCATCGCACGGTTGTGTGCGCGGTAGGCCGCGTAGCGCAGCGGCGGGTCGATGATCCCGAACAACGGCGCACACAACGAAGAGAAGACGACCTGATGCTGGAACCCCAGCATGTCCAGCGCCTCTGTTCGCTCGTTGGGATCGATCGCGCCGAGCGCTTCGTGCCACTTGGGACCTTTGCGTACGAGATCGTCGCCGAGCGCGAGGAGTGCGGCGCGCGCCTCCGCTGATCGCTCATAGGTCTTCGCCTGGAAGCCGCTGGATCCGCCGGCGATGATCGGCAAGTCGGCTCGAATGGCTTGGGGCGCGTGGACGGTGAGGAAACCGGGCCATTCCATGAGGTGGCTGTCGGCATCGATCACGCAACGATCTTTCGCGTATGTCATCGAGTGCTTCCGGTCGGCTGGGGCAAGGCAGAGTATGCGCGTAGCGCGCTGCCTCGGTCACGTTGCACCTCGATGATTCCGTCGGGGCGGTGTTCTCTCGCGGCAATCGTCTCGCCACGCGCCGCTCTACTACCAGGGTCTTCACCCGGTTGAGTACCGACCCATGGCCTCCGGACAGCTAGACTTCCGACAGCCGAACCCAGCGCCCTCGAGCTTCGGAAGCCAGGGCAGCGGCCATTGCATACTGAGCTGCTGCGCCATCCTCGAAAGTAGCATCTATCTCTGCGTCGGAGCGTCCTCGCAGACACGCGTCGACGAAGCTGCGCATCATGAGACCCAGACCGTGTGGTTGACGGTCCGCGGCTTCCGGTGGCAGCGGTAAGTCCTTCCAGTCCGGCTCCAGCGGCGTTGAAACCTTCAGCGAATCCATCGCACCACGACTCAAAGCCGCCTTCAAAGCCCCTTCAGGACCTACCACTTCCAGCCACCCGTTCTGCGCAAACGACGGAGTCACACGGCTCACGGCAATCTGTCCGTGGGCACCGCTTTCGTACTGCACCCAGGCATTAACGAGGTCGTCGGTCTCTACGGCAACCGGTGCTCCGGTGCTTTCGTCGGGTCGAGTACGTGGAACTACGTCGGTGAACCCGATCGCTGAGTCGATCGGTCCCAGAACGTGGCGCGCAAGATCAAAGAGATGCGAACCAAGATGAAACAGAACACCCGCGCCTGCAGGTCCTCGCTGGTCCCGCCAGCTCGCCTTCCATTCGGGCTTCAGTCCGTCCCAATTGTCGTACTGAACCCGGCATAGAAACGGTTGGCCGATATCGCCCCGGAGTACGCGGCGCCTCAGCTCGCGTACACCAAACGAATAGCGGAACACGAACCCGACCTGGTGCACTCGCCCGCTTGCAAGCGCTGCCGACGTCATTTCTCGCGCTTCGTCCGCGTTGACACCGAGCGGCTTTTCGCACAGCACGTGCTTGCCGTTGCGTATCGCAGCCAGGGCGTGCGCCCGATGGTCCGCGTTGCGAGTGACAACGGTCACCGCATCAATATCGGACCGCTCGCACAATTCGTTGAAGTCCGTGTGAACAGCAGGAACGCCGAATTTGTCGGCCAGCCGACGAGCACGTTCTTCGTCACCACAAATCGCAACAACTTCGGCGCCGGGGTGCGACTGCAATCCGGGGATGTGGCACACCTCGGCAAATGTGCCGGTTCCTATCACTGCACAGCGCAGTTTGGGCACATTCATACGGCGGGTTGGAGAATCGCTCACCAATTGACTTTACGGGAATCACCTACTTCAAAGCCACTGCGCCATTGCCATTGCGGCTGAGCGGACCCGTCAGATGCGCCCATACCGCCGCATGCATTGAGCGTTTTTGGCCTGAAGAACCCTAGGTTTGCTGAGTCCTAGTTTGAATGGAGCGGGAAACGAGACTCGAACTCGCGACCCTAACCTTGGCAAGGTTATGCTCTACCAACTGAGCTATTCCCGCTTGAGACGTGAGTCCGACATCGTTGCCATCTCGATGTCGTCTCTCGATCGCGTTTCCGCTTGCTTCCGAGAGAGCCTCACAGGAGGCGCATGTTACTCGGGAGGTACTCGAAATCGCAAGAATCGAGGCGAAAGTGGCGTCCCCTAGGGGAGTCGAACCCCTGTCGCCGGGATGAAAACCCGGTGTCCTAGGCCTCTAGACGAAGGGGACGAAGACGAAGCGGCGCATTCTAAGAACCACCCCCGACAACGTCAAGCCGAGTTACGGCCTCGTGGAGGACTGTTCGATCAACAAGCGGCCGACCCAGTCCCGCGCGAAGTACTGTGCGCTGCGGCCATTGCGCGCCGCTCGCGCCAGCGCCCATTGCAACGCTTCGCGGCGGGCCGAATCCGTTAGCGGAGCGACAACGCCGTAACGAGCGCCGATGCGCTTCAACCAATGTTCGACGACGTCGAGATACGCGTCCTGCTTGAACGGCTGGAACGACAGCCACAGCCCGAAGCGATCCGACAACGACACCTTCTCCTCAACCGCCTCGCTCTCGTGCAGTTCACCGCCCTGATGGCTCGCTGCAAGGTTGTCCGCCATGTGCTCAGGGATCAGGTGGCGACGGTTCGACGTCGCGTAGATGAGAACGTTGTCCGAGGATCGAAACACCGAGCCTTCGAGCACACTCTTCAGTTCCTTATAGGAAGCGTCGTCTGCCGCGAACGACAGGTCGTCGCACACCAGGATGAAGCGATACGGAGCATCGCGCACCAGTGCGACGATCCGCGGAAGCGAACCAAGGGAACGTTTGTCCATTTCGATCAATCGCAAACCTTGCGACTCGTATCGATTCAAAAGGCCGTGGATCAGCGACGATTTGCCGGTGCCGCGTGCGCCCCACAGCAACACATTGTTGGCCGGAAATCCCTTAACGAACTGCACGGTGTTTGCTTCGATGCGTTGCTTCTGGCGGTCGATGTACATCAGGTCATCGAAATCGATCGGATCGAGATCGGTGTGCGCCCGCAGTTCCCCTCCCAGCGCGGTGAGGTGCCACACAGCGGCCTTGGTGTTTGCCCAATCCGGAGTGCCGATCTGCGGAAGCACGGCGTCGAGACGCGTCAACACGCGGCCGGCCAACGCGATCAATTCGTCGAGGGGTTGTGTCATCGCTGATCGAGTTCGTTGGGAAGGCCCGCATTGTACCTACGCAGACACGCTCTTCGTGATGAGCGGACGCGCATTTTCAGGCTAAAATCTGCGGCTGTTTCAGCGAGTGTTTCCCATGGGCGATCCAGTCGGCAAAGAGCGCCGTAAAAGCGGTGACCGGCGCAAAGGCGGGGAAGACCGGCGCAATGCAGAACGTGTTGCCGACGACATGGTGCCTCGCCGGGATCCTGAACGTCCGGGCCGACGCAAAACCGACCCGGCGCTGATCCCGGAAGATCACTGACGCTTGCGAAGCGGTACCACGTTGCTGCGCTGACGCACGTAGATGCGCCGTTCGCGTCCAGGCCCGTCTATGCCGATGGAGCCGTTTTCGAACAACCGTAGATCGTACGTACGGGTACCGTTCTCCGATTCCAGCTCGATCGCGTTACCCAACAGACGCCAACTACCGCGTTCAGTCGCGCGACCCGAGCGTTCGATGTAGCGACCTGATGTGAGGTCACCGGCGAACTCGAGCACCCATGGACCATTCGGGGCATCCGACTGCCACGCACCCAGCAATGCGAGCCTCGAGATCCAGCGCTCGCGCGCGGCGCGCGTGCGTTTGACCCACACAAATGCGGCATACCCGATGATTGCGATGAGCAGGAAGGAGGCCATGACTCGCATGCTGCCGCCGCCTTCGCGTCGACGCAAGCGTCACTCACAAATCACTGACCCGATGACTCCCTAGATGACTTCGCGCTCGATGCCGGAGATCGTCGCATCGACCGTTTCAATGATGCGTTGTTCGATCTCGGCAAGCGTCTGGGCGATCAGGCGGGACGTCAACGCCACCGCGACGAAGCTCCACTCGGCACGATCGTGCATGTCCTGGAAGTTGCTCTCGCACACCGCCACGTTCACCTGCCGGCCGTATCGCTCGCGCAAACCGCCGAGGCGCTGGCGCTTTTCCTTCAGCGAACGGCATCCCGGCAAGAGAAACGACACCCGCAACACGCCGATGTGCATGCGCTACAACCTTCGGCTCAGCAATGGATTTCAGTCGGTATCGAGGAACTCGGAGCGAGTCATCGAATAGAACACGGTGTCGAGACCATGGAATTCGCGCCGACACTCGAATGTCATCCCGAGCTTCTGCAGAACACGCACCGACTGCTGGTTCGGCGTATCGGTCGCCGCTATGACCCGGTCGAAGTCGCACGACTCGAAGCCGAACCGCAGCACTTCTCGCGCTGCCTCGGCGACCAGCCCCTCGCCCCAATACGTCGGATGAATTCCGTAGAGCAGTTCAACCGGACCCGCAACGTCTTCTTCGGCCCGGCGATGTCCACAGAAGCCGATCAGATCGCCGGATTGGTCCTGCATTTCAAGCGCGAAGAATCCGAAACCGTCGGCCTCGAACGTAGCCAGACTGTGCGCAACGATCTCTTCAACCGTGGCGCGCGGGATGATGCGATCGTCCCACAGATATCGGCGTACATCGGGGTCCGTCCATAACGCGTGCAACGCGTCGACATCGCTGGACGAGATGGGTCGCAGTCGCATGCGGCTGGTGTTCAACACGGCACTCGTCCTCTCGGTCTTGTCTGTGTGTGCCACATCGACCTCCGGCAGGGCTCTTCGGCCCAACCGCCTTCCCGCTCCGAGTTTGCCATAGCCCGATACATAAGCGAACATCCGACCATACCCCGACGAGACTTCTAGGATGCGCTTCAGCTTCTGGCCCAACCCTTCTCAATCGTTTGACGATGTCATTGAGCTTTCGCGCCATGTAGAGAAAACCGGCTGGGACGGCGTCTGGTACGCCGACCACTTCATGCCGAACGCACCCGACACCAGCACACCATGGCCGGAAGCATGGATGACGTTATCGGCGATCGGAGCACTCGTGCCAAGAATTCGTATTGGTACGTTGGTTGCGGGAAATACGTACCGACATCCGGCGGTGCTCGCGAAAATGGCAGCCACGCTCGATCACATCACCGGCGGTCGCGTCGTACTCGGCCTGGGTGCGGGTTGGCAGGAGAACGAACACCAGCAGTACGGCATTCCGTTCTACACCACCGCAGAACGCCTCGGACGGCTCGACGAAGCGTGTCAGGTCATCAAACTTCTGTACTCGGAACAGAAGTCGAATTTTGCGGGCAAGTACTACCAGCTCGACGATGCATCGCTCGAACCAAAGCCGGTGCAGAAAAATCTGCCGTTGCTGGTGGGTGGCGGCGGAGAAAAGGTGACCCTGCGGATCACCGCGCAATATGCCGACGAGTGGAACGTCTGGGGCACGGTCGACACGCTGAAATCGAAGATGGCCATCCTCGATGGGCACTGCAAAAAGTTCGGTCGCGATCCCAAGTCCATTCAGCGTAGCGCCGTGGCGCTGCTCTTCATGAGCGACGACCAGGCTTACGTGAAGAAGATGCGCGAATCGAAGATTCCGCAGGCCACGATCATTGGCTCGGTAGCTGAAGTGCGCGACATCGTTGCGCAGTACAAAGCGATCGGCGTGGATGAACTGATCGTGCCCGATTTCACGCTTGGCCCAACTCCGCAGAAGATCGCGACGCTCGATCGGTTCATCAAAGAAGTCGCGCAGCGATGAGCAAAGCGCCCGCACCGGCCGTTCCCGCGGCCACGATCCTGTTACTGCGCGGCGACCACTCGGTACTCGAAGTGTTCATGGTGGTACGACACCACCAGATCGACTTCGCCTCCGGCGCATTGGTGTTCCCGGGCGGTAAGGTCGATCCGCAGGACGACGATCCGGCACTGGCAGACTTCTGCGACGGAGCGTCCGCCGATGCGGCGACGCGTGCGATCCAGATCGCCGCCATCCGCGAGGCCTACGAGGAGTGCGGCGTGCTGCTTGCGCGGCCCGCCGGAGAATCACGCCTCATCGCGGGTACCCGGCTGGCCGACCTGGAGCCGTTCCGCGCGCGGATCAATAGCGGCGAGATCACCTTCATGGAGTTTCTGCGGCAACAGAACGTGCGCCTCGCGTGCGATCAACTCGTTCCCTTCGCGCACTGGATTACACCGGAGATGATGCCGAAGCGCTTCGATACCTATTTCTTCATCGCCGACGCGCCGTCGGATCAGGTGGCGCTGCACGACGGGCACGAGTCCGTCGATTCGGTCTGGATCAATCCGGCCGACGCGCTTGCCGGAGCTGCTTCCGGCAAATATACGGTGATCTTCCCTACGCTTCGGCAGGTAGAGAAGCTCGGCCACGACAGATCGCCGACCGACGCGGTCGCGCGTGCGCGACGCAGTCCGATCGTTACCGTAACGCCGTGGACCGAGCAGCGACCCGACGGTCAGTATCTGTGTATACCCGTTGAGGCCGGCTACGACGTGTCGGAAGAAAAGATGCCGGCGCGACCGGCGCGCTGAACTTCAGTGCGGCAAGTCGCCCAACGTGTACAGCAGACCGCCGCTCGTGATCAGCATCGTTTCGTAGAACTCGCGGATTTCGGCACGACGCGCCGGATCGTGATCCGGCGGCAGCGCGTCTTCCGAATCGAGCCTGGCTAGCTCGCGCACCAGATGATTGCGTAGCGATCGGGCGTGGTAGATCTCGAGCAGATCGACCATGCCGTTCTGGTGGCGTGACGTCGTCATGTCTGTCCCCTGCTGTTCCAATTCACGTTAGTCGGTAGTCGCGGCCGCAGCCACGTGACGAACGTGTTGCGCCCCCCCCGCCTTTCAAATTAGGGTTCCAGGTCACACAAATCCGCAGAGCACAGCATGTCCAGTCAACCGAAAGAAGCCGCGAAACAAGACGTCATCTACGAAGTTGCCGATCACGTTGCAACGCTTACGATCAACCGTCCCGAAGTTCAGAACACGATTTCCGGGCCGATGCTCGACGCGATGACGAAGCACCTGCTGACCGCGAACGAAGATCGCGAAGTTCGCGCCATCGTCATCACCGGCACCGGGCGTTTCTTCTGCGCAGGACTCGACCTGCGCGGCGGCGATATCGGCGGCGGCCTGTCGAACAACGCGGGGCCGGCGAACCTGGATTTGCGAAATACGCCGCCAACCGTGCTGCACGCAGTCGACAAGCCGACGATCTGTGCGTTGAACGGATCCGCTGCCGGCTACGGCATGGATCTGGCGCTCGGCTGTGACATCCGGATCATGGCCGACACCGCCAAAATGGCGGCGGCATTCACGGCGCGCGGTGTACTTCCGGAGTCGGGCGGCACCTGGATTCTGCCGCGCCTTATCGGTTGGTCGAAGGCGGCTGAACTGATCTTCACCGGCCGCACGTTGACGGCAGCCGAAAGCCTTGAGATGGGTCTCGTATCGCGCGTCGTTTCGCAGAACGAGGTAGGCGCCGTGGCTGCGCAAATCGCCGCCGAGATCGCGCGCAACGCGCCGCTCGCCGTGCAGGCATCGAAGCGAATGATGCGTATGGGGATGAACGAGACGTTCAACGACCACGTGCACCACGTGTTCCTGCAACTGCTGCCGCTGTTCCGCTCGGCGGACTTCAAGGAAGGCATGGCGTCGTTCCTCGAAAAACGTCCGCCGAACTTCACCGGCAAGTAGCAATGTCGATCCAGTGGCAAGCGCGGCTCGATGCGCTCGCCCGGGAGTTCGAAGTACCCGGCGCCAGCCTCGCGATTTGGCACAAGGGGCGCCTGACTACTTGTGCCACCGGCGTCATCAATGTGAACACCGCGGTCGCCACCACGCCGGCGGCGATCTTTCAGATTGGTTCGATCACCAAGGTGCTCACTGCCACGCTGGTGATGCAACTCGTCGAGGAAGGACGGTTACGCCTCGACGATGCCGTTAGGCGTCACCTTCCCGATTTCGCACTGCAGTCGACCGACGTGGCGCGCGCCGTCACGATTCGACAGCTGCTCACTCACACCAGCGGCATCGACGGCGACTTCTTCGAAAGCACCGGGCTCGGCGAAGACAAGCTGGCGCGTTATGTCGACGCGTGCCGCGTATTACCGCACCTCTATCCGCCCGGTGAACTCTTCTCGTATTGCAACGTCGGCTTCAACCTGCTCGGTCGCATCATCGAACTGCAACGCGGCACGACGTGGGAAACAGCACTCGGTCGCAACCTGTGCGGCCGCCTCGGAGAGAACTCGTTCGTGCGCTATCCGCACGACACGCCGAAATACCGAACCGCAATCGGCCATGTGCGCACAAAGCCGACCGACGCGCTGACGATGACGCCGAACGCGTACCTGCCTCTATCGAGCGCTCCGGCTGGTTCGGTGGTGTGTGCGTCTGCAACGGATCTCATACTGTTTGCACGAACGCTGCTCGAGGGCGGCGTCTCGCCTGCCGGCGAACAGGTGCTCTCGAGAAACACCATCGAACAAATGCTGACGCCGCAGGTTCGCTTGCCGCCGGGCAGTCTCGCCGACGCGTTCGGACTTGCCTTCATGCTGTTCGACTGGGATCACGTTCGCGTAATCGGCCACGATGGCGCAACGACCGGTCAGAACGCCTATCTGCGGATCGTGCCTGGACGCGGCACTGCGGTTGCGTTGCTGACGAACGGTGGATTTCCTGCGGAGCTGTTCCACGCACTGTACGGTGAGATCTTCGGTGAGCTGCTCGGCATCCGACCCACACCGCGCCCCAGTGCAGCTGTTCGACCTGCGGTTTCACTCGAACCTTACTGCGGCGTATTCGAGAAGCTGTCACAGCGCATTACGGTGCGAACCGACCACGATCACCTGGTCGCGACCGTGGAGGGGAACAGGTATCCGGCACCGCCGCAAAGCTATCGCCTGCGATCGGTGGCACCGGATACGTTCGTGGGGACGCTAAGCGGATCGCCGACGCCGGCCGTATTCCACTATCTGACGACGGCATCGGGCACCCAGCTGCTGATGACCGGCGGACGCGTGCATCCGCGTCGCGGGTCGTCGGATTCCCCAACGACCCCCTAAAGGCTCAGCCGAAACCGATCTCCGCGACGTCGCTCGGAATGAGCGGATAGCGAATGCCGGCCCACTTCTGCACTACCCGAACGACCTGACACGAATAACCGTATTCGTTGTCGTACCACGCGTACACGACCACGCGATTGTCTTTCACGATGGTCGCGAGGCCGTCGACGATGCACGCGTGCCGGTTGCCGACGAAGTCGGAGGACACCACTTCGGGGGAGTTGATGAAGTCGATCTGGCGTTGCAACGGCGAATACAGTGATGCATCGCGCAGATATCCGTTCACTTCTTCCAACGTGGTGTTGCGCGACACGTTCAGATTCAGAATCGCGAGCGACACGTCGGGCGTCGGCACTCGAATGGCATTGCCGGTCAATTTGCCTTCGAGTGACGGTAGCAGGTCGGTGATTGCGGACGACGCGCCCGTTTCGGTGATTACGAGATTCAGCGCCGCACTGCGACCGCGGCGGCTCTTCTCGTGATAGTTGTCCGTGAGGTTCTGATCGGGTGTGTACGCATGAACGGTTTCGATGTGGCCGCTCTGAATTCCGAACTCGTCGTCGATCGCCTTGAGGATCGGCACGATTGCGTTCGTGGTACACGACGCGGCGGCGAGAATCCGGTCGTCTTTCGACAAGCCGTTGGAGTTGATGCCAGCCACGATGTTCTTGATGCCACCTTTGCCCGGCGCCGTGACGATGACGCGCGCCGCACCCTTCGACTTCAGGTGCTCGCTGAGCCCCTTCTGGTCGCGCCACGCACCGGTGTTGTCGATGACGATCGCATCGGTAATGCCGTAGCTCTCGTAGTCCACCTCCGCCGGACTGTTCGCGTAGATCATACGAATGACGTTGCCGTTCGCGATGATGCAGTTGTGTTCGTGGTCGACGCGAATCGTTCCTTTGAATGATCCGTGCACCGAGTCGCGCCGCAAAAGGCTGGCACGTTTAACCAGGTCTTCTTTCGTCGCCTTGCGTACCACGATCGCGCGCAAGCGAAGTTGTTGGCCGCCGCCGGTCTTTTCGATCAGCAGACGGGCAAGCAACCGGCCAATACGGCCAAAACCGTAAAGAACCACGTCCTGAGGTTTCGCGAGCGGCGGCACGTGCCTGCCGATCACCTCTGCGCATTGTTGTTTGACGAAATCCATGGCCGTGATGCCGTTGCCGGCGCTCTCTTCCATGTACTTCAGCGCGAGCTTACCCACATCGATGTGACACGGACCCAGGTCTAGTTCGGCAAGCGCTTTCATGATCGGGTAGCTCTCGAACTCCGACAGTTCGTTGTTGCCGATCTGCCGCACGTAACGGTGCGTCTTCATGATGTTGGTGACGCTTTCGCTGTAAAGCGCGCGCCCGAAGCAATACGTCACGACGTTCTTGCGATACAGGTTTCCGATGATCGGAACCATTTCTTCGGCAAGCGCTTCGCGCTCCTTCCAGTCCGGAAAATAGTCGTCAAGGCTAGGTAGTGCCACGTCCGATCCTCGTCGCGTTGGGCCTCAAGCGGGCGGGTATTATCGAAATTGAACCTGGGGGCTGCAACAAAGGTACCGCACCGGGCCGCCCCGGTGCGTGAAGAGTTGTAGTGCGTTGGTGACTTCGCGCTGAACGCGCGCGCCGTTACCGGAAGCTCGCGTTGATCGGTTTCAACGCCGCATTGCCAGGGCACAGATCCGCATCAGCGAGCTCGTTCAGGGGCGTGTCGACCGTTTCGAGAATCGCGTGGCAATCCGACGCTTCCGAATCGAGATACAGCAGGCCTGTGACCACCTCACCTTCCTCCTGCTTGCGCTGAACATATGAAAGCGCACGAACGCGGTCGTGCGGATCGTATTCGTCGGCAAGCTTACGCAGCCGCAACGTGGACCCATCGGGCATGGCCACGTCTTCGCGTGTGCCGGGCGCGTAGTCCGCCACGATCTCTTCGTGCGGCGGCACGAAATCGGCAGCCACCACATCGCCGCGGTGATCGCGCACGTACTCGTAGCTCTTCGTCGAACCTTTGTGGTTGTTGAATGCCACGCACGGCGAAATGACGTCGATGAACGCGAAACCCTTGTGCAACAACGCCGCTTTGACGAGCGGTACGAGTTGACCCTTGTCGCCGGAGAAGCTGCGGCCGACGAACGTCGCGCCCAGTTGCAGCGCGATGCTGACAAGATCGATCGGTTCGTACAGGTTCGGTGCACCTTTTTTGCTGGTCGAGCCCTTGTCGTTCGTTGCCGAGAACTGCCCCTTAGTGAGGCCGTAGGTGCCGTTGTTGTCGACGATGTAGCACATGTTGATTCGGCGGCGGACGATGTGCGCAAACTGACCCATGCCGATCGACGCGGTGTCGCCATCGCCCGAGATGCCGATGCAGTACAGATCTTTGTTCGCGAGGTTCGCGCCGGTCGCCACCGACGGCATACGCCCGTGCACGGAGTTGAAGCCGTGCGACTTGCCGAGGAAATATGTTGGTGTCTTCGACGAGCAACCGATACCCGAGATCTTCGCGAACCGATGCGGCGGAATCGACAACTCCGCGCACGCCTGCACGATGGCCGCGCTGACGGAGTCGTGGCCGCAGCCGGCGCACAACGTCGACACCGAACCCTCGTAGTCGCGCCGCGTCAGCCCGAGGTCGTTGACCTTCAGTTGCGGGTGATGGACGCGCGGCTTGGTGACGAATGTCATCGCTTCACCTCCGAAATTCTGGCGAGCTTGTTGGTCGCGAAGTACTTGGTGATTTCGCCGCGGATGAACTCGGCCGCAATCGACATACCACCGTAGTAGCAGACCGGCACGACTCTCGCCGGATCGACGTTGCCTTCGTTCACGAGGATCATTCGCATCTGCGCGTCGCGATTCTGTTCCACGATGAAGACGAGTTCGTGATTCTCGATGAACTCGATCACCGCGTCGGTGAACGGCACCGCACGGATCCGCAACGAGTCGAGGTGAATGCCGTCCGTCGCGAGCAGATCCAACGATTCCTGCATCGGCACCTGAGTGGTTCCGTAGTAGAGAATCCCGTATGGCCGCCGCGGCGAACTCTCGTGGATCGCAGGCGCGGGAACCAGCGTCTTCGCGGTCTCCCACTTGATCAGCAACCGATCCATGTTCTCGGTGTAAATGTCCGGATCTTCCGTGTACCGCGCGTACTCGTCGCGCGACGTTCCGCGTGTGAAGAAACTGCCCTTCGACGGGTGCGCGCCGGGGTACGTTCGATAACCGATACCGTCACCGTCGACGTCCACGTAACGGCCGAACTTCTCGATGCGATCGAGATCTGCCGCGTGGTACACCTTGCCGCGGTCGTACTTGCGCGCGTCGTCCCACACGAGCGGATCCGACATGACTTCGTTCATGCCGAGTTCGAGGTCGGACATGATGATGACCGGCGTTTGCAACCGGTCGGCGATGTCGAGCGCGTCGGCAGAGAAGTCGAAGCACTCTTTCGGCGACGACGGAATCAATACCACGTGTTTCGTATCGCCATGCGACGCATACACCGCCGACATCAGGTCGGCCTGTTGCGTGCGCGTGGGCATGCCCGTCGACGGACCGGCGCGCTGCACATCGATGAGCACGGCAGGAATCTCAGCGAAATATGCAAGGCCGAGGAATTCGCCCATCAGCGACAGTCCCGGGCCACTTGTTGCCGTAAAAGCTCGCGCGCCGTTCCACGCCGCGCCGATGACCATGCCGATGGCGGCAAGTTCGTCTTCGGCCTGCATGATCGCGAATTTCTTCTTGCCGGTTTCTTTCTCGGTGCGGAACCGGTTCGCGTAACGCTCAAACGATTCGGCCACCGATGTGGACGGCGTAATCGGATACCAGGCGCACACGGTGGCACCGCCATACACGGCACCGAGGGCCGACGCGGTATTGCCCTCGATCATGATCCGGTCGCCAACGGCGTTGCTACGGCGCAACTGGATCGGCAGCGGGTTGTCGAGGTAGTCGAGCGCGTAGTTGCGGCCGATTTCGAGCGCGTGCACGTTCGGTTTGATCAGCGCGTCTTTGCCCTTGTACTGCTCCGACACCATGCCGGTGAGTACGTCCCAGTCGATGTTGATCAGCGCCGACAGCGCACCGACGTAGACGATGTTCTTGAACAGCTGGCGCTGCTTCGGATCCTGGAATTCGGACAGCAGCAGTGTCGAGATCGGCACACCGATGTCGACGACATCGCTGCGCGCGAGTTCACGCGGCCGCGGCCGAGAGCTGTCGTAAAGCAGATATCCACCCGGCACCAGACTGGCGACGTCTTCCGCGTACGTCTCTGCATTCATCGCCACCATGATGTCGACGCCGTCGCGGCGGCCGAGATAGCCGGCTTCGCTGACGCGCACTTCGAACCAGGTCGGCAGTCCCTGAATATTGGACGGAAAGATGTTGCGCGTGCCGACCGGCACTCCCATTCGAAACACGGCCTTCGCGAACATGCCGTTCGCGCTCGCCGAACCCGAGCCGTTGACGTTGGCGAACTTGATGACGAAATCGTTGTGTCGCGTCATGAAGCGTATGACCCCAACTGCGGCAGGTGGAGAACGGATTTCTGCATATCCCATGCATTCGTCGGACAGCGTTCGGCACACAAGCCGCAGTGAAGACACAGATCTTCGTCCTTCACCATCACGCGGCCGGTTTTGAGTTCAGCGGAAACGTACAGGTCCTGCTCTTTGTTCAGCGCAGGGGCCGTCAGGTTCAGGCGCAGCTCAGGTTCCTCTTCATTCGGCGTGAACGTGATGCAGTCCATCGGACAGATGTCGACGCACGCATCGCACTCGATGCACAGCTTGTCGGTGAACACCGTCTGCATGTCGCAATTCAGGCAGCGCTGCGTCTCCTGCGCCGCGAGTTTGCGATCGAAGCCGAGTTCGACTTCCATCTTGATGTTCTTGAGCGACTTGCGCGGATCGACATGCGGCACCAGGTGGCGCTTCGACGCATCGTGCTCGCTGTCGTAGCTCCACTCGTGCATGCCCATCTTCTGGCTGACGAGGTTCACCCCTTCCGGAGGACGATCCTTCTTGAGATCGAGACCCTGACAGAAGAGGTGAATCGAAATCGCGGCTTTGTGCGCATGTGCAGAAGCCCAGATGATGTTCTCCGGACCGAATGCCGCATCGCCGCCGAAGAACACTTTCGGGTGGGTCGACTGCAACGTGTCGCGATCGAGCACCGGGCATTCCCAGCGATCGAATTCGATGCCGATGTCGCGCTCGATCCACGGACAGTGGTTTTCCTGGCCGATCGCCATCAGCACATGATCGGCTTCCATGAAGATATCGGGCTCACCGGTCGGTACTGTCTTCTGCTTGCCGGACTCGTCGGTGATCTGCTTGACGCGCTGGAAGATCACGCCCTTGAGCTTGCCGTTTTCGTGCACGAACTCGACCGGCGGGCGGTTGTTGACGATTGGAATGCCCTCCGACATCGCATCTTCTTTTTCCCACTCCGACGCTTTCATCACGTCGAAGCCGGAACGAACCACAACGGTCACTTGATCGGCGCCAAGACGACGCGCGGTGCGGCAACAGTCCATCGCCGTGTTACCGCCGCCCATGACGATCACTTTGCCTTTGATCGACGTCGTGTGGCCGAACGCAACGCTGCCGAGCCATTCGATACCGATCGAAATGTGCGCGCTCGATTCCTTGCGCCCTTTCAGATCCGGCAGATCGCGCCCGCGCGGTGCACCGGTACCGACGAAGTAGGCGTCGAACCCTTCGTCGAGGATCGCCTTCATGCTGGTGACGTCGTAGCCGAAGTGGCGCTCGACGCCCATGTTCAGAATCAGACCGACTTCTTCCTCCAACACCTCCATTGGGAGGCGGAACGCCGGGATCTGCGTGCGCATCATGCCGCCGCCGCCCGGGTCCTTTTCGAACATGTGCACTTCGTAACCGAGCGGCAGCAGATCGCGCGCAACGGCGAGCGATGCCGGACCCGCGCCGAGCAGCGCGATACGCTTGCCGTTCTTCTTCTTGGGCACGCGGGGCATGTACGCCGTTATGTCACCTTTGTTGTCTGCGGCGACGCGTTTCAGCCGGCAGATCGCGACCGGTTTCTCTTCGGTGCGCACACGCCGGCAGGCAGGTTCGCACGGTCGGTCGCACGTGCGTCCGAGAATTCCGGGGAACACGTTCGAATCCCAGTTGAGCATGTACGCTTCGGTGTACTTCTCCTGTGCAATCAGGCGGATGTACTCCGGCACCGGCGTGTGAGCCGGACACGCCCATTGGCAATCGACGACTTTGTGGAAGTAAGAGGGCTCGAAAATATTGGTGGGTTTCATAACGCCCTATAAAAGGATGCACTGCCTCGAATCGGGGCGACGCACTCTAACGCGTCTGAATTAATGGATCTACTGGCGGCGCGACTCAAAAGCCAAAACGTCCGCGCGCGCAGGCCATGAAACAGCACCATGAAGTAGAATACCGCGCCCCCTTCCACGCGAGCGCCGCATGGCAAATCCCGAAGCACCTCCTCTGCCCGAACGGGTCGGCGATCGCATAGGCTGGAGTGGGCTTGTCGACGGCGCGGCGAGCCTGGCCATCGCACGCGCGGCACAACATCACGACGGTCTGATGCTGGCGGTCGCAGCCAATCCCGCGGCCGCATATCGCTTGTGCCGCGAACTCGAGTTCTTCTCGAGCGGCTCGCTCGATGTCGTGACGTTGCCGGATTGGGAGACCCTCGCCTACGACGCCTTCTCGCCGCATCAGGACATCGTCTCGGACCGCCTGCGCACGCTGCATCGATTGCCGACACTCCGACACGGTGTGCTCGTCGTGCCGATTCGCACGCTACTGCAACGGCTGCCGCCGCCTTCGTTCCTCGCAGCACACAGTCTGGTGTTGTCCGTCGGCGCGCGCTTCGACGCACACGGCTACCGCCGGCATCTCGAACAGGCGGGCTACCGATGCGTGGAAACCGTTTCGGAGCGCGGCGAGTTCGCGGTACGCGGTTCGCTTGTCGATGTATTTCCGATGGGCTCACCCTGCCCCTATCGGATCGATCTGTTCGACGATGAAGTGGCGAGTCTGCGCACGTTCGATACCGACACTCAGCGAACCATCGAGCAGATCGAATCGGTGGAGATTCTGCCGGCCAAGGAGTTTCCGCTGACGCCGGATGCCATCGCTCGGTTCCGCAATCGCTGGCACGAACTGTTCGACGTAGACGTGCGTCGCTGTCCGATCTATCAGGACGTCAGTCAGGGTATGGCGCCCTCCGGCATCGAGTATTACCTGCCGATGTTTCACGACGCGCTCGCCACGGTGTTCGATTATCTGCCGACCAACTGTGTCGCGGTGCTGCCAAATCAGCTCGACGGCGCGGTCACGTCGTTCCAGATCGATCTGCGCACGCGTTACGAAAGCCTCCGCCACGACATCGAACGGCCGATCCTTGCCCCGGATGCCATCTACCTGCGAACGGACGAGTTGTTCCATGCGCTCGGCACACTGCGGCAGGTCGTGATCGACGGACGCCATCACAGCGTCGAGTTCGCCACGCGCGAGTTGCCCGACGTTTCGGTCAATCATCGCGCGCATCAGCCCGGCGACCGACTGGCAGCATTCGTGAGGGCGTCGACCGTACCGGTATTGTTCTGCGCCGAATCGGCCGGCCGGCGCGAAGTGTTCGGCGAGTTTCTCGGCCGCGCGGGCCTGCACCCGACCGACGTTGCGGATTTCGCGGCGTTCCGCAGCAGCGGCGTACAGATCGCATTGGCCATCGCACCGATAGAATGCGCGGCTCTCACCGACGAATTCGCGCTGGTCACGGAAACCCAAGTGTTCGGTGCGCGCGCCGACGCAGAGGTTCGCCGCGACGCGCGTTCGGTGGATCCCGATCAGATCATCCGCAACCTCACCGAACTGCACACCGGCGCCGCTGTGGTGCACATCGAGCACGGCGTCGGACGGTATCTCGGGCTTCGCACGCTCGAGATCGACGGTGCCGTTTCGGAATTCCTGACGATCGAATACGCCGACGAAGCGAAGCTGTATGTGCCGGTAACCGCGCTGCACCTGATTTCGCGCTACGGCGGTGCCGACGAAGCGCATGCTCCTTTGCATCGGCTGGGCTCCGATCAGTGGGACAAGGCGAAGCGCCGCGCCGCCCAGAAGATCCACGATGTCGCCGCCGAGCTGCTGAATATCTACGCGCACCGCGAAGCAAAAGTCGGCACCGCGCTGGTCGCGCCAGACGCGGACTACCAACGCTTTGCCGATCAGTTCCCGTTCGACGTCACGCCCGATCAACGTCGCGCCATCGAAGAGACCATTGCCGATTTGACGAGCCCCAAGTCGATGGACCGGCTCATTTGCGGCGACGTCGGGTTCGGCAAGACCGAAGTTGCGATGCGCGCCGCGTTCATCGCCGTGCAGAACCGCAAGCAGGTAGCGATTCTGGTGCCGACCACACTGCTCGCCCAGCAGCACCACGAGAGTTTCAGAGACCGATTCGCCGATTGGCCGGTGCAGATCGAAGCGATTTCGCGGCTACGCACCGATAGTGAAATCGAGGCTGTGCGCCAACGACTGAGCGCAGGCGCAATCGACATCGTCATCGGCACGCACAAGCTGTTGAACACGGCGTTCTCGTTCAAGGAGCTCGGCCTGGTCATCATCGACGAAGAACATCGCTTCGGTGTGCGCCAGAAGGAACGTCTGCGCACGTTGCGCGCCGAGGTCGACGTTCTGACGCTCACCGCAACACCGATTCCGCGTACGCTGAATCTCGCTATGGGCGGTATACGCGACATGTCGATCATCGCTACTCCGCCGGCGCGACGCCTGTCGGTGAAGACATTCGTTGTACAGCGCCGCAAACACCTGATTCGCGAGGCCATCACGCGCGAACTAGCGCGCGGCGGCCAGGTTTTCTACCTCCACAACGAAGTGCGCACCATCGAACAGACCGCAACCGAGATCGGCGAACTGGTGCCCGAGGCGCGCATCGGCGTGGGCCACGGCCAGATGCCGAAGCGTCGCCTCGAAGTCGTGATGAGCGACTTCTATCATCGCCGCAGCAACGTGCTGGTTTGCACCACCATCATCGAAACCGGCATCGACATTCCGAACGCCAATACCATGATCATGGAGCGCGCCGACAAGTTCGGGCTGGCGCAAATGCACCAGCTGCGCGGCCGCGTCGGGCGCTCGCACCGTCAGGCTTATGCCTATCTATTGATTCCGCATCCGAAGGCGCTGACAGAAGATGCGCGCAAACGCCTCGAAGCAATCGAGGCGGCCGGAGAGCTCGGCGTCGGCTTCACGCTTGCAACCCACGACCTCGAAATTCGCGGCGCAGGAGAACTGTTGGGCGATGAACAGTCCGGGCAGATCGAATCGATCGGCTTCTCGCTGTACATGGACATGCTCGATCGCGCGGTGCGTGCCATCCGCGCCGGTAAAACGCCGGATCTCGACGCCGACCTGACACCGCACCAGGAAGTGAACCTGCGCGTGCCCGCATTGATTCCCGAGGACTACCTGCCCGACGTCCACTCGCGGCTCATTCTGTACAAGCGTATCAGCAGCGCCGAAAGCCGCGACGCCCTGGATGAACTGCGTGCCGAGATCATCGACCGCTTCGGTACGTTGCCCGTTGCGACGAAAACGCTGTTCAGGATCACCGAACTGCGCCTGACCGCGGCATCGCTCGGAATTGCGCGAATCGACTTCGGGCCAACCGGCGGCCGGATCGAATTCGCCCCCGACACGCGCGTCGATCCGTTTGCTCTTGTCCGACTGGTGCAGCGCGAACCAAACAGCTATCGCCTGGAGGACGGAACGCGACTGCGAGTTACCGCAAAGCTCGACGACATCGAGGCGCGCTTCGACCGCGTGACGCAGCTCCTCGAACGTCTGGAACCTACGGAGAAACCCCGGATGGCTGCGTCGGCATGAGCGTGTTGCAGAGAATGGCGGGCGCCTTTATGGGATTGTCAGCCGCGTTCGCTCACGGCGCCGACACGCCATTGTTGCCGAACGATGCGTGGTATCGCGTGGAAGTGATCATCTTCGAACGGGTGGCGGACATAGATCCGGCCAGCACGCAAGAGGTCGTGGTATCGCACGCGCCGCGTGCGTATCCGCTCGACGTATTCGCGTTCGACGACGACGCGAATCGGAGCGCGGCATATGCGCTCGACGCTGAAACGCGTGCACAACCGGCGCTGCCCTCGCCTGTTGGTACGACGCCGGCCAGAACAAGTCCGGCGCCGGCCGCGGCGAGCGTTACACCGACTGCCGCTGAGCAGGTCGCCAAGCTCCTTTCCGACTATCAGGCGCAGCTGCAGAGTCGCAGCTACAAGTTCGAACCGTCCAACACGTTCTTGCTGGGGGCCGAAGATAGTCGCCTGCAACGCAGTAATGTCTACCGGGTGGTGTTTCATCGAGCGTGGATCCAACCGGTGCCGGACCGGGACCAGCTGCGCCCGGTGTTGATTCAAATCCGCGAACCGTCGGGCGGACCACCGCGTATCGAAGGGATCATCGGGGTTACGCGCGGCCGCTATCTGCATCTGGACGCGAAACTCTGGTACGCGGTGCATACAGATCAGACGACGACGCCTGGGGATTCGAGCGCTGTTGAGGAGCCCCCTTACATGGAGTTGCGCGAAGAGCGCAGGATGCGCAGCGGCGAGTTGCATTATCTCGACCATCCGAAGCTCGGCGTGCTCGCGCGCGTCGATCCGATTGCTCCACCCGAAGCGCTGCTTGCCGAACTTGCCCGTCTGGGTGCGCCACAGGCCGCACCGGCGGCGCCCGCTCAGTAACGGCTCAGAAGAGCTCGACGAATCGCGCGATCAATCGCTCAACGCGACGCATACCGCTCTCCGCGATCTGACGGATCGCGGCTTCGCTGATCGGACCGTCGCCGCGACCGGCCGCGCGATTCACCGACAAGCACACCGAGGCATACGGTAAACCCAATTCGCGAGCGAGCCCCGCCTCGGGCATTCCCGTCATCCCGACCACGTCGCATCCGTCGCGGGCCATACGATCGATCTCGGCCGCACTCTCCAGCCGCGGACCCTGCGTGCATCCGTACACACCTGCGCTGAACACCGAACAGTCCAGTTCGAGTTCGACCGATGCGAGTCGCAACCGATCGCGCAATTGCGCGTCGTACGGTGCGGTGAAGTCGACGTGCTGCAGCGGCAGCGTATCCATGTAGGTGTGCGAACGACCCCACGTGTAGTCGACGATCTGATGCGGAAGCATCAGGTCGCCGGGCGCCATTGCATCGGCAATCGAACCGACCGCGTTGGTCGCGAGCAGCATCGAGGCACCGAGCTCGCGCATGAGCCAGACGTTGGCGCGGTAGTTGATCAAATGCGGGGCAATGCGATGCGGCTGTCCGTGACGCGCCAGGAAGATCACCTTTTGCGATCCAACGCTGCCGATCTGCGGCTTCGCGGATGCGGTTCCGTAGGGCGTTTCGATTCGATCGGCTGGACTCAGCGCCCCGGCAAAACGATTCAATCCGGTGCCGCCGATGATGCCGATGACGCCGGTCATGAAACGGACCAACCGGCCGGCAACGCATAGATGCCAGCAACATTGCGCCAGTGGCCGCGATAATCCATGCCGTGGCCGAACAGAAATCGGTCCGGACATTGCAGTGCCGCATCATCCACCCGCACCGGCCGCGGCCGACCGATCTGTTTGTCGACGAGCACCGCGGTGACCACGTTCGCGGCGCCGGACTCGCGCAGCCGCGCATCGACCGCGGCCAGCGTATGCCCCTCGTCGAGCACGTCATCCACCAGAAGTACCGTTCGTCCGGTTACGTCGGCGGCCGGCGCCGCCCGCCACTCGAGCACCGCACCTTGAGTCGCATCTCGATATCGAGTGGCGTGCACGTAGGACACTTCGAGCGGGAACTGCAGACGCAACAGCAACTCGGCCGTGAGGATCATGCCGCCATTCATCACGCACATGACGATCGGGTGCGCGTCGTGCAGACGAAGCGTCAGCCGTACGGCGAGTTGATCCACTGCGCGCTCGACCGCCGCTGCATCGAACAGACACTCGGCCGCTTCGCGCGCCGCGATGATGTCGGACGAAACCAGGGTTACGGGCTTGGGCATTAGGGTCGCGCGGCAGTACTTGCGGAAACGGAGGCCGCGATACTAAACCACGTCACCAACGTTTCCGAACGGTTAGCCGAGGAAGCTGAGAATCGCGTGAATTGAAGATTTGCTGGCTATCCGCAAAATCCGCTGTATATAATCCCAGGTCACTGTATATACGAACAGGTACCGCATGCAGGACTTGACCGCCCGACAATCGCAAGTGCTCGACCTGATCCGCCGGCACATCCTCGACACCGGCTATCCGCCCACCCGCGCAGACATCGCCACCGAACTCGGCTTCAAGTCGCCGAACGCGGCCGAGGAACACCTGAAGGCACTGGCTCGCAAAGGCGCCATCGAGATGATTCCCGGTACGTCCCGGGGCATCCGGTTGCCGGAACCAGTTGGCCTGCCCATCGTCGGTCGCGTCGCTGCGGGCAGCCCGATCCTCGCTCAGGAGCACATCGACGACGTCTGCGACCTGCCCGGCAGTTTCTTCCGCCCGCGCGCCGACTATCTGCTGAAAGTGAAAGGCGACAGCATGATCAACGCCGGCATCCTCGACGGCGACCTGCTGGCGGTACACAAGGCCGACGACGCGCGCGATGGCGAAATCGTGGTAGCGCGCATCGACGACGAAGTGACGGTGAAGCGTTTGCGCCGTCCGCGGGGTCGCGGCCGGCTGCTGTTGTTAGCTGAGAATGATGCCTACGACCCGATCGAGGTGGATCTCGAGCGGCACACGTTTGCGATTGAAGGACTTGGCGTGGGCGTCATACGCCGCCACTAGCGCGGCGACTTATACAGGTCTCAATGAACGATGTCGGGCGTCGCCGCCGACGGGTGATTCGCCTCCGCGACTTCCGACATCTGCGACGCGGCCGCTTCGATCATCAGCTTCGCTACCTGCATCGCATCGGTGCCGAGCATCGTGCGAACTTCCCGGGAGAACTGAATCCGTAGCAACGGCTCCGCGCCGTGGTCCGGATCGCGCAGCACTATATCGCCGTTGGACAACTGCACGATTTCGAGCATCGCAAACGCATCCGACTGTTCGTCCATCGCTTCTCCGATGATCAACTCGGTGCGCGCTTGCGGGGCGCGCGTTTGCTCGCGGTTTTCTTCTGCGCGCGCGGTCCGCGCGCCGGCTTCGTTTCGTCGAACGCACCAGATTCCTGCACCCAGTTGCCGTTCTGATAGACCGCGCGCCAACCGGTGGGCTTGCCATCCGACTCGCTTGCCACGAACTGCTCGCGCGTCTTGCGACTGTACTTGACGATGGCCGGATTGCCTTGTGGGTCGGTTTCCGGCGCATCGAGCAGATACCGGTGTTTCGGGTCGATCTCATTGCTGTGCGGTTTCAACTCGGCGATGGTCGGCGCGCGCGTTTCCCGGTGTTTCGGAAACTGGCTTGCCGCCAGGAAAATGCCCGAAGCTCCGTCGCGCAGGATGTAGTGGTCGTCGACCTTGACACAGCGCAGTTCCGGCATGGGCACCGGATCGGATTTCGGTGGCGCCGCTTCGCCGTTGCGCAATAGCTTGCGCGTGTTCTTGCAGCCCGTATTCGTGCAGCCGAAGTATTTGCCGAACCGACCGGACTTGAGCTGCATCTCGGCGCCGCACTTGTCGCACTCGATGACAGGACCATCGTAACCCTTGATGCGAAACTCGCCCTCCTCCACGCGAAAACCCGCACAGTCCGGATTGTTGCCGCAGATGTGCAGCTTGTGGTCTTCATCCACCAGATAACTGTCCATAGGTGTGCTGCAGATCGGACATTTGACCTTCGAGCGCAGCAGGCGCGACTCCGCTTCCGAATCGGAATCGACGTCGACGGCTTCGTCGCCCGGAATCAGATTCAGCGTGTGCGTGCAGCGTTCTTTCGGAGGCAGCGCATAACCTGAGCAGCCGAGAAATACGCCGGTGCTTCCGGTGCGCACCTGCATCGGTCGGCCGCAGACGCTGCACGGGATGTCGGTGTTCGTGGGAACGTTCGGGCGCATACCGCCTTTCTCGGCCTGCGCACGCGTCAGCTTTCCGGAAAAGTCGCCATAAAAGGTATCGAGAACCTCGCGCCAGTCGGCCTCGCCATCGGCGATCTGGTCGAGCTGTCCCTCGAGTTGCGCCGTGAAGCCGAAGTCGAGCAGGTTGTCGAAGTTCTCGACCAATCTGTCGGTCACCAGCTCGCCGATTTTCTCGGCATGGAACCGTCGCGCATCCAGCGTTACATAGCCGCGATCCTGAATGGTCGAGATGATCGCCGCATACGTCGACGGCCTGCCGATGCCGCGTTTCTCCAATTCGCGAACGAGGCTCGCCTCGCCGTAGCGCGGCGGCGGCTTCGTGAAATGCTGGACGGGTTCGATCGCCTCGACCGCAAGCGCTTCTCCGGGGACAAAATCGGGAAGTGTCCGGTCTTCGTCCTTGCGCGCGACCGCTGGGAGCACGCGTGTGAACCCATCGAATCGCAGGATGCGTCCCCGGATGCGCGCTTCGAAGTCGCCCGCTTGTGCAACGACCGTGGTGCTCGTGTACTCGGCGGGCGGCATCTGACACGCGACGAACTGACGCCAGATCATTTCGTACAGACGTACCGCATCGCTTTCCATTCCGACGAGCATCGACGGCGCGGTGCCGACGTTGGACGGACGAATCGCTTCGTGCGCTTCCTGCGCAGCGGCCTTGCTTGCGTAGGAGTTCGGTTGTTCGGGCAGATACTGCGCGCCGAATTCCTTGCCGATGTATTCGCGAACCGACGACACCGCGTCGCTCGACAGGTTCGTCGAGTCGGTACGCATATAGGTGATGTAGCCGGCTTCGTAAAGTCGTTGGGCCATCATCATCGTCTTTTTCACGCTGAACGACATGCGCGTGCTGGCCGCTTGTTGCAGCGTCGACGTGATGAACGGCGCGTTCGGCCGCGTGGTGGTCGGACGGTCCTCACGCGAGGCGACGGTAAACGGCTTGCCTTGCAGCCGCGCCATGGCATCGTCGGATTGTTCCACACTGGTCGGGCGGTAGTTCTCGCCTCGATCCTTGAACACCTGGAAACGGTAGCTCTCATCGTCGTCAGAGCGCTTCAGATCCGCGAACGCTTCCCAGTATTCCTCCGGAATGAAGGCGCGAATTTCGCGTTCTCGTTCGACGATCAGCCGCACTGCCACCGACTGAACGCGGCCGGCAGAAAGACCTCGCGCGACCTTCGCCCACAACAGCGGAGACAGTTCGAAACCCACGACGCGGTCCAGGAACCGTCGCGCCTGCTGCGCGCTGACGCGACTCGCGTCGATCGAGGTTGGATTCGCGAACGCTTCCTGAATCGCTTTGCGCGTGATTTCGTTGAAAACCACGCGTCGATAGCGATCGGGGTCGCCGCCGATCGTCTCCTTCAAATGCCAGGCGATGGCTTCACCCTCACGATCGAGGTCGGTCGCGAGATAGATCTGATCCGACTTTTCGGCGAGTTTGCGCAGCTCGTCGACCACCTTCTCCTTGCCAGGCAGGATTTCGTAGGTGGCGTTCCAGTTGTGTTCCGGGTCCACACCCATGCGGCGCACGAGTTGTGTGCGCGCGCGTTGCTTGCGGTAGGTCTCTTTTGCTTTCGCCGAAAGCTTGCGGGTTTTTGCAGCTTCCTTCGCGCGCGCCTTCGGATCACTCGTCTTGCCGCCGGTCGGCAAATCGCGGATGTGACCGATGCTGGACTTTACGATGTAGTCCTTGCCGAGATACCGATTGATGGTCCGCGCCTTGGCCGGCGACTCGACGATGACCAACGAACGGGCCATGTTCCTCCTGGTGCGACGGGGGTGCCCGGCGCGAAAGGCGCCATGTATACGCGCTCTATTTCCGGACTGTCAACTTAACGGCGCTGAGACATTTGCACAGAGGGGAGATGTGCGTGACACGTCTCACTGATGCGTTGAGGTGTCTTCCGAGGTGTCGTCGGACGAGTCCGCGACAGTGGCTGCTGCATCCGCAAGCAGTTGAATTTCCGCGAGGTTCTGCAGCAGAGCGTGCATACGATCGACACTCGCTTCGGCGTCTTCTGCCGTCGCTCGTTCGCGCCACCAACAGCTCACTTCGCTCGCGTCGGCCGCGCATGCGAGGGTGTCGGGCGGAACTTCGCGTAAGACTCCACCGACTTCTTGCCAGTACGCCGAGTCACCCACGGGCTTCGTCGCCCAGATCCAGCCGGCGATCGGTCCATCGTTCGCATCAGAGTTCGCAGCGGCTTTGCGGAGGATCTTCCATTGCGGTGCTGCGCGCGCGAGTCGTCGCATGCCGAGCCGATAAGCCGCACACATCACCTTCGGTTCGAGCTTCACGCCAGCCGCGTTGACCCGCTCGTGCGGCTCTGCGGCGAGGTCCTCGATCTGCGTGATCTCCACCTGAATGCCGTGACTTCGCGCGCGCGTGCGCATCTTCGAGAGCCGCCGATCCGAGCGCGACGGCATCATCCACAACAGCGGACCGAACGCGGCAACCAGTGCGACTACGATAATGATCCAGGTCAACGACATGCTCCGCTTGATGACTCCACGCGGTCGGGCGGCCAGTTGTTCGGCCCGACGATTGTGTTGTATGGTCGCCCGAACTTCGGGTAGTGGACAATCATGGGCGCATACCGACGGATTCTGCTAGCGGTAGACCTCACGGAAGAGTCCCACCGTGTCTCCGGCCGAGCCATCGCGCTCGCAAAACGCTTCGAAGCCGAGCTGCACGTCATCCACGTCATCGAACCGTTGAGTCTCGCCTACGGTGGAGACATCCCGATGGACCTCTCGTCGGTGCAGGAACAGATCCACGCTCAAGCGAAGTCGCATCTCGCCGAGTTCGCCACTTCGATCGGTGTGGCCCCCGAACATCGTTACCTGATCTTCGGCCGACCCGAAGCGGAGATTCATCGCATCGCGAAAGAGAAGGCGATCGATCTGGTGGTTGTCGGCAGTCACGGCCGCCACGGCCTCGCGTTGTTGCTCGGCTCTACTGCGAACGGCGTACTGCATGGCTCACCGACCGACGTGCTCGCCGTGCGCGTCGGTAGCGACGCGCCGCAAGACTAACGTTTGATGATCGCCGTTCGTCTCACCCTCGCGGGGATGCGCGCACGCGCGCTTGCTGTACTCGTCGTCTTACTATCGGCCCACGCAGGCGCCGATGAACTGACCGACAAACGCCAACAGTATCTCCGCGCGCTGCGCAGCCTCGACAGCGGTCAGATCGAAGCCTTTCACGCCGCAAAAGCGCAGCTCGTCGACTATCCGCTGTTTCCGTATCTCGACTATCAGGACCACCTGCTGCGACTCAATCACCTGACCGCGGTCGACGTCGCGGCATTCCGCGAACGCTGGAACGACTCGCCGATCGCCGATCGGTTGTACAACGAGTGGATGGACGATCTCGCACGACGCGGTGCGTGGGATGTGTTCATGGACAATTACGAGGCGGACGGCGCGAGCGCCGACCGGCAATGTACCTACCTGCGCGCACTCGATCGCAACGGCCAGACCGATGCCGCGATGGCCGCGGTCGCACCGCTGTGGCTGGTCGGCACTTCGCAACCGAGGAGCTGCGATGCGTTGTTCGCACGGTGGATTGAGCAGGGTCAGGTGAACAACCGCCTCGTGTGGGAACGTTTGACGCTCGCAATACAGACGCGCTCCTGGGACCTGGCGCGCTATCTCGCGGGCTTACTCAGCGTCGAGTTGCGCAAGCAAGGTGATTTGTTCTATCGCGTCGGCCGCGATCCTTCACTGGTGACGGACACCGCGCGATTCACCGCCGACGACACGGCGACGCGCGAGATCGTTCGGCTCGGCATACGACGCCTCGCGTCGAACGACCCCGATGCGGCCGCAACGGCGTGGGCCGTATACCGCAAGACGCTCAGTTTCGAACCCGACGACGTGCGCATCATCAACCAGGATCTGACCATTGCAAAAGCGCGTCGCGGCACCATCGATCCCGACGCCGATCTTTCGCCAAGCGCCGATGGCCGCGACCTGCTGGTGCAGGAAGCGCTGATCCTCGCGGCGTTGACGAACAAGGACTGGCCCAACGTCGAGGCGTTCATCATGCGCCTCAACGAAACCGAGCGTGCCAAGCAGCGCTGGCAATATTGGCTTGGACGTGCCCAACAAGCGCTCGCTGGCGCACGTGACAACACGGCGCCACCGACCGAGAGTCCGTGGATCGCACTCGCCAACGACCGTCAGTATTACGGGTTCCTTGCCGCCGAAGCGCTTGGGCAGCGGCCGGCGCTGAACGACAGCTCGACGCGACCCGAGCCCGATGCGATCAACGCGATGCTGCAACGCCCGCCCATGCAGCGCCTGATGGAGCTGTACGCGATCGGCGACCGCGCCAACGCGCGCCGGGAGTGGGCGAAGCTGTTGCAGAGTCTGGATCTTTCGCAGCGTGCCGCCTCCGCGTACATCATCGCCGACATCGGCTGGCTCGATCTGAGCATCCTGGCTGCGAATGCGGCGGAGCTGCGCGACGACCTGTCGTTGCGGTTTCCCAGCCCGTACACACAGACGTTCGCTAAAGAGAGTCGCGCCACCGCAGTGCCGATCAGTTACCTCTATGGTGTGGCGCGACAAGAGAGCGCATTCGCGCCCGCGGCCCGATCTTCCGCCGGCGCGCTCGGTCTCATGCAGCTGATGCCCGCAACGGCTGCCGCAACCGCACGCAACGCCGGTGAACCCACTCCCGTGACCAACACACTGTTCAATCCCGTGGTGAACATCCACATCGCGAGCCGCCACCTGGCGGATCTGCTCGAACGTTACGACGGTAACCGTGTACTGGTTGCAGCCGCATACAACGCAGGCCCGCATCGGGTGGACCGCTGGTTGCGTGATCGCCCTGCCCGTCCGGCCGACATCTGGATCGAAACAATTCCGTTTGCGGAAACGCGCGACTACGTCAAGAACGTTCTGGCATTCGCCTACATTTACGGCCAACGCCTGGGCCATCCCACCAAGTTCCTCGACGCGGACGAACGGTGATCCGAGGACTACGTCGCTGATCGACATCGGAGCGAATCTCACCAACCCGGCGTTCGCGGAAGACCTCGACGCAGTGATGCGACGGGCGATCGACAGCGGTGTCGGACGGATCATCGTAACCGGCACCGATCTGGCTTCGAGCGAATCCGCGCTGGCGCTGTGTGCCGGGTTCGCGCCGCACCTCTACTGCACCGTTGGCGTCCATCCACACGATTCGGCCTCGGTATTGGCGGGCTGGCTCGATCGACTCGAGAAGCTGGCTGGCAACCACGCCGTCGTTGCAATCGGCGAGACCGGGCTCGACTTCAATCGCAACTACTCTCCGCAGCCCATGCAACGCGATGTGTTCGAGGCGCAACTGGCGCTGGCCGCACGCCTCCAGCTGCCCGTGTTCGTACATGATCGTGATTCGAACGGTGCGGTTGCCGATGCGCTGACGCGTCACCGCACCTCATTGCGCGACGTCGTGGTGCATTGCTTTACCGGCGATGAAGCCGACCTGCGGCGGTATCTCGATCTCGGCTGCCACATCGGCATCACCGGGTGGGTTTGCGACGAGCGACGCGGCTCGCCACTGAAGCAGCTGGTCCCGCAAATCCCGGACGATCGCCTGCTGATAGAAACCGACGCGCCGTTCCTGCTACCGCGCACCATGTCACCTCGCCCCAAGAGCCGGCGCAACGAACCGGCATACCTGATCTGGGTCGCGAGAACAGTGGCGCAAGCGCGTGGTCAGACGGTAGAGATCGTCAGTGAGATCACGCAAACGAACGCCCGCCGCGTGTTCGCGCTGGACTGATCGTTCAAGACACGAGGCGCAGCACGTCGTCGGCATTGAACGGCCACGCGAGTTCCGCGCCGGCTGCCGTTGCGACCACCGGTATCGTCGTGCCATATCGTGAAAATAGCGCTGCGTCGTCCACGACGTCGACTACGTCCACGGTCGTACGACGCAGTTCTGGCATACTGCGCAGCAGTCGTTCTGCACTTTCGCAGAGGTGGCAACCCTCGGTGGAATACAGAGTGAGCGACTTGATCATCGCGTGGAGGCTAAGAGAACGGATTCGGTGATGCAAACGCTGCGATTCGGTTCGGCAAACGTCGCCGCCGGATATCCACTCGAGATTTCGGCCACAGTCGTATGGCGTCGGAGCGAAGGCGGCTGGTCGTCGACCATTCCGCTCGGCGACCTTCCCAACGACCACATCGTGGTGCCGAGTTTTGCGGTTGCTCGATCTCCTCGAAGCGACTTTGCCGCAACACTGATCGCAGCGGACGCCTCGTGGCGAATCGCGCCGACTCAGCGCACCGCGCCGGAATCAAACCACGTCGATCCTCGCGCGACGACGCACATTGACTACTTCCACTGTCGCGCTCCCCTTGCCGCAGCGTCGCTTACCCTTTCCGTAGCGCGCGAACCAGTCGACTATTTGCTGACTGTATCCACGCGCGCATTCGGGATCGCTGCTACTCCCGGCATCTCAGTCACGCAGCGTCTGGTAGTGCCGCCGATCAGCCAGCTGACGGCGCCAAGAGCACTGCGGTATCGCATCTGCTCGCCGACCAGCATCGCGATGGTGCTCGCATACCACGGTATCGACGTCTCGTTGGCCAGCGCCGTGCGTGAAACGTTGCACGAACCATCGGGTCTTTTCGGGGTGTGGCCGCTCGCGATCCGCACTGCTACCGACGCGGGGCTGATCGGTGCGGTGGAATGTTTCGACAGCCTCGACGCTGCGGCGCCCGTTCTCGAACGGGGTCTGCCGATCGTCGCCAGCATCCGATTCGCGGCCGGCACGCTGCCCGGCGCGGCGCTCACCGGAACCGACGGACATCTGGTGGTCGTCACCGGCATGGACGAAGACTGGGTGTACATCAACGACCCGGCCGCACGCGACGCGAGCGGCGTGCCGCGGCAATGTCCGCGTGATGCGTTTGCCGCTGCGTGGTTGAACGAACGCGGCGCCGCGTACATCCTTCATCCCCTCTGATGTATCGTTCAGCGACGTGTTTTCGAACGGAGCATCCGTGCATTCGATGATCGAACCGCGCGTCATCGTGCGGCCCGTCGTAGCCGACGATCGCGACGAATTCCTCGCGCTGATGCAGGCAAGCCGCACCCTCCACGAGCCATGGATTTCACCGCCGCTCACCGCACGCGCCTTCGACGCCTATCTGACGCGCATGAACCGCAACGATCACGAAGGCTTGATCGTGTGCCGGCGCGAACATCCGGCAATCGTCGGAGTGATCAATCTGAACAACATCGTGCGGGGTTCTTTCCTCAATGCGTCGCTCGGTTACTACGCGGGTCTCCCCTACGCCGGGCAGGGCTATATGACGAGCGGCTTGAAAGCGGCGGTGCGCTACGCATTCGACGGAATGGGACTACACAGGCTCGAAGCGAACATCCAGCCGACCAACGAGCCATCGATCAATCTGGTGAAACGTTGCGGCTTCGTCAACGAAGGTTTCTCTCCGAAGTTCCTCTACATCGATGGCGCATGGCGCGACCACCAGCGTTGGGCAATCTATCAGGCCCGCGATACACTGCACGGCGCCTAGCACAGACGACTTTTCCATGTCCCGCATCACCCCTTACGGCAGTTGGCCGTCTCCGATCAGCGCCGAGCTCATCACCGCCGGCGTTACGGGGCTCAGCGCTCTAACCGGTAACGCCGATGCGTTGTTCTGGCTCGAGTCGCGGCCGGAAGAAGGCGGTCGCAATACGCTGATCATGTGGCGCAACGGTACGAGAAGCGAACTCACGCCGACCCCGTTCAATGTGCGCACTCGCGTGCACGAGTACGGCGGCGGCGCCTATCTCGCAACGAACAGCCACGCCTACTTCGTGAATTTCGCCGATCAGAACATCTATCGTGTGCCGCTCTCGGGTGGCGTTCCCATCGCGGTCACGCACACGGATACCGAAACGCGATACGCAGATTTCGTCGTCGATACGCCGCGCGCGCGACTCATCTCGGTCGGTGAACGCCCGGGAGAGAAGGAACGCGAGAACTGTCTAGTCGCAATAGACATCGCGACCGGCACCACCACGGATCTGCATCGCGGACACGATTTCTATGCGGCGCCCCGCGTCTCACCCGACGGGCGTCGGATTTGTTTCCTCAGCTGGGATCACCCGAACATGCCGTGGGATGGCACGCAGCTGCATGTTGCATCGCTGTCCGACGACGGTTCACTCGCCGACGAGACCATAGTAGCCGGCGGCGCCGCCGAATCGATCGTGCAACCGGAGTGGCTCACGTCGGATCGCATCCTGTTTGCATCCGACCAGAATGGGTTCTGGAATCTCTACAGCTACGACGACAGCGGCATCTACTGCGCGTATCCCGATGCAGCGGAATACAGCGGGCCTGCATGGGGATTCGGTTCGAAATACTACTGCGTACTCGGTCCGCATCACGTGGTAGCCCAGCGGATGCACAAAGGCGCGACGAGCCTGCTGATCATCGACGTCGACAACGGCATGGCCACGCCGCTTCCGAGCGAGTGGCAGGCGTTCTTCGGGCTCGCGCTTATCGCGGCCCGGTTGTATTTCATCGCCGGCAGCCCCGATCGGCTCGCCACGATCACGTCGATGGATCTGAGCGGTGCTGTTGGTGAACCCCTCGCCGTCGCCGGCAGACTCGACATCGATCCCGCGTACTTCTCGATGCCTGAGTCAATCGAGTATCCGACGCGAGACGGAGCAACCGCGTATGCGTACTTCTATCCGCCACGCAATCCCGACGCGCAAGCGCCGCCTTCCGAGCGACCGCCATTGCTCGTGATGAGCCACGGCGGGCCTACTGCCGCGACGCATCCGCTCATCAACTTCCGCATTCAGTACTATACGACGCGCGGCTGGGCGGTGGCCGACGTGAACTACGGCGGCTCCAGCGGATATGGACGTGCCTACCGCGAACGTCTCGACGGCCAATGGGGCGTGGTCGACGTGCACGATTGCGAAGATCTCGTCGAGCATCTCGCGGCAGCCGATCGCATCGATCGGGATCGGGTGGCGATTCGTGGGGGAAGCGCCGGCGGCTATACGACGCTGGCAGCGCTCACGTTCGGCAACACGTTCAGCGCAGGTGCAAGCCACTATGGCATCGGTGACCTCGAGACGCTCGCGCGCGACACGCACAAATTCGAATCGCGCTATCTCGACCGCTTGATTGGTCCGTATCCGCAGGCGCGCGACCTATATGTAGAACGTTCGCCGATTCACCACGTGGATCGGTTGACCTGCCCGGTGGTGTTCTTCCAGGGTCTGGAAGACCGTGTGGTGCCGCCGAACCAGGCCGAGGCAATGGTCGATGCATTGCGGCGCCGACAATTGCCGGTCGCATACGTCGCGTTCGAAGGCGAGCAGCACGGCTTCCGGCAAGCGGCGAACATTCGCCGGGCGCTCGAAGGCGAGTATCTGTTCTTCGCCCGAATCTTCGGATTCGAGCCGGCCGATATGTTGCCGCCGCTCGAAATCGAGTTTCTTGCTTCCCACTCGCAGAAGAAGGTTCGATGAACAACGTTCGCGTCGCCGTCATCGCCGGCGGCAAGTCTAACGAGGCCGCAGTTTCGCGCTCGTCGGCCACAGAGGTGACGAAGGCGCTGAAGAGCTCGTTCGAGCACGTACGCCAGTTTGAACTCGACGGTTCGCTTACGCGATTGCTGCAGGAATTTCGACCCGACGTCGTGTTCCCGGTGCTGCACGGCCCGCCGGGCGAAGACGGCACCGTTCAGGGGTATCTCGAAATTCTCGGCTACCCCTATGTAGGCAGCGGCGTTCACGCCAGCGCGTGTGCAATGGACAAGAGCCTCGCAAAAGCGATCTTCCGCCGCATCGGCCTGCCAATGTGCCCGGAGCGCGTCTTTCCCAGGGGCACCGCAGTTGCAGATGCGTGCCGCGAAACGCTTGCCGCGTTCGGTGATCGTGTAGTCGTCAAACCGCTGCGCCAGGGCTCTGCCATCGGCGTTACGCCCGTGATGAACGGCGGCGACCTGACCAAACCGTTCGAAAAAGCGTTCGCACTGGGCGACGGTGTGCTGGTGGAACCGTTCGTACTCGGCATCGAAGTGACGGTCGGCGTTCTGGACCTGCACGGCACTTCCGCGCGGCCATTTCCGACGATCGAAGTGCGTACGCCCCGCGGCAGCTGGTACGACTACGAGCACCGTTACACGGTCGGCCAGAGCGAACACGTGATTCCGGCACCGGTCAGCGCCCCCTGTCAGAATCGTCTGCAAGAGATTGCGCTGGCGGCACATGCGTCGCTCGGCTGCGAAGACCTCTCGCGTGCCGATTTCATCGTGACGGATGCCGAGGAGATCGTGCTGCTCGAAGTGAATACGCTGCCCGGCATGACGCCGACCAGCCTGTTTCCAGACGGTGCGCGCGCCATCGGTCTTTCGTTCGATGCACTGGTCGAGGCGCTGGTGCGCAGCGCGCTCGATCGCGGCGTGCGCGGCTGACTCAGGCGGTCGTCGTCGCGCCCTGTCGAGACTGAACGCGACTCACCTCAGAGGTCGTAACCCCGCTCGTTGTGCAGAACGACGTCGAGCCCCTCGGTCTCTTCTTCTGCACTGACCCGCAACGCAGTGAACGCGCCGACGACTTTCAGGATTACGAACGTAACGACGACGGTGTAGATCAACGCGCTGAATGCGCCGATCGCCTGCACGCCCAACTGGTGGCCGATCTGAATGTCGTCCTGGCCGCTGAACACGCCGAGCGCGTTGCTTGCAAACACACCCGTGAGCAGCGTTCCCAGCAATCCGCCGACACCATGCACAGGAAACACATCGAGCGAATCGTCGATGTGCATCGTGCGCTTCAGGAAGTTCGTTGCGCCGAAACACAAGAGGCCCGCCGACAAGCCGATGATCAACGCGCCCGCCGGACCGACGAAGCCCGATGCGGGCGTGATGGTACCGAGGCCCGCAACCATCCCCGTCACTGCGCCGAGCGCGCTCGGTTTGCCGTAGCGCAACCACTCCGCGACCATCCACACGAACGCGCCGGCGGACGCGGAGATGTGTGTGACCAGCATCGCCATTGCAGCGTCGCCGTTCGCCGCGAGCGCGCTGCCACCGTTGAAGCCGAACCAACCGACCCACAGCATGCCGGCCCCGGCTACGGTCAACGTCATGTTGTGCGGCGGACTGACCTGATGCGGAAAGCCGCGTCGTGCACCGAGCACCAGCGCAGCCGTCAGCGCGCCCGCTCCCGCCGTGATATGAACGACGATGCCGCCGGCAAAATCCTTCACGCCGAGTTCGCCGAGCCAGCCGCCGCCCCACACCCAATGACACACCGGTGCGTAAACGGCGAGAAACCACAAGGCAGCGAATACCAGACACGCGCCAAAGCGCATCCGTTCAGCGAATCCGCCAACGACGAGCGCGGGTGTGATGATTGCGAACGTCATTTGAAACAGCGAAAACGCCGACTCGGGAATGCTGCCCTTCAACGTGCCTTCGGCAACGCCTGCGAACATCGCCTTGCCCAAGCCGCCGATGAATCCGTTGCCGTCGCCGAACGACAGGCTGTAACCACAGATGAGCCACAGCAGCGATACCACGCAGGTGATCGCGAAGCATTGCATCAACACACTGAGCACGTTCTTGGTGCGCACGAGGCCGCCGTAGAACAGCGCAAGCCCCGGAATCGTCATAAACAGAACCAACGCCGTCGACGTCAGTACCCAGGCGGTATCACCCCCACTCATCGTAACTCCCCCCATTCTGTAACCGACCTAGAATCGGCCACTTTACGCTTTGTTTTTCATGTGCTTAGGGTTGTTATCCAGAATGGGCTTCACACCCATTCGGCCCCTCAACCCGGCCGAGAGCGTACTGGTTCGTACATCGATTCGCTAGCCGCCGAGCGCGCGCGAAACCAGACGCACCAGGGCGGGACCTTCGTAAATGAAGCCGGTGTACAACTGCACCAGGCTGGCACCGGCGTCGACGAAACGCCGCGCGCTCGCAACGTCGTGAATGCCGCCCACACCGATGATGGGAATGCGAGCATCAAGCCTTCGTGCAAATCGCGCGACGCGGTTCACCGCAAGCATGTGCATGGGGCTACCGCTGAGTCCGCCGGCTTCATCGCGATGTTCGACGCCTTCCGGAATCGGGCGCGAAATGGTCGTGTTGGTGGCTATACAACCGTCAATACCGACATCCATCAGCACTTCTGCCACTGCGTCCGTCGACGCGTCGTCCAAATCAGGCGCCACCTTCGCGGCCAATGGCACGTATCGACCGCGCTCGGCGTGCAGTTCGCTCTGGCGCCTCTTCAAAGTCGTCAGCAGCGCGCGCAGCGCGGCACTCTCCTGCAGGTCGCGAAGTCCCGCAGTGTTCGGCGAGGAAATGTTCACGGTGACGTAGTCCGCGACGTCGTACACGACGTCGAGCGCGCTCAGATAATCGGCCGCAGCGTTCGCAAGGTCCGTGTCTTTGTTCTTGCCGATGTTCACGCCGATGAGTCCCGCCGCAGGGCCGAGCCGCATACGCGCCAACCGCACCCGTTCCGCGGCGGCCGCCGCGCCGCCGTTGTTGAAACCCATGCGATTGATCAGCGCGTGCTCGCTCGGCAAACGGAACAATCGTGGTCGCGGGTTGCCCGGCTGCGGTCGCGGCGTCACGGTACCTACTTCGATGAAGCCGAAACCCATCGCAAGCAGACCTTCGACACACCGCGCATCCTTGTCGAGGCCGGCCGCGAGGCCGACGCGATTGCGGAATTTGAGGCCCATCACCGTGGTCGGCTGATAAATGCCATGGATGTATCGAGAAGAGAGACCCGAGCGCTCCGCGATGCGCAGCGCCGTCAACGCAACCTCGTGCGACGCTTCGGGCGGCAGCAGGAACATCAGGCGACGCAGGAATTCGTACACGGGTGCGCTTACTTGTCGATCGTGGCGCGCAAGTGTACCGATCACTGCTAGTGTGGCAACGCACTCGCAAGGAACAACCGGCGATGAAGCTCGGCGCCCTGCTCGGACCTATCCCACCTTCTCTCGCGGATAGATCGTCGCGATACCTCGCCGAACAGGCGCGAACGTTCGAAGGCGAAGGCTTCGAGAGTTTGTGGTCGGTACAGGCGATCGGTCGCGGCTTCGCGATTACCGATCCGTTCATCACATTGGCGATTGCAGCCGCGGTGACGGAGTCGGTGCAGATCGGTACCGCAGTCGTACAAGTGCCGCTGTACCACCCCGTCGATCTCGCGCATCGGGTGTTCTCGCTCATGCAGGTCTGCGGCGGTCGATTCCAGTTCGGCGTCGGCGCCGGTTCGACACAGAAGGACTTCGACGCACTCGGGCGCGACTACATGACGCGGTTTCGCATGTTCTCGCAACATATGAGCGAACTGCGACGAATTTTCGCCGCCGGCAAACTCGGCGAAGTTGATCTGTCACCGTGGGCGGCCGTGCGCGGCGGCCCACCGGTGTTGTTGGGCGCATGGGGAGGCAAAGGAGTAGAGCGCGCCGCAAAATCCTATTCCGGCTGGATCGCGTCGGCGGCCTACCGAACGCCGGCCGAAGTGATGGCCGCGCTGCAGCGTTTTCGGGGCGCTGGCGGACGGCGCGCAATAGTCTCGACGATTCAGTTGGGGCCCAGCACCGACCTGGGCGCAACACGCGATGTGCTCGGTGCGTTCGCGACCGCCGGTTTCGACGACGCGGTGGTGATGCTGATGCCAGGAGGTCCGACGGCGGCTCAGGTACGCAAGCTGCTCTAGGGTGTGATCCGGTGCGGGCGGAAAACGGAAATGTTGTGGCGGCAGCGCACTGCCTTGATGGAATCGCCGTCGGAACTGGATCGTGCGCGTGTCTGGTAATCGCGTGAGCGGCCGCCGGACAAAAAAGAGGGTGGCGGTCCCCTCGCTGCGCGATCTGGAAGGCTGACGACCCGGTTGCGGCGGTCCGCCGGCTACATTCGCGACGCGCCGGGATTGAAGGCGAACGATTTCGGCCACTCGCGCGGCAGGTCGACCAGCACGCCCCCTTGCGTGGCCGTCTGCACGAGCTGCAGCGCGGCGCGGAGAATCTTCGTCTGCGCCTGAGTGTCGCCCGGCGCGCCGAATGCGTTGCCCATCGGGTGATTGACGAATAGGCTGCGCGGCGGCTTCACCTGGGCCGTCAGATCACGACCCGTGGAGACGCACACGGTGGCGATTCCATGCTCTTCTACGACTCTGCATACCAGACCCACGGTCTGGTGATCGAGCGGTCAGGCGGGTACCGCGATCAGTATGTCGACGCGATCGTTGCGCAGCTGCTCAGCAAAGGCGGGGGCCGATTCCTGCATCAGCTTGGAACGGTTGTAGGTGCGGCCCATGAAGCCGCTCCAGAAGCGCGCCGCCACTGCGCCGATTTCGCCGTTGCGCTCGAACTCGCGCAGACGGTCGATCGGGAACTGGCAGTTGACGTCGCGATCGGCGTCGCTGTGGTCGTAGTACGCATCGTGGATCTGGAAATCGGTGGAGGCGACGTTGCGCTCGATCGCATCCACCCGATGATCGTTGCGGGCCATCGGATCGAACGCCGGCATGCTGCACTGGGAGATTCCGCCCGAGGTCAGCAGCGTCACCGTGCACTCGGCAAGCGGCTTGGTGAGCCGGTGCAGCGGCGCGCCGTCGTTGATCGACCATTGATACGGCGGATGCCCCGCGGCGGCGTAATGGGCGTTCAGTGCATCGACGTAGCGAATCGGTTCCATGTAGGTGTCCTCGGATGCAAGCCAGATCTGTTCTACGGGCGGATGACTTTCTGCTCGATCAACGCGTCGATCTCTGCGTCGTGCAGCCCTGACGATTTAACAACGTCGCGCGAGTGGAAAGACGAATCGCTGCCTTCACAGTCCTATGATACGCCATCTTCACGAAGGCCGGCGCCACCTGTTTCAGCGTGCTCATGACGTCTCTTCTTCGCGATCAAAGCACTGTGGTGCACCCCTCGGAACCGACTTCACTGCCACAAGCGGCGAGCGAAGGAGAGGTCGATGCGCTGGTGACCGGCGCCGATCGGCATCTGCTCGACCTCACCGACAAATTCGCGGTGACTATCCTTGTGCCGCGCGGGTTCTGGGAAGTGCTTCCTTCTAGCTATCCGATCGCCCCAGCGGAATGTCAGACGACGCGTTGCAGGGTCGTCAGGCGCCTGTCGGTAACGTGCAAGACAAAGACCCCGCGCACACCGTGAGCCATCACATGCGAGCGCAGTGCCTGGGCCGGAAACTGGATCAGTCGTCCATCGCGGGCACGCGCCACGACCGTGCGCGACGTACCGCGGTACAGCCGCTTCAGTTCCTCCGGGTCGATCGCCAGATCAACGACGATTCGTTCGTGTCGGTTCACGCGCACCTGCGCTCGAGTAGTCGGTGGTCGAACTTCTGCCGCGCCTCCTCATCTAAGCGTAGCCACGCGAAGCGCGGCGAAGCGCGATGCATGAAGCTTAGTCGAGCCCGGCAACGGCGCAGGCCGCGTCGCTAGACTCGATGTCGACCACGGCTACAATGACGCCCTTTGTATTGCACCTCCGGACATAAGGCAGACCATGCAGGCAGTTGTCGCTCCACAGCAGGACAAGATTCGAACGGTCATGGACTGGCTCGACAGCCGCATCATCGGCCAGCGGCCTTTGATCGAACGCCTGGTCATGGCGCTGCTGTGCGGCGGCCACCTTCTGGTCGAGGGCGCGCCGGGACTCGCTAAGACGCGCGCCATCAAGGAACTCGCAAGTGCGGTGAACGGTGACTTTCATCGCATCCAGTTCACGCCCGACCTGCTGCCAAGCGACATAACCGGTACCGAGGTCTATCGGCCCGAAGACGGCTCGTTCCGATTCCAGCAAGGACCCATTTTTCACAACCTGGTACTGGCGGACGAAGTGAATCGCGCGCCGGCAAAAGTGCAATCGGCGTTGCTCGAAGCCATGGGGGAACGGCAGGTCAGCATCGGGCGCGAAACGTATCCGCTGCCGGAGCTGTTCCTCGTGATGGCAACGCAGAACCCGATCGAGCAGGAAGGCACTTACCCGTTGCCGGAGGCGCAGCTCGATCGGTTCCTCATGCACGTCAAAGTGGACTATCCGAACGCGAAGGCAGAGCACGAGATCCTGAATCTCGTGCGCGCCGAAACGATCCGCGCAAGCGATGCAACGCCGCCCGCACGACTCGATGCAGACGACATATTCGAGGCGCGCCGTCAGATCATCGCGCAGTACATGGCGCCCGGAGTCGAGGAATATCTGATCCAGCTCGTCATTGCCACGCGCAACCCCGGACTGTACGAGGCCGATCTGGTCGGCTGGCTCGACTACGGCGCGAGCCCGCGCGGCACCATCGCCCTCGATCAATGCAGCCGCGCAGTAGCGTGGCTGGACGGCCGCAACTTCGTAACACCCGACGACGTACGCAGCGTTGCACACGACGCGCTGCGCCATCGCATCATCACGAGCTTCGAGGCCGAAGCGCAGGGCGTAAACGCCGATAAGCTCATCGATCGGATTCTCGCCGCCGTCCCCACTCCATGACCCTCGAAGTCGCAAGCCGCCGTCAACTGCGCGGAGCAAGCGTCAGCGTCGACGAACTAATCGCGTTGCGCGGCGTGAAGCTACCACTCAGGACAGCTGTCAACGCGACCAGCGGTCCACATGGCGGCAGTCGTTTGTCGCGACACCGCGGTCGCGGTGTCGACTTCGCCGAAGTTCGACTTTATCAACCCGGCGACGACGTGCGCTCGATCGACTGGAGGGTAACGGCCCGCAAAGCGAAACCGCATACCAAGGTGTATCGGGAAGAACGCGAGCGGCCCACGCTGATCGTCGTCGATCAGAGTCGGGCGATGTTCTTCGGTAGTCGCGTGCGGATGAAATCGGTGGCCGCAGCCGAATGCGCGGCATTGCTTGCCTGGCACTCCGTGGACGCCGGCGATCGCGTCGGCGGACTCGTATACGACGACACCACCGAATACGCGTTCAAGCCGTTCAGAAGTGCGCGCGCCGTGGTGCGATTGTTGAACCAGGTCGGCCGAAGCAATGCGGCGCTTCGCAATTCCACGGGTGTTGGCGAGCGCGAACGCCGTCTGCCGATGGTGCTCGAACACATCGTGCGGGTGGCCCGCAACGGCCATCGCGTATATCTCATCTCGGATTTCCTCGGCTTCGACGAGGCGGACGAGCGCCAGCTGAAGCGCATCGCGCGCCACAACAGCGTGGCGCTCATTCACATCAGCGATCCACTCGAGCAGGAACTGCCTCCGCCGGACCGCTACACCGTCACCGACGGCGCCGTCCGTAGCCTGCTGTCCACCACCGATGTGCGAGTTCGCAATCAGTACCGCAACGAGTTCATCGCGCACACGGAAGCGCTCGAAGCAGCGTGCCATGCAACACGCAGTCAGTTCATAAGGCTCTCCACTAACGAAGCGGCTGTGGTGCGGCTCGGCGAACGCCTGGTTCATTGACGTTCCGACGATGGACGAGGCACTCAAACAACTGCGCGACTTGCACCTGCCGGACCCGCCCGGACTCTGGCCACCTGCCCCGGGCTGGTGGGTACTCGGGATCCTGATCGCCGCTCTGATAGGGCTGTTAGCGATTCGCATCTACCGGAACCGACGTCGCGCTAAACCGCTCCGCCTCGCAGTCGGCGACCTGGACAACCTGTTGGCAGAGCGTCGCGCTGCACGAATATCGCCGCGCGATTTCGCAGACGCCGTAAACGAACTGTTGAAGCGCGCACTGATCTACGGCGCGCGCCGCGCAGATGCGGCCGCGCTAACGGGGCCGGCATGGCTCGCCTATCTCGACACCATCGTGGCAAGCGACGTGTTCTCGATCGGCGCCGGCGCTGCGCTGGGCCATCGTAGATTCGCGCCGGATTTCGAACCGGACGCCGACGC
>JBGSNQ010000128.1:0-4227 GCA_041739525.1 Pseudomonadales bacterium | reverse complement strand
GCGGCTCCTGCACCGGCCGGCGCGGCCGGACCCGCCTCACCGCTGGCAAAACGCCTCGCCGCAGAACTAGGCGTCGATCTCGCGCGCGTAACCGGCACTGGTCCCGGCGGGCGAATCACGAAGGAAGACGTCGAACGCGCCGCGGCAAAACCGTCAGCGGTTGCTGCTCCGGTTGCCTCGAAACCCATCACTCCTGCACCGGCAGGCAAAAGCGTTCCAGTCAAAGGTATTCGCAAGACCATCGCGACGCGCATGCACGAAAGCCTGCGCAACTCGGCGCAGCTGACGATGGACATGGACGTGAACATGGACGACGCGGTGAAGCTGCGCACGCAGCTCATCAGCGAGTGGGAGTCGCAGAACATACGGCCGACATACACCGACCTCGTCGTCAAAGCAGCGGCAAAAGCGCTGCGCAGCCATCCGCTGATGAACAGCACGTTCGGCGACACCGAGATCTCACTGCTCTCCGAAGTCCACATCGGCGTTGCGGTTGCTATCGACGCGGGACTGGTCGTGCCGGTGATCCGCAACGCCGACGCGTTGCAGGTGCGTGAACTTGCACTCGAGAGCGCCCGCCTCGCGTCGCTCGCGCGCGACGGCAAGCTCGGTCTCGACGACATGGCCGGCGGAACGTTTACGGTTTCGGCACTCGGCATGTTCGGTGTCGATTCATTCACGCCGATTCTCAATGCGCCGCAGTCCGGCATCCTCGGCGTGAATCGTATTCGCGACGACGTGGCGTGGGATGGCGACCACCCCGTCAAACGCAAGACGATGCGCTTGTCGCTGACGTGGGATCACCGCGTGCTCGATGGCGCGCCGGCGGCGCAGTTCCTCGGCACCGTGCGCGACTTGTTGGAAGCACCCTTTAGATTGCTGGTGTAGACCGTGAGCGAACAGATTTTCGACGTCATCGTCATCGGCGGCGGCCCGGGCGGCTATGTCGCGGCAATCCGCGCAGCGCAACTCGGTCTCGCCACCGCTTTGGTAGAACGAGCCGAAATCGGCGGCGTCTGCCTGAACTGGGGCTGTATTCCGACGAAGGCGCTGCTGCATACCGCAGACGTGTTGCGCGATATCGAAGGTGCGGCCGCGCTCGGTATCGACACCGGTCCCGCGAAGATCGACCTGCCGCGTGTCGTGGCGCGTTCTCGCGCCGTCGCCCAACAACTCAATAAAGGCGTCACGGGCCTGCTCAAGAAGAACAAGGTGCAGGTGTTCAAGGGAACTGCGCGCCTCACGGAACCCGGCCGGGTTGCCATCGAAGGCGGCCCAACACTGGGTGCCGACGCGATCGTGATCGCCACGGGTGCGCGCGCCAGAGCGCTGCCCGGAATCGAACCCGACGGGAAGTTCATCTGGACCGCGCGCGAAGCGATGACCCCGGATACGCTGCCCAAGCGCCTGCTCGTCATTGGGGCCGGCGCGATCGGGATCGAATTCGCGAGCTTCTACCGCACACTCGGCAGTGAAGTGACCGTCGTGGAACTGCTGCCGGAAATTCTGCCCACCGAAGACGCGGAGATTGCCGCCGCCGCGCGACGCGCGTTCGAGAAGGCGGGCATCGCCATTCATACGTCCACTTCTGTCGCCTCGCTGCAACGGACCGGCAACGGATTGACGGCCGTTCTGAAAGGCGCCGACGGTACGAAAGAGGGGCTCGCCGAAGAGAGCTTCGATCGCGCGATTCTCGCCGTGGGCGTCGCCGGCAACGTCGAAGAGCTGGGCCTGGAACATACGCGTGTGGCCGTCGAACGCGGCTTCATCCGTACCGATGTGAACTCCGAAACCGCGGAACCCGGTATCTATGCGGTAGGCGACGTAGCCGGCCCGCCGTGCCTCGCGCACAAGGCGAGCCACGAAGCCGTCGCATGCATCGAACGCATCGCGGGCCTCGATGCACACGCGCTCGATCGCAACAGAATTCCGGGCTGTACCTACAGTCATCCGCAGATCGCCAGCATTGGTCTGACCGAACGCGCCGCGGCTGCAGAGGGACGCCAGGTTCGCATCGGACGGTTCCCGCTGATCGGTAACGGCAAGGCAATCGCCATCGGCGATTCGAACGGCATGATCAAAACGCTGTTCGACGCGCAAAGCGGCGAACTGCTCGGTGCGCACCTGGTTGGCCCCGGTGTCACCGAACTGATCCACGGCTTTGCGATCGCTATGGGTACCGAGACGACGGAAGCCGAACTGATCGGCACCGTGTTTCCGCACCCGACCATCTCCGAGGCGATGCACGAATCGGTGCTGGCGGCCTACGGCCGCGCGCTACACATCTGACGCGAGCATGTGCGTGAACGCACCTCACCTCTACGGTGAGTGGGGCGCATTGGTCTGCGAGCGAAGTCCGACGATATACTGCCGGACATGATCACGATCTATCACGCTCCCGGCACCCGCTCCATTCGCGTCATCTGGCTCTGCGAAGAGCTGCAGATTCCGTATGAGATAGTCACCGTCGACTTCTCGGCCGCGTACCGCGCTACGCCCGAATGGCGCAGGTTGAATCCGGTCGGCAAGGTGCCAGCGATGACCGACGACGGCGTGTCGATGTTCGAGTCCGGGGCGATGGTGGATTTCATTCTCGAACGTTACGGCAAAGGTCGCCTGCGACCCGCGCCGGGAACGCCCGATGCAGCGCTCTATCTGCAGTGGAGCTGGTTCGCCGAGGCCACCTTCGCACGACCGTTGGGCGACATCGCACAACACACGATCGTGAAACCCGAGGCAGAACGAATTCCAGCAGTCGTTGCCGATGCGCGCACGCGCGCGCTCACATGCATGGACGCACTCGAAGACGCCGTACCCGGCGGCCGCTATCTGATCAACGGAACGTTCACCGCGTCCGACATCATGATGGGCTACACCCTGATTCTCGCGCGCCGCTTCAACGTGCTGACGCCGAACACCTACCCCAACGTAAATGCCTATATGGCGCGGCTCGAAACGCACCCGGGCTTCGTCAAGGCGCAGAAGTAAATTCAAAACATGTTCACCTATCTCGACCCCGCCGTCCGGCGCAGGCTGATCGCGCAAGGGAAGCTGCGTCGCATCGATCTGCGCGGCAACGCGCTCGATCCCAACGTGGCGCCGCCCGAAGGCGAAGGCGCGATCAACCTGCTCGGACCCATTCCGCTGCCGATTCATCTGGGGCGCGTTCACACGAACGTGCAGTGGTATGCGAGCGTGCGCTCCACCGAACTATCGAAAGTCGAAGAACTCGCCGGCGCCTTGCGCACACAAGGCGGCGGAGCGCTGTTTTCGCTGCTCGCGTCGTCGATGGCGGTGAACAGCGTCTTGCTGGCGGGTGATCCGAGCAAATACCACAATCCACTCGTGCGTGTGCACTCGAGCTGCCTCACCGGTGACGTGTTTGGATCGGAACGTTGCGAATGCGGCCCGCAACTGGCGGGAGCACTCGAGAGAATCTCGCAGGAACCCGGCGGCGGCGTACTCGTCTACATGGCCGGCCACGAGGGACGCGGCATCGGCTTGTGGGCAAAGGCCGCTACGTATCTGCTGCAGGATGCCGGCGAAAACACTTATGAGGCGAATCGCTCGCTCGGCCTGCCCGACGACTCGCGCGACTTCACCGACGCCGGCGCCCTGCTGCACCATTTCGTCGGCGACAAGCCGATGCGGCTGCTCACCAACAATCCGAAGAAGGTGCAGGATCTTGCGAAGATGGGCCTTTCGCACATCACCCCGGTGAAGCACGTGCTCGGCGTGGGTGACAGCAATCGACGGTACCTCGACGCAAAGCGCCAATGGGGTCATCGGCTCGACGAGCAGGACCTCTCCTGACGGCACGTCCGTTTCCCGCGGCTGCGCTGGCCGTTTGTCACCTAGACCTCAACATCGCCTTAATCAATGTGGAGGATGTGGTTCAAGCGTTTGCCGCCGCGGGTGAACTCGCGCCGGACCGATTCGTTCGAGCGGGCTGGGTTTTTTATCAAGGATGGACAGTGGCGTGCCGAGCGCCCGCGTTGTATGCGACGTCGCGCCGGTTGGACCGTCGCCGACGGTGGCGTGATTGAACCATCGCCACAATCAATACGCTGGGGTGCGGTACGAGGCTGCACCATCGCCCCAATCAATTTCGTCGAGGTGAAGGGCGCGCGTTGGGTTCCATCCGCGCCGCGCGTCTTGGGTCATCCCGCGCGACACATCAGATCGAACCCTCGGCCCGACAACCCGGATTGAATTGGGCGATGGTCC
>JBGSNQ010000119.1:0-22543 GCA_041739525.1 Pseudomonadales bacterium | reverse complement strand
GCGGCTCGACGCGGCGCCGCTGCTGCGCGGCGTGTTCCAGTTCCACGACGACGCGGGCGGCCCATGGCCCGGCGAGCGGGTGTTCTTCGACGTCGCTGCTAACGATCCACCCGAGAACGAAGATCCCGAGCAGATCGCGCTGATCATGTACACGTCCGGCACGACCGCGAATCCGAAAGCCTGCCTGCTATCGCATCGCGCGCTCGAAACCACCGGCCGCGCGATGACGCAGCGCTGGAACATCGACGCCGCCGATCGCCTGTGGGACCCGCTGCCGTTCTTCCACATGTCCACGATGCTGCCGCTGGCGGCATGCCGCGACTCCGGCGCGACGTTCATTGCGCAGGCGCACTTCGAGCCGGCCGCTTCGCTGCGCGAGATCGTCGACGAGCGTGCGACGATCCTGTTCCCGTCGTTCCCGACGCTCACCAACGAACTGTTCGAACACCCGCAGTTCGATCCCAACAAGCTCGCTCGGGTGCGGGTGGTCAACAACGTCGGCCCGCCCGACCTGCTGCGGCGCTTCGCGGCGCTGCTGCCCACGGCCACCCATGTGTCGGCGTACGGCCTCACCGAAGCCGGCGGCGTCGTTGCGTTTCACGCGTTGACCGATACGCCGAAGCAGCGCGCGGAAACCTGCGGCCATCCGTTCGACTGCGTGGAAATGCGCGTGGTCGATCCCGAGACGCTGGATGTGCTGCCCGCGGAAACGCGTGGCGAACTGCAGATCCGCGGGCCGACGCTGTTCAGCGGCTATTACAAGGACGAAGCGAAGACGCGCGCCACGCTCTCGAGCGACGGCTGGCTGCGCACCGGCGACTTGGGCTCGCTGACGGTCGACGGCCGCATCCGTTATCTCGGCCGCATCAAGGACATGTTGAAAGTCGGCGGCGAGAACGTGGCGGCAATCGAAATCGAAAGCCATCTGTGCACGCACCCCGCGATCAAAACGGCCCAGGTCATCGGCGCGCCGGATGATCGCCTGCAGGAAGTCGCGGCGGCGTTCATCGAGCTGCACGCCGGCGCGCGGATGACGGCGGAGGAGGTGGTGCGCCACTGCATCGGCCGCATCGCCCGTTACAAGATTCCGCGCTACGTTGCGTTCGTCACGCAGTGGCCGATGAGTGCAACGAAGATTCAGAAGTTCCAGTTGCGCAGCCGGCTCGCCGAGGCGGTACGCGTGGCGCCGTCGCAACTTGTGGAAGAACGCGCGCCGTATGCCCTCGAAGCAGCGCACGAATCAAAAGGGAAGGAGTGAACGATGAGTATCGATCGCATGATGAATGCCGGCCACGTGGCGAGCGTCAGCGACCCGCATCTGCAACAGCTGCTCGACAAGCAGGCGTGCGCCGAGGTGATGATGACCTATTGCCGCGCGATCGATCACCTCGACGAAGCGCTGCTGCGCAGCGTCTTTCATCCCGACTCGTACCATCGCCACGGCTTCGAAGGGCCAAGCAGCGATCCGTCACGGCCGTCGCAGCCGGGCAAACCCGGCGATTTCGTCGCCTATGCGTTCGGCGTCCTGAGCACGCACACGCGCACGCATCACCAGCTCGGCAACATCTTCGTCGAGATCGAGGCCGACGGCGTCACCGCGTACACCGAGGCGTACTTCACCGCGTGTCATCGCATGCGCGCGAAGGGCGACCCGAAGGCCGCCGCTAACGCGTACGACACCGAAATGGATTTCTGGGTGGGCGGACGCTACATGGATCGGATGGAAAAACGTGACGGCGTTTGGAAGATCGCCTATCGCGTCGGCATCACCGACTGGATGCGCACCGATGCGCCGACGTCGCAAGGGTACTTCGCCACAGCGGCCGATCTGCGGCCGCATCAGAGCCGTGAAGACATGCTGTATCGCCGCCGCAGCGCCTTTACGCGGCCGTCGGGAGCTTGAGCTTCGCCGGATCGCGGCGGGGTTCTCAGCGCTGCTGACCATATCCAGATCGATGGTGTACGCGCTCAATCGAGTTCGGAAGCGCGCGATTTGCGATCCGTCGAGGCGGTGCGTATAGTAAAGCGCACTACGTTATGTCATACAAATCGTCATGTCATTGGTAAGCATCAGACTTCCGGAAGACGTTGAAACGCGCCTCGCGCATGAGGCGGCGCGTACGCAGCGCCCGAAATCCGAGATTGCCCGCGAAGCCATCGTCGAATACCTCGGCCGAATCGAGCGCGAGCGGTTTTTGGCGGAGATTGCGCGCGCTGCACGCGATCGCGGCGACACCGAAGCACTCAGCGTAGCGGCCGAGGCGTTGCAGACGGACAACGAGGCACTCGCGTTGAGTGAACAGCGTGTAGACGAACCCAAGACGCCGTACCGCACGCGCAAACGAAAGACGCGTCGATGAGGCGGGGCGAGATCTGGCTCGGCAATCTCAATCCCAGTCGTGGTGCGGAGACAGGCAAGGTGCGACCGGTGCTGATCATGCAGGCGGACTTTCTGATCGCGCAGGGCGAGCCGACGGTGATCGTGCTGCCGCTGACGACGCAGGTGCGAGCATCGAAGGAGCCGCTGCACGTGACGATTCCGAAACGCGATGGTTTGGCACAGCCCTGTCAGGTCATGCCGGAGCAGCCGCGCACGCTCGATCGGAAGCGGCTGTTCGACGGACCGCTCACGCGTCTCACGCCGGAGGAGCTGGCGCGGGTCGAGCGCAGCTTCAAGGCGGTGACCGGGCTCTACGAGTAGCGGCGTGATCGCCTGCGCGCGTTGGCGCACGCGTTTGTCTGGCACGAGCCGATCCTTGAATTGGGATCGTTGGCATTCTCGATTGTCTTCTCCCCGTCTGTCGTCACCGCCTGGAAGCCGAAGTGCCAGACGCAAAGCACTAACAATCGCATTCCGTCGCAGATCGAGTCGGCTTTGGACGCCGACGACTGGCCTGCGCGCCGAAGTCATGCTGCTGATTCATCACTGCGCGCGCGACGGAATCCCTTGGCCGCATTAAAACCCTCGAAAAGCACAGGTTGTTGGAGAGGATGGCCGCCGTCAGAGTCTCCTGTTTACACGATGGGGATTCGCGAAGATGAGACGCACGGTCGCGCTGCTGATGATGTGTCTTGCAAATGCAGGTGTTGCGGCACCCGCGACCACACCGTTGCAAATGCCCGACCTTGGCGCGATCGCGGCAACTCTGCCGGCCGACGATATCGGCATCATGGCCCGGTTCCATTTCGCAACGCACACGCGCGACTTCGACAAGTCCCGCGAGTTCTACCGCAAGCTCGGCTACACGGAGGGTATGAGCGGATTTCCGTTGTCGAATACCCATCGAATGGCCGAGGCGCTGGGAATGTTCGACATATGCCAATACGAACTGGTAAAGGGCGAAGTGATTTCACTGCCCGGCAGTCTGAACGGGGCCAACATCGACCTGCTGCAGTTCAAAATTCCGTACAACGACGCACCGCCCTACGATTTGCCGAACCATCTGGGTATGGCGTACGCGGCGCTGCTGACCACCGATCTCGCTAGCGACGTCGCGTACCTGAAATCTCTAAATGTCTCGCTGTTGTCCGAACCGTACGGCATTCCGGGCGACCGGTTCGTGTTCTTCCGCGATCCCGACGGCGTGCTGTACAAACTGTATGAGGCGGCGCCGCCGCACGGTGACAAGGCTGCGAACATGCACCTCGTGGCGATGCCCTACATCGGCATCAACGTCAGCGATCTCGACAAATCGTTGAGCTTCTATCGATCGCTCGGCTACACGTTGACGAAGCCCTTGGCGCAGCAGGGGGGATCGCTCGAAGAAGCGCGCGCGTGGGGGCTCGATGCACCGTTCCGATTCAAGGGTGTCGATATCGCCATTGCCAAGGGTGACAACCACGTACTGCGACTGGTGCAGTGGCTCGAGCCTTACAACGCCGATCCGCCGTACCCGCCGCCGATCAATCACATCGGCATCGACCGCATCGCATTGCTGGTGCCCGATCTCGATCGCGCGGTCCGCATACTGAAGGCGCAGGGTGCAAAGTTCCTCTCGGAGATCGCGCCGTGCTGCTCGGGCACCGGTGACGACACCAGCGGCATCGTGCACGTGCTCGACCCTGACGGAAATTTCCTCGAACTCGTGGGGCCGATTGCGAAGCAGAAGCTGCAGCCGCCGCCGGACGGATGTCCGCCGCTTTCGATCAAGATGCCGCCGAAGCAGGATTCGTGAACCGAATACCTGCGCGGTTGTTGAGCCGCTGGCTGGTGGTCGCGGTCGGCCTGCACGCACTGCCGGCTGGCGCCGCCTGCGAAAAGAAAGGCCCGCCGCATCTCGAATCATCGTACGCGGCAGGCTGGGGTATCGACCATCGCAACACGCGCTATCAACCCCGTTCGTCGATCGATTCGGCAAACGCGCCGAAGCTCGCGCTGAAGTGGGTTTATGGCCTGGCCAGCAACACGCCCCGGTCATACCCGCTGATTACCGAAGACACGATCTATGTCGGCGACGCCGGCCGTGGACTCATCGCATTGGATCGGGCGACGGGATGCGAGCGGTGGGTGCACGAGCACACCGGCGCCATCAGCAGCGCCATCGTGCAGGGCCGGATCGGCGAACGACGCATACTGCTCTACAACGACCGCACTAAGGGGCTGTACGCCGTCGATGCCGTCGATGGCGAACTCATCTGGCACGCCGTGGTGACCGACGAGCCGGTGCCGTGGTACTCGGGCACGCCGCTGGTGACGAACGACGCGGTATTCCTGCCTGTGGCTTCGCAGGAAGTGGGTCTGGCGATGAATCCGTTGTATGGATGCTGCACCACGAGCGGCGGCATGGCGGCGTTCGACATCGCGAGCGGCAAAAAACGCTGGTATCTGCCGACGATCGAGGCCGAGGCGCATGTGACGGGCAGTCACTGGGGGTTCGTGCAGGAGCATGGTCCCAGCGGAGCGGCAGTCTGGGGAGCGCCGAGCTACGACCCGCAGCGCGACTGGCTGTTCTTCGGCACCGGACAGAACTTCACCCATCCGGCCACCGACACCAGCGATTCGATTTTTGCCGTCGAGGCGAAAACCGGCAATGTGGTCTGGCGACGCCAGTACACGAAGGACGACGTGTATACCGCCGCGTGCAACATCAAGGCGCTCAATCATCCGAATTGCGCCGAGCCCACGGGACCTGATGTGGATTTCGGCGCGCCGACGATGCTGCTGCACACGAAGTCGGGACGTGAGTTGCTCATCGGCGGACAGAAATCCGCTGACGTTCATGCGATGGATCCCGACACCGGCACGCCGGTGTGGACACAGAAGCTCGGCCGCGGCGGCATCATCGGTGGTGTTCACTGGGGTATGGCGGCCAACGAAGCGCTCGGGCTTCTTTACGTGCCGATAAGCGACAAGGAGGTCAAAGGCTTCCCGGCGCCCGGCACGCCGCGTCCGGGTCTGTATGCGCTGGACGTGGAGAGCGGCGAACCACACTGGTCGTATACGCGCGCGTCGCGGTGTGCCGACGAAGAGTGTGTGTTCGGACTATCGTCGGCGATCATTGCGACCAACGACATCGTCGTCACCGGCAGCATCGACGGATATCTGGAAGTGTTTGCGGCCGACACAGGCGAACTGCTCTGGTCCTACGATGCGTGGCGCGACTATTCGGCGGTGAACGGCATTGCAACCCGTGGCGGCGCGTTCGACGCACACGGACCGATGATCGCCGACGATCTTCTGGTGGTGACGTCGGGCTATGGCTATGTCGGCCGGCAGCGCGGCGGCAATGCGCTGCTGGTGTTCCAGGTCGGAGCCGAACATGACTGACGGATTGGTTCTGGCGGGACGATTTCGCCGGCTGATTGCCACCCTGATCGACGCCGTCCTGGTGCCATCGCTCACACTGGTTCTGGTCATGATCGCCGGCGTCGTGGAAGACGCAGAAGACTATGTGGATTACGGGTGGATCGTCTGGGTGCTGTTGCTGGCGGTACTGAGCTATCTGCTGCTGAACGGCTATGGGCTCTGGCGTCACGGCCAGACACTGGGCAAGCGGGTGATGGGCGTAGCGATCGTGCCCGCGGTCGAGGTGGGTGAGGGACGATACGGCCGTACGCCGGCACCGCTGTGGAAGCTGATCTGCATTCGCGCGTGGTTCTTCCCGCTGCTGTTCCTATCGGTGGTGCCGTGGATCGCAGCGTTGCCGATCATCGATCAGCTGCCGATCTTACTGAGGCGCAGGCGATGCCTGCACGATCTCGTGTCCGGAACGGTCGTGGTTCGGCTGCGGTCCCGTTGATGACGTTCCGTTTGAAACCAAACAGCGGAAGAAGCAGATGAGAATCCTGTTCGTCGTGGTGCTGATCCTGAACCTGCTGACCGAGGCTCTGGCGGCAACGACTCTAATCGGCGGGCCGGAAGGTATTGCGGCGGCGGGGAAGGGCGGCATGTGGTCGATGCACTATGGCTTTGCGGCGCTCGCGATCGCGAGCGCCTCGCTGTGGGTGTGGCCGCATCGAACCAACCTGCAGGTGGTCACTGCCATGCTTGGGGTGTTGTGTACCTTTCACACCGGTCTGTTCATATCGTTGACGCTCGCGGGCGACCAGCAGGTGGGCCAGATCATTCACGCGTTGATGGCGGTGCTGTGCATCGTGCTGTTCACGCAGCGGGCGAAGTGGTGCGAATAAGCGGCGCGCTCACTTCCTGCGGCATCTCGATCAGACGCTGCTTCTCGACACCTTCGGCGACGGCGCCAGTGCTGCCAGCAGATCCAGCACGCGGCGTTCGTGGCCGAGTTCACCGCCCGGCGTCACCGCGCGGCCGAGCGCCATGCCGATCATCGTTTCGCGAACGAGCAGAAAATAGCTGATCGCCCGGGCGCCGCCGCCGAACAGTCTGCGGATGTCGGGATTGAGCTCCGGACTCACCGTCGCGCCGAGACGACTGATGGCCGCCTGCAGACGCCGCGCCAGCGCTGTGTCGTTGCGCGCCGCTAGCCAGATCTCGATCACCGCTTTGAAGTCCTCGCGTGCGACGGCGGACCACATCTGCTCGATGAACTGTCTGGCGTCCGTCGTTGCGGCATCGGGCGCATCCGCGGCGCTGCTACGGCCCATGTCGTCGTACAGCCACTCCAGCGATGCTTCGAACAGCGCGCTCAGGTCCTCGAAGTGATGCAGCAGCGCACCGCGCGTGACACCGGCACGGCGGCACACTTCGACGGTCGTGGTGTGTGCATAGCCGCGCCCGACCAGCGATTCGATCGTCGCGCCGATCAGCCGCATCCGCATCGATGATGTGCGCTGCACCTGCGTACGGCGTTTCGTCACTTTTCGCGGCATGCGGTTTTCTCCGAACCGCCGTTACGATAGCATGCAAATACATGCACGCGTGTATGTAACATTCAGCCATTTGCCGGAGCGCTCGATGAGCACAGCCGAATACGTCGAGAAAAACGTGGTCTGCTCCACCTGCGACAACTTCTGCCCGGTGCTCGCGAAGGTGGAGGACGGGCGGGTCGTCAAAGTGTCGGCGCGCAAGGACCCGTTCCTGAAAGACGTGATCTGCATGAAGGGCGCGTATGCGCCGAAGTCGTTCGCACATCCCGATCGATTGATGTATCCGCTGCGGCGGGTCGGCGAACGCGGCAGCAACAAGTGGGAACGTGTGAGCTGGGACACAGCGCTAGACGACATCGCCGCGCGGCTGGCGAAGGTGATCCAGCAGTATGGGCCGGAAGGCTTCGCGGTGGCGTCGAGCCACTGGAACACCACGGTCGACAGCGGCCTGTGCCGTCGCTTCATGCACCTCCTCGGCAGTCCGAACTTCATCAGCGGCGTTGCGTACTGCATGGGCAACACCGCCGCGGTGAACCGCATGGTGTACGGCTGGTATCCGCAGCCCGACATCCTCGGTTCGAAGTGCATCGTGCTGTTCGGCCACAATCCGCGCCGCCATAGCTGGACGGCCGAGTACAAGATGATCCGAGTCGCGCAGGCGATGGGCGCGAAGCTGATCATGCTCGACCCGCGCAAGAGCGAAAACGCGGAGCTCGCCGATATCTGGTTGCCGCTGCGCGCCGGCACCGACGCCGCGATGTGCCTCGGCTGGCTGAACGTGATGCTGGAGGAAGGGCTTTACGACAAGGACTTCGTGCGCGACTGGACGGTGGGGTTCGATGAACTCGCCGCGCGTGTGCGCGAGTATCCGGTGGACCGCGTCGCTGAAATCACGGGTGTGAAGCCTGAGCTGATCGTCGATGCAGCGCGGCTCTATGCGACGACCAAACCCGGGATCATTCCGTGGTCGCCCATCACCGACCAGCAAGTATCGAGCACCTCGGCCATCCGGCTGCACAGCATGCTTCGCGCGCTCAGCGGCAACCTCGACGTCGCCGGCGGTGAACGTTTCTTCGGCTTCAATCCGCATGTGATCTCCGACACCGACATCGAGATGCACGATGCAATCTCGCCCACGCAGAAGGCCAAACAGCTCGGCGCCGCAGAGTTCCCGGTGTTCACCTACCGCGGACTCGAGCCATTCCGCGCGCCAACGGAAAAGGTATGGGGACGGCAGTGGGCCAACCTCGTCGGCGGCCAGTACATGGCGAACCCGACATCGGTGTTCCGCGCGATGGCCACCGACAAGCCGTATCCGGTGAAAGCGCTGTTCTCGCTCGGCAACAACACGCTGATGGCGTTCGCAAACATGCAGCAGATCCACAAAGCGCTGCTGAATCAGGATCTGATCGTCGTCACGAGCACTCGATGACACCCACCGCGCAGCTCGCCGACTACGTGCTGCCGGGCGATGCGTGGCTCGAGCGCCCCAGCATGATGGTTGGCGTGAGCCCGCAGGCGATGCAGCCGCCGGGTGAGTGCCGCGGCGTGTTCGAGTTCTGGACCGGCCTTGCCGGGCGTATGGGACTGGGCGCGCAGTTTCCGTGGCGTTCGCTCGAAGAGCTGTTCGACTACCGGCTCGCGCCGTCCGGCAAGACATGGCGGCAGGTGGTGGACGACGGCGTGATTCCGGCCCCGGAATTCGAGCCGAAGAAATACCTGAAGACGGGTTTTGCGACGCCGTCGGGCAAGGTCGAGCTCTACTCGACCGTGCTCGCAGACCTCGGCTTCGATCCGCTGCCGTACTACCGCGAAGCAGCGCGACCCGACACCGCGTTCCCGCTGACGCTGTTCATCGGCGTACGCGACGATCAGTACTTCCAGACCGGACAGCGACACGTGCCGGAGCTGCGCGCCCAGGCGCCGGAACCCACCGCCTATCTGAGCCCCGCAACGGCCAAGGCGCAGCGCCTCGATCGCGGCGACTGGATCCACGTGGCCACGTCACACGGCCGCGTCGTGATGCGCGTGGAAATCCGCCAGCAGATGCCCGATGGACTGGTGCGCGTACCGCACGGCTGGTGGATGCCGGAATCGCCGCGCGGCGGAGATCAACTGTCAGGCGTTTGGACGTTCGGCGACGCACAGCTCACCGGCGACGACGACCCCGCATTGATGGACGCCGAGCAGGGCATCCCGCATCTGCGCGGCGTCCCGTGCCGCGTTTCGAAGTTGAGCGCAGACGAAGTGCGCGCGCTGGAGGCCGCATATGGACCATCGAACGAGCTGCCGCGCGGACCGAAGCCGGAAATCCTGCGCTCCGATCGCACGGCGCCGGAAGATTTCATGTACGACCCCGACATCGGCGACGGCGTACAGTTCGCGGCCGTGGAACTCGCGAAGTACGGCAAGGGCTCGCGGAACTGACGCCCGGCCAGGAGTGATCGACATGAAGCTGCGCATTCTCGACGACAGCATCCGATTGCGGCTCGACCGCGATGAAGTGACGCGGCTTGGCGACGGCAATGCCGTCGAAGCCGTCACGCACTTCCCAGGCGGGGCCGAACTTCGCTATCGATTGGCCGCAGGTGCAAAGGACACAGCGAAATACCTCGGTGGCACGATCAGCGTCACCTTGGCCGCCGCCGCGACGAGGCATTGGGCCGCGACGGATTCCGAAGTGTCGGTTCGCGCAAGTCTGCCGATCGATGGCGGCATGCTCACGATCCTGGTGGAAAAGGATTTCGAATGCCTCGCGCCACGCGATGGCGAAAGCCAGTCGAATCGGTTCCACAATCCAAACGCGCGCGCGTGAGCAGCCGACTTCGCGATCGTTCGGTGCGCCGACACTAACAGCGTAGGCGTGGTGATGCGGGCAATCGAGTCCTGCCACGACGTGCGGTAATCGGGCATCGCTGCGACCTGCCGCTTCGCAGCAGCCCAGGCAGGAAACTCGTAGTCGTGTCAGGCTTTGCCCAACGCGGTGATCTGCGCTGCGCGAAGCCTCGGTCGGCTGGATGGTTGCAATCCGGTGAGAAGGCGAGAACAACGAAACACCACTTGAGCCCGGAGCACTAGCGGCTGCTTGCGCCGGGTGAGTAAAAGCGTGCTAAGGGCGCGCGAGATCCTGCATTGAGACGCACCCACATCGACTCAGGCGTCGGCATCACGCTACCAGCGATCGACGTGCAGCACCGGGTCGAGCGCCTTGCGCGGTCCGGCGCTGAAGTTTGTGCCCCTGGTGTATGCGACCGGAATCAACGCGCACTGGGTGATTTCGTTGAACGGGATGCCGAGGATGCCCGCCGCTTCGGCTTCGTGCATCAGGTGCAGGGTGGTCCACGCGGTGCCGAGACCACGCGCCCGCGCGGCCAGCATGAAGCTCCACGCGGCGGGCAGGATCGAACCGTATGTACTCGCCTGCGCGACGACGGCCATCGGAGCAGGAATGTTCTCGACTCGGCCACCGATGCACGGAATCACGAATATCGGCGCCTTTTCCAGATTGTTGGCGAGGTATTCGGCCGACGAGACGACACGCTCCTGCACTTCATTCATCGACGGATCGGCCTTGTGGACCTGGTGCGCGGACGCGGCCATCGATGGGTAGATCGCCCACGCCTTGCGGTATAACTCCGCTAGCGCCAGCCGCTTCGCCGGGTCCTGCACCACCATCCATTGCCAGCCCTGCGCGTTGGAACCGGTCGGGGCTTGCAGCGCGATTTCGAGGCATTCTTTGATCAGCGCCAGACTGACCGGGCGGTCGAAATCCAGTCGCTTGCGCACGGCCCGCGTGGTGGTGAGCAATTCGTCGGGGGAAAGTGGCAGTGTGTTAGACATCTACGTAGGCCTTCTTCGGTTCGACAACAGTAGGAAGGACCGAGTCTAGTTGTCTGTGTCAGCCAAATCGATAGCGTTTGAGCGCGTCTCGCGAGTCGTCGACTGCGCTATTCGGAACCCACGGTGGATCGCGACATCGCGCGACGCGTTCGCCGCAGGACCAGCGCAATTGCTGTTGCGACGAGCGGGATGCTCAGCCTCATCACGAGATCCGGATTGAGTTCGACGCCGGCGCCTTTCACGGCTCTTGCGCCGTAGCCGATCAGGCCGACGACATAGTAGGAAATGGCTGCAACGGAGAGTTCTTCCACGGTCTGCTGCAGGCGCGCCAGCATTTTCGCGCGGCGGTCCATCGATTCGAGCAGCGCCTGGTTCTGCCGCTTGCGTGTGACTGGAGCGAATCGTTGTACGGTGAATTGCTCGCGATAGCTGGCGGCCAGGAACGTCTGCGTCACTATGTCGCCGCTCATCAGCCTCACCTGCAGCAACGACGACGCACCGGCGAACTTGCTGCACGGCATGGAGCTGCCGCGATGTACTGCTTTGAAAAGCCACAGCCTAACAATTCCATTGAGGTGAGCATCCAAGCGTGGCGAGCATCTGTCGCGTACGAAGGTCACTCGGAGAATCGCCACGCGCAACGATCGGCTCGTCCATCGCAGTGCCATCTTCGAACTCAGCGTCGAAAGTTCCCGCCACCCAACCGCGATCGTTCTTCACTCGACCTTCACATGACGTATGTCACCTTCTGTCCCGTGGTAATGATTGCTCAACAAAGCGTGTTACCGCGGGCGGCGGCACAGGTGTGGCGTTCGCTTCATTCACCGAAACTATTGAAGGAATGCATCATGAAGAAACTTCTCGCAGTTGCAGTGCTGTCGTTCGTAACGATGACCGCGCAAGCGAAGGATATCGTCGATACCGCGATTGCCGCCGGCGATTTCAAGACGCTCGTTGCCGCGCTCCAGGCGGCGGGTCTGGTCGAAACGCTGAAGGGTCCAGGTCCGTTTACGGTTTTCGCGCCCGACGACGCTGCGTTCGCGAAGATCCCGAAGGCTGACCTCGATGCGCTGCTGAAAGACAAGGAAAAGCTCACGGCTGTGCTGCTCGCGCACGTGGTTCCGGCAAAAGTCATGTCAAAGGATGTGACGGCTGGAATGGTCAAGACCGCTGGTGGTTACGAGCTGAAGGTTGGGACGAAAGGCGGAGTTACCGTGGACGCAGCGAAGGTCACGGCGGTCGATATCGTTGCCGACAATGGCGTCATCCACGTGATCGACACCGTGGTACTTCCGAAGCCGAAGATGTAGCGGACTCCTGCGTGAGTGCGCTCCGTCGGCCGTTCGGCCGGCGGGGTATTCTTGCGTCGCACGAACGTCACCGGACCGCCCAATGACTGAAGATCCGACCCGACAGCTCAACGACGGCCGGTTAGGCAGCACGGAAGGGAACAGCGCGGGGGCAGCCGTGCCGGATGATCGAACAACGCCGAAACGATCGAGTTCGATACTCGGTCGGGTTGCGGTCTGGGCAATCTCCCTCGGTTGCTTCTGGCTGCTGTATCAGCGGATCGATGCCGCGGCCGCACGGCAGGGGCAGGAACCCGTAGGCTTCCTCGTCACGATCTTCGAGCAGGTGAACTGGCTCGCGCTGATCGGTCTGCTGATTCCCTACTCGCTGGTTTTCTTCCTGCTCGATTCATTGGCCGTCTGGCGTACCGTCAACTGGTTCAACGCGCGTGTGCGCTACCTCGATATTCTGCCGGTGCGCGCGAGTACCTACATCCTGTCGATTCTCAACGAACAGGTCGGCAAAGGCGCGATGGCGCTGTACCTGCAGCGGCGCGAAGGAGTGCCCGGTTGGAAACTCGCCTCGAGCATGCTCTTTCTGATGGTTTGCGAGTTCTACTATCTGCTCGGTTGGTCGACGCTCGGATGGTGGCTCAACGGCGACACGCTGCCGCCGGTGTTCGACGTCATTCCGATGATCGCGGTCGGCGCGCTGGGCTTTTTTGCGGCTTTTTACGCATTTTTTCGCGGCGCGTTGCTGCCGAACGCCGGACTACGCAATCGCCAGATCTTTCACGCGTTCCGCGAGGCGCGCCTTTGGCAGTACCTCACGATCCTGGCAATCAAGTCACCAGCGCTGCTCACAGCGGTGGTCGTGTACGACCTGGCGCTGCGGCTCTTCGGCGTCGAGCTGTCGATTGCGCAGATGCTGGGCTATCTGCCGGTCGTATTCTTCGGCGCGGGTGTACCCGGACCGATGCGGGCAGTAGCAATCACGCTGTGGGTGGTGCTGTTGCCCGACCACGCGGGACAGATGGCAGCGTTTGCGATCGTCATGCACAACTTCTTCATCTTCTTCAACGCGGCGATCGGCTTGCTGTTCCTGCGGCGCACGCAGCGGGAACTCTTCGGCGCAATGCCGGTGGACTGAGCAGACGCTCGCTCGAGAGGCGAGGGATGCGCGCTCTTCGCTGAATTGTTGTCGCAAGCAGCGTGTCGAGAGCAACAGTCGAATCGACCCACCAAATGCGCGCCTTGCGCGAAGTGCATCAGGCGGAGAGGGCGTGGTTCTGGTCGTTGAGGTGATCTGGGACGGGTTGCGATGCCGCCCCGGCGATCATGGACTGCGGCTGACGATGGCGGCGGTGCTGATCAGTTCCTCGAGCAACGCCAACGCCACCCGCCCTGATATGGCGAACGGGTCAAGGCGCGGCTTTTCCGAATACTTCAGCACAGTGCTCATATTGATGCGGCCCAGATCCACTCGGCCCATACGCCAACCGGCAAATCGGCGCTCGTCGATCTCCGCATAGTCGAGCAGCGTCACGTCGCGGTGTCGTGGATCGCGCAGCAGGTTGTTGTAGAGCCGATTTACCTGTTCGCGGCCGCCTTCGAGCACCTGCATGAACACGTCGCCGCTCTCGTACACGCATAACACGCCGGTGATGCCGTGTTCCGGATTGTGGGCCTGCGACCGGTTGAGGATTTCGTTGATCAGATCCGCGCTGATGTCACCCACCGCTCGGCTCGCATAGAGAAGGCGCACCAGCATTCGTTTGCCTCCCTATGATCGGCCATCGTTCATGAGCGAAAGGAACTCACGGCGCAGACTCGAGTTCTTGAGGAAGCTGCCGCGCATAACGCTGTTCACCATCTTCGAGTCCATATCCTTTACGCCGCGCCACTGCATGCAGTAGTGGTCGGCCCGCATGACGATGGCCAGCCCGTCGGGCTGCATCTTTTCCTGCAGCAGGTCGGCGAGCTGGATCACCGCTTCTTCCTGGATCTGCGGCCGCGCCATGACCCATTCGACGAGCCGCGCGTATTTCGACAAGCCGATCAGCGCCGAGTGCTCGTTCGGCATGACACCTACCCAGATTCTGCCGATGATCGGACAGAGGTGGTGCGAGCAGGCGCTTCGCACCGTAACCGGGCCGACGATCATCAATTCGTTCAAGCGCTCGATGTTCGGAAATTCCGTGACCGGAGGCATCGCCACGTAGCGGCCGCGGAACACTTCCGCCACGAACATCTTCGCAACTCGCCGCGCCGTATCCTGCGTGTTGTGATCGCTTTCGGTGTCGATGACGAGTGCCTCCAGCACGCCTTTCAGCTTCACCGCCACTTCGGCCTGCATCGCCTCTAGCTCGCCGGGTTCGACGAATGCGGCAATGTTGTCGTTCGCATGGAAACGCTTCCCGGCTTGCTGCAGGCGCTCGCGTATGCGCGTCGCGACCGGCAAATCGCCGCACTCACCGTCTGTAGTTGGAACCGTTGCCACCTGCGCCTCTTTCACGCAATTCGAACGCGGGATGCTAGCTGATTCCGCACGAGAACGCTTCTACGCCACCATGCCCGCAGCCCCGCAATGCGCTCGCCGACGGTTCCGGTGTCCACCGACGATTCAACTGAGGGGATCGGTATCGCGGCCGCGATGATCCTTCGGCCCGTGTGTCGGCGACTTTGGCAGCTCGCGGCGCGCCACGCTGTAGTACCATGCAGGCCCGCATCGAAACGCCCGCCCGAGATGACCACAAGCACGCTGCTCGACGAACGCATACCGCTGCGAATTTCGGTACAGACCACGAAGGGTCCGTTGATCGCGCCCCTCTGGTTCGAATGGGACGGAACGCGATTCTGGTGCGCCACTCAAAATGACGCGGCGATCGTCCGTGCGCTCGAACACGAACAACTGTGTGCGTTTGATCTGTCGACCAACGAGATGCCGTATCGCGGCCTGCGTGGTCGCGGACACGCGCGCTGTCGGCCCGAGCGCGGCGTTGCCGTGCTCGAACGGTTGATCGATCGTTATCTGCCGGACCGGCGGAGCACGCTTGCAACATGGCTCTTATCGCGTAGCGCGAACGAAGTCGCCATCGAAATCACGCCGACTTGGCAGACGACCTGGGACTACTCGGCGCGGATGTCCGACCTGGGCTGACCAGGGTCGGCATGCGCGGCGCGGCCGAGGATCAACCCTGCGACAGCGGGATCCCTGCCGAAGGCAGCTGCTTCTCCAGGCGATAGTGCAGCGCTCGGCCGTCCTGGGTCGTCGTCTCGAGCGCGACCCAGCGCCCGTCGCCATTCTCATAGCTGAGGTCGATCTGAAAGTCGCTGCCCTTCAGTTCGAGCAACGACCGCCGCGATTCCGTCACGAGTACCTGCTCGACCGCTTGATACGCGCCGGTCTGGCCGTTCAACAGTTCGCGGTGTTGCCGCAGTGTGTCTGCGTCCCAGTACGCGTAGCTCGCGATGCAGCCGGGTAACGCCTGGCGGTGCTCGCCGTCGCTCGAAGACACATCCACTTCGAAACCCGCAGCATTGCGCCTGCCGGTCAGCGACGTCCGTGTTCCGTTCACGCGGGTTTGCGTGTCGATCGACTCCAGACAGCCGTCACGCCAGTACTCCAGCGCGGAATGCTGATAGCGAAACACCGGTATCCGCAGCACCCTGACGGTGAACTCGGCTTTCGACGTCACCCGCACGGCGTCGCTCGTCGCGTCGCGCTCGATGCTGAAGCGATGCGTGCCGATGCGTTTGTCATCGAGGTACACGCCGAACATATATTGCTGGGCGTGCGCGCAGAGCGGCTGCAGCAGCAACAGTACGGCGATGCATGCGTTGCGTATGTCAGGCCTCCTTCGCGATGTGCGTTTCCCAATGCACGTGCGAACAGACTAAGCGCTGGAGCGTGAAGCGGGTGTGAAGGTTGCAAGAACGCATCGCGCTACTCGTCGCTGTTCATGAACCCCAGCAGATGCAGCAGGCTGGTGAACAGATTGAATATCGATACGTACAACGTGACCGTCGCCATCACATAGTTGGTCTCGCCGCCGTGGATGATGTTGCTGGTCTCGTAGAGGATGAGGCCGGACATCAGCAGCACGAACATCGCGGAGACCGCGAGCGAAAGCGCCGGAATTTCGAAGAACAACGCACCCAGGCCCGCGACGAATGCGACCAGGATTCCAACCGTCAGAAAAGAGCCCATGAAGCTCAGGTCCTTTCGCGTGACGAACGCGTATCCAGAGAGGCCCGCGAACATCGCGCCGGTCGTCGCGAAAGCAGACATGACGATCTGGGGTCCGTTCGGGAGCGCGAGATACGTGTTGAGGATCGGCCCGAGCGTATAGCCCATGAAACCGGTGAGCGCGAAGACCAGGCCGATGCCGGCCGCCCGATCGCGAAACTTCGCCGTGAGGAACAGCAGGCCGAAATACCCCGCTAACGTAACTAACAGGCCAGGGTGCGGCAGGCTCAGCGCCATCGATAGCGTGGCGGTGAGCGCGCTGAATGCGAGCGTCATCGCAAGCAGCAGGTAGGTGTTGCGAATGACCTTGTTACCGGCGGCGGCTGCGGCAATCGAACGGGTCGATGTTCCGAGAACGCGCGCCGGGGTGTGATCGATCGAGTTCATCAGTGATGCTCCCTTTGCGTCAGGCTAAGACGCGCCGACCATAACCACCACTGACCCTTCCGAAAATTCGATTCTCGCTTCGGAACGCTTCGGAAATTTCGAACCTTTCGGAGCGTCAGGCAGGAGGCGGGCTTGGGGGGCTCGCGTGGACGTTCATCCGGCGCTATTTCGACGCGAAGACGCGATTACGCGCAGCATCGCTGATGGCGACGACGGCGGGATGCTTCAGGCGCCGCTCCGGCGAGATTGCGTAGAAGCGTTCCGACACGTCCGATGTGCGGCCGACCACGATCACCCGATACATCGAACAGATCTCCCGTTCGATCGCTGATGGCCCCGGGAAAACGCCGGCACCTTCCATGCCGAACGCTTTCAGCAGCGCGCTGTCATCGAACTCATAAGCGATCTTCGGTGTGACGTCGTTGTGCTCCAGCCATGCGTCGATCTGGCTACGCAGCGCCGTGCCGGGGCGCGGCAGCAGGAGTGGTGCATCGTCGAGCGACTTCGGGAAGCGACGACGTGTCCGCTTCCATGCAGTTCGTTTGCAGAAGAATGTGGTGCCACATTCGCCGAGGAAGTGACTGTACGCCTTGACGTTGGTGCCGTGCGGCACCGGCCGGTCCGACAACACCACGTCGAGATTGTGCAGCGCGAGTTCGGAAAGCAGCTCGTCCAGACCTTTCTCGATGCAAACGATGCGGAACTGGTCTTTCAGATCCAGCGCCGGCGCGATCATGCGGTGCGCGACCAGCTTCGGCAGCGTCTGCGTGATGCCGACGTTCAGAACGGTCGGCGCGGCGGGTAGCCCGTTGCGTACGACCTGCGCGAGCTCGCCGCCCAGCGTGAATATCTCTTCGGCGTATCGGAACACCAGATGCCCGGTTTCCGTCAGCACCAGCCTTCGGCCGACGCGTTCGAACAATGGCTGACCGATCGCCTCTTCCAACAGGCGGAGTTGACCGCTGATCGTCTGCGGCGTGAGGTGCAGCAGCTGGCTGGCGCGGGTGACGCCGCCGTGTTTTGCGACGGTATAGAAGTACTGCAAGTGTCCGTAGTTGAGGTGTCGCAAAAACGCAGTCTCAGTGCCGGTTCGGGTTCAGGTTCAGGTTAGCGGTGACCCGTGGACTTGTCTCTTCGGATGCCCGCGCTGGAGCAACGCGCGTTCGCGCGTAGCCGATCGATACCAGGATGGACAGCGCGAGGATGGTCGCGATGATGCCGAGCGACCAGCCGATCGGAAATTTGCCGCCGAACAGCTCGTTCAGCCACACCATCTTCAGGCCGACGAAGACCAGAATCACGCCGAGACCGTATTTCAAGAACACGAACGACTTCATCGCGCTCGCCAGCATGAAGAACATTGCCCGCAGCCCGAGGATTGCGAAGATGTTCGACGTGAAGACGATGAACGGCTCGTCCGTCAGTGCAAAGATTGCCGGCACCGAGTCCACCGCGAAGATGATGTCGGTGAATTCGATGAACAGCAGCGCGACGAAAAGCGGCGTAACCAGTAAGCGGCCGTCGACGTTCACCCAGAAGCGGTCACCGTGCAACGTCGGCGTAACCGGCACAAAACGCCGGAACAGACGGACGAGGGGATTGGCGTCCGGATCGAGCGGCTTCTCCGGCAGTATGAGGATCTTCACTCCGGTGGCCATCAGCAGAATGCCGAAGAAGACCACCACCCAATGGAACTGCATCAGCACGCTGCCGAGCGAGATGAATAGCGCGCGAAAGATCAGCGCGCCGAGGATGCCGTAGAAGAGCACCCGGTGCTGATATCGCGGCGGAATGGCGAAGTACGAAAACACCGCAACGAAGACGAAGATGTTGTCGACAGCGAGCGCTTTTTCGACGACGTAACCGGTCAGAAACTCGATGGCCGTGGTTTCGGCGAGCAGCTGCGTGTCGAGGCCAGCGAGTTCGGTTCGAGCGGGAAAGCTCGTTTTCATGTAGTAGTAGAGTGCCGCATTGAAAGCGAGCGCGAGGCAAACCCAGACGGTGCTCCAGATCGTCGCCTCCCGAATCGACACCTCGTGCGCATTGCGATGGAACACACCCAGGTCGAGCGCCAGCATTGCGAGCACGAATACAGCGAATCCCATGTAGAACGACCAGTACTCGGTCATCGGAAACAACAGGATGTCAGTCATCGCGTTAGGCCTTTGATCGAATCGAGTGCGCAGAGGCTAGTCGCGAACGGTGCCTTCCGAAAAATCGAATTTATCGCGCGGGATATTCGTTAATCCCGAACTGTTTGCGCATGGGTGCAACACTGGCGCAACCTCCGAAAAGTCACACGAACCGCCCGATTCTTGCGCTCGGCTTATCGCCGCCACAGCGAATAGTCGATATCGTCGACCCTGCGTCGAGACACGCGAAACGACTCGGCGCCAGCACCCCGTGACTTCCTCGAGGATTCAACGATGTTCGCATCGGCAAACGTTCGCGCAATGCACGAGCCGCGACATCGAAGAATGGTTGGGGGCGGCAGCGCGCCGATGCGGCGCGCAGCACTGCTGTTTCTGCTGGCGTTGATCGGAGTTAGTCCCGCGGTGGCCATCGAGGAGCCGGGTTTCGAGGTCGTCCGTAAGGCCGACGGATACGAATTGCGTCGCTATGCCGGCTATTGCGTCGCGGAGACCGAAGTCACGGGCACCCAAACCGACGCGGGCAACGCCGGATTCCGCGTTCTCGCGAAGTACATCTTCGGGGCCAACCAGAGCCAGCAGTCGATTGCGATGACCGCGCCCGTGGTTCAGGCGCGATCGGAAACCATCGAGATGACGGCACCGGTTACGCAGCAGCCGGGCGCGACGCCGGGTACCTACGTCGTGCAGTTCACCATGCCGTCGAAGTACTCGCTTCAGACACTGCCGAAACCGAACGATGCACGGGTGCAGTTGCGTCAGCTGCCGGATCGGTTGGTCGCAGTGCGTGCCTACGGAGGTGGCTGGTCGCTCGCTCGCTATGACGCGCAACTCGCGGCGCTGCGCGACGCGATGCAGCGCGATGGACTGATCGCCATCAGCGCGCCGCAGTGGGCGCGCTACAACTCGCCGTTCAGCCTGCCGTTCATGCGCCGCAACGAAATCTGGCTTGAGATCGACTTACAGTGATCCAGCGGCTGGTGTCCAGCCTGAACCGATCGAGTAGCTCACTCATGCGCCGCCCGAAATGCGGATGCACTGACCGGTCACCCATTCGGACGCTGGCGAGGTGAGATAGAGCACCGCCGCGCCGAGATCGCGCGGTGTGCCGAGTCGCCCGGCGGGCAGCCGGAGCATCTTCTCGAGCCCCGGCAGATCTTTTTCTTCGAGCTTCATGGCCTTCATCATGATTTCCGTCGGAACCGCACCCGGCATGATGCAGTTGACGCGAATACGCGGGCCGAGTTCCTGCGCGAACACCTTGGTCAGCATGTTCGTGCCCACCTTCGCCGCGCTGTAGTGGCCGCTGCCGGGAATCACCATCTCAGCCGCGATGGACGAGATGTTCACGATGCGACCGCCGTCATTCATGTGCGTGGCGGCGATGCGCGACGCCGAGAATATCGCGGTCAGGTTGAGCGCGATCGTCGCATCCCATTCTTGCCGTGGCAGTTTCATCAGCGGCATCTGCAGCGGCGAACCGCCGGCATTGTTCACCCAGATGTCGAGCCGGCCGAACTCGTCGATCGCTGCGCGGGCGAGCCTTTCGAGCGCCTCGTCGTCGGTGACGTCGGTGGTAACCGCAATCGCTTTGCCGTTCTGGCTCACGATCTCGCTGGCCACCGCTTCGATCTCGTGGGTGCGGCGCGCCGCGCACACCACCGATGCGCCGGCGCTTGCGAGCACCTTGGCGATGCCTTCACCGATGCCGCGGCCGGCGCCCGTGACGACCGCAACCTGGCCGTCCAGCGAGAACAACTCGTCGATCAATTCCATGCTTCCCCTCTGAAGTGTCGTTAGCGCGGCATTGGTTGGCCGAGCCCGCCCGCGAATTCGGCCGGCGCTTCGTTGCCGAGCAGGATGGCGCCGAGATCCTGATACAGTGGATGCGCGACCCATCGGTGCGTTGCGCAGCCGTGTGCGTCGCGCAGTTTGCGTTCGAGTGGCGAGTGCATGCGCATGCCGCTGGTGCCGGCCGCGTTGTGCAAGGCGTCGACCACCTTCATGCACTCGTTGGCGGCGTGCACGCAGGCGAGGCGGGCGGCTTGTGTCGTGGCGGCCGATGGTAGCGCCGCGCCGGCGCGCAACTCCTCTTCTACGTCGTTCATCGTCGCCATCACGTATGCGCGCATCGCGCGATATTGGGCGGTGCACTCGCCCATGCGGTACTGGGCGATCGGTCGGTTCTTGAGCGTGGTGGTCGAGAGCATCGGTATCTTGCTCTGCGCGAGATCGGAAAACGTCTCGAGCGCGCCTTTCGCCACGCCGAGTGCGACCGCAACCTTGTTGTAAGCCAGGCGTAGCGGCACCGGGATGCGGAACACGGGGTTGGGGTAATGCGCCGGCAGGCTCATGAGATCGACACCCGCGAATTTCGGTGCCACGTATGCGCCGTCGGCTTTCACGTCGTGGCTGCCGGATCCGCGCAGGCCTGCCACGTCCCAGGTATCGAGAATCTGCCACTGATCACGCGGCAGGAACCAGAGTTTGAAGATCGGCATTCCATTGCCGGCCGTTTCGATTTCGTCGCCGCGCATCAGCGGCGCGGCCATGAAGCAGTACTGTGCATTGTGACAGCCGCTGATGAACGTGGTCTGGCCCCACACCCGAACGCCGCCGTCCGGCTGTCGTTCCGCGCGCGGTGGCGTGCTGCCTGGGCCGCCGCCGCCGCACATGATCACGCCCGGGTTGTCGACGTACACCTCCTTGGCGAGTTTTGGATCCATGCCGCCGGCGGCCATGGCGTTGATCTCGGAGCCCAGCATCACGTTCCAGGCAACCGATGCGTCGATGGCTGCCATCGCTTCCAGTATGGCGATGGTGTCGAGCGCACTGGCATCTTCGCCGCCGAGTTCGGTTGGTAGCGTGAAACGAAAGAAGCCGGTCTCGACCAGGCGAGAGACGAGATCATCGGGCAGCCGGCGAATGCGCTGTGCTTCGTCGGCGCCGCTGTTTATTTCGCCGCGCAGTTCTTCAATGATCTGCAGGCGGGTGGTGAGTGCACTGGCGTCCATGGTCGTCCTCGAGTCAGCTCGGCGAGTTGCGTTTGTTCACGTCTGCGAAACCGGTGATAGTCGCGGCACGAACCGTGTATTGGCGACGCGTCCGCGTGTGCAGTTTCAGGTGAAGGTGGCCTCGACACTACCCTCGCTTTCGGGAGTTTACGCGGGTCGAACACGACCGCTTGAACTGACGCAGGTAGCTTTGCCAGCGAGGCGCGCGGATCATCGTCAGCGCGCCGAACGCTCGTGCACGAAGTCGACCAGGTATTTGACGTTGTCGACCGGTGTTTCCGGCACGATGCCGTGGCCGAGGTTGAAGATGTGGCCATTTCGGCCATTCACTTC
>JBGSNQ010000100.1:0-4411 GCA_041739525.1 Pseudomonadales bacterium | reverse complement strand
CATGCCTTTGATCGGCAGCAACCCCTTCTCGATGTCGTCAGTGATGTTCACGACCACGCCCTGAGAGATCTCGAAGCCCGGCTTGGCGTTGGACAACGACGCTTTGTAAACGTCGTTGCGGAACGGCGAGTAGTACAACGGCAGCCAGCCATCGGCGATCTCTGCGGCCAGCGCGACGTTCTTCGGTCCTTCAGCGCCCATGAAGATCGGCAGGTCGGCGCGCAGTGGATGCACGATCGACTTCAGCGGCTTACCGAGGCCCCACGCACCTTCGCCCGTGTACGGGAGCGGGTAATGGGGACCAGAGTTTGCGACGGGTTCTTCCCGGCGCAACACCTGCCGAATGATGTCGATGTATTCGCGAGTGCGCGCCAACGGTTGACTGAACGGCGCGCCGTACCAGCCTTCCACTACCTGCGGCCCGGAGACCCCGAGCCCGAGAATCATTCGCCCGGCGGAAAGATGATCGAGTGTCATCGCGGCCATGGCCGTGGCCGTCGGTGTGCGCGCAGACAACTGACATACGCCGGTACCGAGCCGTATGCGGTTCGTGCTGGCGCCGATCCACGCGAGCGGAGTCAAGGCGTCGGAACCGTAAGCCTCGGCGGTCCACACCGAGTCGAAGCCGAGCCGTTCCGCCTCCTGCGTCAGTGCGACGAAGCCGGTCGGTGGAGTAGCGCTCCAGTATCCGAGCTGCAGACCCAGTTTCAGATCGGCCATCGTGAATTCCTCTTCGATTTGCAACGAGGCGCGAGTATAGCGACTTGTTCGTCGTCACAGCGGCGGGCACGATGCGGGCAATCCTTCGTACAGATCAGGCGTGGCGGTCCAGTCATCCGTGAGCATCGTGCCGGTCGAAACTAACGACATTCCCGTTGTCGCCGAACTCGCGCGCGCGATCTGGTTCGAGCACTACCCGAGCATCATCAGCTGGTCGCAGATTCACTACATGCTCGAGCGGGGATATGCACCCCGCGTGATCGCTGCGGAACTCGCGCGCGGCGTCGAGTGGCGGCTGGCGTCGGACGGCGGCCGGTCGTTCGGTTTCGCATCCTGGGAACGGTTCGGCGATGTGGTGAAGCTGCACAAGCTGTATGTCGAACGCGTGGCGCGCGGTCGTGGTACAGGGCGACAGCTGGTCGAGGTTGCAACGCAGGACGCGCGGCAAGCTGGGGTGCGTGAGATCGTTCTTGCGGTGAACAAACGCAACTACGGATCGATTCGTGCGTATCTCGGGCTTGGCTTTTCGTTTCAGCGCGCCGTGCGCGACGAGATCGGCCACGGCTTCGTGATGGACGACTACGTCATGGTGCTGCGCGTCTGACGTTGCGCGACTGAAGCTACGCGGTCTTGGTTTGCACCACCTGCTGGATCAGGTTCGACAGTTCGCGACCCGACGTCGGCTTCGAGATCGTAACGGTGATCGCCGGATTGCGATCTGCTTTGTCGTCTATATAGCCGCTCATCAGCACGATCGGAATCGACGCGTCGCTCTCGCGAATCGCCTGCGCGAATTCAAGGCCGGTCATTTCGGGCATCAGGTTGTCGGTGACGATCACGTCGAACGAATTGTCCGACGCCAGAAATTGCCGCAGTGCGCTGACTGGCTGCGTGAATGCCTCCACCTCGTACCCGAAGTTCTCGAGCAGATCTTTCGTCGCACGCACCACGGCAACTTCGTCGTCGACCAACAGGATGCGTTCGTGGCCTTCGGCGTGCGGTTGAACCGGCGCATCGACAACATCGGCGTCGCGCTCCGCCGCGGGGAACAGCACACGAAACGTCGAGCCCTTGCCTTCGTCGGTAGTGACTGTGATCTCACCGCCGTGGCCCTTGACGATGCCATGCACCACCGACAAACCGAGGCCGCTGCCTTGCCCGACGTCTTTCGTGGTGAAGAACGGTTCGAAGATTCGTGCGCGTACTTCGCTCGACATGCCCGCGCCGTTGTCGGCGACCGACAGTTCGATGAATTCCCCCTTTGCGATTCGTGCAGCGCCGCGTCGTGACGCGTCGACACGCCGCAACGCGATGTCGATACGCCCGCGCGGCATGACGATCGCCTGCGCCGCATTCGTGCAGAGATTGACGATGACCTGATGCACCTGTCCGGGATTGGCGTGGATCAACGGCAGGTTCCGTTCGAGGTCCACCTGGATGTCGATTGAGCTGGGAATGGTGGCGCGCATCAGGCTGATTGCGTCTTCGAGAACCGCCGCGGAGTCGACCAGTTGCTTTTCTGCCGCGTCGTTCTGGTGCCGCGAGAACGTAAGGATCTGCTGCACGAGGTCGCGCGCCTTGAGCGCGGCGGAGTAAACCGCCTTCAGTTTCGTGTTCACGTCCGCGGGAAAGTCCCGCCCAATCAGCAGCGACGTGTAACCCATGATCGGTGTGAGCAGGTTGTTGAAGTCGTGCGCAATGCCGCCGGCGAGCGTGCCGACCACTTCCAGGCGCTGCGAGAACTGCAGTTGCACCTGCAACCGGCGTTCCTCCGTAACGTCTACCGCAACCACCAGTTCGCTTTCGAGGGGTGCGCCTGCATCGAACTGTTCTGCAAAGGGCACGCGGGTAACCATGAATCGCTTGAACTGGCCGCCGTGGCTGTTGAACCAGATCTCCGCAGGCGCGCGCCGCGCATCGTGGTCTTCGAAGATCAGCCCGTCCGGTTCCGCCTTGGTTCGGCCGTTGGCGAAACCGCCGTCGAGCAGCGCGTCGATGCTCACGCCGTACGCTTCTGCCACTGCACGATTCGCGAATATCAGGCTGCCATCGCGCCGAATGGCGAAGATCAGATAGGGCACCAGGTCGATGATCTTGCGTAGCAGCGACTCCGCCGCCAGCAGAGCCTCCTGCGTGCGTCTGCGTTTACGCAGATCGTCTTCGGCAGCACGACGTGCATCCAGCAGATCGTCGATGACGGCGTTGAAGGCGCTTGCGAGCTCCTGCACTTCGAGCGGTCCTTCCACTGCCATACGCACGCCGAGATCGCCGCGCACGATGTTGCGCGACGACTCGGTCAGCGCGTTGAGCGGTGCAGCTGCCCGCTTCGCGAGACGTCCGCCCACGATCGACACGACCAGAAACACGATCAGTGCCAACGCGGCACTCGGTGCCAGAAATCCGAGCACGCCCGAGAGGACCTGCGATCGGTCGATGTAGAGGTCGAGATGTCCGATCGGGACGTCGTGCCACAGCACCTCTTTGCGCAGCGATGGTTGCGGTTGCGCGAATGAAGGCGCTTCGGCTTGTACGCCAGGTTGCTCGGGGCACGCGCTCGAACCTTTGTCGTGCGTTGCCGCGAGATGGTCGTACTGATCGTAGAGACACGCGCGCCGAATGCTCGGGTAGACACGCAGCGCACGAAACTTGTCGGCCAGGATGCGGCGATCGGCAAACAACAGCGGGCCGCGACTCTCGTCGACCAGCAGCTCCGCCACCAGCTCCGCGTCGTGATCGAGCCCCGATTGCAACGCGCGATACTGCGTAGCGGCGAACAACGCCACCATCAGCAACAGCGCGATCGCAAGCAGCGACCCGAGCAGCGTGTACAAGTGGGATTGCAGGGAAGTCGATCGGATCATGGCACTTCCGCGCGGGTGCCGAAGTAGTGATCGCTGAAACTCTCGATCATGTTCGTTTCGATGAGTTCGTCGATCGATCGTGCAATCGCGGCGCGTTCGGCGTCGCTGAATGCCGCGGTTCTGACATACAGCCACATCGCGCGGGTCTGCAGCAGCGATACCTTGAAGAGCGTGCCGTTTCGGGCGGCATAGTGCGGTGCCTGGTAGAAGAGGAACTGCAGGGGTCCGGCGATCGCATCGATCGAACCGTCGAGATATGCGCCGAACGCGTCGGCAACGCTTGGGAACGGCACCTTAGTGAGCATCGCATCGGATTCGAAACGTTCGTCGAACGGCGTCGCCTCGAGGTATCCGATGCGTAGGCCCATCAGCTCTTCATACCGGGCTAGCGCTTTTCTCGCGAGAACACCGGTCGGCACTTCGATCAAGGGGCCGAGTGCGACTGCGGACGTGGCGAGGTCGTCATGTTGGAACATGATGGCGAGATCGACGGTTGCTTCGTGAATGCCGGCGATCGTCTGATCGGGCGCGCCGAATTGAACCCGCAGCGGGCGGCCCAGACGTTGGGCGATCAGCCGATACACGTCGACCGAGACGCCTTGCGGTGCGCCTTTCGCGTCGAGGAAGCCGAACGGATTGCGGTCGAGTGTCGCAGCGCAGATGGTGGTGGCTGCGAGAGTGGGGGCGGTTGAAAGTACGGAACAGAGCGCGAGGAGAGTCAGGAAGACGCCGCACCTGTACACGTAATGTGAAGCCGGTTTTCGAGTGCTGCGCAGCATCGTATGCGGCGTGCGGACTGTCAACGAACGATCAGCGCGCAATCGACGACA
>JBGSNQ010000044.1:0-8411 GCA_041739525.1 Pseudomonadales bacterium | reverse complement strand
TACGACAGCCTCTGTACGTTGAATCAACCGTGCGATTCGCGCTACGCGAACCCGGCCTTTGGTACGGCGGCGGCGCCGATCCCATATGCCGCCGTGCTCGGATCGGGCGCTGCATTCCTGGATATCTTGCCGCAGATGCAGTTGTTCACTGCTAAGCAGTTCGGAACCATCGCCGTGAATGGCGGGAACCCACCGTTCAACTGCATTCCGGGATTGTTCGAGGTACAGAAATCAGCTTACTGCTACGGCAGTTGGCAGGGGGGTACGAATACCCACGTCGCACATCAGAACCCGTTCGTTTCGGCGACGGACCTGCAGTATCAGACGCGGTCGGAGCGCAACTCGTACGCGGCCTACACGCAAGGCGTGTACACGTTCAACGAACGTTGGGCATTGACGCTCGGTGCACGCTGGGCGCGAGACCAACTGACGGGCGAGGAAAACCTCTTCTACTATAACGAAGAGAACATCATTCCCCTTGGATTCACCGCCGCTGGCGGAGCCTCGTCGCTTGCCGCGGTCAACCAGGGGATGGGTTATCTCGCGGCGGACGGCACGATTCTCAATCCGCAACGACTGCTGGTGAACGGCGTGCCTATCAGTCTCAGCTTGTGGCGCCAGGAAAAGCGTAAGGACGACGACATCACGTGGCGCGTCAACTTCGACTACACGCCGACCGACAACGATCTGATCTATCTGTCGGCGACGAAAGGTTCGCGGGCCGGTGGCTTCAACCTGGTGTTCTTCAGCGCCGAGCGGACCTTCAAGACCGAAAGTTTGATCTCGTACGAACTGGGCTACAAAGGCACGCTGCGCGACGGCACCATGCAGTTGAACTCGGCCGTGTACTACTACGACTACAAGAACGTCGAGACCTTCGGTACCGGTCCCTCTGCATTCAACCCCGCGAACACGTCGACGAGCGTGTTCTCGGTGCCGACGGCGATGATCATCGGCTGGGATACCGATGTCGACTGGCTGATCACCGACAACATTACGTTGGGTGCGAACTTCAGCTATACGCACAGCGAGTACACCGACAACTTCACGGTCAACGATCCGAACGATTCGAACCGGCCGCCGTCTCTGTTCGACCCGTTGAATATCCCGATCGATCTCGACGGCAAGCAGATGTTGCAGGTGCCAGAGATGAAGGGGGGTGTGTACGCGCAGTACAACTGGCAGTTGGGCGATCGCGGCTCGGTCACGTTCCTGGCGAACTGGAGCTGGATCGACGAGGTGTACTTCTCGGCCTTCGAGTCTCAGGAAGACGCGGCGCCGTCGTATCAACGGACCGACCTGCGCGCCACCTGGATCTCGCCCAGCACGGCGTGGACCGTTGCGGCCTTCGCCGACAACGTCTTCGACGAAATCGGCGTGCGGCAGGTGGACCACTACGGTTCGACCGAAGACGTGAACTTCCGCCGTTCCGGCGCCAACACGATTCCGCAGCAACTCGGAATCTCGGTGGACTACAAGTTCGGTGCGCTGAAATAACAACAATCCGTTAGTCGATTCGAGGGGGGCTCATGCCCCCTTCTTTTTTTAGATCATCAGAAAAAATTTCGAAATTAATAACTGAAAATGCGGAAATGGGCGGGCCGTTTCGCTAAAGTTGACCCCAGCCATTGAATCGCACCTCCTCCCAAGATCAGCGGTTCGCTGGTAAGGCTCCGACGGGCTTTGATCTCCCGCCCGTCGGAGCCGCCTCTTTCCACACGTTCGCTAACTCAGCACGTTGACGATCAGCCGGCGCTCGCCGCGATGATGTCGGTGCTCCCACAGATAGATCCCCTGCCACACGCCCAGCGCGAGTGAGCCACCCATGATCGGCACCGAGACGCTGACTGCCGTCAACGCACCTTTGATGTGGGCCGGCATGTCGTCGGGACCTTCCGCCGTGTGCGTGTAAAGCGGATCGAGTTCAGGCACGAGTCGGTCGAGCCAGCGTTCCAGATCTGCGCGAACAGCCGGATCGGCGTTCTCCTGAATGATCAGGCTCGCGGAGGTATGGCGGATGAAAACCGTTGCAAGACCGTCGGTTATCCCCGCTTCGCGTACCCTTTCGGCCACTTTGTGCGTGACTTCATAGAGTCCCTGACCGTGAACCGATACCGTCAATTCGAAGTTCATGGACTCGCACCGACACGGGTTTCGCGGGATACCGCGCAAGAGCGGGCGAGGATAGCGGAACTCCCCTAAGGACGCACAATGGACGCGTTGGCAGCACCGCGGCAGCTCGATCAGCCCGTTGCGACCGCGGTGACGATCATCACCCTGCTCGCCGGCGCCACCGTCTCCGCCGTGACATCAGGTCACGAAGTCGCTGCGTCCATGTTCCTGTTCGCCATGCTCGTCGCCAGCCGCACCAATCGTCGCGGTCTGGTCATCGGCAGTGCCCTCTTCGCGACGTTGTCGCATCTGCTGCCGACCCTGTTCGACGCCGGCATCTGGCAAGGCTCCACGTCGCTGCTGCCCGTCGCCGCGAGCCAACTGCTGTGGGCAACCCTGTACTGGATGAGCGCCGCACTGCTGATCTGGGATCCGCGCCATCGCAACCTCAACATCGCCCAGATACACGAGGCCTTCGCCCACGCGCCCGCCGCAATGGCATTGCTGGATACGAATGCCACGATCGTGCACGCCAACTCAGCGTTTACCGATCTGATCGGCAAAGGCGACGAGCCCTTGGTCGGAAGCCGCCTCGATCAACTCATCGACGAGAAGATCTGGGACGAAATCCGCACGCAGCGAAACGAGCTGATGTCGCAAGAGAATACCCACATCCGCTTCGAACGCGACTTCGTCCGGCGCGACGGACGCAAAGTGTGGGCGTCGGTTTATGCGCGAATGCTGCGCGACTCCTCCGGCGCGGCGCGCTTTGCGGTGTTGCAGGTACTCGACCTCACCGAACAGCGTCGCGCTCAACGCGCGCTGGCCATCAGCGAATCGCGCTTCCGAGGCATCATCGAAAACACCGGCGAAGTGACGCTGGTGATCGACCTCGAAGGGCGCATCAGCTACGCGAACCCGAAGGCGTACGAAGTGTTCGGCGCATCGGCCACATCGTTGATCGGTGCGAAGCCACTACCGTTCATCCATGCGGTCGACCGCAACGAATTCGGGCGTGCACTCGCTCGTACCAGCACACGTCCGCGCGAGACGTTCCGCCTCACCGACATCCGCCTGCAGGCATCCGATGTCTATCTCGACGTGCAGTTCACCGGGCTCGGCGATGCTCCAGGCATCTCCGGTACGGTCATGACGGCGCGCATCACCACCGACCAGGTGAAGGCCGAAAAACAGCTGCGCCTCTCCGAGTCGAAGTTCTCGACGATCTTCCACTCCAGCCCCGACGCCGTACTGATCCTGCGCAACTCCGACAGCACTATCGTCGACTTCAATACCGGCTTTACCCGTCTGCTCGGCTATACGCGCGAGGAAGCCATCGGCACGCGCGAGCCCGATCTGAAAATCTGGGGGAACCCGCTGGACCGCGAACGCGTGCAGGCTGAACTCGAAGCCCAATACGAGTGCCTCGACTACGAAACCGAGCTCGTTGCGAAGAACGGCGAAGTGCTGCAGACCGAGATCTCCGTGCGCTTCTTCGAGCTCGACGGCGAACTCTGCGTGCTGTGCATCGGTCGCGACATCACCAAGCGTCGCCTGGCGGAGGCCGCACTCAAGGAGAGCGAAGAGAAGTTTGCCCGCATCTTCACCGGCAGTCCCGACGGAATCGTCATCATCAGCCTCGCCGACAGCCGTATTCTCGACATCAACGACGCCTTTGCGGTGTCGTCAGGCTTCAGCTACGAGGAGATCGTCGGGCATCGCGTCACCGATCTGCCCGTCTTCGACGACATCGAGCAACTGAAACGTTCGATCGAACTCGTCGAGAAGGAAGGCAGCCTGCAGAACTTCGAACTGACGTTCCGCACGAAGCACGGCGAGTTGATCCCCGCGCTCGTCTCGGCGACGGTGGTGGAACTCGAAGGCGAGAAGAGTCTGGTCTGCATCGCGAAGGACAATCGCGCGCAGCGCGACACCGAAGCGAAGTTGCGCAGCAGCGAAGAGCGTTTCCGGGGTGCGTTCGAGAACGCGCCGATCGGCATGCTGCTCACCGATACGGACGGCTACATCTTCCAGGCGAACAACTTCGCAGTGAAAGCGCTGGCTTATCCCGAAGCGGAGATGGTCGGCAGCCACATCAGCCGGCTCGTACCCGCGCCGGAACGACAAAGCCTGAAAGAAACGTTCGACCGTTTGTTGTACCGCTCCGGCAACGTGTTCCGGTCCGAGCGTCGCATGCTGTGCAAAGACAGCATGGAGATCTGGACGAACTTCCACGTCGTACTGCAGCGATCCGAAACCGGATTGCCGCTGTATTTCATCGTGCAGCTTGCCGACATCTCGGAGATGAAACGCAACCGCGAACAGATGGAGCGCATGGCGTTCTACGACACGCTGACGGATCTGGCCAACCGCCGCCTTTTCGGCGATCGGCTCGAACAAGCCATCGCACACGCGCAACGCACCGGCACGTACGCGGCGCTGCTCTATCTCGATCTCGACCAGTTCAAGCGCGTCAACGACACGCTGGGGCACGAAGCCGGCGACGAACTACTGCGCGAAGTGGCACGACGCCTGAGCCATTGCGTACGCGCGGAAGACACCGTCGCACGGCCCGGCGGAGACGAGTTCACGATTCTCTTGTACGACATCTCCTCGCCAGGGGACGCCGGCGCGGTCGCGGAGAAGATTCTCGCGCGCCTGCGCGCGCCGATCACGATTTCCGGCCATCACCTCGTGGTGACCACCAGCATCGGCATCACCATTATTCCGAGCGACTCGGTGCAGCCGAACATACTGACCAAGAACGCAGACCTTGCGATGTATCGTGCAAAGGAGCGCGGCCGCAACAACTACCAGTATTTCGCCGAGGAGATGAACACCAAGGCGCAGAGCCGCTTGCGCACAGAAAACGAACTGCGTCAGGCGCTCGAGTCGAATCAGTTCGAGCTGTTCTATCAGCCGAAGGTGCGATTGGCTGACCAACGCATCACCGGAGTCGAGGCGTTGATCCGTTGGCAACATCCGGAGAGAGGATTGTTGTCGCCTGACAAGTTCATCAGCGTCGCGGAAGAAACGGGCGTCATCGTAGGCATCGGTGCGTGGGTGATCCAACATGCGTGCATTGCCGCGCGCGACCTCACCGCGCAGACCGGTGCGCCCATTCAAGTGGCCGTGAACATTTCGACGCGCCAGTTCCACGACCCGAATCTCGTCAACACCGTACGCCGCTGCATTCGCGAATCGGGTATCGATCCTGCACAGCTCGAGGTGGAAATCACCGAAACGATGTTGATGGACGATGCGGAAGCGGCCGCCTTCACGGTGGAGCGGTTGCACGAACTCGGCATCAAGATCGCGATCGACGACTTCGGCACCGGCTATTCGTCGCTGAACTACCTGAAGCGCTTCCCCATCGACACGGTGAAGATCGACCGGTCATTCGTGATGGACATCCCTAGCAACGCCGACGACATGGCGATCACCGCCGCGGTCATCTCGATGGCGCACCGCCTGAGCCTCGTCGTCGTCGCCGAAGGCGTAGAAACGGTCGAGCAGCTGAAGTTCCTGAGCGAACACGACTGCGAATACGGCCAGGGCTACTACTTCTCGAAGCCGCTGCCGTTCGCGGAAATCCAGCGCTTCTTCGACCCCAACGTCGCACTCATGCGACAGCCGCGCAAGCGCCCGACCCAACCGCAGTAAGAACACGGCGCTTCGGATGCTCCGCCACGTATGATTGACCCGACTCGTTTCGGGGGATCCGCATGGGGCGCTACTACGAAGACTTCACCGTCGGCGACACGTACAAGCACTGGCCCGGTCGCACCATCACCGCAGCCGACAACACGTGGTTCACGCTGCTGACCATGAACCAGCATCCGATCCATTTCGACGAGGCGTATGCCGCGCGCTCCGAGTTCGGCAAGCCGCTGGTGAACAGCGCGTTCACGCTCGCAGTCGTGGTGGGCATGAGCGTCGCCGACGTCAGTCAATACGCCGTCGCCAATCTCGGCTGGACCGACATCGTCTTGCCCGCGCCGGTCTTCAACGGCGACACGCTCTATGCAGAATCGACCGTACTCGACAAGCGCGAGTCGAAATCGCGCGCTACGCAGGGCATCGTCACGGTGTCGACACGCGGCTGGAAGCAGGACGGGACCACGGTGATGACGTTCAAACGCTCCGCACTGATTCCGAAACGCGGTCATGGAATCGAGGAGCCGCGATGAACGCGACCGATCCGAAGGCTGCACCAGGCGCGCTCGCAGGCATCCGCGTCATCGACTGCACTCACGTCATCGCGGGCGCGTATTGCTCCATGTTGCTCGCCGACCTCGGCGCCGACGTCATCAAGATCGAACCGCTCGACGGCGAGGCCGGGCGCGAAGCGGAGGTCGGTCCGTTCAGAGCGTTCGACTTCATCAATCGCAACAAGCGCGCGATTGCGGTGAACCTGCAACACGCAGACGGCGCCACACTGGTGCGCTCGTTAGCAGCCACCGCGGACGTGTTCGTAGAGAATTTCCGGCCAGGCGCGCTCGATCGGCTGGGGCTCGGTTACGACGCGCTGCACGCGCTCAATCCGCGCCTCATCTATTGCTCGATCTCGGGCTTCGGCCACAGCGGGCCTTATCGCGATCGCGGCGGCTTCGACCTCGTAGCGCAAGCCATGGGCGGAATCATGAGTTTGACCGGTGAGAAAGACGGCGCGCGCCCGGTTGCCGCGGGCGTGCCGTTCTGCGACTTCAGCGCCGGCGCGTTTGGCGCGCTGGGCACGCTGGCCGCGTTGAATCGCCGTCACGTCAGCGGGATCGGCCAACACGTCGAAGCGACGCTGCTCGAGTCCGGCATGGCGCACGCGGTGTGGGAATCCGGCATCTACACCACCACCGGCGAAATACCCGGCCCAGTCGGTTCCGCCCATCGACTCGCGGCTCCATACGAAGCGTTCGCTACGGCCGATGGCTTCATTGTGGTCGGGGTGGCCACACAGAAAATCTGGACGAAGTTCTGCATTGCACTGGGCCTTCAGGTACTCGAAATGGATCCACGGTTCGCGACGGAGATCGGTCGCATCGAGAACCGGGACGCATTGAAAGTGCTGATCGAGGAAGTACTCACGACGAATGTGTCTCGACACTGGCTCGACCGCCTGCTCGCAGAAGGTGTGCCCTGCGGGCCGATCAACGACATCGCGCAAGCCGTTGAAGATCCGCACGTGATCGCACGGGGACTCATCGCTGACATCGACGGCACACGCTACACGCGCGCGCCGATCACGCTGTCGGACACGCCGGTGGCTCTGCGCCGTGGCGCCGCCAGAGTCGGCGAACACACGCGTGAGGTTCTGCGCGAAACGGGCATTTCCGAAGAGCGCATCGACGAGCTCGAACGTTCCGGCGTGGTGAAATCGTCAGCGGAGCGCACGCATTCGTAGGAAGCAACGAGTGGTAGTTCTCGGCACCGGCGGGTCGGGGTTCGCTGTTAGTCGGTAACGTACGCGATGAACGACGCAGACACCGCCGGCGCGTCGCCGCGGTGCGTATGTCGCGCGGGCCGGGATTCGGGATCGGGGAACTTCTCCACCCACGGCTTCTCGAGCGCAGCGCGACCGTTGGCCGGGTCCGGCATCCAGAACTCCATCTTCGCGACGTGTCGCCATTCGGCGCCCGCCGACTCGAGCATCGCGCCGACGTGGCGAAAGATGTTCGCCACCTGGGCCTCGATCGTATCCGGCACGTTACGCGTACCGGGATCGAACGATGCGATCACGCTCGAAGTAACGAGCGGGCCAACCCGCGTTGCGACCGGAATCGCCATTAAATGGCTCAAACCGTCGATGTGAATGCTCTTGCGCGAACCCATTTCAGTTCCTCGCCTTGCGCGCGGCCGACCACGCTTCGAAATCGGCCATGCGTTCCTTCGACAGCGGAAACAACCCGATTGTCGATTCGCCCGCGGCTACCCGCTCAAGCGCGAATCGTTCACGCTCTTCCTGCGCGAGCGCGTCGCGCACTACTTCTGCGACGAGCGCGATCGGAATGACCACCGCGCCCTCACCGTCACCCACGATGACATCGCCCGGCACCACGAACACGCCGGCGCACGTCACCGGTTCATCGACCGAGAACGGCATGTGCTGGCGGCCGAGCGTCGCGCCGTGTGAGGCGAAGTGATAGACGGGTTGATGCAGTTCGGCGATCGCCGGCGTGTCGCGCAGTGCACCGTCGGTGACGATGCCCGATGCACCGAGACTGAATGCACGCGTCGAGAAGATGTCGCCGATGGTCGCCGCGTCCGGCACGCCGCGCGCCTCGATCACCAGCACGTCGCCGGGT
>JBGSNQ010000030.1:0-6882 GCA_041739525.1 Pseudomonadales bacterium | reverse complement strand
ATCGTCCATCTCGAGAATGAGGAAGAGCGACGCGGAGACCGATAGCCCACACACCAGCAGTGCACCGATCACCGTCGCATTCCGCGGGGCAAACAACCCGAAGCTTCCGAACAACACTGTCAGCCAGCAGACGATCACGATGATGAACACCATCGGCACCGAACGCTGGGAGCCGTTGAACACGAGCCAGCGCGTTTGCATGATCTCGTTGGCGAGTTCGAGTGCGCGCGCCTGATACCAGCGCTGCGGCTCACTCGTCGGGTTGAGCGAAAGGATGGCGTCGATCAGTTTCTCGCCGGCGCTTGCGCCTTGCGCACCGGAACGCATTTCGGCGCCTACATCGTTCCAGATGCTGTCGACCTTCGCAGCCAGCGTCGTCTTCAGTGCCGCGCGTATCGGTTTTGTCTCCGGACCGTACGCCGCCAGATCGCGATCGAGCGCGAGCAACGACCCGGCTGTGTTTTTCACGGCTGCGTCGTCGCTATCGAACGTGCTCTTGGCGGAACCGGTGACGAGGCCCAGCACCAGCGCGGTCATCGTCGCGATCATCGCCATCGACAGTCGCACCACGTCTTTCGAATCCGATCCGAGGTGATGATCCGGCAGCAGCCGGCCGATGATCATCCCGACCGCCGCGCCACCCATGATCGCCAGGAACGAGACCATCGCGATTTCGGTCGCACTCATCGGGGTCTTCTTGCAACAAAGATCTCGTAACTGCCGGGTTCGAGCTCCGAATGCTCGAACGGCACGACGCGCGCCTCGAAGCCGACGTCTTCGAGCAGACGCAGCCACGTGTCGCGCGCAAACAAGCCTTCGAGGTGGCGGTCGTGCTCCACTACCACCGTTTCGCCGTCGCGCAGCATCACTGCATACTCGGCCATGCACATCTCATCGTTCGGGTCGGGATCCCACGACCATTCGATGAATCGCACACCGCGCGTTCCGGCAGCATCGTCGACGCCGCCGTGATCGGTGCCGCTGTGAAAGTTCTCACGCACGGAATCGGGCGCGAACACCGCCCCCCCGCCGGGACGGCAGTGCACGAACGCCGTCTCGAGTGCGCGTCGCAGATCATCGCGCGTCGTCATGTAACAAATCGCATCGTGCACGAACACGCGATCGAACGTCCTCCCGAGCCGCACCGTGCGCATGTCGCCTTCGACGTGCTCGGCGTCCGGATTCAATCGACGGCTGTGCGCGAGCATTCCCGGCGCCGGATCGACCAGGGTCATGCGACCGAACCAGCCTGTTAGGAACGACGCGATGTTGCCGCCGCCGCTGCCCAGTTCGAGCAGCGACTCACACGGCCCATCACCTGCCTCGAGCAGACGAGCGCCGAAGAAGGCGGCTTCTTCCTCATAATCTTCCGGCGGCGAAAACAGCGGCCACCATGTAGCGAGATCGTCGTATAGCTTCAGCATCGTTCTCGAAGATAGTTGCGGGACGCCGATGGTCGCTCATTTGCCCGGCAAGCGCTTCTCGAAAAAGTCCCGTACCAGACGACCGAGCAACGCCTCGCGTTCGACCTCGTCCTTCACCAGGTCTTTGATCGAGTAGAGCAAGCCGGTGACGCGCAGCTCGATGCGACCGGCGACGATCCGATACTCGCAATCGATCGACCAACCGTCGTCGAGCAGTATCGGTGTCGCCGGCTTTCGCCAATCCGCGTCAGACGCCACTGCACATGACCACGCCGGACGCAGACGCGCTCATTCGTTCGCGTGCAGCGCCTGCGCTGCCTCCTTGAGCTTCAGTTCGTCCGCCGGTGTCAGTTGCGGGCGGTCGACGTTCAGCGTGATCTTGTTGATCGTGCCGGTAAACGCGAACGGCGGCTGATAGTCGGCATCATTCACACCGGTGAGCGTGTCGGATCCGATGTCGAAGCTCTCGTCCCACTGCAGAATCATCGGCAGCGTGCGCTCCATCGTCTGCGTCGCCACGACCTTGCCATCCACCGACAGCGTACCGGTGCCCGGTCTGCCCAGTCCGCTCATGTTGTTGAACGCGAGCGTACCGACGCCGAGTCCGTCGTATTTGAAGTCGAATGCAATCACGTGACGACCCGGCGTCAGCACGTCCGGTCCTTCCCACTTGAGCCGCTGCAGGTCGATGAGATTCCACAGGAACACGGGTTTGCCCTTCAGCAGGTAAAAGCCGTATCCCGCGAACCGACCGCCCGAGGTGAGCATCATGCCGTCGCCGCCGCCGGCCGGAACCGTGATGTCTGCAGTGAACGTGTAGGAACTGTTCAAGATGGACGGCGAATCGCCCTGCGGCAGACCCGTCATCGGATGCGTGTAGACGAACTCCGTGCGACCCGCCGTGATGTTTGGGCGCGGCGCCACGAGGCGCGCCGCTACCGACGCATCCAGCGGGAACACCTGGTATTTGCGCGCCTCCTCGATGAACTCCGCCTTCAACTGCTTGACCTTGTCCGGGTGCTTCGCCGCGATGTCGTTCGACTGGCTGAAGTCGCTGTTCAGGTCATACAACTCCAACACCTAGTTGTTCAGCGGATCGGCGTTGGCCGTACCGAACGCTTCCCACGGCGCCCGGTTCACCTTCGTGCTGAGCAGCCATCCGTCGTCGTACAACGCCCACTGGCCCATCATCTCGAAGTACTGCCTCTTGTGTCGCGACGCCGCCTTCGCGTTCTGCTTGTCGAAGGTGTACGCGAAACTCGTGCCTTCCATCGGCGCCTGCTTGATGCCGTCCACCGTTTCCGGTGCCGGAATGCCGGCAACTTCGAGAATCGTCGGCACAACGTCGATGACGTGCATGAACTGTTCGCGCAAGCCGCCCTTGTCCGTGATGCGTGCCGGCCACGCGACCGCCATGTTCTGACGGACGCCGCCGAGTCGCGACGCGTTCTGCTTGAACCACGTGAACGGCGTGTCGAATGCCCACGACCAGCCGGCCGACATGTGGTTGTACGTCTGCTCCGTTCCCCACACGTCGTACCACTTCATCTGCTCCTCGGCGGGCATCATGTTGACGCCGTTGAAGAACGCCACTTCGTTCGGCGTGCCGAGCGGACCGCCCTCCGCGCTCGTGCCGTTGTCGCCGTTGATATAGATGATCAACGTGTCGTCCAGTTTGCCCATGTCGGCGATCGTCTGAACCACGCGGCCGATCTCGTAGTCGCTGTAGGCCGCATACGCTGCGAAGACTTCGACCTGGCGAATGAACAGCTTCTGCTCCGTCGGCGTCAGTTCGTTCCACGGCTTCAATACGTCCTTCGGCCACGGCTCGAGCTTCGTGCTCTTCGGAATCACGCCGAGGCGCTTCTGATTTTCGAAGATCTGTTCGCGCAGCTTTTCGTAGCCCTGATCGAACAGGTGCATCGCGTGAATCTTGTCGACCCATTCCTGCGTTGGATGGTGCGGCGCGTGCGTCGCACCGGGCGCGTATTTGATGAAGAACTTCTTGCTCGGATCCGTTTGATTGATGCGATTCAGATAGTCGATCGCGTCGTCGGCCATACCGGTGACCAGGTTCCAGCCGGGCTTGCCGGCAAATGGATAGATCTGCGTCGTGTTGCGGAACAGATTCGGCTGCCACTGGTTGGCATCGCCGCCGATGAATCCGAAGAAGTACTCGAAACCCATGCCGGTCGGCCACTGGTTGAACGGTCCGACCTGGCTCGCCGCGAACGCCGGCGTGTTGTGATCCTTTCCGAACCACGCCGTCGAATAGCCGTTCTCGAGCAGAATCCGGCCGATCGTTGCCTTGTCTTCGGAAATGATGCTGTTGTAGCCCGGGAAGCCGGTTGACTGTTCCGAAATCACCCCGAACCCGACCGAGTGATGGTTTCGACCCGTGATCAATGCCGCGCGCGTCGGCGAACAGAGTGCCGTCGAATGAATGTTGTTGTAACGCAAACCACTCTGCGCGATGCGATCCATCGTCGGTGTCGGGATGACGCCGCCGAACGTGCTCGGCACACCGAAGCCGGCGTCATCGGTGATGATCAGCAGAACGTTCGGCGCCTCTTGCGGCGGCACGATGCGCGGCGCCCACCATATCTTCGACTGCAGCGCACTGTCCTTGATTTCACCGCCGAACTTCGGCTCAGGGGCCTGGCAGCTGATTGCCGCTGATCGTGGTCGTCGCGCTCGCCGAGCCCGGCGTACCGGTCGTGTGAATTTCCCTGGCATGCAGGATCGGCAGGCAGCCGATACCCAACGCCGCCAGCAGAACGGACCATCGCCCCTTTATCGTCACGTTGTTCTCCCTGAATTTCCGAACTACTTTGTATTTCTGCTAGCAGATGCGCGAACTGATCGCTCACGCGGTGTCTCCAGTATGCCTGATGACAGATGCGGTGCGAGGCTAAGCTCAGCACGCCCGCCTGTGACCTCGGGAAACTACCAGCGCAGAGAACCACACGTGGCCTATCAGAACTCGCTGGGCAGGTCCACCAGACCGTATCGCAGCGCCACCCTCACCAGTTCCGCGATGGTACGGGCGTCGAACTTCTGCCGCAAGTCAGCCGGTGATCGGAGTCTATCTATACACGGGCCGGCCACTTAGACCACGCACGCACTCCTGCGGGCACGGCCAAGTCAGTTCCGCTCAAGCGAACCCGGCTCTGAGGCGCGGTAAGACCTGCTTGGCAAGGCACTCGATGCGGCGCGTTCCCGACGCGATCGGTTCGCCGGGAAACTGCGCCCAGAAATGCACGTCGACGATCTGTGGATACCGATCGAGCATCGCGCGAAGCCGTTCGACGGTCGCATCGGGGGTTGCAAGTTCGTAAAGCCCATCGCGTATTGCCGCCGTCGAGTCGGTGAATCGCGGCACCGATTCGGGTTGTCCGAACGCGCCCCAGTCGACGTATTCGTTCGCCTGATAGAGAACGTGCTCGCCCACGATCGAAGCTTCCCGCTGTGGATCCTCCGCGACGATCGCCCAGTCACCGACGCAAATCGCGCCGCCGCGCGACCGAGCGGGCTCGTTGGCGAGTGCCGCAACATACGCATCACAACCGATCCCGCCGGTGGACAGGAATCCGTCGCCGATTCGCGCCGCACGTTGAATCGCGGGTGGTGCCATGCCGCCGACGAAGATGCTCGGCACAGTTTCCGGCGACGGGGTGATGCGTACATCGCCCACGTCGTATCGCTTGCCGCGGAACTGAATCGGCTCGCCGCGCCACGCGCGCCGCACGATTTCGATACCTTCCTCCATCAGACTCGGGCGGTGCTGCAAAGAACGCCGGAAGGCGGTGAACTCGAGCTCTCGATAGCCGAGACCGACGCCAAGATCGAAGCGGCCACCCGTCACGAGCGAAAGCGTCGCGGCGTCTTCGGCCAGCCGGATCGGATCGTGCAGCGGCATCAACATCAGATTGGTTCCGATGCGCATCCGTTGCGTCCGCGCGCCGATCGCGGCCGCAATCACCAGCGGCGACGGCGTGTAGCCGTCGTCGCAGAAATGGTGTTCGGTGAGCCAGACGGAATCGAAGCCGATCGATTCGGCCCAACGAATCTGTTCGAGCGTCTCCGCGTACAAGCGCTCGAACGGAACGCGCCAGCGCGCCGGATTGCGGAAGTCGTACCAGAGGCCGAAGTTCACCTGACGCGTCACGAACCCCTCGTTACCATCAAAGGTCGATCGTGAAACTGAGCCCCCAACTCACTCCCGGCGTGACGGTGCCGGAGGCAAACAACGGCACGATCGGAAACGGCACTTCGAACTTCTCGTCTGTGAGATTGCGGCCGTACAGCGAGAGCGACATGTTCTCGTAGAAGTAGCCTATCGACGCACTCAGGTCCTCGCGCGAATCGACTTTGCCGATCGCGAGGTTCAGCAGGCTCGTTTCCACCTCGTCGACCCACGAGTACTTCGTGAACACCTCCAGGCTACCCGGCCCGACCGGATACGTGAACGTGCCGCCGAGCCCGTAGGTGTACTCCGGTGCATTACGGGGTGTCAGATAGCTCGCATCCACGATGATATCGACGCCGTCGTTGGCGTTGACGTCGGTTTCGAAGTTGTCGTACTTGGCATCGAGATAGCCGCCCGTCGCGAACAAGCTGAGATGTTCGTTCGCAACCCACTGTGCTTCGATCTCGATCCCCTGATAGGTGGCATCGGCAACATTGCTGAACACCGTCGCTACGGTATTCGTGGAGGGGTCGAGCTGCACCGAGCTTTCCTGTTTGTCCTTGTACTCGTTGTAGAAGGCCGCCACGTTCAGCTGCACGGTATTTTCGAAGAACTGACTCTTCATACCCGCCTCGTAGCTGCCGATCGTTTCGGGCTTGTACTGGTCGCGCACGAAGTCGGCGACGTTCTGGTTCACGCCGAAGAACCCGCCCGAGTGGAAGCCTTCGGAATACGACGTGTAGAACATGATTTCCGGCGTGAAGCGATAAGAAACGCCGATCTTCGGCGTCCACTTCGTCCACTTGTTATCGAGATTCGCATACGACGGGAAGTTGTCGATGCCGCGGCGCGACACGGGTGCGAGGTAAGCCTGGCCGGCTCTGAAATCCTTCTCTTCCTCCGTGTAGCGCGTACCGAGAGTCAGCGTCCAGTTTTCTATGAACTCCCAGTCGGCCTGCATGAAGCCGGCATACGACTTGGTTTCCTGAGTTTCATAAAGACGCTGATCGAACGGATCGCCGAGGCCCGCAAGCGATGCGCCGGTGTCGCACTTGGTATTGCCGAACGCGCCCGCCCAGCACGCCTCGAGCGGCGAGATCGGCGGCGGTGTTGCCGGGCCGAACGGAGCGGGAAGCCACGTGTTGTTGGTGAGGTCGTAGCCTCCCAGCGTGCCAACGTATTTCCAGAACTCACCGCCAGTGATCCAATCCTGCGTGAACTTGCTGTCCCAGTAGTGGAAGCCGGTTACCACCGAGAGCGTGTCCCAGG
>JBGSNQ010000147.1:0-15037 GCA_041739525.1 Pseudomonadales bacterium | reverse complement strand
CGACGCGCGCCGCCGCCACATGCAGATCCGGGTTGTACTCGAGCGCGTCACCAACGAGTTCGTCGAGCCGCGGATCACCGAAGGCCCCGAGCCACGGCTCGAGCACGACATCCGGTGCTGCGTTGCCTTGCCAGGCATCTGGCACGGCGACGCCCGGTAAACCCTGTTGCCAGACCTCGTCGCGCGACGGCGCATCCTTCAGCGCACAGCCACCGGTCGCCAACGACAGAGCAATGCCGCCGACGACCCAAGCCACTTTACGGCGTGCCGGATGCATCAATGCAGCTTCAGCACGAGATAGTCGAGCTTCGAGCCGACTCTGAGGATCACTTTGCGAACGACGTGAAGCATCGCGCCGCTCTGCGTATAAACCGCGCCGTTGCCCACGGCACCGGCGGCGAGGAAGAGGTCCTGGTACTTCGGCTCGACGTCGAGTTTGACGGGGAACCGGTTCGGCGGAATCGGCGCTGTGCCGGTCGTCGGCAGGGTATTCGCGATCGCGAGTTGTCCCTGACCCTGCGCCCAGACGATCGAATCGACTTTCGCCTTGATGATCTGTCCCGGGTACGTCAGCAGTGCGAACTCCGCTTCATCACCAGGTTCGATGAGGCGCAGTTCGTTCTGCGCGAACAACGCGATCACCTGATACTCAGCTTCGACGAACGTCATCACCGGCGTCACGGGAAACGCAGCTGTCATCGAGCCGGGTCGCAACGCCACGTTGATCGCGTAGCCGGCAGCCGGCGCGTATACCGTGGTCTGACTGAGCTCCCATTCCGCCTGCGCCAGTTGTGCGCGCACCTGCGCCACTTCCGCCTGATCGTCGCCGACTTTCGCGTCGAGTTGCGCGCGGATCGACGATTCGTTTGCTTGCGATGCAGAGAGATCCGCTTCGAGACGCTTCACGTCGGTCTGCGAGGATTCGAGTGCGAACCGGTCGCCCGCACCCGCGTTCACGAGTTCCACGTTCTGTCCGACGCGCGTCTTTGCGAGCTCGAGGTTCACGGCAACGCTGCGCGTTCTGGCAACGGCCGCGTCGAGGTCTTTGTACGTCTTGTTGCTGGTGCCGCGCGCATTTTCGAGCGCCGCTTCGAGCGTGCGCACCTGCAGTTCATACGGCGTCGGATCGATCCTGAACAGAACGTCGCCCTTCTTGACGAGACGGTTCGGCTCGACCGGCACCTCGATCACCCGGCCGCGAACCTGCGGCACGATGTTGATCACGTATTTCAGCACGCGCACGTCGGAGGAGGACGGCGCTACGACGTTCAGGGTCAGAATCATCGCCGTAATGCCGAAGATCGGCAGCGTGACGACGATGACCTGCGACGTGGCATTCCACGGCAGCCATTTGAACTTGAAGAAGATCAGCCAGACGAAAAACGAATAGATGCCGAGCAGCAGTGCTTCCACGTCAGGCCGCTCCCACCGGACTGGCTTCGGCTTGCGCGTGGCGCTGCTCGGCGGCCTTCAGCCGGTCGCGCAGGCGCCGCAGGTCTTCGCCGAGGTAGCCGCGGCGCTCCAGACCGTCGAGTTCTTCGCGAATGGCAACGATCCGGTCGAGCGGCAACTCGCCGCGTTCCGCGAGTTCGGTGTGTTCCACGAAATAGTCTTCGTGCTTTTCCGTGCCGGTCGACATCGCGGTGATCGACGGGCGTGTATACGCCCACAGCCACGCCAGCGGCCACAGCAAGCCGCCGAACACCAGCGACAGCAGACACAAGACGTGGATCGCTTCCTTCTGCGGGTGATGGCGTTTTTCGGCCGCCTTCTGCGGCAGCACGTGCACCATCCAGAACAGACCGATCATTGCCGGCGGTATCACGATCAGTATGAACCACGCCAGACCGTTCGCCGCTGCATCCAGGGCGTCGCCCGAAAGGAACGACGCCTGTGCGGTGCCGGCGGCCAAAGAAACTACTGTGGCGAGCAGCAGGCCCGCCCCCCTACCTTTCCGTCGAATCGACATCGCGCCTCTTCTCTCTTACTGCTTTGCGTTGGTTGCGGCCGTCGATGCTATCCGGCCGCTGGCGCTCATGACCACTCTATTGTTTCGGAACCTCGACGCTTCTGAAGAACTCGACGGTGCTGGCGTCTGGTGCACCGAACCACGCGGCATATATCGCACCGAACTGCGGATCGGCATACACGCTCATCAGCGCCCGGTCGACCGCGAGCCGGAAATCGTCATCGTTGCGTGCAAGCGATAACGCTAAGGCCGCAAACGTGTAATTGCGCTCCAACACAGTCAATTGATTCGCGGCGGGACTGCGTTGTACTGCGTCTAGCAACTGCGCTCGCTCGCCGAACAGAACGTCGGTGCTTCCTCCGGCTACTGCCGCCACACCCGCTTCGTAGTTCGCGACAGGTGCAACGTTCGCCGACAGACGCATGCTCGCGATACGCGACTTGAGCACCTCGATCGTTTCCGAGCCGACCAGCGCGGAGTATGTCCGATGGTCGAGCGTCGGTGGCGGCGTACCGCGCCACAGCGGTTGATACGGCTTCGGGCGCTCCTCGAGCGTGCGCCGGAACTGCTCGGGCGCATTGCTGCGCACCAGCGCCGAAACGCCGCCCGGAAAGATCGGAATCGAGAACGACGCCTGCTCACGATTTGCGAGCGTCACCGTGTCCGCGCTGCAGACGAGATCGGCACGATGGGCACCGACCTCCGCGAATCCGCTACCGACCACCACCCACTCGACCGTGAGCGCCGAGAGTGCGAGATCGCGTTTCAACGCATCCGCCACCTTGCCGCAGAGTTCCACCGAATAACCCGCAGGCTTGCCCGACGCATCGCGCGATGACATCGGCGCGGCATCCGTCCGGTATCCGAGCACGATCCTGCCGCTCGACTTGATGCGGTCGAGCGTGGTCGTTGGCGCGGGTACCGGCACGTGCGCCGGTTCAGCCATGACGGGAGCCGCCGTGGCAGCAGCGGCAGGTTTTGTGGCTGCGTAGCCAGGCACCGCAATGGCGACCATCGCCATTGCACAAGCGCCGGCCAATGCGATGCCGAATGCGACGGCCAGGTCGGTGCGGTGCGACGCGATCGATGCTGATTTACGCATGTTCATCCTCCCTTCAAGCCGCACGAACAGTTTCGGACGCGTTCGCGCTGCGCTTGACCATGAAGCGCGGCGCCATGAACAGCCAGATGAGCCAGCCGAGGCCCATCACCAGCATGCCGCCCATAACGGCGTCCACCCCGGCCGCGTAGAGCGCGTAGACGCTGTACAGAATTCCAACGACGGTGATCGCGATCGTTCGTGTATACGCCCCGCCGATCACGCCCGCGCTCTGCAGAATCACGGTCAACGCCGACAACGCGATGATGTACGGCACCACGTTGGTGACCACCGCAAGGTTCACCAGTGCGCCGAATTGCGAGGACAGATCCGGCGATATCGTCATGAGCGCAAGCAGCGTCTGCACCACACCCATGATGATCATGCCCGTGATCGGCGCGCCGGCCGCAGTCGCCTTGCCGAAGATGCTCGGGAACATGTGCGAGTCGGCGGCGTCCTTCGCAACCGACGCCAGCGTGAACTGCCAGCCGAGCAGCGAACCGACGCACGCCATCACCGCGAGACCCATGACGATCGAACCGACCGTGGGATTGAACATCTGCGCGAATGCCGTACCGAACGAGCCGGTCGAAGCTTGCAGATCGGCGTTCGAAACCACGCCCTGGATCACGGTCGTGGACAACACATAAACGACCGCGGCACCGAGCGTGCCGAACAGACACGCAATCGGCACATCGCGCTTCGGATTTTCCACCGCTGATGCGTTCTGCGACGCCGACTCGAGGCCGAGGAACGCCCACAGCGTGAGCGCAATACTCGATCCCATACCTTGCGCTATCGACAGGCCGTTCGGGTTCCACGCCTCCGCGAATGTCGACGACTTGAACCAGAACCAGCCGAACAGCGAGATGAAGCCGACCGGAAGAATCACTCCCCACACCGTGACCGATCCGATGCGGCCTGTGACCTTCGGGCCGCCGAAATTCGCGAGCGTGGTGATCCACAACAGTGCGATCACGCCTGCGCACGTCGCGTACGGTGTCGCAATCAAGCCCGGAAAGAACGACGCCAGATAGCCGAGTGCGGAAATCGCGACCGCGACGTTCGCGATGGCGAGCGAAACGAAATAGAGGAAGAACGCCTGAAAATAGCCCGCTTTGCCGTAGCCGTCTTCGCCATAAGCGGCGAGTCCCCCGGGACGCTGGTTGTAGATGCCGGCCTGCGCAAATCCCCACGCCATCGCCATGGACCCGACTGCGGTGACGATCCACGACAACAGCGAGATCGCGCCGACCTTCGCCATATTGGTCGGCAGCATGATGATGCCGGAGCCCATCATGTTGACCATTACGATGAACGTCAGCTGCACGACGTTCATCTTCTTCTGAGATGTATCAGCCATCGATCGACCTCCCCAATTGACGAGCCTTCGCGGAACCGTTAGCGAACCGCTCGCTCATTCCCGAACCACGTACGTGTAGAACCGGATGCGGCCGTCTTCCCGCTCTTGATACACACCCTGCACCTCGTAGTTGAAGCCGGGAAAGCGGTTGAACGCTTCCTGAAACGCGAGGAAGTAGTCGAGCATCGGTTTTGCGCGCGCATCCCAGCGTTCACCCGGAAGCACGATACCGATGCCCGGCGGATAGATGAGTGCGAGCGTTGCCGACACGCGACCGGTGATGCTGTCGAGCGGCACATAATCGACGTCGCCTGCCACGAGCGCGGCATACGCCTGCTTCGGAAGCATCGCCATCTCCGGGAAACTCGACGACCGGAAACTCAAGCGCTGCAACTCTTTGACGTTGGCCTTGCGGTAGAACGCGTGCATCTCGTTGCAGATCTGCTTGAGCGTGTAACCCGCATAACGTTCATTGTGTGCGGCATAGAGCGACGGCAGCGCGTCGCTGAGCGGCGCGTTGCGATCCCACAGGTTCTTGAACTTGACCAGCCGCGCGATGAGCGTGTTCAACTTGCTCTCGTCTTCGGCCGGCGTCATCAGAAACAGGATGCTGTTCAGGTCGCACTTCTCCGGCACCACGCGCTGCTCTCTCAGATAGTTCGCAACCACCGTGGCTGGAACGCCGTAGTCGAGATAGTCGCCGGTTTTGCGGTTGATGCCGGGCGTCACCAGCATCAACTTGTTGGGGTCGACCATCGCGTAGTTGTCGGAATAACCGGCATAGCCGTGCCAGCTGCTCTTCGGGTTGAACACCCAGCACTGCTGTTCGCGCTTGAGCACATCCGTCGGCAGGCTCTCCCACGGAGCGTCGGTTACATCCTTTGTGACCTTCGAACCGCGAATCGTCACGACGTCGGGTACGAAGGGGTCGAAGAACCACTTCTCGTCGGCGCTTTTGCCCGTTTCGGCGTAGAAGCGGCCGAATTCGCGGAACTTCTTGCGCGCATCGATCGACAGCTGGATACAGCGGTCCCACAACATCTCGCCCGCTTTGCCCTCGTGGATCTTCGCGTTGACATCGAGCGACGCGAACAGCGGATAGAAGGGCGAAGTCGATGCGTTGATCATGAACGCTTCGTTGAAACGCTTGTGCTCGACGTACCGGCGCTGCCCTTTGATGTGCTCGTCGCGTTTGTGAATCTGCGAGGCCTGCGAAAAACCGGCGAGCTGTTTGTGCACCGACTGGGTCGAGAACAGTCCGGGTGCGTCGGGTGACAGGTCTTTCAGGCGCATCGGGCTGTGACCGTCGTAAAGCGAATGGAACGCGTTGTAACCGATCCACGCTTCGTCCCACAGTACGTAGTCGCAGAGATGGCCGATGCGATCGAGCACCTTCTTCACGTTGTAGACGGTGCCGTCGTACGTGCACAGCTGAATGCAGGCGAGCCGGAACGGCCGCGGTGCGTCGGCGAGCGACTTGTCGGTTACGAGTGGATTCCTGCGAATCTGTTCGCGCAGCGATTTCTCGTCCCACGCGTCCCAGTCCACGGCACCGATCATGCCGAACGGATTGCGCGCCGTCGGCAGGAAAATGGGCGTGGCACCGGCCTGAACGAGCGCACCCTGGTGCAGCGACTTGTGGTTGTTGCGGTCGAACAGCACCAGATCGCCCTGGTTGAGCAGCGCACCGGTCACGACCTTGTTCGACGTACTCGTGCCGTTCAGCACGAAGTACGTGCGGTCGGCGCCGAACACGCGCGCGGCGTGCTTTTGCGCTTCCGCGGCAGCGCCTTCGTGAATGAGCAGATCACCGAGGTCTACATCGGCGTTGCACAGATCGTTGCGAAATATCGCCTCGCCGAAGTGTTTGAAGAACATCTGTCCCGCTGGCGACTTCTTGTAGAACTGGCCGCCCTGGTGCCCGGGGCAGTCGAACGCGATCGTTGCGTTCGCGTCGTATGCCATCATTCCACCGAAGAACGGCGGCAACAGGCCGAGCCCGTATTTCACGACCGAGGAAATCACCTGCTTCGCGTAGTACGCGGGAGTTTGCTGGCCGAGATAGATGTATCCGTCGACTTCGCCCAAGCCGCCGATGACCGCGAGATCGGAAATCCGATGCGAATCGGCCAGCGCCCATAGGGGCGTTTCGAAGCCGAGTGCGCGTACTTCGGTTGCCAGGCGTTTCGCGGGCACGCTTCGTTCACCGTCGACCGACGCGATGTATGCGCCAACGGACGCGTCTTCGTGAACGTCGCGATCGAAGTGGTCCGTAACCTCCACTTCGAAATTCTCGGCGCGAATCAGATCGAGCAGTTCCTTCGTTTGCGGGTTCGCCGGATCGACGATCGCAACGACCTTCAGCAAACGATGGAACGGAATGGGAATCGTCGGCGCTTTCACCGACTGCGGAATCATCGTTTGCCTCGCTTGCGCGCGGTCTTCGTTGCCGCGTCCTTCTTCAATACCTGCATGTACAACTTGCCATCGCGGTTCTCGACGCCGTGTGTGTCGTGGCCGAAACCGGGGAAGCGCGCATCCCACCCCTGCAGCGCGCGCAGATAGCTGAGGTACGGGCCATCGTCGCGGCCGGTGCTTTCACCGGGCATAAGCATCGGAATGCCGGGCGGGTACGGCACCACGCTGGTCGCAAGCACCCGATTGGCGAGGTTCTCGAGCGACACGTGTTCGATGTTGTCGAGCACGAGTTCGCGGTAAGCATCCGCCGGCGACATGTGCGCTTCAGGCAGCGTCGAAAACGCCTTCGACAGCCATTGCGTCTGCTTCGCGGACTTGAGTTGCTCGAACATTTCGTTCGCGAGATCGCGCAAACCCATCGCGCCATAACGCGCCGGGTTAGCGGTTGTCAGCCGTGGAATGGCTTGTTGGAGCGGCGTATTGGCATCGTAATCCTTCTTGAAGTCGAGCAGCGCCGTAACGAGCGTGCCCCACTTGCCTTTCGTAATGCCGAACGAGAAAAGGAACAACACGGTGAAGTCGGTGGTCTTCTCCACCTGAATGCCCAGTCGGTCGAGATACGCGGTGACGAGCGTGGCCGGAATGCCGGTCTTCTCGAGGCTGCCGTCCTTTCCCACGCCGGGCGTGACGATCGATGCCTTGATGGGGTCGAGCATGCAGTAGTCGTCGGGCAGCGAATCGAAGCCGTGCCAGTCGTCGCCGGGATGCATCACCCACGCGTTCGGATCGGTGGCCAGCAACTCGGCCGGCGCTTCGTGGAACGGCACGCGTTTGCGGCCCACCGACACGTGCGATGCATTCCACGTGTTGAAGAACCAGTCGCGCTTCTTCGCGAACTGCGCCTGGATGCGACCCATCGCCTGACGGAAAGCGATGGCCTCCTCCGTCGACTCCCGCGTCAGAGTCGGGCCGCCGCGTCCGTCCATCATCGCGGACGTGATGTCGTTCGACGCGATGATGGTGTACAGCGGCGACGTGGACGAGTGCATCATGAACGACTCGTTGAAACGCGCGTGCGGAATCGCGCTGCGGCCGTCGCGGATGTGCAGATACGACGCCTGCGACAACGCGGCAAGGAGCTTGTGCGTCGAGTGCGTCGCGAACACGGTCGGGCCTGTGTGGTCTTTCGGGTCGCCGCGCATCGCATACCGGTTGCGATAAATCGGATTGAAGCGCGCGTAGCCGTACCATGCCTCGTCCCAATGCACGCGGTCCACCGTGCCTTCGAGCAGCTTTTCCACGGCCACGGCGTTGTAACACAGCCCGTCATAGGTGGAATTCGTCACCACGCTGTAGACCGGCGTTTTATCGATGCCGTCGTGCACGAGCGGGTTCGACGCGATCGCCTTTTTGATCGACGCCGCCTTGAATTGATCGGGATGGATCGGGCCGATGATTCCCCAACGATTGCGCAAAGGGACGTAGTACGTCGGGATACCACCCGTGAGCGTGAGACCGTGTTCGATCGATTTGTGACAGTTGCGATCGCACAGCGCGATCTGATCGCGCGTGACCGCCGCCGTAAAGATCAACCGGTTCGCAGTGGACGTGCCGTTCGTGACGCAGTACGTGCGGTGCGCGCCGAACACGCGCGCCGCGTACTTTTCGGATTCACCGATCGGGCCCGAATGATCGAGCAGCGAGCCGAGTTCGCCAACGCTGATGGAGAGATCGGACCGCAACAGATTTTCGCCGAAGTAATCGAAAAATACCCGGCCGACCGGCGACTTCTGGAATGCCGGGCCACCGGCGTGTCCCGGCGTGTGCCACGAGTATTCGTGCACTCGAGCGAAGCGTCCGAGCGCAGCGGCGAACGGCGGCAGCATTTCCTCGATATAGCGGCGCGTTGCGGCCTCGACGCGGCCGCTGACGAACGATGCGGTGTCTTCGAGCGTCCAGATGAATTCGTCGACCTGCTGCATCACCTCGATCGGCAGGGCGCCGGAGTCGCGGCGCTCGGCCATCAGGAAAATCGGGATCTTTTCGTTGCGGTCGCGGATGTAGTCGAGCAGCGCCCTGGCCTTGGTGTGCGTTCTTGCGTCGTCGCCGAGCATCCAGTCCATCAGCACCGCGTGGATGGCCGAATCGGACGCGACCACCGCCATCCCGTCGTCCGCCGATATCGCCTCGACGACGTCGAGGTTGCGTTCCCGCATGTCCGACACCAGCGCTCGCGAGGCGCGCCCCTCGGCAGTGTCGTCGCGCAGCTCGTCGTCCACCACGAGCACACGCATGCGCAACGGTTCGAATTTACCTTCGAGCACTTGTAGTCCCTCCCGATTTTTTCCAGCGTACTAACGATCGCCGCGGCGACACACAGGTGTTACCACGTAGCGCATCTTCCGCGGACCGGGTGTATGGAACCTGTCCGAACGAACCAGACGAATGGTCTGTTCGGATCCGCCGCCGAGCGGGACGGCGATGAGCACCAGAGTGAGGCCGAGGGCCACCAGCGTGCCGGCTGCAGCCCATGGATTGAAGTTGGTGTACTGCGCCCAGCGGTAGCCGACGAAGAACATGGTGCCGATGAGCAGTGCGTTCGATACGCGCAGCGCGACCCAGGCGTCGTCGATCAGCAGATACGTCCGGGCTGGAGGGGCACGTAACGCCCTTCAGGTCCGGCAGGCTCAGCACCCACGGCATGGACGCGGGCGGCAATCGTTGCAACGAGCAACGCTGCGGCACCCGCCAACAACACATTGCGGCGCGACCAACTCATGTCGTATCGGCCGCCCGGCATAGCGAAGATCCGAGTCTCTCGGTTCGAGAATCCATGTCATGAGGCGGAGTCGCGTTACGCCTGCAGCTCAACCGTCTCCCGATAATCAGGAACTCCACACGACCAGCCCAGTTCGTTTTCGATCCGATGCCGCAGCCGATCCGCCGCATTCGGTTCGCCGTGCGTAACGAAAACTCGATCGGGGCGATGCGAGAACGTCCGCATCCATGCAAGCAGCTCGTCCGCGTCTGCGTGTGCGGAGCTTCCTTGTAGTTGCCGTACCTCGGCGCGCACCGGCACCCATTCCCCGTGGATCTTGATGTTCTCTGCACCTGCCGCCAACGCTGCCCCACGTGTGCCGCCTGCCTGGAACCCGGTGAGCAGGATCATGTTCCGCGGGTTCGGTGCGAACGCCTTGAGGTGATGCAGTACGCGGCCGCCCGTTGCCATTCCGCTGGCGGAGATGATGATCATCGGTCCGCGTCGCTGGTTCAGAGCCTTGGACTCTTCTACGGAATTCACGATCGTCGCTACGCCGCACATCGCAGCGCACTCTTCGACCGATAAACGATGCTCGCGGCGGAATTTGTGATACACGCGCGTCGCGTCCGTCGCCATCGGACTATTCAGATAAACGGGCACGCTCGGAATCCGCTGGTTCTTCTTCAGCCGCGCAAGGTGAAGCATGAGCGCCTGCGCGCGTCCCACCGCGAATGCCGGCACCACCATTACACCGCCTCGATGCGCCACCGTGTTCACTGCATCTGCAAGCTCGCCTTCGACGTCCACATCCGGATGTCGACGATCGCCATAAGTCGATTCGACGACGAGCCAATCCGCTTCATCCGGAACGCCCGGCGGATTCATGATCGGATCGTTCGGCCGTCCCACGTCGCCTGAGAACACGATCCGGCCGAACGGCGTCGAGAGATGCACGGACGCTGCTCCCAAGATATGGCCCGCCGGCGTGAGCCGGAACGTCACGCCTTTGCCTGACCCGTGGGCCACATCGAAATCGACTGCCACGAGCGACGCGAGCGATGTCCGCGCATCCGCCTCGGTGTAGAGCGGCAACGCAGGCCGATGCTTCGAAAATCCGCGCGCGTTGGCGAAGCGCGCTTCTTCTTCCTGCAGCCGGCCGCTGTCAGGCAACAGGATCTCCAGCAGCGACCGAGTGGCGTGGCTGCAGTAAATCGGACCGGTGAAGCCTTCCCGCACCAACAGCGGCACGTAGCCGCTGTGGTCGATATGCGCATGCGTCAGGATCACGGCGTCGATCTCGTCCGGACGAATGGGCAACGGCGTCCAGTTGCGCAATCTCAGCTGTTTGAATCCCTGGAAGAGACCACAGTCGACCAGAATCCTCCCGCCATCGACGTGTAACAGATACTTCGAACCGGTGACGGTGTTGGTCGCACCCAGAAACGTCAGTTGCATGGTCCCCTCGCCCGAGCGCCTTCGTGCGGTCGTCGTAAAAAAGATGCTGCTCGCTCGAGCAGTGCTGGTATGGAGCGAAGTGGATCACTTCTCGCGCGTTTCTTCGAGTGATCGCTTCGCGCCGGTGATACGAGGTATCCAGCCCATACGTGCAGCAGCAGATCGTCTTCCATCAGATAGGCGATCAGAAAGGTCACTGCCAGCAGCCAATGACCAACCCGCACGAGCCTGTCCCAAACGCGGATCTTCTGCGTCGCGGATTCAAACTGGTCCAGCGGCATGCGACTCGACCTGTAGAGGTGGTCCGTTCGCAGCCATCGTGCGCGGAGGTTCCACGCAGATTCGATACGAAGATATGCGTAACTCGGTGACGTTCGTACGCGCGTGTTAGCGCTGCTTCGTCGCGACGCGCACTTCGGTTTGGCGACGGGCGTTGCGGCAACCCCTTAGTGAGTTGCGCGACGGAAGTCGCACAATCAAAGGCGAGTATTCGCCGGACCCCATCCGTGGCACATAAGCAGATCCTTTTCCAGTCAGAGGCGCGCGAGAAGATTCTGCGCGGCGTCAATCAACTCGCCGACGCCATTCGCGTCACGCTCGGTCCAAAGTCGAAGTCCGTACTGATGCAGCAGAAGTGGGGAGCGCCGATCGTTTGTAACGACGGCGTGACGATCGCGAAGGCCGTCGATCTCGCCGATCCGGCGGAGAACCTCGGCGCGCAGATGCTGCGACAGGCAGCTGAAAATACGGGAGATGCGGTGGGTGACGGCACCAGCACGTCCACGATCCTCGCTGCCGCTATGTTCACCGACGGTGTGCGCAACGTAGTCGCAGGCGCTTCCGCAATCGACATCAAACGCGGCCTCGAGCGCGGGCAGCGCGTCGCGCTCGATGCGTTGCGCGCCTTATCGAAGCCGGTGAGCAACCGGAAGGAACGTGCACAGGTCGCGACGATCGCCGCGCACAACGACGCCGCGATCGGTGAACTCGTCGCAGACGCAATGGAACGCGTCGGAGGCGAAGGTGTCATCACGGTCGAGGAATCGAAGACGACCGAAACCGTACTCGACGTCGTGGAGGGCATGCAGTTCGACCGCGGCTACCTGTCGCCCTACTTCGCCACCGATACGGCGAAGATGGAGGCGGTGCTCGACGATCCGTACGTGCTTTTTTCGGATCGAAGGATCACGCATCTCGCCGATGTGATTCCGCTTCTCGAACAGGTCGCCAAGTCCGGTCGTCCCGTGTTGATCGTCGCGGAAGACATCGAAGGCGAAGCGCTCGCCACGCTCGTCGTGAATCAGATTCGCGGCGTGTTGAAGAGCCTCGCCGTGAAGGCGCCCGGGTTTGGCGACCGCCGCAAGGCGATGCTGCAGGACATGGCGGTGCTGACCAAAGGTGTCGTCGTATCCGAGGAGGTCGGACTCAAGCTCGAGAACGTTCAACTCGGCGAACTCGGCCGCGCGCGTCGCGTCGTTGCGGACAAGGACAAGACGACCATCATCGGCGGCGCCGGCGCGCGGATCGAAATCGACAACCGCATGCAGCAGATCCGCAACGAGATCGACAAGACCACCAGCGACTATGACAAGGAGAAGCTGCAGGAGCGGCTCGCAAAACTCGCGGGCGGCGTTGCCGTGCTGCGCGTCGGTGCACCCACCGAAGCTGCAATGAAATCGAAGAAGGAAGCACTCGACGACGCAATCGCCGCGACCAAAGCAGCGGTCGCGGAAGGCATCGTTCCCGGCGGCGGTCTTGCGCTGCTGCGGTGTACGGAGGCAATCGAACGCGAAGAAGCTCTCGCGAGCGGCGACGAACGGACGGGCATCCAGATTCTGAAACGCGCACTCGAGGCGCCGGCGCGACAGATTGCTGCCAATTCGTCGGTCGACGGCGGCGTCGTTGTCGCGGAGATGCGCCGAAGCGGCGGGTCGATCGGTTATGACGCGTCCACCAACACCTACGTCGATCTCATCGAGGCCGGCATCGTCGATCCAACCAAGGTCGTGCGCGTCGCCCTCGAAAATGCCGTATCTGTCGCAAGCGTGTTGCTGCTGACGGAAGCGACGATGACCGATATACCCGAGCCGCACGGAGATACGGCAGCGCCGCCCGACCTGGGCATGTGACGCGTCGATGGGGCACGCGCGGGAGGCGACTCTGTCGGGGCGATCACTGTCGAAGGTCTACCAAACGGGCGACGTCGAAATCCACGCGCTGCGTGACGTGGACATCGACCTCTACGCTGCGGAACTCGTGGTGCTGGTTGGACCGTCCGGCAGCGGCAAGTCGACGCTCCTCAACATCCTCGGTGGGCTCGACGTACCGACGTCGGGGCAACTCCTCTTTCAAGGCAAACCGCTCCCCCGCGAGGATGCGCAGATCACGCGGTTCCGCCGCGATCACGTCGGCTTCGTGTTCCAGTTCTACAACCTGATTGCGAGCTTGACGGCCGAGGAAAACGTCGCGCTCGTCACCGAAATCGCGCGTGCGCCGCTCGCACCACGTGATGCGCTTGCGCTCGTCGGCCTCGAGACACGTTGTGATGCATTTCCCGCGCAACTCTCCGGCGGCGAACAGCAACGCGTAGCGATTGCGCGCGCAATCGCCAAGCGTCCGGACATCCTGTTGTGTGACGAGCCGACCGGCGCGCTCGATTCGCAAACCGGTGTGCGGGTGCTCGAGGCGATAGAGACCATCCATCGCGAACTCGGCACCACCACGGCGCTCATCACGCACAACCGCGCGATTTCGGGTATGGCCGATCGTGTGATCCGATTCGCGGACGGGCGGATCGCGGACACCACGGCCAACACACATCGCATCGCACCGCGCGAAATCGAGTGGTGAACGTGCATCCACTCGATCGCAAACTGCTCCGCGACCTGTGGCGGCTCAAAGGCCAGGCGTTTGCCATCGCGCTCGTCGTTGCCTCCGGCGTCGCCGTTCTCGTGATGTCGCTCGCTGCAATCGAAGCACTCGACGAGACGACGACCGCCTACTATGAGCAGCAGCATTTCGCTCACGTATTCGCGAACGCAAAGCGTGCACCGCGTTCACTCACCGCGCGCATCGCCGAGATCGATGGCGTGCAGATCGTAGAGCCGCGCATCGTGCGGTGGGCCAACGTCGACGTTCCGAACTTCCACGAACCGATCATCGCCACGCTGGTGTCGGTGCCGGATACGGGCACACCACAGCTCAATCAACCGACCCTGAGGCGCGGGCGGCCGTTGTCGGCAGACGGTATGGACGAAGCGTGGATCAGTGAAGCGTTCGCCGACGCGCACCAACTGCGTCCCGGCGATTCGCTGCGCGTACTGATGAACGGCCGCAGCCGCGAGATCGAGATCGCAGGCGTTGCCCTTTCGCCCGAGTTCGTCTATTCGATCGGCCCCGGCGCGCTGATGCCCGATGCGAAGCGCTACGGTGTCCTCTGGATGAAGGAACGCGAACTCGCCGCCGCGTACGACCTCGAAGGCGCATTCGACAATGTCGCAATGACGCTGTTGCCGGGCGCTTCAGAGCGGCTCGTCATAGCGGCCCTCGACCAGTTGCTCGAACCGTATGGCGGCACAGGCGCCTACGCGCGACGCGACCAGATCTCGAATTGGTTCGTCACGAACGAAATAGCGCAGCTCGCAACGATGGCGCGCATCCTGCCTTCGATCTTTCTCGCGGTCGCCGCGTTTCTAACGAACGTCATGCTGGCGCGACTCGTCGCGCTCGAGCGAGCCGAAATCGGGCTTCTGAAGGCGTTCGGCTATACCGGCGGCGCGGTCGCATGGCACTACGCGAAGCTCGTGATCCTGATGACCACGTTCGGCGTTCTGCTCGGTTGGGGGCTTGGCTACGCGCTTGGATGGTGGATGACCGGCACTTATGCAGACCTCTTCAACTTTCCGACATTGCGCTACGCGCCGGGGCCGCGCGCATTCGTGTGGTCGGGCGCGATCAGCATCGCTGCGGCGC
>JBGSNQ010000143.1:0-5875 GCA_041739525.1 Pseudomonadales bacterium | reverse complement strand
TCGCGCTCGACGAGCGCGGCGCCGTCATCGTCGATGACCACATGCGAACGTCGCGGCCCGGTGTGTACGCCGCTGGCGACGTAACCAACCGCGACGCCTTCGCCTACATGGCCGCCCACGGCGCCAAGATCGCGGCGCGCAATGCCCTGAATGGGGACAAGTCGTCCTACGACAACCACGCGATGCCCTGGGTGGTGTTCACCGATCCGCTGGTCGCTGGCGTTGGCCTGACCGAGGCGGCCGGCCGCGCCGCCGGTCACCAGGTCAAAACGTCGGTCATCAACCTCGACCAGATACCTCGAGCGCTCGCGGCGCGCGATACGCGCGGTCTGATCAAGCTGGTCGCCGACGCGCGCACGGATGTGCTGCTCGGCGGGCAGATCCTGGCGCCCGAAGGCGCCGACGCCATCCAGACACTGGCACTCGCGATCAAGCATGACATGACGGCCGGCGCGCTCGCCGAGACGCTGTTTCCCTACCTCACGACAGTCGAGGGTTTGAAGCTCGCGGCTCTAGGATTCAGCACCGACGTCGCTCGACTTTCGTGCTGCGCGGGATAGATAGGACGAGCTCTGGCCTGTGACGGCGGTGCAGGCCAGATTCCTCGGGCGAGTCAGTACGCTGGCTCATCGCAACCCCGCTCGAGCGCTGGATCGATGCGGCACATCTGACGAGTCAGTACGTCGTCATCGAGGCCGTCGGCGAGCCCCGTGACGTATTGGCTCGACGCAGCGTCCTTCCGATTGTGTTGGCCGGAGCCGATCGGGGTACGTGCGCCCTGTGGACCTTCCTCGCCGCGCGCCGTGGTGTCCCGGCGTTCGCGCTCGATCGATGATGTCCTGCGCGGTGATGTCCAACTCCATTGATCGATCACCGTCGCACCTAGCTCCGGTGCCGATCCGGAGGAGATTTCAACGCTGCTCGAGGGCAGAGCAACCAGTTGTAATGAAATCGCAGTTGGCTCGTCCAATGCACTGCCGGCGTGTCCCGTTCGCCAACTCCGCGGTTCGTCCGAAGCAGTCCCTGACTTCAATGACGACGTGTTTCGTGGGGTGCGGGCGGGACCGTCGACACCAACATAAAATCAGGCTCATCGCTCATATGATGAAAGCTATGAGGCGCGAGTGGCATTGGCGCGCCGTACGCTTGCTCCATACGCTGCAGTCGCGCCGACCGGTCTCTAACTTCCGCCTCGCCGTCGCGACGGCGCGTAGGAATCGAATATCGCCGAGATGTCGTTGGCCAATTCACGCACTGCTCGCCGTGTCACATCGCGCTGAGCGAAGCCTCGTAGGCCGATGAGCTGTGCCTGCGCTAGACGCGCCAGTCGTCGCGGATCGGCGTCAGGACGTATTTCCCCGATCGTCTGCGCTTGCGCGATCGTAGCTGCGAGCAGCGATTCCACGGCTTCGAGATGCTTGTTCGCGCGGCGCGCGATTTCAGGTTCGTCGTCACCGATTTCCAGCAGTGTCTTGACGATCATGCACGCACGCGCCGGCGGAGGGCCTCGGTGCGACTTCGCACAGCACGAACGCGCGACCTCGACAAAGTACTGTCGCAGTCCGGCCATCGGGGACGGTGCTTGACTCAATATCTCGAGAACTTCATCGGCCATGGTCGTAGCGTAATGGTCCAACGCTTCAGCGAAGAGTCGTGCCTTGCTGCCGAACGAAGCGTAAATGCTGCCAGGTCGCATATCGAGTGCGTCTTCGATGTTGGCAACCGAAGTCGCATAATAGCCGCGTCGCCAAAACAGCGCGACCGCCCGATCCAACGACCGTTCGCGTGGGTGACGCGCGATGCGAGGCATACCGATATCCAACCCAATCCCTTGAACGGATCATAGCGCCGACGTGCTCCGGGTCCAGTCCCTGGTCCCCGAAATTATAATTGAACGACCGCTCAAATACCGGCTAACATCGTTTCACCGTACATCAGGAGTTGCTCATGATTGATTTCCGACTTCACACCAAAGAGTCCGCCCCGGAGGCGAGCAAGGCACTGCTCGACGGTTCCGTCAAAGCCTTTGGAATGATCCCGAACCTGCATGCCGTCATGGCCGAGGCCCCTGGATTGCTGAAATCCTACAAATTCCTGCATGATGAATTTATGCACACGAGTTTCAGCGCGGAGGAAAAGACCGTCGTCTGGCAAGCGATCAACGTCGAACATGCGTGCCACTACTGCGTCCCGGCACATACCGGAATCGCCAATTCGATGAAAGTATCTGACGAGGTCACCAACGCATTGCGCAACGAATCGCCATTGCCGAGCGCGCGGCTCGAGGCACTGCGTCGCTTCACGCTGCAGGTCGTCCGACAGCGCGGTGTGGTGGATGACGCCGGCGTAAACGCGTTCCTCTTTGCCGGCTACACAAAGCGCCAGGTGCTCGAGGTCGTGCTGGGTGTCGCGCAGAAGGTGATGAGCAACTATGTGAATCACTTAGCACATACTCCGATCGACAAACCGTTCGCGCAGTTCGAATGGCAGAAGACGGCCTGAGTGCTGGTTGGATGGCCCTGCGCGCAGAATGAAACCGCATAGCTGGTCCGCATTTTCGAGTGCCCGATCACTTCCAGCCGCGGATTCGACCCGCGATTCGGATCGCCTCACATGAGCCATCTGGTCGCCGCACTTGCGATAGCACTGATGATCGGCTTCATGGCACAACGTACCGGATTGTGCATGGTGCGCGGAGTCGATGAGCTCCGCGCGGGACGTCCCGCCCTGCTGCTCGGCATGTTGATCTGCGGCGTATGGGTTTGGGCGTTCGCGCCACTGGCGAGCGCATTCAACGCGCCGAACCCCCTGCAGGGCTTTGCGTTCCACTGGTCATTCGTCGCCGGTGGATTCGCGTTCGGACTCGGGGCCGCGTTCAATCAGGGCTGCACGGTGTCAACAATGAGCCGGCTCGCGCGCGGCGACGGTCGCATGCTCGCCACGATCGCGGGATGGACGATCGGCTGGTATCTGTGGTTGCAGCTGGGATTCGATGTGACGCATCGGTCGCTTCCGATGCTGACGGGCTGGCCGCTTGTCGCATTGATCCTGACATGCCTCACCGTGAGCGTCTGGGCGCTGGTGGGTCCACCGGAGCGCCGCACGCTATGGCTTGGTGTCATGCTGTTCGGCATCCTCGCCGGGCTGTTATTTCTTTTCGAGCCGCGCTGGTCCCCAAGCGATCTGGTTCGGGACTCGAGCGATGCGTGGTTTCGCGGAACCGGCTGGCCCACCGCTGCGCGAATCGCGATCGCGGCAGCGCTGATCGCCGGAATGGCGTGGGCAACCTGGTTGAAGCGCGGGTTTCGTTGGCATCGGATCGCGCTTGACCAGGCCGTTCTACATCTGGCGGCGGGCACACTGATGGGCGTCGGTGCGGCGATGAGCCTCGGCGGCAACGACGCGCAGTTGTTGCGTGCCTTGCCGACGCTGTCGCCCGCTGGTATGGCCGCGGTGCTCAGCATCATCATCGGCATCATTGCCGGTTCTTCATTGCGCCGGAAGTCGCGCGGCACTTTTATCGGACGCGCGTTGGTTAACAAATTGAATTACCGGAGACTCACCATGCGTCACCAGATCATTACGTTCGCGGCACTGGCATTTTTTACGAGTGCGCTTCACGCGCAAACGCCGTCCACGGCGTTCGGCGCCGAGGTCATCAGCGCCGACTATCGCTACGCACCGCACTTCGTGGATGTTGCCGGCTCGCGCATTCACTACATCGAGCAGGGCGAGGGTGAGCCGATCCTGATGTTGCACGGCAATCCCACCTCCTCGTATCTGTGGCGCAACGTGATTCCATTCGTGTCGCCCGTCGGACGGGTCATTGCGATGGACCTGATCGGATTCGGCGAGTCTGACAAGCCGAACATCGCGTACACCTTCCAGGATCATTACCGCTACGTCGAAGGTTTCGTCGCGGCGCTGGGCCTGAAGAACGTCACTCTGGTGATTCACGATTGGGGATCGGTGCTCGGACTCGAGTATGCCCGCGAACATCCCGGCAACGTAAAGGCCATCGCGATGATGGAGGCAATCATTCCGCCTGCGTTTCCGATGCCGAACGTCGATGCGCTGGGCGACCTGTTTCGCCAGTTCCGCGACCCGACGAAGGGTCGCGAGCTGCTGATAGACCAGAACGTGTTCATCGAACAGATCCTCGCGGACGCGACCATCACGCGCAAAATGACGACGGCGGAAATGGATCACTACCGCGCCGCGTTCATTGATCCTGCGAGCCGCCTACCGATTTACGTCTGGCCCAACGAACTGCCGATCGGCGGCGAGCCCGGGCGCAACGTTCAAGCAATACAGCGGATCGGCGAGTGGCTGAAGCAGTCGAGCGTCCCAAAGCTACTGCTGTACGCGCGTCCCGGCGCAATCGTCACCCCCGAGGCGGCGCTGTGGATGCAAGAGAACTACCGCAATCTGGAAGCCGTCTTCATTGGCTATGGGCGTCACTACGTCCAAGAGGATCAACCCGAGTCGATCGGTCGAAACATCGCGATGTGGTATCGACGAGTGGACACGAGTCGTTGAACTCGGGAGAAATGTCAGCGAGTAACTCTATCGACCGAGGTGCATAGATGATGACTAACCATCTTCAAATCAGCCTGTTTCTGCTGCGCGTCAGCGTATTCCTGGTGATGCTGATGTGGACGCTCGACAAAATCCTGAACCCAGCGCACGCCGCTGCCGTGTTCGGCGCGTTCTACTCGATCGGCGGAATGCCCGCGTCCGCGTACACCGTTCTTGGCGTGCTCGAGCTCGTGTTGATTGGTGCTTTTGTCGGCGGAATCTCGAAATTCTGGAGCTATGGCGCGGTCATGGTTCTGCACGCGGTCTCCACCGCCTCGTCGTTCAATCAATACCTCGCGCCATTCGAGCCAGGGAATCTGTTGTTCTTCGCAGCGTGGCCGATGCTCGCTGCGTGCGTAGCGCTGTTCCTGCTGCGAGATGCCGATGAGTTGTGGACTTTCGGCCGCAAGCAGCCGAGGTGAGCGGATTGAGCGCGCTCGCTGAACTTGTTCAGCGTTTCCTGGCTGCTACAGCCGAGGCGAGTCGTTGAACTGTTTGCACTCGTCGTCCGAAGGTAAGGCATCGACATCCATATGAAGAAAAGCCAACCCCGCGGCAACGAGGAACGCGACAGCTGCGCTCCCGATGTTTCCAAGCAGCCATGCCAATGCAGTGACTGTTGCGACGAAGGTACCGTAACCGATCGCACCCAATACCTCGCAACGGAGCGAACAGCGTCGGGCTAGCTGTCTCAGATATTTCGAAGGCATGGTTGCGCCTCTGACTCTTTGTGTCTCATGCAATACGCGACAGTAGCGAGGTAACGCAGCGCATGGCTTCACTTATGTAGTCGCATCGCACCCCGATTTGTTACGGGCAATGTGTTGCTTGTGAGCGCCCGAGGGGCTCGGGTTTCGCCGCGACCGTGCGTCCAGCGCCCCTCGACTTGGACGTCGCAGAGGCGTTCCAGGCTTCGCCAACTCCCAGCAGGCTCGCCACGACACACCGCCGAATCGAGTTCGTCTCCTACGGACCGCAAGTTCGCTTCCGGTTGCTCTCCACCCCACTTCACAGTGACGCAGTGACCTTTATGGGCCGTTACGGTATGGGCCGTTACGGCGGCAGGCCGGCGATGAAGTTGCGCTTGGGTTTGAACTCGACGCGCAGTTCGGCGAGCCATCGTGCGCGGGCGTCCGGATCCTGCCGCGCGACGATCTGTCGCACCAGCTCGAGCTCATTGCGATACGGCGTCTGCGCATTGCGCATCGCGAGAACGAAGACGCGTTTCAGCAGCACGACGGCGGCATCGTATCGATCTGCGCCGAGCGTGAGTGCGAGTTCGCGCAGGACGAACGGG
>JBGSNQ010000071.1:0-92232 GCA_041739525.1 Pseudomonadales bacterium | reverse complement strand
GATGCGGGCGTCCACGGCGATAACCACCGCGCTGAACGCCCGGCCCGGGTACGCGTCCACGCGCACATCCACGCGCAACTGCGGCGTGTAGCGGGCGGGCACGGTGAAGTCGATCTCGAGCTCCGAGTGATCCTGCAACGTGGCGATCACAGTGCCAGGCGAAAGATAGTCGCCGACATCAACCTTCTTGATGCCGATGGTGCCGGAAAATGGCGCCTCGATACGCTTGTTGGCGATCCGTGCTTCCGTCTCGGCGAGTTGCGCGCGAGCGCGCTCAAGGTCGGCGCGGCTGCGGTCGAACTGCGTCTGCGGTATCGAATGGCGCTCGATGAGCGATCGATCGCGTTCGAACAACAGTTCGGCCAGCTCTACCGCGGCGGCCTGGTTGCGACGGCTCGCCAGTTCCTCCTTGTTGTTCAGCACCACCAGCGGCTGCCGGCCTTGACGTGATCGCCCGACGCAAAACGGATTTCGATGATCTCGCCGCTACCTTCCGACGTGAGCTCGACGCCGCGCACCGCCTGGATGGTGCCGACGGCGCTCAGTGTCTCGTTCCAGGTTTCGAGTTTCGCCACGGACGCGGCAATCGTCACCGGCGGAGGCGTGAAATCCATGCTCGCGAACGCGCTGAACCGTTTGTACAGGTAGCCGCCGATCGATCCGAAGAGGACCAGCAGTAACGCAATAGCAACGGCATAGGCTTTCATGTCGAGCGTCGATCGTGAGTACGTGTGGTGATCGCGAAATGCGGCGCAAAGATAACATCGCCACGCCGGTCTATCGACTGGTTCGCCCGCGCCGCGCCCGCGCGATGACAAACGCATAAACCGCCACGTTCACGAGCACGACGATCAGGCCGAGCCATAGCTGAATCGTCGGGGTGAGTCCCGCCGGATACATCAGCGGCATCACATAGTGTTCGACGAAGCCGCCCGCGTAACGCTGTTCACCGGCTGCCTCACGCAAGCGCCCTTCCAGCGGCGTCAGCGGACAGATCAAGCCGAAGAACTCGACGGCCGCGCCCCACACGAACGCGGGCACGTGTAGCCACGCCATCCATTTCCAGCGCAGCACGGTCCACGCGCCGAACAACACGAACAGGATGAACGCGACGTGCAGCAGCACGACAACGTCCGCCGCCACATGCGCGAACACCTGCGAATGTCAGCCGATCGTCATGCCATCCAGCGCGTCGGCGTCGCGCCAGTCTTTCAACAGCGCGTTGAATGCGTTGATGCCGGGTGCGTACGGCGAGTTCTGCATGTTGCCGCCACTGCCTTTGCCTTCGCGGTTGTAGTAACCGGGCGTGCACTGTTCGAGGAACGCCTGCGCGCCGAAGCCGGCCAGCGCTACGATCTGTTTCACCCACGCGTCTTCCGCTTCGGCGGTTGCTTCGACCGTCCGTTTGCCGCGCTTCTTCACGGTATCGACGATGTACGCCACGTGCACCGCCTGATCATCGAACATCGCCGTCATGTTCGGCGACAAACCGTTCTGGTTGATGCCGATGGTGAACCAGTTCGGAAAGCCGTGGCTCGTTAGCCCGTGCAGCGTGCGATAGCCGTCTTTCCAGTGGTCGTACAGCGACTCGCCGTTGCGCCCGATCGTGTCGAAATCCACACGGCGATGCGCCGACGTGGTGATCTCGAAACCGGTCGCATAGATGATGCAGTCCACTTCGTACGCAACGCCGTTCGCAACAACCGCGTGCTCGGTGATCCGCTCCACGCCTTTTGCGTCGGATACATCTACCAGTTTCACGTTGGGGCGATTGAACGTGGCGAGGTATTCGTCGTTGAACGTGGGTCGCTTACAGAATTGCCGATACCACGGCTTCAGCGCTTCGGCCGCATCCTCTTTCGAAACCGTGGAATCCACGCGCCCGCGGATCTCGTTCATTTTCTGAAAGTCGGCAATTTCGGCGCGCAGCATGATCTCCTCCATGTCGAGATCGCCCGAGTCCTTGCCGCGATTCATCAACGAAATACCGATGCGCCGCGCGATGTCGGTCCAACCGTCGGCAACGAGGTCTTCACCGAAGTTCTGTCCGGTGAGCACCGCGGCGAAGTTCTCGCGACGCGCGCGCTGCCAGCCCGGACCCTGCTGGCGATACCACGTTTCATCGGTTTGTTTGTTGCCGCGCAGGTCCACCGAGGACGGCGTGCGCTGGAACACGTACAACTGTTTCGCAAACTCGCCGACGAACGGCACACACTGAATCGCGGTGGCACCGGTGCCGATGATCGCTACGCGTTTGTCGCGCAACTTCGTCAGCCCGCCGTGGTGATCACCGCCGGTGTAGTCGTAATCCCAGCGCGACGTGTGGAACGTGTGGCCTTTGAAATCGGTGATGCCCGGAATGCCCGGCAACTTCGGCCGGTTCGCGGGGCCGGTCGCCTGAATGACGAACTGCGCGTGGATGCGGTCGTTGCGATTCGTCGACACCTGCCAGCAACGTTTGTCCTCCAGCCATTTCACTTCGGTGACGCGCGTCTGGAAGATCGCGTTGTCGTACAGTCCAAAGTATTCGCCGACGCGCCGTGTGTGCTGGAAGATCTCGGGCGCGAACGAGTACTTCTCCTTCGGCATGTAGCCCGTTTCTTCGAGCAGCGGCAGGTAGCAATACGATTCGATGTCGCATTGCGCACCGGGATAGCGGTTCCAGTACCACGTGCCGCCGAAATCGGCACCCGATTCGATGATGCGGAAGTTCGTGACACCACGTTCCTTGAGGCGCGCACCGGCCATCAGGCCGCTGAAGCCGGCACCGATCACCGCCACGTCGATATCGAGATCGAGCGGGGCACGCTCCATCGGCTCTGCGTACGGATCGTCTTCGGCATAGTGCGCGAATTGCGACGCGGCTTCGATGTACTGGTTGTCGCCGTCGTCGCGCACGCGCTTGTCGCGCTCGTGCCGGTACTTTTCACGCAATTCCTGCGGATCGAAGTCGAGATCGGGGAACAGGTTGTGCAGTCGGGCGCGTTCGTTGCTCCGCTCGTTACTCATAGTGGAATCCGTTACAAATTGGGATGGGTTTTAAAATTTCCGGTGACGGATGATCGCCCGCCACGCTTGGCTCATTCAAGTGACGAAGCCGTACACTGAAAGCGTCCTCACATCCGGAGATTCCGATGAGAGATCCGCGCACGACGAAGCTTGGGCTACATCCGCTTTCGCCGCAGTCGCTGATGATGGGTTACGGCTACGATCCCAGGCTCTCGCAAGGCTCGCTGAAACCGCCGATTTTCCTGACTTCGACGTTCGTATTCGACAGCTGCGCAGACGGCAAACGCTTCTTCGAGGGCATCACCGGCAAACGTTCCGGCGGCCCCGAAGGGCTGATCTACGGCCGCTTCAACGGACCCGACCAGGAGATCCTCGAGGATCGACTCGCATTGTGGGAAGGCGCCGAGGAAGCTGCCGTGTTCTCCACCGGCATGTCGGCGATCAGCACCGCGCTGCTCGCGCACGTGCGCACCGGCGAGATGATCCTTCACTCCGGCCCGTTGTATGCGGCCACCGAAAAATTGATCGACGCGGTGTTCGGCCGCCTCGGCGTCGAGTTCGCGAACTTCGCCGCGGGTGCGCCGCTTGCGGACGTTCGCGCGCTGATCGAAACGTCACGCGCAAAACGCCGCATCGCGGTGATCTACCTCGAAAGTCCGGCGAACCCGACGAACGAACTCGTCGACATCGCCGGCATCGTGCGCTTGCGCGACGAACTGTATGCGGGCGATCCCGCAAACAAACCGCTGATCATGGTGGACAACACGTTTCTGGGACCGGTGTTCCAGCAGCCAATCAAGAACGGCGCCGACGTGTCGCTGTACTCGCTCACCAAGTATGTCGGGGGGCATAGCGACCTGGTTGCCGGCGGCGTGGTCGGCAGCAAAGTGGCACTGCTTCCGATACTGGCGCTGCGCAACACCATCGGCACGATCAGCGATCCGCATACCTCGTGGATGCTGCTGCGCTCTCTCGAAACCGTGGCACTGCGGATGGAGCGCGCCGAACAGAACGCGCGCATCGTATGCGAGTTTCTGCGCTCGCACCCGAAGATCGAACGCGTGGGCTATCTCGGCTTTCTGGGACCAACGAGCGAACAGGGGCGCATCTATGCCGAGCACTGCTCCGGCGCTGGTTCCACGTTTTCGGTGCTGGTGAAGGGCGGCGAGGCCGAAGCGTTTCGAATGCTCGACAATCTGCAGCTGGTAAAGCTGGCCGTGAGTCTGGGCGGCACCGAGAGCCTCGCGTCGCATCCTGCGTCGATGACGCACTTGAGCGTGCCGGCGGCGCGCCGCGAACAGCTCCGTATCACCGACAATCTGGTGCGCGTGTCGATCGGCATCGAAAGCGCGAACGACCTCGTCGCCGACTTTGCTCAGGCGCTGGAGCGCGTGTGACGCCTGAAGAGTGTGGCGCTCCTGTGGAATCGTTGCGGGTCGGGCATAATCAGCACCTTTCGCGAGTCCACCCAAGGAGTTCGTCGTGTTCAGCCACGTGATGGTAGGTGTCAACAATCTCGACAAGTCGAAGAAGTTCTACGACGCCGTATTCGGCGCAATCGGCATCGGCCCCGGCGTGGCCAACAAGGAACGCTACTTCTACATGAGCCCGGGCGGCGTGTTCGCAATCACCAAGCCGATCAACGGTAAGCCGGCATCGGCGGCCAACGGCGGTACTATCGGCTTTACCGCACAATCGCCCGAGCACGCCAACGCGTGGCATGCGGCGGGCATCGCGAACGGCGGCACTACTTGCGAAGACCCGCCAGGCCCGCGCAGCGACGGTATGTACCTTGCTTACCTGCGCGATCCCGACGGCAACAAGCTCTGCGCATTCGCGCGCACCTAATGACGAAACCGAGGACCTAAGCAAATGATCCCGAATCGATTGATCGTTCTTGCCGTCGCGATACTTGCGCTCGGCGGCTGCACATCGGCTTTCGAATCCACCTGGAAGGCGCCCGATGCCCAACCATTCGAGCTCTCGGGTGCGAGAGTTGCCGCGGTGGTGATGATGCGCAACGAAGCCGGACGGCGCGCCGCGGAAGACGCACTCGCACGCGAGATTACCGCGCACGGCGCGCAGGGCGTGCCGATGTATCAGATATTTCCGGACGCACGGCCGAAGAGCGAAGAGGAGGCCAGGAAGGCGCTCGAAAAAGCCGGCATGGCAGGCGTAGTAGTGATGCGGCCCATCGACGTCAGCAAAGAGGTGGTCTCTACTCCGACCTCTTACCCCGGCGGCCCGTACGGTTCGTACTGGGGGGGCTACTACGGCCACGGCTGGGGATCGCCGTGGGGGATGCAGGCGACCGGCGTCGACATTCGCACGAACACCATCGTCACGATCGAAACGCTGATCTATTCGTTCAGGCAGAACAAACTCGTGTGGGGTTCGCAGAGCCGCACCACCAACCCGCGTGACGTCGACAAGGTGATCCGCAAACTCGCCACCGACGTTGCGAAGGCGCTGCAGGAAGAAGGCCTGATCGGCAAGTAGGCAAAGCCGGCGGCCTTAGCGCCGTTTGCAGCCCGGCAAGCTGCACATCATTTCGAACACGAAGTTTGCCGCAAGCAACGCCGTGTTGCCGCTGGTGTCCACCACGCCTTCTTCGATCGCACGGCGAAAGATCCGCACGCTAGCCGGAACATGGTCGCGATGCCGGTAAAACGCGGCATGTCGTTGCCGGACATTTACTGATTGAACCGATCGGTCATCCGGATTTGCTCAGGACGGCCGCGCCACGATAGCGCCGCAGGTTCGAACGTGCGAATGCAGCGCGCCTTTCGGCTCCAACGTTTGATTCCGCGCCGACGGGCACGCACCATCCGCATTCGACCAACTTGAACTGTGGTCGCGCGGGCGCCGCCGATCGCGCGCCCCAGCCACTTCGGCGCGAAACATGACGGCGACTTCTCAACTCGACATCCTGCGCCGCATACAACGAATCCTGGAGGAAGGTGGATTCGCGGCGACATATAAGCTCGCGCTCCTTCAGGCGCTGGCAGACCTCAGCGTCGAACAGGCTTCCGCACACGACGGCACCTTGCGCCTGCCGCTCCGCGAGATCGCGCAAAAGGTGATCCTCTACTATTGGCGGCAAACCGCCCCTTTCGCTGACGGAGCGAACGCCGGAATTCTGCGCCAGAACACCGGCCAGCAAGCGGCCATTGTGAGTGCCATCGTGGAGGCGCGCTTCGCGTCGAATGGGAGCCTCGCGGCATGTCGGGACAACGCGGCGCTGTGGACGCGGCTTGTTCGCAAGGTCGCAACGACAGTGAAGCAGATGCCGCTTTGGAAGCTGCAGAGCGTCGGTCGTGAAGCAGACGAGTTTCTCTATCGAAAAGCCGACTTTGCCAACGATTCCATTGTGCTGCGCTCCGGCGTGGCCGACACATTGCGGTCGTTCCACGGGTTGATCACTCATCTGATTCGCGGACATTGGGTAGACCAGATTCGGCGCATAGACGCCAATCGTGATTTGTTGGGCGCGTCTAACGACCTTCAAGCGTTTCTCTTCGGCACGGAACGCCAGAACCTGGAGGGCCATCGCCGCGTGCTGCGCGAATATCAGAGCGCGCGCTGCTTCTATTGCGAACGTGAAGTACGCGACGAGGGCGCCGCAGATCACTTCGTAGCATGGACGCGCTATCCGCTGGACCTCGGTCACAACTTCGTGTTCGCGCACACCGGCTGCAACGCATCCAAGAGAGACTACCTTGCGCACTACGACCATCTCGTTCACTGGCGCGAGCAGAACCTCCAGCGCGGCGACGAACTCGGCTGCGCGCTATCCGGTGCAGGACTGATCCACGATCTTCGACGCTCGGAGTTCATCGCGCGTTGGGCATACGAGCAAGGCGAAACATCCGGTGCACATGTCTGGCTTCGGGCGGACGAGATCTATCCGCTTGATGGAAGCTGGCGCCACGTCTTCTCGCCTTTGCTGGCCGTGGCAGAGCCGGAACCACCGTATGACGCTCGAACCTAACGAGCGCGTCGTGCCGCGAGCCAGCGCTGGAGGGACGCCAGAGATTCGCGCGAGGCTCGGCCAGCGATCAGCGCGTCGATGCTGACATCCTCGTCGATCGCATCCCAATGGATCCCGCGACCTTCGCCGATGAGTACCCACCCCGCGCGCTCTTCATGCGTCGCATGCTCGAGTCGCGGATACCATGCCAGCGGCACGATGAGCGTGCGTGCGTCGTTGAGTTCGACCACCAGCTCGCTTTCGCGGATCTCAACTCGGACCGCAGTCGGATGATGATGGCTATCGACCGAAGTACTCATCCCAGTGCCTCAGGAGGACCTGCCGCTGACCGACGATAATACGCCCAAAGCGTCGGATCTCGGGCGCCGATAGCCCAATGCTGTACTCGAGCCTAACGGGATCCAACCAGAACTTCGCCAGCGATGCGTCTCGCTCGACATGAATGTGCTGCGGCTCATTGCCGTCGCTCGAGTAGAAGAAGAAGCGGTACGGACCGATGCGAAGTACGGTTGGCATCCAACGAATGTGGACCTGAGTACGGCGGACGACGCACTGCAAACGCCCGCAAACCACGTAAGTCATGCGACATTGCGTCGGGTCCATAGGACACGTCGCCTCTACACCGTCGCCACGGTCTCCTTGCCATTCGCGCTCGGCAGCTGCGTTTCGGCCGGCAGGTCAAGTGCAGAGCCTTCAGCAGTTTTGCGGACTCACTTAAGCCGGCCGGATACCAGCCTGCCAAGACGATGGCCCTCCTCGGCAACGACGGAAACCCCTGCTCTTTTCGGTGCCCGGGCGGCGTAACATCCGACCTAATCAGACGAAGCGAGAGAAGCCATGTCGAAGCGAGCACTGGTGTTGGGCGGCGGCGGCAGCGTGGGCATCGCGTGGGAAACCGGGCTTGCCGCGGGTCTCGCCGACGAAGGCATCGATCTTCGCAATGCAGACAAGATTGTCGGCACGTCCGCAGGATCGTTCGTGGGCGCGGAGTTGGCGTCGGGCCGCGCGCCCGCCGAGATGCGTACGCGTCTGTCCGAAGGCGCGCGGGCACGCACTGAGAATCCGTCGGGCGCGAGCGCACTGCCGGTGCCCGACCTCACGAAGCTGATGGAATTCATGATGCGCGTGCCGAAGGACGAAGCGGAGGCGCTGAAGCTGCGCGCCGAGATCGGCGCGTTCGCGCTTGGCGCGCAAACAGTGCCCGAAGAGGCGTGCATCGGCTTTTTCGCCTCCGTCGCAGACACACCGTGGCCCGCGAAGTACTCGTGCACCGCGGTGGACGCACTCGACGGCCGCTTCGTGGTGCACGATCACAATACGAAGACCAATCTCGCGCGCGGCGTCGCGTCGAGTTGCTCCGTGCCCGGCCTCTTCCCGCCGATAACCATCAATGGCCGCCGCTACGTGGACGGCGGCATGCGCTCCGCCACGAACTTCGATCTCGCCGAGGGGTACGAGCGCGTCATCGCAGTTGCAGTCATTCCAGCCGGCGCCGCGAGCTTCATGGCGGCGCGCATCGATCCTGAACTCAAACATCTGCGCCGCGGTGGATCGCACGTGGAGTTCATCGCGCCGGACTCTGCGTCGCTCGAGGCGTTCGGCATGAACCTGATGGATGCGTCGCGACAACTTCCGGCGATGGAAGCCGGCTTCAAACAGGGCCGCGCGGAAGCCGTGCGCATTCGTGCCGTGTGGTCATAAGGAGAAACACGAGATGAACCAACAAGCGAACCGAGGCGTGGTTACTGATCCGCAATACGAAGTGATCGTCTTCGGCGCCGGCGTGGCCGGCATCTATCAGCTGTATCGGCTGCTGCAGCTGGGCGTAAACGTGACCGTGCTCGAAGCAGCAGCCGGCCTGGGCGGCACGTGGTATCACAATCGTTATCCGGGCTGCCGTTTCGATTCCGAAAGCTACACGTACGGCTTTTCGTTCTCGAAGGAACTCTTGAACGAATGGCACTGGAAGGAACGCTTCTCCGGTCAACCCGAGAACCTGCGCTATCTCAACTACGTGGCCGACAAGTTCGATCTGAAGAAACACATGCAGTTCAACTGTGTTGTCAGCCACGCGAAGTTCGACGAAGCGAACAACCTGTGGCGCGTTAGCTTGCAGAACGGTCGTGAACTCACCACGCGCTTCATCGTCACCGCGCTGGGTTTGCTCTCCACACCGACGCCGCCACGCATTCCGGGCATGGAAACCTTCGAAGGCCCGTCGTTCCACACCTATTACTGGCCACAGGAACCAGTGGAACTCAAAGGCAAGCGCGTGGCCGTTGTCGGCACCGGCGCCACGGGCGTGCAGGTGATCGCCGCTCTCTCCGACATGGTGGGCGATCTAACGGTTTTCCAACGCCGCCCGAACTGGTGCGCGCCGCTCAACAACGGCCCGATCTCCGACGAAGAGATGGCCGCCATCCGCGCACGCTACGACGAGATCTTCGCCACGTGCCTGCGCACGCCCGGCGGTTTCGAACACGAGCCCGATCGCCGCGGCTTCTGGGAAGTGTCGCGCGAAGAACGCGTGAAGCTGTGGGACAAGCTGTACGGCGAACCCGGCTTCGGCATCTGGCTCAGCAATTTCCGCGAGATCTTCACGGACGAGAAGGCGAACGCGGCGTTCTCCGAGTACATCGCGAACCGCATTCGGCAGCGCGTGAAGGATCCCGTTGTCGCAGAGAAGCTGATTCCGAAGGACCACGGCTTCGGCGTGCAGCGCGTTCCACTCGAGACAAAGTACTACGAGGCGTACAACAAGCCGCACGTGCATCTCGTGGACATCGCCGAGACGCCGATCGAGTGCGTGACTCCGACAGGCATTCGCACGAGTGAACGTGAGTACGAATTCGATCTCATCGTGTACGCAACCGGGTTCGACGCGATCACCGGCGCTTACGACAGAATCGATTTCGAAGGTGTGAACGGCGAGAAGCTGCGGGACAAATGGCGTGATGGGCCGATCACGTATCTAGGTATGCAGATTCATGGGTTTCCGAATCTGCTGACGGTTGCGGGGCCGCAGAGTGGATCCGCGTCGACGAACTATCCGCGCGGCATCGAAGTGGGTGTGGAGTGGACGACGAACCTGCTGAACTACGTGCGCGAACGCGGCTACACGCGCATGGAAGCGACGCACGAAGCGGAGCAGCAGTGGAGCGACCACGTTGCGCAGATGTATCAGACGGTGCTGATGCGCAAGGCGAAGGGTTGGTTTACAGGGTACAACTCGAACGTTGAGGGGCACGAGCAGGGACGGATTCGGTATTTTGTTTACAACGGCGGCTCGCCAAAGTTCCGGCAGACGATTACGGACGTGGCGAACGAAGGGTACACAGGGATCGTGTTCGAGCGACTCTCTGGGGAGCATGAGCCCAAACACGTTACTGTGGGCGAGGCGACGGAGCGCAGCTAGGCGGTTTAAGCATGCCGTCAGCGCCGGCTGAACATGATGAGGTCCGCTGTTGCCACCGTCGCGAGCAGCAGCACGAAGCCCAGTAATCGCGCATCGCTCAAATACAGAACCGTTTCGACCGGATATGCGATCGTCCTGTCGAACGCCGCAATCTTGAACGCATGGCGCTCGCGGAAAGCCGGGTTCGTTGCGATGTCGATCATGTCGCGCCGGCTTCGATAGCGCATCAACGCCGTACGCGGCCAAGGCTCTGCTTTTTCCACACCGATCACATCGAGCGGTTCGAATACTGAGTCGCCGACGAACACGGGATGACACGCGCGCTCGAAGAGCTCGCGATACATGTGCTCCATGTACACGTCGAGCAGATCTTCTGCGGTGGCATCGGGCGATGCGCCCGGAACCTGCGGCGGTGCATCCGCCATGTCGATCAGGTTCACCATAATGAACTGCCGCCCTGTGTCTGCTTCCAGAAAGCGACGTATCTGTGCGATGCGCTCTGGCGTGCCGCCTTGCTGTTCGAGCAACGTCACGTAGTGATCCACCTCCGCCCGCGTGAGCGGCCCGGACAGATTCGTGTACCACCACGTGAAGAGTACGTAGACAACGGCGGTTACCGTCCACAGCCGCACGCGTTTGTTCATCACGCTCATCTCCCGCCTTGAATGGCTCACTCGTCATGGCTAACATAGCCTTATGTTGCAAGTGACGATATCTCAATTGAAAAACAGCCTGAGCGCTTACCTGAAGAAGGTGCGCAACGGCGAGACTGTACTCGTGCTCGACCGAAACGAACCTATCGCCATGCTGGAGCGTGTGAAACCGAACGAACGTCCAGAAGGGCGCCTGGCTCGCCTAGAGCAGTCAGGTGCGGTGCGACGCTCCCGAACCGGGCGGCCGCGCTCGGCGCTCGCGGGAACGAAGGCGCCCAAAGTGAAGCACAGCGTCGTGGATGCGTTGCTCGAGGAGCGACGGGAAGATCGATGAAGTTCTGGGATTCATCCGCGGTGGTTGCGTTGCTGGTGGATGAGCCGCGGCACCGGCGGAGTCTCGCAGAACTCGAGGAAGACGACACGATGCTGGTGTGGTGGGCCACGCCGGTGGAGTGCGTTTCGGCACTGGCGCGACAACTTCGCGAAGGAGCCATGTCGGCTGACGACTTCGCGGCAGCGAGCAACCGTTTGCGCACGCTGGCCGAGCAATGGCACGAGGTGTTGCCTACCAACGCCGTGCGAAGCGTGGCAGAACGTATGCTGCGCGTGCACGCATTGCGGGCCGCGGACGCACTTCAGCTTGCTGCAGCGACAATCGCAGCGGAACGCGATCCACCGACGCTCGAACTGGTTAGCCTGGACGAGCGGTTGAACGCGGCGGCGGCGAAAGAAGGATTCCGCATCGCCTGACCGGGCGTGATCAGGTGGTGCACGCACCTCAACCAGCGCACCACCTCACTCGAGCGCGTACAGCGTCGTGTTGCTGGTGCCGTTCGCGCCGGCCGTCTCGTTCGCGATCGCGACATAGAACGTGCCGCGATGTTGGAACGCCACCAGTCCTTCCGGTGCGCGATCGGTGCTCGTAACGATCATGTCGACGAACCTGACATTCTTCGGATTCGTGATGTCGAACACCGCAACCGCGGCCTGCAGCGTCCGTTCGAGGCCGATGAACGCGTACGTGCGGCCTCGATAGTCGATCAATGCAACGCCTTCCGGCTCAACGCCTTTGTCGCGGCTGCGACCGTCGTCGTAGATGTTTCGCTTGGCGGCTTCCCGATCGAGCGTGCTGCCGCTGTCGAAAACGATGTTGCCGCTGGTATCGCGGATCGAGAACGACCGCGCGCCTGCGGCGTAGAAGCTCGGTGTGGCCGATGGCGGTGTGGCAACACGCAGACGATTGAGCGGCGACGTCGCCGGCGCGCCAGTCGTACCGCGATCGACGTTGTCTTCGCGGAAATCGCCCTCGTTCGCCATCACCAGATAAGTCTTGCCTCTTGATTCGTACGTCGCGATCGAATCCGGTAGGTAGAGACCTTTAGCAGCAACACTCTGGAACGAGATCTTCGAGTCGTTGTCGATCGAATCGATCTCGTTGCCGGGCCTGCTGAAGTCTTTCGCGCCCAGACCTATCACCTTCGTGAACTCGTTGGTTCGCAGGTCGAGCACGGCAATCGCATTCGCTTCCTGCAACGTGACGTAGGCGCGCTCGTCGTCATCGTCGACGGCGATGTATTCCGGCTCGAAGTCCATGTCGAACGACGTGCTGCCAGTGGGCGTGAAATCGGTGCGCAGCTCACTTCCGGTTCTCGGAACCTGGTCGAAGGTCGCGGTGGCGACAACGGTATAGTGCTCCACGTCGATTACGCTGACGCTGCCCACCGGATCGGGCAGCGCATAGTTGGTATCCGCCACCGCGTTCGGGGTTGCCTCGTTGGCGACCAGCAATTTCGAACCGTCGTGCGTGAACGTGAGCATGTCGGGCAATGAACCCACCTCGACGGTGGCAAACGGACCGGCTTCGACCTTACGCGTCTTGTAGAAGAGCACATGACCGGGCTGGGTGCGGTCAGGGGCGGCTTCGACGGCGAGCGCGGCAACGCCGTTGTGAATCGCCACGCTGTTGACCGCGCCGAACGGCGTGACGTCGATGTGATCGACCAGAGTGCCGGTCTCCGCGTCGAGGATGTCCACCCCGACGACGCCGGCCACCCAGATAGTGTCCGTCTTGCGGTCGAATGCCGGGATTTCCGAGACCTGTCCCGGCGTTGTGACGCCGTGCGCGTACGTCCATTGTTTGGTGAAGCCGACGGTGTTCTTGCAGTCTCCGGCGACGCTGATCGATACGGTCGTGGCGACGATCGCCGCGACAAGGGGTCTGATTCGCATTGTTGGTCTCCTTGATTGCCGGCGCGGACACAAGCGCCGTGCCGGCCGACCCTAGCCGCGCGATGTGACGCGATGATGACTGCGCGTTCATACTCGCCCCTCAACCGCAGGAGGTTCGTCCGCTGGCCGACGTATTTCTATCGTATGCACGAAGCGATCGGCCCGTTGCCGCAGAAGTGGCGCATTCGCTCGAGCAGGCCGGCTTTTCGGTGTGGTGGGACCGGGAGATTCGCGCGGGCAGCGATTTCGCTTTCGAAATCGAGCGTGAGATTGCGGCCGCGCGAGTGGTCGTCGTGTTGTGGTCAGACGCTTCCCAACAATCGGCCTGGGTGCGCGACGAAGGTGCTTACGGGCGCGATCGCCAAAAGCTCATCCCCATTTGTCTCGACGACGCAGAGGCGCCTCTCGGCTTTCGTCAGGTGCAATCGTTGCGATTGGGAAAGGCCAGCGACCGCAACGCCGTCATGGCAGAGCTCGCCGCCACTGTTCAGGTGTTCGTCTCGGGCGAGGCGCGTGAAGAATCGGCACCACGAGAAGCACTACGGGTTCGGCACAAACGTGGTGCGATTGTCGCCGCAATCGGCATTGTCGTTCTGGTGCTAACCGGATTACTCGTGCGCGGGTTGGTGAGCTCAGCCGACCCAGACCGCACAACCGGAACCATTCCATCGGGGATCACTCCGCATGCCGTTTCACAAGCGGATCAATCCATCGCTGTTCTGCCGTTTGTCGACATGAGCGAGAACCACGATCAGGAATATCTCGCCGACGGCATGTCGGAAGAGATCATCAACCTGCTGGCAAATGCGCCCGACCTCCTCGTTGCTGCGCGTACATCATCGTTCCATTTCAAAGGGAAAGGCACAAAGGTGTCCGAAATCGCGCGCGAGCTCGACGTTGCACACGTGCTGGAAGGCAGCGTCAGGCGATCGGGCGATCACTTGCGCGTTACGGCGCAGCTCATTCGCGCCGACAACGGCTTCCATGTCTGGTCGGAAACGTTCGATCGCGAACTGAGCGATCTGTTCGTGGTGCAAGACGAGATCGCCAACGCGGTGGCACAGGCGCTACAGATCCGCATGAAAGGTGGTGAGCTCAGCCGCCGCAAAGGGGGTACGCAGAACCTGGAGGCGTACGAATTGCTGTTGAAGGCGAACAACGCCAGCTTCCAAAACACAGCTACGTCTTTCGACGATGCCGTGCGCTATGCGCAGGAAGCGATCGACCGCGATCCGAACTACGGACTCGCGTGGTCGCTGCTCGCCTACATGAACTCGGGCAAGGTCGACAACGCGTTGATCAAATGGAACGACGGATATCCGCGCGCGAGAGAGCTCGCATTGCACGCGCTGGACCTGAGCCCCGACATAGCCGAGGCACACGCGCTGCTCGAACATCTGAACGTGATGCTCGACTGGGACTGGTCAGCGGCGCAACGCGAACGGAAACTCGCGCTCGCAATCGACCCCACGGATCCGATCACCTTGCAGCTTGCCGCTGTTCACGAGAATGCGCTGGGGCGGTGGGACGAATCGGAGAAGCTGATTCAAACGGGGCTGAAGCGCGATCCGTTGTCGTCGTGGCTGCTGTGGACGCTTGCGAATACGTACTACGGTGCGGGCCGCTTCGACGACGCCGCGGCCGCGTATCGAAAGCTCATGGAGGTGGAGCCCAACTTCCAATGGACACGCATGTATGCGGCGCGAATCCCCCTGCAGAAGGGCGACATCGAAGCTGCCTCCGCCGCGCTGGAGAAAGAGACCGATCCCACGATCCTTCAGTACTTTCGGCCGAACATTTACTGGTTGCAGGGGCGCGAGGAGGAAGCGGATGCGGCGCTCAAAGAAGCAATCGAGCAATTCGGCGACATCAATGCGTATGCGATCGCCCAGATGTACGTAGTTCGCGGTGACCTCGACCGCGCATTCGAGTGGCTCGAGAAAGCGTACGAGCAGAAGAATACCGGGCTGCTCGAAATCGTCGGCGAACCGCTGTTCAAGACCCTGTGCGGCGATCCGCGCTTCGACGCTTTCATGCGCAGGATGAACATGCCGGTGGTGAAGTCGTATCCGTTTCGCCTTGAGGCACGCAGCTGACATGACCGAGCGCATTCGTCCCGCAGAACCGGACGACGCGCCGTTCCTCGCCTGGGCGATGCTCACCGCCGCCCGATCGCATATCCCGCGCGGCTGGTTCGACATCGCGTTGAAACGTTCTGAATCCGAGTGCCTCGCATTCCTGGCGGTCGATCTCATTCGACACGCGCTGCCCGAAGGCGAACGCCTCGGCATGCGTGAAGCGCAGATTACGTTCCTCATCGGCAACGATCCGGCCGCACGCGCGTACGCAAACGCAGGCTTCGGACACGCCGGTGACCAGTGTTCTGACGAATTCGAAGCCGCTGTCGGTGCGCCCGGCATCCGACGATACGCCAAGGTCCTGTAGTTCCCTGGCGAGGCGGTGTCGAAATGGCGCAGCATCGAACGTCTCAGGTTGTGAACACGTGGAGTACGCCATGACCGAAAAAATCGCCCACCCGCCGATCGCTTCGCACGAGGCGTGGCTCGCAGCCCGCAAACAGCTGCTTGCCGAAGAGAAGGAACTCACGCGCCATCGCGACGCGGTGAACGCGAAGCGCCGCCGCCTGCCGATGGTGCGCATCGACAGGCCGTACGTCTTCGGCTCACCCGGCGGCGACAAGACGTTGCTCGAACTGTTCGAAGGCCGCAGGCAACTCATCGTCTACCACTTCATGTTCGATCCCGCGTGGGAGGACGGTTGCCCAAGCTGTACCGGCTTCGTCAACGCGATCGGTAACCTCGCGTATCTCGATACGCGCGACACGACGTTCGCGCTGATCTCGCGCGCACCCAGCGCGAAGCTCGAGCGTTACAAGGCGAAGCGCGGCTGGAACGTACCGTGGTATTCGTCGTACGGCAGCAGCTTCAACTACGACTTCCACGTGACGTTCGATGAATCCGTGGCGCCGTTCGAGCACAACTTTCGCACGAAGGCGGAGCTGCAGAAGCTCGGCGAAACACGCTTCGGTGCCGGCGAAAGCCAGGGGCTCAGCGTGTTCTTCCGCGTGGACGACAGTGTGTTCCACAGCTATTCCACGTATGCGCGCGGCGTTGAAGGGCTGAGCAACTCGTTCGCGCTGCTCGACACCACTCCGTACGGTCGTCAGCAGGAGTTCGAAGACTCTCCCGCGGGCTGGCCGCAACGCCCCACTTACGGTTGAGGTTCATCATGCAGCTGTACTACTCGGACATTCTCTCATCGCGAAAAGCCTGCGCGGTTGCGCGCTACCTGCGTTCGCCGGTGGAGTTCAAGTATCTCGACCTGCTGAAGGGCGATCAGCAGCACCCGGACTACCTCGCGCTGAACGCGAACGGAAAAGTGCCTACGTTGATCGACGGCGCGCGCGTGGTGTGGGAAGCCGACGCGGTGATGTGTTATCTCGCGAAGAAGGCGGGTTCGGACCTGTGGCCGAGCGACCTGCGGCAGATCGACGTCATTCGCTGGTTCAGCTGGAACGCGCAGCACTTCTATCGGCACGCCGGCACGCTGTACTTCGAGAACATCGTGAAACGGCGCTTCGGCATCGGTGAACCGGACACAGCGGCCATAGCGGAAGCGCAGAGCGAATTCCGCCGCTATGCCGCGGTGTTGAGCGAGCACCTCGCGAACCGGAAGTGGCTGGTAGGCGACGGCATCACGGTGGCCGACTTTTCAGTGGCCATCACGCTGCCATATGCGGATCAGGCGGCCATGCCGCTGGCTGAATTCCCGGTGGTGCAGCGCTGGCTCGACCGCCTGAACGAGATCGAGGCCTGGCGGGAGCCGTTTCCGCGACGTTAGGCCACTCCTCGCTTGGACCTCACCCCGATGGTCTGATCTAATCGGACCTCATTTGCGGGGGAAGAGCATGCAAGCGTCAGCCGTACAGGTCACCACCACTAACGGCCGCGTCGAGGGGATGCGGTTCGATCGTCACCAGGCATTTCTCGGCATTCCGTTTGCCGCTGCGCCAATCGGATCGCGTCGGTTCGCCGCGCCCGCGCCGGCCCCGTCGTGGAGCGGCGTGCGTGCTGCAAACGCGTTCGGCAAATCGGCGATTCAGGGTACCAGTCCGATGCCCGGCACGGCGGCCAGCGGACCGCGTGACGAGGACTGCCTGTTCCTGAACGTTTACACGCCGGCGGCGGACGGAGCCAAGCGGCCGGTGTTCTTCTGGATTCACGGCGGCGGGTTCACGCTGGGCTCCGGGTCGGAAGAGTTGTACGACGGCAAGTTGCTTGCAACGCGCGGCGACATCGTGGTGGTGACGATCCACTACCGCCTCGGCGCGCTCGGTTATCTGTATCTGGGCGGGCACGGCGGCGAAAGCTGGGGTGCCACTGCGAACGCAGGGCAACTCGACCAGATCGCCGCGCTCGAATGGGTGCGCGACAACATCGCCGCATTCGGCGGCGACCCGGCCAACGTCACCATCGCCGGTGAATCGGCCGGCTCGATGGCGTGCGCTACGCTGCTTGCGATGCCTGCAGCGCGCGGCTTGTTCAAGCGCGCGATTCTGCAGAGCGGCGCGGCCAACAACATCGGCACGGTCGAGACTGGCACCAAACTCGCGGCGCGCGTGCTGGAACAACTCGGCATTGCCGAATCGCAGGCAAAGAAGATCCTCGACGTGCCGGCCGAAGCCGTGCTGAAAGCGCAGCTCGCGGTGACCGCGACCGGCACCACGCTCGCGTTCGCACCGATCGTGGATGGCAAAACCGTTCCGGTGAATCCGCTCGCTGCAGTGGCCGACGGCGCCGCGCGCGCCGTGGAAATCGTCATCGGCAGCAACCGCGACGAAGCGAAGCTGTTCAATGCCGTTGCGCCGCGCGAGCCGATCGACGAAGGCAAGCTGGTGGAGCGCGTAGCACGACTTCTGCCGAAGAAGACTGGATCGCGGGCGAGCGATCTCGTCAGCGCGTATCGCAAGTCGCGCGAAGCGATGCGGCTGCCGGCCAGCAATCTCGATCTGCTCGATGCAATCCAGGGGGACGAGATGTTCCGCATTCCGTCGATCCGCCTCGCGGAAGCGCAGCGGCCTCACCAGCCACGTACTTACATGTATTTGTTCGTCTACGAGTCGCCGGCACGGCGTGGTTCGCTCGGTGCGTGCCACGCGCTGGAGCTGCCGTTCATGTTCGGCACGTTGACCGCACCGACCCAGGACAAGTTCGCCGGCACCGGTCCGGTGGTGGAACAGCTGTCGCACCACATGATGGACGCATGGCTTTCGTTCACGCGCGGAGGTAATCCGGCACATGCCGCCATCGGCGAATGGTCCGCGTACGATGCAAAGCAACGCGCCACCATGATCTTCGGTCGCGAGAGTGCGCAGGAACGCGCGCCGTTCGATGCGGAACGCGCCGCGTGGGAGGGAGTGCTGTGATGTACGACCTCACCGGCAAAGTAGCGATCATCACCGGCGGCGCCAGCGGCATGGGTCGTGCCGCATCCATTCTGTTCGCGCGCCACGGTGCGAACGTCGTTCTCGCGGATCTGAACGCAGCTTCCGGCGAGGAAGTGGCGACGCTCGCATCCGAAGGCGGCAACAAGGCGCTGTTCCAGCGTACCGATGTTTCGCAGGAATCGGACGTTGCGGCACTCGTGGCGCGGGCAGTCAAAGAGTTCGGCCGGCTCGACATCATCTTCAACAACGCCGGCATCGGCGGCGCAGTGGGGCCGTTAGAGGGAATTTCGGTGGAAGACTGGGACCGCACCCAAGCAGTGTGTTTGCGCGGCGTGTTCCTGGGTATGAAGTACGCCGTGAAGCCGATGCGCGAAGCCGGCGGCGGCTCCATCATCTCCACCGCCTCCATCGCCGGCATCGACGGTTATCCGAACCTGCACGCATACAGCGCAGCGAAAGCGGGTGTCGTGAATCTCACCCGCTCAGCTGCGCTCGAGTTCGCGTGCGATCGCATTCGCGTGAACTGCATCGCGCCGGGCGGCATCTCCACGCCGATCCTCTATGGATTTGCCGGAGGTAACAAAGCTGCGGTGGAGGCAATGCTCGCGCAGGGTCAGCCGTATCCGCGCGCGGGTCAACCGGAAGACATCGCGAACGCCGCGCTGTTTCTCGCAAGCGATGCGTCGGGTTTCATCACCGGCCACACGCTGGTGGTGGATGGCGGCGCGACCGCGGGGCCGATTGCACTGGCGCCGAAGCCGGGGCAGAACCGGGCACCGCCGGAGCGCACCTTTGCGGGGCCGTCGTTCGAACAATAACCAACTCGCGACTACGCCTCGACCGCGCGTAGCGGAAACACTCGCGCGATGCGATCGAAGTCGACATCCGCGTGTAACAACGAAACGTCGAAAGTCAGCGCGACCGCCGCGATGAGGCAGTCGTTGGTCCGGCGGATCGTTATTCCACGCTTTCGCAGCGCGCGATAGACGTCGGCCGCCAGCAGAAATACCCGAACATCCATCGGCAACAACGTCAGGAGCGCCAATTGATCCTTTGTCGTTCGATGCTGGGCGTCGTCGCGAATGCCCTGCAGAACCTCCGTCAGAACCACACCGCAAAGCGCCAGTGCGTCACGCTCCCTAATCGCTCGGTCGAGAAGCGCGACAGGTTCAGTGTCTCGGCCACCAAGAAAATCGATCCACACGCTGGTGTCGACCAGCATCATGCGCGATCCACGCCCCGCATCGTGTCGAGATCGCCGGACCACTCGATTGCACCCTTGAGCTTCAACAGCCCGCGCTGCGCGTCGCGACGCAGCAGGTCGCGCAAAGCGAAATCGACGAGTTCTCGACGCGTCTTCAAGCCAGTGACCTTGAGCCCCTCGCGGATCAACCCTTCGTCGAGAACAATGTTCGTTCTCACATGCGTGCGCTTCTTTGTGGACTTCACCATGGCTCGCCCCATACACACGAATCCCGAATCTATGTGTATGCCGGTCGCGATGCAATCGTAAGCTATCCGGCTTAGGTCCATCGCAGGTTTCTGATGCAGCCACGCGTAGGCTGGAAGCCCGGTAAACAGGGCGCGTCAGCCCCGCAGCAGATCGACGTTGCCGCCACCCGCCATCGTGTTCACCGACAGCGCGCGTTCCGTAGCAAACCGCAACAGATAATGCGGGCCGCCGGCTTTCGGGCCCGTGCCCGAGAGCCCTTCTCCGCCGAACGGCTGCACGCCCACTACCGCGCCGATGATGCTGCGATTCACGTAGGTGTTACCCGCGGCAGAGCGTTCCACCACGTGCTGCCAGCGCGAGTCGATGCGGCTGTGAATACCCATGGTCAATCCGAAACCGAGCTTCCGCACGGATTCGATGGTGGCGTCGAGCTCTTCGATGGCGAAGCGTGCCACGTGCAGCACCGGGCCGAAGTGTTCCTCGGTGAGTGCACTGATGTCGTCGATCTCGACGATGTGCGGCGCCATGAACGATCCGTTGGCGCACCACGCGGGCAACGCAACCGTTTCGACCCGATGTCCCGCGGCGCGCAGCGACGCAACGTAGCTCGTCAACTTCGCCACCGCCTCTGCTTCGATCAATGGACCCACATCCGTGGCGAGTTCGGTCGGATCACCGATGCGCAGCTCTCGCATCGCGCCGCGGATCATTTCCAGCGCGCGGTCCGCTACGTCGTCTTGCAGCAGCAATAACCGCAAGGCCGAACAACGCTGGCCCGCGCTCATGAATGCAGAGCGCATCACATCGTCGGTGAGTTGTTCGAGGAGCGCAGTGGAATCTACGAACATCGCATTCTGGCCGCCGGTCTCCGCGATCAAAGGCACGATGGCCCCGTCGCGCGCGGCCAACGCCCGGTTGATGGCGCGAGCCGTGTCCGTTCCTCCAGTAAATGCGACACCTGCGATTCCCGGGTGGGCGACCAAAGCGGCACCCACCGCGCCGTCACCCGGCAGCAACTGCAGCACACCGGCAGGCAAGCCTGTCTCCATTGCGAGCGCGACGGCGCGCGCACCGATCAGCGGCGTCTGTTCCGCAGGTTTCGCCAATACAGTGTTGCCCGCCGCGAGTGCGGCGGTGATCTGGCCGAGGAATATCGCGAGCGGAAAGTTCCACGGACTGATGCAGGCGAACACGCCGCGCCCGTGCAGACTCAGTTCGTTCGACTCACCCGTCGGACCCGGCAACCGCAGCGGTTCGCCGAACTGCTCCGCAGCAAGTGCTGCGTAGTAGCGGCAGTAGTCGATCGCCTCGCGCACTTCTGCCACTGCGTCGGGAATCGTCTTCCCGCCTTCACGCACCAGCAACGCGATCAGTACGTCGCGATCGGCTTCCAGGCGATCGGATAACGCTACGAGACGACGTGCCCGCTCCGCACCGCCGAGCCGATCCCAGCCAGGTTGCGCCGCCTGCGCTGTGGTGACTGCGGCTTCGACTTCCGCACTGGTGGCGTACTGCACCTCGCCAACGACGTCGCTATGGTTGGACGGATTGCGCACAAGTAATGTCGGCCCGGCGCTGCCCTCTGCGAACACCGCACAAAAGCGTTCGCGCGCGGTGAGGGCGATGTACGTGGTCAATGCGCCAACGCTTGCAGCATCGGCAAGATCAATCCCTCGCGAATTACGCCGTCCCGAGCCGTACAACACATCCGGCAACCGAATCCGCGGATGCCGACCGGGGCCACGTGCTACGGCCGTTACCGGATCGCGCACGATGTCGCGCGGCGGCGTGCCGGCGTCGAGGAAACGATTCACGAAACTCGAGTTCGCGCCGTTCTCGAGCAGCCTGCGTACCAGATACGCGAGCAGATCGCGGTGGCCGCCGACCGGCGCATAAACACGCACGCGTGGGAACGCGGGGAAATGTTGAGCCGCAACGCGGTACAACAGTTCGCCCATGCCGTGCAGGCGCTGGAACTCGAACCCTTCCGGGTTTGCCGTGCCCGCGATTGCCAACACCGCCGCAACGGTGTGGGCGTTGTGCGTGGCGAACTGCGGATACACGAGAGGACGCCCAGCGAGCAGTCGTTCCGCACATGCCAGGTACGCAACATCGGTATTCGCTTTCTGTGTGAACACCGGGAAATCCGGCATGCCTGTTTCCTGCGCGCGCTTGATCTCCGCATCCCAGTACGCGCCTTTCACCAGCCGCACGGGAAAGCTGCGGCCCGTGTCGCCCGCCAGTTCGATCAGCCAGTCGAGAACGGGCAAGGCGCGCTTGCCATAGGCCTGCACCACGAGACCGAGCCCCTCCCAACGGGCGAGCTCGGGTGCACGCGCGAGACGTTCGTACAGATCGAGCGACAATTCGAGGCGATCGGCCTCCTCCGCGTCGATCGACAGGCCGACGTTCCACTGCGCCGCGCGCCGCGCGAGTTCCAGCAGGCGCGGATACAGTTCGTCGAATACGCGTGTGCGTTGTGAAAACTCGTAGCGCGGATGCAATGCAGACAGCTTCACCGACACGCCTGAACCGGCGCGCACGCCGCGTCCGTCTGCCGCGCGGCCAACCCGCTCGAGTGCGTTGGCATACGCCGTGAAGTAGCGCTGCGCGTCGTCCTCCGTGCGCGCGCCTTCGCCGAGCATGTCGAACGAGAACACTCCGTCGGCGCCGTGTTCCGACGCGCCACGCCGCAACGCTTCCTCGATGTCACGACCCAGAACGAACTCGCCGCCGAGAATGCGCATGGCGCGCCGCATGGCGTTGCGTATCACTGGTTCACCGGCGCGATTCACCAGCCGGCCCAGAACCTCTGTCGGTGAACGCGAAGCGTAGCGGTCGAGCGCGATGACGCGACCGGTGAGCATCAGCGCCCACGTCGATGCATTCACGAACGTCGATTCGGAGTGCCCGATGTGATCTGCCCAACGGCCCGGCAGAATCTTGTCGGCGATCAGCGCGTCCACCGTTGCGGCATCCGGGATTCGCAGCAACGCCTCCGCAAGGCACATCAGCGCCACACCTTCCTCGTTGGCGAGACCAAACTCCTTGAGAAACACGTCGAGCGCGCTGTGCTCGCTGCGCCGCGCGCGAACCTGTTCGACCAATTTCGTCGCCGCATCCTCGATCGCAGAGCGCTCCGTCGCCGACAATCGCAGGCCCGCTGCCAGCGCCACCACGCGCATGTCTTCAGCGGCGAACTTCGCCTCTCGAATGAACTCCCGCAACACGCTAAGTTCGGTCATTCCATCCCCAATCGAGTGCGCACATCGGACGAATTACCGACGCGTTCGACGACGCAACCGAATTTGAGCAACGCCACCCGCTGCGCACCGTTCAAATCGACGATCGCCTGCACGAAAGCCGCGTCGTCGTTGATTGCGCACAACGGACTTGCCAAGGGGTCGGACGGGATCGAATCTCTCGACAGCCCCGCCATCCTGCGGTAGCGGCGTGCCACGTTGGCCAATGCCGCATCGGAGGAACTTGCGTTGAGCGAATCGGCATACTCAACCGCTTCGTTCCACTTCAGATCGGCCAAACCGGTCAATACCGCCAACGTTGCGCGCGCCTGCGGTTGCTGGGGATCGAGCGCCAGCGCTTCTTCGGCGGAACGGCGCGCCGTATCGAGTTCGCCATTGCCGGTTTCGATCACTGCGGCGAGCTGGCTGAGCGCCTGTGCGCCGACGCGCGCCGCATCAGGCATTTCTGCCTGGGGTTTCGCGGCAGGTTCACCGTCGCCCGAAGTAGCACCAGTTTCTGACGCATTCGACGCGCGTCCGGCGGCGGCCTTCTCCATCGCGTGTGCCGCAGCCGCAGCCTGGTCGGCAGCGCGCGCTGATTCCTCGGAGTAGTTCTGTTCGCCTTGCGCGCCCGCAATACCGTTCGGCTGTGACGTGGCCTGGTACAACGCAAAGCCGCCGCCGATCAAGAGCACGGCCACGCCAACTGCGACCCAGGCTCTGGAGTCTTCACTCGTACCGGCCTTCTGCCCGACACCGTTGGCCACCGCATCGACACCCACCAACAACGAGTTCATGGCGCGATCGGCGCCGCGGGCGGGCCACTCCGAAAGATCGATCACCTGTTCGGATCGCAATCCTCGAGGCGGCCGCGCCCCGCCGAGGCGAACCGAAACCAGCCGACGGCGCTTTGCGGCGGTTTTGGCACGCGCGGTAAGCCACGCATCTCCCACTGAATGCGGCGACCACACGGCGATAACGCAGTTCGCGCTCGCAACACCGCGGCTACCCTTGTGCATGAAGCTCACAGACCAGCCGGTGTCGAGCAGCGCTTTGGCAAGCCACTCCAGCTGCGATCCTTCGGCATTGGTACAGCAGATCAGTACATTCTTCACGAGGAGCGACCCAGTCGCGTTATCGAGCTGCGGAGCCTCATACCTCGACGATCACTGCCGTCAAGTGCCAGTAGAACGTCCAAACGACGAATGCAATCGCAGCGAATGTCAGCAGGGTGTAGTGAATCCTGCGCGTCACCCACCATAAACGCCCCACCCACGCACCGTAGGTATAAACCAGCTGCAGCAGCAGCAACGGTATCAACGCGATCGGCACCCACAGCGCCTGCTTGAACGGCTCCGGCATGCCGAACACGATGTCGTGCGGACCCGACACCGCCTGCGCAATCACGAAACAGAAGCCGATGATTGCTGCAGACGTCAGCGCGGCAAGTAACGACGCCCGCGTTTCGCCGGTGATGGCGACGCGACCGCGATGGGTGAGCCACGAGATGGGCCACAGCACCCAGACGGCGGCGCACAGAACGAGCACTGCGATGAGAAATGCGCTTTGTACAGGCGGTGACAGTTTTTCGTCGACGCGCACCATGTCCATCGGCGGTAACGAGTTGATGAACAGCGACGTAGCCACTGCGCCTTCGCCTGCGAACGCCAGACGCTCGCGCGCGTCTTCCCGTTCGAACAGGTCATCGTCGATCTTCACGAACCGTCGCGGACCCTCGTCTGTATGCACGATCAGCGTACCGTCACCGTCGACGCTCACTTCGAACGTCTGCAGCAACGACTGCACCTTGTCGTGGCCGCTCACCGGCGAACGCAGGCTGGTATAGAAGCCTCGATAACGTTCGGCCTGCACGCTCTGCGTGGATTTCGGTTGCGGAACCGGAACGCCGAACAGACGATCGAGGAATGCCTCGATCAGATCGTCGCGGGATTTCTCCGCGCGTTCGTTGTTGAACGACGCGAAGACGCCGAGATTCAGCTCCGGACACAACATCATTGTCGAATGAAAGGCCATCGTGTCGCCGTTGTGACCGATCAGCATCTGGTCGTGGCTGGTCTGCTCGTACAAGCCGAGGCGCATCCGATTGAGACGCGGATCGTGCTGATACCCCGGCTGGAACAGCAGTGCACGGGTAGTAGCGGCCATCACCGGCGTATCGCCATGCGCAAGCAACTCGGCCATGAACCGGCCCATGTCGGCGCCGGAACTGCTAACGGATCCGGCGGGGGGAAGAGTCACGAACTCGAACGGCGCGTCGATGTAGCGGTCGTTCTCCCACCAATAGCCATTCGAGAGATGATCTTCGAGTATTTTCGGCACTGGCTGTCGCGTGGTGGTGTCGATCATCAACAGCGGTTTCAGTATGTGAGCATCCACGTAGTCGTCCCAGCTCTCTCCGGAAGCGACCTCGACGAGGTGCGCGGCAAGCGCCGCGCCGTAGTTCGAATACGCCGCGTGGCGCCCTGGCATCCACACCCTTCGCGGCATCATCGTCTGCAGGTTTTCGTGGAAATCACCTACGGTTTGCGGGCCGCGCGCGAACAAGCCGATGATCGGCTTGTCTTCGAAGCCGGCGGTGTGGGTCATCAGGTGGGTCAGCGTGATGGGTTCCGGAAACGTTTCCGGTATCTGCAGTTCTTTGAGGTAGGTGTTGACGTCGGTGTTGAGGTCGAGCCGCCCCGCGGCCACCTGCTGCATCACGGCAACCCAGATGAACACTTTCGAAACGGAACCGACGCGGAACAGTGTGTCGGGTGCCACCTTCTTGCCGCTGTCGCGGTTTGCTTCGCCATATCCCTTGGAAAGCACGACGCCGCCGTCGCGCACGATGGTCACCGTGGCACCCACCACGCGATCCGATGCGATCTGCGACGCAACTACGCCGTCGATGAAACCCTCAACCGCCCTGGAATCGTCGAGCCAGGCAGTGTCGGCCGCTGCCTGAACATGGGCCATCGCCGCGAGCAACAGAATTGCCGCGACAAGCTGGAGCTGCCGCGATGTCCCGACTACCGCGTTCATTGAAGCAGCGATCATTGAAGCGCCCCTTTCTCCGCCAGCTGCGCGATGCGCTGCGCCGAGTAGCCGAGAATATCGCCGAGTACCACGGCATTGTGCGAGCCATAGCTCACTGCCAGTGTCGGCTCTGCCGCTTCGGCGCCCGACATCAGCACGCGGCTGCCCTCGATGGCGGTCATGCCGAACTGCGGATGCGCGATGCGGCGGATGAATCCGCGCGACGCGAGTTGCGGTTCGTTGGCCAACTCGTGCGTATCGAGCAATGCGTACGCCGCGATGCCGGCGCGCTGCAACTCGGTCTCGATGTCGGCGGCATCGTGTTGCCGCGTCCACTGCGACAGTGCGGCGTCGATGCGTTCTTCGGCAGTCTTGCGGCCGGCCAGGGTCGTTAGCGCAGCATCGGCTTCGAATTCGTGCAACTGCGCGATGCGGCACAACCGGCGCCATTCTTCGTCGCTGCGCACCGCAATGGCCGCCCACCGGTCGGTGCCACGTGCGGGATAAACGCCGTGCGGAGCCATCGACGGATCGCGATTGCCCTGCGCTTCCGGCGCCTGCTTCGCTTCCAGATACGCAAGTGCCGCCGGCGCCAGGAAATGCAGCGCCGCTTCAGCTTGCGCCATGTCGATGAACTGCCCTTCGCCGGTGCGGTCGCGGTGTGCAAGCGCGGCAAGAATGGCGAGCGCGTTGTAACGCACGCCCATGAAATCGGTGTACGGCCCGAACGCACCTACCGGTTGCGCGTCTGGCATGCCGGCCAGTTGATAGAAGCCGCACACCGCGCCCGCGAGGTTGCCGAAGCCGGCGTATTCCCGCCACGGACCACTCTGGCCGAGCAGGCTGCTGCTCACCATGATGATCCCGGGATTCAGCCGTTGCGCCGCTTCGTAGCCGAAACCCATACGATCGATTACGCCTGGCGAGAACGATTCGCCGTACACATCGGCCCAGCGGATCAGATCGGCCAGCACTGCGCGCCCTTCCGCGGTGCCGAGATCGAGCGACAGATTCAGTTTGTTGGCGTGGGTGCTGTGGAACCCGGGCGTGCGTTCCGGATCGGGTGTCGCGTCTATATAGGGCGGCACGGCGCGGAGCATGTCGAGCCGGTTGCGCGACTCCACATGTATGACCGTCGCGCCGTAGTCGGCAAGCATGCGCGTAGCCCCCGGCCCTGCCACCACCCAGAAAAGATCCAGCACTTTGAGGCCGGCCAACGGCTTCGACGACGTCGCTTGCTCCGCCGCCGCCCGCCGGTTCCATTCCCCGAGAAGATCCTCGCTGCGCACCTCAGTTGAGCCGTCAGCCAGCTGCAGCGGGCTGCGTTCGAACCGGGCGAACGGCCCAATGTGCGGCTTGCCTCTTCGATCGACGAAGCCGCGCGCGGCAAAGTGCGGGCTATCGAGCAACTCGCCGACGTGCATCACCGGCGCCAGTAACAGTTTGCGCGCGACGGCCTGAGCCATGATTTCAGACTTCGTACGCGACGCGAGCAAACCGGCGATCGCGTGGTCGACCACTTGCCAATCGGCCGCGCTGAACGAGCCCTGCATCATGCGCGGCGCGACGCTGCCCCAGTCCTGGTCGATCAGCGCGGCATCGCAGAGCTGTTCCTCGGCGGCCCACGCCATCAGCCTGCGCATGAAGGCCGCCACCGGCGGAACGATGCCGGCCGACACCAGTACCCAACCGTCGCGCACCGGGTAAATGGAACGCACGCGTACGGCGCCGACCATACCGCTGCCGCTGGTGCGTTCCGCGCGCGGCTGATTCACGGCGGCGTCGAGGCCGCGACCCAACAGCGCGAGCGTCATCGAATGTTGCGCCGATATATCGATGTGTTGGCCGCGCTTCGCGCGCAACGCGATCAACACCGCCACGGCTGCGTCCGCGCCGGCATGCGCATGTGCCTGCGGCACCGAGATGCGTACCGGCGTCTCACCAGCCGCACCGGACACGAAGAGGTATCCCGAGGCCGCGCCAACCGTCAGATCGGTGGCCGCGTAGTCTGCCTTCGGCCCCGTTCGACCGAACGGTGTGATCGACACGTGCACGAGGTGCGGATGCCGCACCGCCACCTGCGAGGGCGTGAGCGACAGCCGCTCGGCCTCGGCGTTCGGCAACGACTCTATGAGCACATCTGCACCCGCCAACAGCGAATTCAGTGCGGGAGCATCGGTCGGATCGAACTCCAGCAGGCGTTTACCGCGGGTGTATGCGCGCCAGTGGTATTCGCCAACGGAATCGTTGTGCCGCGATGCGGGAACCGCTTGCACCACATCCGCGCCGAGGTCTGCAAGGATCTGTCCGGTGAGCAAACCGTCAGGCCCGGTGAGATCGAGCACACGGAGGCCCGCCAACACGCCGTCAGTGTTTGACGACTTCGCCATTCACCAACCGTCGCTGCAGCCAGAGCATCGCGCGCATCGTTGCATTTACCGCGTCGACGTGGCGTTCGAGGGCGAACGCGTCGTAGAGCGGATCTTTGTCGAGCAGCACGCACTTCGTGTCGCCGCACTTGAAATCGACGCGGCGGCCGAAATTGTTGCCGGCGCGTCCGTATTCGCCGAATTTTTCCGGATCGTCTGCCAGCTTCCAGAATGCCTGCCACGTGACTGGCAGGGCGTCGATGCGACTCTGCACCGCACGCAACGTCGCGCTCGCCGTGTCGCGCAAGATTTCCTCTATCGGTTGGTCCGGCGAGGCAAGCAACGCCGCGCAATCGACGTCCAGCGCTTTCTCGAGCGCTACTTCGTCGAGCGGATAACCGTCGAAACGGTCCGACAGGTTGAAGCGCCACCACCGCGTGAAGTAAACCGGCACCACGTGCGCGGGTGACGTCATGTTCTGCAGGTAGTTCGCGATGTAGCCGAGGTCGGAATACTGATCGCCCATCTCGCGCGCGCTCGACATCTCGGTTTCGAGCTGCTTGAAGTGATCGTGCAGGCGTGTGTCGATCACCCACAACAATTTCCGCTGGCTCTGTGCGGCGCGATCGTAATAGCCCCAGCGGAACTGGCCGAACCAGCCGCCTTGCGCTTGTGCGACGTCGCTCTTCGCGATGTAGCGAACCTGCAATGGGGTGAGCCGCGGCAACGAGGAACCTTCAAGGCAGCGGTTCAGCTGTTTGGCCGCGATGAACGTGAACTTCTGATGCAGATCGGGATCGTAGGCGTGGGCAGACTCAGCCAGCAGACCGCCCGCAACGAGCACGCAGCAAAGCAGCCGCCTCACTCTCCGCATGATGCCCGGATTGCCTCCCCATGAATCCTTGAAGCCCCGTCCGGCGCCGCTTTGCCGCCGGATCTTCTTTTTCCAGCGATGCTATCACGGGTCGTGACCGCTATCGCGCGGACGAGATCAGCGCTGCAGTGTTGGGGCGATCGGGAACGCGCTCCACGATCTCTTTGTCGTCGATGTGCGCGAGCAGTTCGGCAACCGTGAGACGCGTGCCGGGCCAGCGCAGGTCCGCGACGATTTCCGCGGCCGGCGCCATGACGAACCGGCGCTCGGTGGCGCGTGGATGTGGCAACGTGAACTCAACGCTCGTCCGCGCTTCGTCGCCGTACACGAGCAGATCGAGGTCGAGTTCGCGCGGGGCATTTCGAACCAGTACGGCGGAGCGTCCAAATTCCCGTTCGAGCTGCTTGAGAGCCGCGAGCATCGCTTCCGGCGTAAGGCCGTCGCGCGGCTCGAATGCGACCACCGCATTGATGAAGTCGGCCGACCCGGGTGGACAGTCGACCGGGCTCGTGCGCCAGAGCGACGATGTTCGAAACCCGCTTTTCGCGAACGACCGCAGTCGCTCGATGCTCTCGCGCACGATGCCGATGGAGTCGCCGCGATTCGAACCAATGCCGACAAGGATCAGCATGGCCATTCGATACGCCACATCGGCGGCGGCGCGAGTGTCCGACCGGCGCGTTCGGGTGCGCTTCTCAAGTAGTAAACAGACATCGCCTTTGGCACACTCGCAACCCTTTCCGAAAACGAACTGCCCAATTACGAACCGCCCAATAACGAAATTCATGGAGGACGAGGGATGAAGGCAGCAGTATTGCGCAAAGTCAACGAGCCGCTGGTGATCGAAGAGGTCAGCCACGGCAAACCCGGCCCACGGGAAGTGCTGGTGCGAACGGTCGCCGCCGGCGTGTGCCATTCAGACCTGCACTTCCAGAACGGCTCGTACCCGTATCCGCTGCCGTCGGTGCTGGGCCACGAATCGGCCGGCATCGTCGAAGCGGTTGGTTCCGACGTTACGTACGTTAAACCCGGCGATCACGTGATCACGTGTCTGTCGGCGTTCTGCGGCCACTGCGAGCCGTGCCTCACCGGTCACATGTCGCTTTGCGATCGCGACGATCTCGACCGCAAGGCCGACGAACCGTCGCGACTGACCGCCGGCGGCCAACCGGTATTCCAGTTCCTGAACCTGTCGTCGTTCGCCGAAAAGATGCTTGTCCACGAACACGCGATCGTGAAAATCCGTCCCGACATGCCGCTCGACCGCGCCGCGCTGATCGGTTGCGGCGTGACGACGGGCGTCGGTGCTGTCATCCACACGGCGAAGGTCGAACCGGGCGCGACGGTTGCGGTCATCGGCTGCGGCGGCGTTGGCCTGTCGTGCATCAACGGTGCGGCGATCGCCGGTGCCGGCCGCATCATCGCGGTGGACGCTGTGGCCAGTAAGCTCGAACTTGCGCGCAAGTTCGGCGCCACCGACGTGGTGAACGCGAAGGAGAAGGACGCGGTCAACGAAATCATCGCAATGACGGGCGGCGGCGTGCACTACTCGTTCGAAGCGATCGGCCTGAAGGCGACCACCGAGCAGGCGTTCCGGATGCTGCGCAAAGGCGGCACCGCAACCATCATCGGCATGATTCCGGTCGGTACGATGATCGAACTGCACGGCGCCGAATTCCTGATGGAGCGTAAGATCCAGGGCTCGAACATGGGCTCGAACCGCTTCCGCGTCGACATGCCCCGCTTCGTCGACTTCTACCTGAACGGCAAACTGCACCTCGACGACATGATCTCCGGACGCATCAAGCTGAAGGACGTGAACGACGCGATGCAGGCGCTGAAGAAAGGCGAAGTGGCGCGCAGCGTCATCATGTTCGACGCCTGATCCGCATCGTTTGCTCGCACGCAGAAGGCGCCCATCGGCGCCTTCTTCGTTTTCGGACCGTTCACACCTGAGAATCGACCGTTAGCGACGACGCGGCGCCGAACGGTTCTGCGCCCACGACGAGTGGGATCAACTCCGGCCCGCCCGAGGCGTTAACGTGTACACATCGAAGGCGGAGTTTCGAGATGAACATTTCCGAATCGTTGCCGGGACACCTGCTGACGCGCAACGGTACGAAGTATCTGATCGTGAAGGCACACGACTCGACGGTTGTGGCTGCCTATCGCGACAAGACGGGTACCCTGCAGAAGGTATTGATTCCGCTGGCGGAAGCACTGCAGTGCATCGACGACATCGACGAGGTTTACGTATCCGACGCCGCCGAACCGGTGAAACCGCAGTTCACGCTGGTCGATTGATCCCGTCTCGGGCGGCCGCTGCTCGGCCGCGACCGTAGTCGACGGCTACGGCAACACGATGTAACCGAACTCGCCGGCCCGGTAGACGCGCAGCAACATCTGCCCGTTAGGCGACGGCTGCTGATCGCTCATCTCCGCGATGCTGCGTACCGCCTTCCGGTTCAGCGCCACGATGATGTCGCCCGGCCGCAACCCGCGCTCTAGCGCCGAACTGTCGGGACCGATGTCTGTTACCAGTACGCCGGCACCGGTCGTGGGATCGTTTTCGCTCCGGAAGTTCTGCAACGCAACGCCCGTAAGGCGCGGGTCGATTCGCTCGCCGGCGATCTGCTCGAGACTCTCGGCGACGAGGTCGAAGTTGACGCGTCGCTGCTTGCCGTCGCGTAACACGGCCATGTTCACGTTATCGCCTACCATCAACAGCGCCGACTGACTGTGAAAATCGACGATGCGCTTGATGTCGCGATCGTTGACTCTGACGATGACATCGCCCGGAGCGATGCCGGCTTTCGCGCAGGCACTCTCCTTGTCCACTTCGACGACGACGACGCCTTCCGCGACGTTCACGTTGAACGCCTGCGCAAGCTCCGGGTTCAGCGCCTGAACGCGAACACCAAGCCGACCGCGCTGCACTTCGCCGTGTTTGATCAACTGCGCCATGATCGCCGACACCATGTTGCTCGGTATCGCAAAGCCGATGCCGACGTTACCGCCGGCCGGCGCGAGAATCGCCGTGTTGATGCCGATCAGTTCGCCGCGCAGATTCACCAGCGCACCACCGGAGTTGCCGGGGTTGATCGACGCATCGGTCTGAATGAAATCCTCGTAACCTTCGATGCCGAGACCGCTGCGGCCCAGCGCACTGACGATGCCCGACGTCACCGTCTGGTCGAGCCCGAACGGATTGCCGATGGCAACCACGTAGTCACCCACGCGCAGACGGCTCGAATCGGCAAACGTGATTTGCGCGAGCTTTCTCGAATCGACCTTCAACACGGCGAGATCCACCTGCGCATCGGTACCCACCAGCTTTGCGGGCAACGCGCGCCCATCGGATAGCGTCACGGTGATCTCGTCGGCGCGGTCCACGACGTGGTTGTTGGTAACGATGTATCCCTGCCGCGCATCGACGATCACACCCGAGCCTGCGGCCTTCGTGCGGCGATAACGCTGCTGCTGTTCGGGAACGTTGAAAAAGCGGCGGAAGAACGGGTCGTCCATCAGCGGGTTACGCACCTGGACCGTGGTGTAGGTGGCAATGTTGACGACCGACGGCGTGATCTGTTCGAGCATCGGCGCGAGGCTGGGCAGATCGCTGGTTGCCGGCAACGCAGCGCCGGCACTGCCCGCCATCAGCAGAGCCGTCAACAAAACAACGTTAAATCGCATCTACGATCGTCCTTCAATTCGTACTTATTCAGGTGTCGCGACACCAACCGGTTCCTTCGACCACACGCAAGGCGATTCGTCAGCGCGCCGGTTCGCCTTCCGGCACCGGGCCTGCAGCCACGATCAGCGCGAACGCAACTCCCGACAGCGCCGCGAAGATCAGAAACGCCGCCAGATAGCCATGCGTGGCGGTAACGGCACCTAGCACCACTGGACCGCTCGCGATGCCGAGCGTGGACACCGCCTGGCTCAGCGAGAAGATCTTCGGATAGTCCATCACGCCGAACGCCTGCGCGAGCATCGACGGCTGCAGCATCAACAGGTTGCCGACCGTGAACCCGAACAATCCCGCGCCGAGCAACAGTTGCGTCGTATTCTGCGCGGCGCCGATCACCACGAATCCCAACAGTTGGCCCATCACGGTGACGAGCGCGAACTGCTTGATCGGCACGCGCCCGATGATGAAACCACCGATCAGCCGTCCGATCACCGACATCATGGCAAGCACAGACACGGCGAACGAGGCCTGCAGCGGCGTAGCAACCGCCACGCCTCGCGGATACATGTGCGCGATGGTTCCAACCTTCGCGCCCATCGCCAACAGATAAGCGAGCGTGAGGAACACGAAGAACCGCGACCGCACCGCCGCCGCAAACTCCGTTCCCTGCACCATCGGCGACGGCGCGCCCACCGCGGGCGCCTCGGGAAACGAGCGCACGCCGAACCAGACGATGGGCACGATGAGCAGCGCGAAGATTCCACCGAGCAGCGGCGTGGCGTGTTCGATGGGCCACCGCTCCAGCAACGCTGCCGACAACGGCGTGAGAATCACCCCGCCCAACGAGAGCCCGGTCGATGAGAACGAAAGCGCCACAGGGCGACTTGCCGGATCGAACCATCGCGTGATCAACGTTGTGGCCGGCAATACCGAAACGCCCGTGTAGCCCACACCAAACAGCGCATACACGAGGAACATCTGCCACTCGGCCTGCACGCGTCCGATGCAGGCGATGGCCGCCCCGGAAAACAATGCCCCAACGAGCATGACGAGGCGCGCATCGTGCCGCTGCAGAACGCGTCCTGTAACTAACCCGGCAACACCACCTGTCAAGAAGAACAATCCCACCGCCGCCGAAATCGACGCCACGGAGAACCCGCGCTGCGCCGCCAGCGCATGCATGTAGACGGACAGGTTGTAGAAACCGAGGCCGGACGAAACCGTCAGGATGGCGAACAGATTGCATGCCAGTACCCAGCGATAACGTTCCGATCGCATGGAGATTTCCGCTCAGGGGCGACGTCGTTGGATGGAGCGGGTGGAGGGAATCGAACCCTCGTATGCAGCTTGGGAAGCTGCCGTTCTGCCATTGAACTACACCCGCAGTGGGGGTGGATTATGGCATGAGGCGGTGGGATGGAGCTTCGGTTCGCGGCGGACGTGCGTGAATGCCGGTTCGGACTCGCTCGAGCCCTCCCTGGTCGCTCGGGGCGCGGCCACCCATGGCCGCGTCACGGTCCTCACCGACATTCACCCACGCCCGCCTGGGTTCGCGTGACCGCCCCACGCCATAGCAAGTTATGAGTGATGCACCAACGCGCTAAAGCGCGTTGGTGCGGAACGCGCGCGAAGCGCGCGTTCAACTCTCCAAACGAAGGAGTGACTTCGATGATGGAAGGTGACGGCTGATCGGTGTGGAGGGGCATGAGCGGCCATGGATGGCCGCGACTGAGCGACCCTTCTATTGACAAAAGACAGGACGGCTAGAGCGCCCCCTCCGCACCGATCAGTCGTCACCACCGCGCTCGATACTCGCACCTCTTCACCAATCGAAATCACTCCGAGAAACGACTATGGTTGGACGCTCGAGTGGGGGAACAAAACAATGCGAGTTGAGGGCAAGGTCGTCGTCGTTACAGGCGGCGCGAGTGGGATCGGCCGTGCGTTGGCGCGTCGGTTTGTTGCAGAAGGTGCGGCGCATGTCGTGGTGGCGGATCTCGACGGTAAAGGCGCGGCCGCCGTTGCGGCCGAGATCGGCGGGTCGAGTCGGCAGGTCGATGTCGGCAAAGAAGCGGACATAAAGGCGCTGATCGAGGCCACCGAGCGTGACCACGGGCCGATCGCCCTCTTCTGCTCGAATGCCGGTATCGGTATCGGTCGGGGTATCGATGCGTCCGATGAGGTGTGGCAGAAGATCTGGGACGTGAATCTGATGTCGCACGTATATGCCGCGCGCAATCTGATTCCGCGCATGGTGAAACGCGGCGGCGGTTATCTGCTGAATACCGCGTCTGCCGCGGGTTTGTTGTCGCAGATCGGCTCAGTGACGTACGCAGTGACGAAACACGCCGCGGTTGCACTCGGTGAGTGGTTGTCGATCACGCACGGCCACGAAGGCATAAAGGTATCGGTGTTGTGTCCGCAGGCGGTGCGCACCGGGATGACGGCCGGCGGTGACGGCGGTGTTGCCGGCATCGACGGCATGCTCGAGCCCGAGCAGGTGGCCGACGCAGTCATCGAAACGCTCGATCAGGAGCGCTTCCTCGTACTGCCGCATCCGGAAGTGCTCACGTACATGCAACGCAAAACCGCGGACTACGATCGCTGGCTGGCGGGCATGCGACGCCTCGCCGAACAGTTCCGCCGCTAACGAATCAACTGCTGACGAATCCCTGGAGGGGAATGATGGGTACGACGATCCACGGGTATTGCGACGAGAAGTTTGCACGCGTCCGCGATGCATTTGCCGCCAACTTCGACAACGGAAGCGACCTGGGGGCGTCGTTTGCGGCGACGGTCGACGGCGAATTCGTCGTCGACATCTGGGCCGGACATCTCGACGAAGAGAAGAAGACGCCGTGGAAGGAAGACACCATCGTGAATGTCTATTCCACAACCAAAACGATGTCGTTCATCTGCGCGCTGGTGCTTGCCGATCGCGGCGAGATCGACTTCTACGAGAAGGTGTCGAAGTACTGGCCGGAGTTCGCGCAGAACGGTAAGGGCGACATCGAAGTGCGACACTTCATGAGCCACTCAGCGGGATTGTCAGGGATGGACGGTCCGGTGACCACCGCCGACGTCTACGACTGGGACAAGATGTGCCAGATGCTCGCGGCGCAAGCGCCGTGGTGGAAACCGGGAACGCAGAGCGGCTATCACGCGATCACGCAGGGTTATCTGATCGGTGAAGTCGTTCGCCGAGTAACAGGCATGTCGCTCGGCACGTTCTTTCGCAAGGAAATCGCCGAACCGATCGGTGCCGATTTCCATATCGGTCTCGACCCGCGCCACTTCCCGCGCGTTGGAAACCTGATTCCGCCGCCGAGTAGCGACATGCCGGTTGCGAACCCCGACCCTACGTCGATAGCGGCGCGCACGTTCAAATATCCGCCGGTGAACGCACTCGACTCGCGCACGGCGGAGTGGCGACGTGCAGAGATTCCTGCGGGCAACGGCCACGGCAACGCACGTTCGGTATGCAAAGTGCAGACGCTGGTTGCAAACGGCGGCAGTGCATTCGGCAAGCGCGTCATGTCGAAGGCCGGTTGCGATCGCGTCTTCGACGAACAGAGCAACGGCGTCGATCTGGTGTTAGGCGTGCCGACGCGCTTCGGCATGGGCTACGGACTCACCAGTGAAGCATTTCCGCTCGGCCCGAATCCGCACACCGCGTTCTGGGGCGGCTGGGGTGGCTCGTTGGTGATCGTCGATACCGACGCGCGCGTATGCCTTGCGTATGTGATGAACAAGATGGGCGAGGGCACCACCGGCGATCTGCGCGCCGCCGGACCCGCGATGGCGGCGTTCCAGTCGCTGGCATAACGCAATGAGCGGCGCCCGCGCCGTACGCGATGCGTGGAAGACCGAAGTTGCACTGTTCCTCGCGATCACATTCGGCATCACGTGGTCCATCGCAGTCATGGCGCTCGGTTTTTCGGCGTGGTTCGAGGCGCACTTCGGTCCGCTGACAAGCTCCTCGCCGTTCTTCTACGTAGCCGTATGGGCGCCGAACATCGCGGCGCTCGTACTAACGGGCGTACGAGGCGGCGGCGCGGCACTGAAGGACCTGTTCTCGCGGTTGTTTCGCTGGCGTGTCGATGCGTGGGTGTGGATCGCGGCACTCGCGTTCTACCCCGCGCTGATGTTCGTCGTGCAACTCATCGCTCTGGTAGCCTTCAGACAACCGCTGGCAACGGCCGACACGTGGCTGCTCGTCGCAGTCGGTGTATTGAACGTTCCGGCGCTGTTGCTCGGGCCGCTCGGAGAAGAACTCGGCTGGCGCGGCTATCTGCTACCGCGAGTGCTGCAGCGAATGCGACCGGCCACTGCCGCGGTGGTCGTGGGGTCGATCTGGATGCTGTGGCATCTGCCGGCGTTCTTTGCGTCCGGTCTGCCGCAATCCGGAATGGCCTTGCCCGTGTTCGTGATTGCGGGCATCGCGCTGTCGGTATTCGTTACGTGGCTGTTCGTGAACGCGAAGCAGAGCATCCTGCTTGCCGGCATCGTTCCTCACGCCATCGTCAACGCTTACGGTGCGGCAACCGGTTCGATGACGTGGATAAACGCCGTGGTGCTTGTGGGCGGCGCAATTCTGCTCGTCACCCTGCTGGGACCCTCGCTGAAGCCTCGTTCCGCCTGATCACGAAAGCGCGATAGCAATGACGCCTGCAGCAATAAATCCCGCGCCGAGCATTCGCGCGCGGCGATCGTGCTCACCGAGTTGCGAACCGCCCAGGAACGCCGCGAACAGCATCGACACTTCACGCACCGGCGCAACCTGCGAGAGCGGTGCCATCGACACCGCGTACAGCACCATCACGTACGCAACCGGCGAGAGCGCACCGATCACCAGCGCCGGCCGCCACATCTGCTTCGTATAGTCGCGCAGCGGCAACGGTTCGCGTTGCCGAATCGCGAAGATCACCAACGCCGTCAACGGCAGTCGCACCAGGTTGCTGAGGTAGTCGACCAGCACCGGCGACACGTTGGCATGCTTCACTGCATACCCGTCGATCACGCTGTACGCCGCAATGAACGCGCCGGTGGCGAGGCCATATCTAACACCTGCACGAAGGCGAACGAGTTCGCTGGGCGAATGCGTGCCACCCCGCATCGCGCGTAACAGCGCCGAGCCGCCCGCAATGATGACGATGCCGCTGACGATCCCGAGCACGCCCAGCCAGCCGACTACCCGCAGCGCTTCACCAAGGAACAGGGTGGCGATCAACGCAGTGAGCAACGGCCCCGTCCCGCGTGCCAACGGATACACCACCGACAAATCGCCGAGGCGGTATCCGCGCAGCAGCGTAACGAAGTACAGAACGTGAACTGCACCGCTCGCGACGACGAGGCTCCACTGCAGCACGCCAAATCCGGCGACGTCGCGCTGGATGAACCAGATGCCGACGGGCGCCCAGACGATGCACTGGGCAATGTTGCTGAGCAGTGCAATGCGAACATCGCCGCCGCTTTTCTTCGCGACGAAGTTCCAAAGCGTGTGAACGAGCGCGGCAACGAGAACCAGTCCGAGCGCGAGTATCGGCATTGGATTCGGGTGACAGGGTTAGGGGCCGACGCGCGCGCCATGGCGCGCAACGTCCGCCATCACGGCGCGCAGCTCATCGGCACTCAACACCTTCGGTCGTGCGATCGGCTCGCCGCCTACGGAAAAAAATGGCGTGCGTCGGTAAGCGCCGGTGATGCGCGCCTTCAACACCATGCCGCCCAGCCGCAGCACCGCGCTGAACACACCGGAGCCACTGGGCTTCGGTTCACCTGCGGCCGATTGCGTGTTCACGCGCATCAACGCGGGCCCGAACGACGCGTCGAGCGTTTGCGTGGAGTTCACCAGGCAGTCGTGTATCAGTCCAACGAACGACAACCGATAGTTCGCGGCGGTGTTGCCGATGGCGGTATTGCAACAAGCGGCGTACCAGCGCATCAGCCCGTGTGGGGTGAGGCCCATGCACGCGAGATGTTCGCGGCCGGCGGTAAACGTCAGCGCTTGCGGCGATGTTTGTACGATGTCGGTGCCACCCTGAGCATCAAGAATGCGTTCAGGTGCGCCGAGGAAGTAAGCGAACGCCTGACAGTCTTTGCAGTAGCAGATGCCGCGGTTGACGGTGGTGTTTACGTCGACTTCGCCGGTGAGTTTGCCGCAACGGCAGTGCCAGCGATGCGTCATTGGTCGTTCCCGTCGTAACCGTTCATCGTGATGACGACTTTGCCGACCGCCTTACGGTCGGTCAGCATCTTCATGGCACCAACGGCGTCCTCGAGGGGAAACGACGCGCAGATGTGCGGATCGATGCGCCCCGTTTGGGCCAGGTCGAACAGCGCCTTGTGCACCTGCTCGCCTTTTTCGGGCTCGCGCCGACCGTACTCGCCTGCCCGCACGCCGATCACGCTGAGCGATTTGATCAGAATCAGATTCACCGCCGCCTGCGGCCAACGGCCGCTGGTGAAGCCGATGGTCAGCAAGCGCGCGTTCCAGTTCACGCAACGCATCGATTCGTCGAACACGTCGCCGCCGACGGGGTCGTAAACTACGTCGGCGCCGCGGCCATCGGTGAGTTCCTTTACCCGATCGCGAAATCCACCGAGGCGACCATCGGGCAGCGTGTAGTTGATGACATGGTCAGCACCGCGCGCTTTGACGACGGCGAGTTTCTCGTCAGTTCCGCCGGTAGCAATGACGGTGGCGCCCAGCACTTTGCCGAGGTCGACTGCGGCAAGACCCACGCCACCCGTTGCGCCGTGCACCAGCAGCGTTTCGCCGGCTTGCAGATTGCCGCGCGGCACCAGTGCGACGTATGCCGTCAGATACGCTGTTTGGAACGACGCTGCTTTTGCATAACTCATGCGTCCCGGAATGCGATGCGCCGCCTGCGCCGGCACGTTCACCGCTTCGGAGAATCCGCCGTGCCGGATGCCCACCACCACCGCATCGCCGATCTCGTGCTGCGTGACACCGGAGCCCACCGCCACGACGTCACCCGCTGCTTCACCACCCGGTGCAAACGGCAGCGGCGGTTTGAACTGATATTTTCCCTGAATCATCAGGATGTCGGGAAAGTTCACCGCGCACGCTTTGAGGCGCACCTGCACTTCGCCGGCGCCCGGTGGCGGCAAATCGATCTCTTCGAGAACGACGCTGCCAATGTCTTCCGCGATGCCATGGCAGCGGACAGTGCGTATCGTCGCCACTCCAGACAACCGTTAGGCGATCAGCGCGGCAACCGCTCTGCGCGCCATTACCCGCACCAGATTTGCACGGAACTCGGCCGTTGCATGCAGGTCGTTGTTGAACCGCTCGTAGTCTATTTCGACCGCATCCACCGCCTGCGGTGCGAGCTTCGCGTTCAACGCCTGCTCCAGATTGAGCGCGCGGAACGCACACGGACCTGCGCCGGTGACACCGACGCGGATCTTGCCGCCGAAATCGGCAACCAGAACGCCCGCCACTGCATAGCGCGATGCGGGGTTCGGAAACTTGCAGTACGCCGCGCGACGCGGCACCGGAAATTCCACGGCTTTGACGATCTCGCCCGGCTCCAGTGCGGTTTCGAACAGATCTTTGAAGTAACTCTCCGCCGGAATAGTCCGCTTGTTGGTGTGCACCGTGGCACCCAGACCGATCACCGCCGCGGGATAGTCCGCCGCGGGATCGCTGTTCGCTATGGAGCCGCCGATGGTGCCGCGATTGCGCACCTGACCATCGCCGATCTGGCCGGCGAGACTGCACAACACCGGCAGCACTTTCCTGAGTGCCTGCGAACGCGCCACCTCGGCGTGCCGCGTCATTGCACCGATCATCACGCGCTTGTCGTTCACGTCGATGCCGGCGAGCCCTTCCACAGCGCCGAGGTCTATGAGATCCGTCGGTGCGGCGAGCCGCTGCTTCAATGTAGGGATCAACGTTTGGCCGCCGGAGAGAAACACGCCGTCTTCGCAGTCGGCGCGTAGTTTCGCAGCGGCATCGAGAGTGGTCGGGCGGTGGTAATTGAAGCTGTACATCCTCATTCCCCCCTGCACGCGCGCCAGACCCGTTCGGGTGTGGCCGGCATCGCGACGTCTTTCACGCCGATCGCATCGGTGACCGCATTCATGATCGCAGCGGGCGCCGCAATCGCACCCGCCTCGCCGCAACCTTTCACACCGAGGGGGTTGTGCGTGCAGGCGGTCACCGTGGTGTCGACCGAGAAATTCGGCAGATCATCAGCGCGGGGCATGCAGTAATCCATGAACGAACCGGTGATCAATTGACCGGTTTCGTCGTAGATGCCGTGTTCCAGCAACGCCTGGCCAATACCTTGCGCAATGCCGCCGTGCACCTGTCCCTCGACGATCATCGGGTTGATGACTTTGCCGAAGTCGTCCACCGCAACGAAGTTGGCAATCTTCACGACACCGATTTCGGGATCGATTTCGACTTCGGCGATGTGTGTGCCTGCCGGATACGTGAAGTTCTGCGGATCGTAGAACGCTTTCTCCGACAAACCGGGTTCCAGTTCGTCCAACGGATAGTTCGAGGGGACGTACGCCGCGAAGGCGACCTCGCCGAACGTCATCGAGCGGTTGCTGGCACGCACCGAGAACACACCGGTATCGAAGTCGATGTTGTCGGGCTCCGATTCGAGCATGTATGCGGCGATCTTCTTGCCCTTCGCGATCACTTTGTCCGTTGCTTTCATCAGTGCGGAGCCGCCCACAGCAACCGAACGCGAGCCATACGTGCCGAGACCGAACTCGATGCGGCCCGTATCGCCGTGCACGACCTCGACGTTTTCGATCGGCACGCCGAGCCGATCGGAAACGATCTGCGCGAACGTCGTTTCGTGACCCTGGCCATGACTGTGCGAGCCGGTGAACACCGTTACCGAGCCGGTGGGATTGACGCGCACTTCGCCGCTCTCGTACAAGCCGACGCCCGCGCCCAGCGCGGTGGCCAGTTTCGACGGCGCGAGCCCGCACGCTTCGATGTAACACGAGAAACCGATGCCGCGTTTGAGCCCGCGCGCGGCCGAGGCCGCTTTACGCGCCGCGAATCCGGAGTAGTCGATCCGTTCCAGTGCCTTGTTCAGGCTCGCTTCGTAGTCGCCGGTGTCGTACACGAGCGCAACCGGCGTTTGATAAGGAAATTGGTTGGGTTGGATGAAGTTGCGACGGCGCAGCTCCATCGGATCGATCTTCAACTCGCGCGCCGCGGTTTCGACGATGCGCTCGACCACGTACGTCGCCTCGGGACGACCCGCACCGCGATAAGCGTCGACCGGCGCCGTGTTCGTGAACACGCCGTCGACTTCGACATGAATTGCCGGCGTTCGATACTGCCCGGCCAGCAGCGTGCCGTAGAGGAACGTCGGCACCGACGACGCGAACGTCGACAGATACGCGCCGAGGTTCGCGATCGTTTTCACGCGCAGGCCGAGGAACTGCCCCTGCGCATCAAGCGCGAGCTCCGCGTGCGTGACGTGATCGCGGCCGTGCGCATCCGACAGGAACGATTCTGAGCGTTCCGCCGTCCACTTCACCGGCCGTCCGATGCGACGCGACGCCCACGCCACCGTGGTTTCTTCCGGATAGATGAAGATCTTGGAACCGAAGCCGCCGCCGACGTCGGGTGCCACGATGCGCAGCTTGTGTTCGGGCGCCAGTTTCACGAACGCGGACAACACCAGCCGTGCCAGATGCGGATTCTGGCTGGTGGTGTAGATGGTGAACGATTCGTTGCTGCGCTCGTAAACACCGATTGCCGCGCGCGGTTCGAGCGCGTTCGGGATCAGCCGATTGTTGGTGATGTCGAGCTTCGTCACGTGCGCGGCGCGGGCAAACGCGGCGTCGGTGGCGGCTTTGTCGCCCAGTTCCCATTGATAGCTGCGATTCGCCGGTACGTTGTCGTAGATCTGCACCGACTTCGTTGCGTCCGCGGTGGACACCACCGCTTCGAGTTCTTCGAATTCGGTCATCACCGCATCGGCACCTTCACGCGCAGCGGCGATCGACGTGCCGATGACCACGCCGTAAGGTTCACCAACGTAATTGCAGCGTTCGGCCGCCAGCGGCGGGTGCGGCGGCTGCCGCATGTCGGTGCCGTCTTTCGATTTGACGAGCCAACCGCACGGCAGATCGCCGAGGCCGTCGGCCGCCATCTGACGACCGGTCAACACCGCGAGCACGCCGTCTACTTCCAGCGCTGCGGCATCGTCGACGCTCACCACGCGCGCCCGCGCATAAGGCGAACGCAGGAACGCGGCATACACCTGGCCCGGTTGGTTCATGTCGTCGGTGTAGCGACCGCGGCCGGTGATGAAGCGGATGTCTTCTACGCGTCGAACCGACGCACCGATGCCCGTCTTTTTCACAGCAGGGTCGCTCATGACGCTGTTCATGAAATGCGGCTCCCCATTTCGGTTGCCGCGGTCAACACGGCGCGAACGATGTTGTGATATCCGGTGCAACGACAGATGTTGCCTTCGAGTCCGTGCCGCACGGCGGCTTCGTCGAGCTGCGGCGAGTTCTTCACGAGATCGATCGCGCTCATGATCATGCCGGGCGTGCAGAAGCCGCATTGCAGCGCGTGACACTCGCGGAACGCGGCCTGCATCGGATGCAGCCGCTCCGGTGTGCCGATGCCCTCGATAGTAGTGATTTCACTGCCTGCTGCCTGCGCGGCGAGCATCGTGCACGACTTCACCGACGCACCGTTCATGTGCACCGTGCACGCGCCACACTGGCTGGTATCGCAACCGACGTGTGTGCCCGACAGGCCGAGATGATTGCGCAGCAACTCCACCAGGAGCGTGTTCGGCGCGACGTCCACCGAACGCGCTTCGCCGTTGACCGTCAACGTAACATTCACCTCGTGCCCTCCCTTTCGAATCCCCGCCCCTTCGTACCTGCCCGTTTGCTACTTTGTTAGTAGTCGTCTCGACTCATAGCGCCAGCACGATCGCCAGCGCGAGTATCCCGAACACGATGATCCAGATGATGTACTGGTCGCTGCGTTCGTACTCTTCTTTCGCTGCAACCGGCGCCGCTGCAATTTGCTCGACCTGCCCGGGTGCAACCAGTTCGCTGAACTTTCGAAAAAAATCATCGGCCATTTTGCGCGCCGCGCCGTCGATCAAGCGAGAGCCGATTTGCGCGAGTTTGCCACCGACGCTGGCATCGACCTGATAGCGCAGGATGGTTGCGCCGCCGTCTTCAGAGAGCGTGACGTGCGCGGCGCCTTTGCCGAACCCGGCTGCGCCGCCTTTGACGCTGCCATTCAACGTGTAGCTCGTCGGAGGATTCAGATCGCTGAGGTTCAGGTCGGCATTGAAGGTGGCGCTCACCGGCCCGACCTTCGCTTTGATCGCTGTGGTGAACGCGTCGTCGGCCACTTTAGTCATGCCCTGACAACCTTCGATGCACTGTGCAAGCACAGCCGGGTCATTCAGCGCGAGCCACACTTTTTCTCGCGCGGCAGCGATCCGATATTCGCCGGTTTGTTGCACTACGGACTCCCCAAGGAGGCGGAACTCTCGCACGATTCCTGCGGCCGCTCAAGAATACTTCGCGCGCGTTTTTCGCACCGATCCGGCGCTACGAATCTACCCAGAACGAACGTCGTCACCACTCGTGAAGAAAGGGCTATCGGTGTGAAATTGCGCCGCCTTCCAGCCAACCGATTACCTGAGGGGTGCGCTAGACGGGCTCACCCGCGGCGCGTGCACGATCGAGCCGGCTGGTCTCGTCCGATTCGAGATAACGTAGCGCAAGCATCAGAAATACAACGGCCGCAGCCATTGGAATCAGCCCCCACAACATGCCTTCTCGCAACGCATCGGCAGGCGTCATTCCAGCTGTCGCGAACGCATCGCTCAACTGGCCCATCGTGAACGGCCCGAGCGCGAGGCCGATGAAGGTGACCATCAGAAGGTAAAACGCGGACGCCATCGCACGCATGCGCGGCATGACCAGGTCGTTCACCGTGCCCGCACCCGGGCCGAGCCACATCGGCGATACGACACTGAACAGGAAGCTGCACACGTAGGCGATCGTCACGTTGCCGGTGGTGAGGAACACGAAGGCTATCGGGATCGATAACAGCGGTGCAGCAATGGCCACCCACAACCGCGCGTTGATAGAACGCGCGCGCAGGCGATCCGACAACCAACCGCCGAACGTTACGCCGATCAATCCGCCGACCGCTGCACTCAAACCAAGAACGGTGCCGGCGGTCGAAGCATCGATGCCGTGTACGCGCCGCATGAACGGCGGTCCCCAGAAACCGATGCCGTACGTGACGAACGCGATCAACGGAATGCCGACGGCGATGCAGCGCAGTGCCCTGCAGCGAAAGATCATCGAAAACGCGGCCGGATCTTGTGCGGCCAGGTTCTGTCCCCAAGAGAGCGCCGCATACACGCCGATGCCGAGCGCAATCCACTGCGTTGCGTTGCCAATCAGTTCGATCATGACCAACACCACGATCGCGACCACACCGGCCGACGTAATGTTCTGAAACAATCCCCGACGACCACGCCGCGCTGCCGCGATCAAGGTGAGCGGCGGTAGCACCGCGATCAATTCGCGCCACGCCGCCATGAACGGATGCGGTTCGATGCGTTCGACGATGCCTTCGCTGGCGCCGCGTTTCGGCTCGCGCAACGTCGCCACCCACGCGGCCATCAGCAGCCCGGGTAAGCCCACCGCCAGGAACGCGGCGTGCCACGGTTTCAATCCGAACGGCGCGTTCGCAGGATCGGGAAACGCCTCGCGCCAACCGTCCACGATGGTGCCGCCGAGAAAGATGCCGATGCCGCCGCCGATGTAGATGCCGCTGGAATAGATCGCGATCGCGGTAGCGCGCAGACGTGGCGGAAAGTAATCGGACAGCATCGAGAACGCGGCCGGTGATGCGCTCGCTTCACCGATACCCACACCGAACCGGCACACCGCCAACATGCCGAAGCTGCGCGCGGCGCCTGAGAGCGCCGTCATGAAACTCCAGAACGCGAGGCCGATCGCGATCAGGTTCTTGCGCACCCACACGTCGGCGAGCTTGCCCATCGGAATGCCGAACACCGCGTAGAAGATCGCGAACGCGGTGCCATAGAGGAAACCGATCTCGGCGTCGCTGATACCGAGATCGGCTTTGATGTCTTCGGCGAGGATCGACAGAATCTGCCGATCGATGAAGTTGAACACGTAGACGATCACGAGCACGAACAACACGTACTTCGCGTAGCGACCACCGACCTCTCGCCGGTCCAAAGCCCGCTGGTCCAAAGCCCGCTGGTCCAAAGAAGGGGTCGATTCGACAGACACTCCCAAAGACTCCTGTTACGATTTTCGCCGCGTTTTCAGCGTAACAGATAACAATTTGAGCTGGGGGGAACCATGGGTCTCTTCGATCTGAACGATCGCGTTGCGGTGCTCACCGGCGCATCCAAAGGCATGGGGCTCGCGATGGCGAACGCACTCGCGGACCATGGTGCGCGCGTCGTCATCTCGAGTCGCAAGATCGAACAGTGCGAAGACGCGTGCGCCGAGATCAATGCGCGCGTGGGCCGCGGTCGCGCCATCGCGATTGCGTGCAACATCGGCTACAAGGAACAACTGCAGGCGCTCGTCGACGAAACGCACGATCGCATCGGCAGCATCGACATTCTGATCTGCAACGCGGGTGTGAATCCGTTCTACGGTCCGTCGTCCGACATTCCGGATTCGGCGTTCGACAAGATCATGGCGTCGAACGTGAAATCGAATCACTGGCTCGCGCACATGGTGCTGCCCGACATGGTCGAGAAGAAGAAAGGCTCGATCATGGTCACGTCGAGCACCGCGGCGTTCGGCCCATCCGAAGTGCTCGGCACGTACAACATCTCGAAGACCGCCGACCTCGCGCTGGTGCGAAACCTGGCGCTCGAATACGGCCCGCACAACATTCGGGTGAACGCGATCTGCCCGGGATTGATCCGCACCGACTTTGCGAAGGCGCTCTGGGACAACCCGGAAACGGAACGGCGAGTAACTGAACGGATGCCGCTGCGGCGCATCGGCGAAGCGCACGAAGTGGCCGGGGTTGCCGTGTTTCTTGCGTCGGATGCGTCGAGCTACATCACCGGGCAGGCGATCACTGTCTGCGGTGGGTCCGTGATGTGCCGCTGACAGGCGGCGCTAACAACCGTACTACATCGAGTAGGTCGAAACCGACAGAAGTCCCACGGTTCTTCGCGGAGAATGGGGCTATGCAAGTTCTCCGCGACTACCTCAACGAAAGCCTCGATTGGCGACGTTATCAAGTACTCCTGTATTGCGCCGGCATCGTGTTGTTTTCGGTCGGCGCGAAGACGTTCATCGACACTGGGCTCGGCACCGATCCGCTCGACGTCCTTGTGATCGGAATGAATCAGCATCTCGGCTTGGGTCTCGGCGTGTGCTCATCCATCGTCGCTGCGCTCTTCATCACCTGGTGGATGGTCTGGAATCGCAAATTACCGCCCCTCAGCCCGTTCGTGAGCACAGCGGCCGTTGGATTTCTGCTCGACCTCTGGACCGCCATCGAACTCGAACGTTTCACTGTCGACGCGCTTCCCGCTCTGCCGATCGAACTGTTCGGCTACACCCTCAATTTCACGCTCGTCGCGCTCGACATCGCGGCGCTGCTCGCGTGTTCGTATGCGTCGGCGCTGATCATCATGAGTGGCATCGGCATTCGCATCATGGATCTCCTTGCCATCACGATGATCGAACGTTGGGGGTGGTCGTTTTTTCGCGCCAAGATGACGCTCGAAATCGCACTATTCACCTCGGGCTGGTTGGTCGGTGGACCGATGGGCGTAACAACGGTGCTCTTTCTGGTGTTCGTTGGACCGTTCATCCAGCCATTCATGTGGGTGAACGCAAAATATCTGAGCATCCCAAACCACGGCATCAAGCAGCCGGCTCCCGCGTCGACACCTGCCTGAGCGGCCCTGACTCAGCTCTAGTCGTTGACCTCGTCTACCTCGTATTGCCCTGTCATACGTCGCCAGATGAACGACCACGACATGCCCACCGCGAGAAGAATTGACAGGCACGCGAGCGCGATCCATTCGAGCGCACCCGCGCTCGTCATCGTGAGCCACTTGGCATCGAACAACCACCAGACGAGCGCCGCCAGGAACCCAGCGAGCACGAGCAGACCCAGCGAACCGAGCGCGCGCTGAGTCGCCGTCACCACGATCAACCAGCCGCCGAGCAGCGCGATGCCGGCCACGGCGTGCTCGGGTCCGAGCGTGTTGGGTGACAGAGAGTGGTGCACCCAGTCGACGTACGAATAGTTGGTGGGGTTGAACGTCAGAAGCACCACCGCGAGCGTGAACAGCAGGCGGAGGAGAAAGCTACCGATCGTAAACGGTGCACCGCGCACCTTGTCCTTGCTCATGCCGAATGCTCCACATTCGAGAATCCTCTGCGCGACAGCCACTCCGAACATACGTCGATGGCCTCGGCGCAGTGTTTCGGCTGGCCTGCATAATAGTGCGTCGCACCTTTTATTTCGCGCAACTCCTTGTTCTTGTGCCCAACGGCTTCATAGAGGCGATGTGTGTGGCTGGGCGTGCATGCGTTGTCGGCGGTGTTGCCGATCACCAGCACCGGGCACGTCACGTTTTGCGCGTTCTTGATGCCGTTCGCGCGCGATTCGTCGAAGCTCCACTGCGATAGCCAGCTGCGCAGCGTGCAGAACCGCGCGAGCCCGACCGGCCCCATGTTCACGATGCGCGGATCGCCGAGATAACACGTGCCGGGTTCGCGATCGTTCGGATCGACCGTGGCGTCGAGCCAGCGCGGATCGGCCATCGTGCCGTGCACCACGAAGCCACGTTCGGCGCCGGGGCCATCGGCGCGGATGCGCGCGGCGAGTTCCGTCTTCACCCAGTCGGTGATGCGGCGATTGCGGGCGATTTGCGCCGCGCGATAGCGCGCCAGGAATCCGGCGTTGTACGGCGCGCGATTCGGGTTGGCGGAATCGTAGAGATTGAACTCGACGTTGCGCTTGCCGATGTCGAGTTCATCGACGATCGACGCGTCCATCCACTCAGTAAGCGTGACGGAGCGGCTCACGTGTGCTGCCATCAACATGATTCCATCGCCCGGAATCAGCTTGGCACCGGCGAGGTCGACCGCATCGCCGGCAGGCGTTCGGTCGATGGTCGTGTGCTCCGCCTGCTCCTGGTAATACAACGACAACGATCCGCCGCCGGACCATCCGCCGAGAATCACCTTCGAGTAGCCGAAACGCTCCTTTGCATCCTTGATGCCGGCGCCGAGGTCGAGCAGACATTTCTCCATGATCAGCGCGCTGTCGTTGCCGCGATAACGCGTGTTCACGAACAGCACGTGGTGGCCGGCGCGCGCGAGTTGCGTGATGGCCGGCAGAAACGCGCCGCCGCCGATCGGATGGCTGAACACCAGCACGGTGTCGGATTCGACGTTGGCCGGTTTGATGCGCAGACACTCGATGAACACGTGGCCCACTTCGCCGCCGTACGTGTCCTTGAACGCCGTCGTTTCGCGGTATCCCACACCGAAAATCTCTCGCTCGACCGTATGTGCCATCCGTCCCTCCCGTCTTTTGCCGCACTATTTCCACAATCAAAACGAAAGTCAAAACGCAGCGGCGACTTCCGTAGAATGAACGCGTCGCGATCACGAGAGATGTGCCATGCCGCAGATGCCGAAGAACGTCATCGTCGTGCTTCTCGACAGCCTCAACCGTCACATGCTCGGCAGCTACGGCGGCACCGAGTTCGAAACACCGAACATCGATCGTTTCGCGCGTCGCGCAGTTCAGTTCGACAGTCACTTCGTCGGCTCGCTACCGTGCATGCCGGCGCGCCACGACGTGCTGTGCGGCGCGCTCGATTTTCCGTGGAAGCCGTGGGGTTCGATCGAGCTGTGGGAAGAGCCGATCACACAACCCCTGCGGCGAGCCGGCGTAACCACGATGCTGGTCACCGATCATCCGCACCTCTTCGAAAACGGTGGGGAGAACTACCACACCGATTTCCGCGCCTGGGAATATCTGCGCGGCCACGAGGGCGATCCGTGGAAGACGCGCGCCGATCCGTCCGCTGTCGGTGCACCAACGCTGCCCGCGGCCAAAGGTCGCGGCGCGCCGTATGACCTCAGCCGCACATGGTTCAGGGAAGAACTGGATTTTCCGGGGCCGCGCACGATGACGACGGCGGCCAACTGGTTGCGCGACAACGCGGGCGCCCACGAGCGCTTCATGTTGTTCATCGACGAGTTCGATCCGCACGAACCGTTCGACACACCGGCACCGTGGACGAATCGTTACGACCCGGCGTGGCGCGGCGAGCAGATCATCTGGCCTCCGTACGCCATCGGCGCTGTGAAGCGCGGCGTCATTTCACAGCGCGAGGCGGATCACATCCGCGCCAACTACGGCGCCAAACTGTCGATGATCGATCACTGGTTCGGCCGCTTGCTAGATGTCGTGGACGAGAAGCAGTTGTGGGCTGATACCGCGGTGATCCTGTGCACCGACCACGGCCACTATCTCGGCGAGAAAGACATTTTCGGCAAGCCCAGTGTGCCGCACTACGAACCACTCGGCCACACGCCGTTGATGATTGCCTGGCCCGGAGTAGAACAGCGTCGCACGAGCGCGCTGACCACGAACGTCGACATCCATGCGACGATCGCCGATATCTTCAACGTGACGTGCGAGCAGCGCACCCATGGCCACTCAATGGTGCCGTTGGTGGCCGGCACCGCTCCGCGCATCCGCGACTGGGCACTGGCAGGCGTCTTCGGCCGCTGGGTACACGTCATCGACGGCGCGCGAAAATACGCGCGCGCGCCGGTGAATGCCGACAATCTGCCGCTGTCGATGTGGTCGAATCGCTGGTCGACCATGCCGGTGCACGCGATGCACGAGCTGAAACTGCCTCGCCCGAACCGCAATGCCTACCTCGACTACATGCCCGGCTCCGACGTGCCGGTGATTCGGCAACCGTTCAAACCCGGTGACCGGCTACCCTACTGGTCGCTCGGTTCGCGAACGCGCGAGCATCACCTCTATCTGCTCGACATCGATCCGGGTGAGACGGAGAACCGGCTGGGATCGCAGGATGAGACCGATATGATCGAGTTGCTGCGCGTGGCGCTGAAGACGATCGAGGCGCCGCAAGAGCAGTTCGAGCGCCTCGGCATCGCGTAAAGAACATCTAGAGCAATCGCCCTTCCGAGACGGCCTGCACGCGGCCGCCCACGCGAATGCCCTGCTCGTTGGCGCGCAGATACAACCGCGACGGTCGCTTGATCTCGAAACCCTGCTCCACGATTGCATCGATCGGCTTCTCGAGATGTGCATGCAGATAGGCAGCGAATCCGCTGTTCGCACTGCCGGTAGCCGGATCTTCGCGAACGCCGTTTGCATCGAAGAACAAGCGCGCCGAGTAGTGCGCGTCTTTCGAATACGCCTGCGGCGTAAACAGGAATACCGAGCTGATCGGCAAGCCTTCCGCGATGCATGCGCGAAAATATGCTTCGTCGAGACGCGCACGCTTGAGCGCGGCGAGATCGCGAAGGCCGACGAACACGAACTTCGGACCGATGGCGACGAACTGCGACGGCAACTTCGCATCGAGATCTGCAACCGTCAGTTGCAACAGTTTCGCTGCTCGATCTGCCGGGAAACGTTCGCCGAGTGTCGGCTTCGGCGGCGACATCCACGCAACGCCGGCAGTGCCGTCGCAGTTCACTTCGACGTTTCCCACTGCAAGCTCCAGCGTGAAGCTCGGCCGCGTGTGCCCTAGAACCCACGCCGTACCGATGGTCGGATGTCCGGCAAACGGCAGCTCTTCGCCCGGGGTGAAGATTCGCACCTTTGCACGATCCGCCGATTCCGCCGTGACGAACGTGGTCTCGGAGAAGTTCATCTCACGTGCGATCGTCTGCATCGTCTCGGCCGACAACGCCGCACAGTCGCGCACCACCGCCAGCTGGTTGCCGGCATAGCGCGATTCTGCGAAGACGTCGACGATATGCAGGCGCACGATTGCCTCTACAGTTTCTTGATCGTCTCGTTGACGATTTCGCCGCCGCGCGTGATGACGCAGCCCTTGATGATGTCGTCGGTGGGATCGAGGCGCAGTTCTTTCGCCTCTTTGTTCCAGAACTCGTCCAACAGATTCACAATGTTGCTCGAGTACATCTCGCTGGCGTTACGGCTGACGCGCGACGGCAGGTTGCCGAGGCCGACGACGAGCACGCCGTTGATGTCCATCACTTCGTTCACAACGGCGCCTTCGACGTTGCCGCCGGATTCAATCGCCATGTCGACGATGACGCTACCCGGCTTCATCGCTTCCACCATGTCGCGCGTAACGATGCGCGGTGCCGGGCGGCCGAAAACCTGCGCGGTGGTGATCACGATGTCGGATTGGCTGACGACCTTCTTCATGCCGAGCCGTTGCAGCTCGAGCTGCTCCGGCGTCAGTTCGCGCGCGTAACCCTGCTCGGTCTGCCCGGTGTTACCGAGATCGATCTGCACGAACTTCGCACCGAGCGATTGCACCTGCTCGGCAACCACCGGGCGCGTGTCGAATGCTTCGATTCTCGCGCCCAACCGCTTTGCAGTGGCGATGGCCTGCAGACCGGCAACGCCGGCGCCGATCACGAATACGCGGCAAGGCTGAATCGTGCCGGCCGGCGTCATCATCATCGGCAGCATCTTCGGGCTGTAGGTGGCAGCCAGAATCACGGTGACGTAGCCGGCCAGGTTCGCTTGCGAAGACAGCGCGTCCATCTTCTGCGCGCGCGTACTGCGCGGCACCATTTCCATCGAAATGCCGGTGATGCCGCGTGAGGCGAGACTTGCGACCAGCGCCCTCTCGTTGAACGGATCGAGGAAGCTGATGTGGATGACGCCGCTCGCCAGATGGGCGACGTCGGCATCCGCCGGCTTGCGCACCCGAACCACCACGTCGGCACCGGTTGTGGCGGCCCGAGCATCGGGCACCACGGTGGCGCCGGCGGCGCGGTACTCGTCGTCGGGAATCCGAGCGCCGATGCCCAGGCCCGTTTCGACAGTGATCGAGAAGCCAAGGCCGACCAGCTTCTTGACGCCGGCCGGAACCAACGCCGCGCGCAGTTCACCCGGCCACGTTTCTCTGGGCACGCCGATGCGCATGCAGTCATCCCTCTTCTATGGTTGATCGTCCGCTGTGGTACGGCAGGCTTTTGCGCGCGCACCGGGTCGGTGCAGTGCAACAAAGGCGGGCCAGACTAGCGAATGCAATTGGGCCTGACAATGCTGACTTACCTTGAGCCCACATCTATAGCCGTACTCGGTGCTTCGAGCAGGCGATGGCGATACGATGCGTGCCCGCAGGAGATTCCGATGCCGCTTCATCAACCGGTCGCGATCAATCATTCACAAGCGCACGAGAACCGTATTCACAGCGACGACGTGGCGCGCGCGTATGGCTTTACGGGCGCGTTGGTTCCCGGCGTCGCGGTGTTCGGCCACATGACGTATCCGCTGACGAGCCAATTGGGTGTGGACTGGCTCGGCCACAGTCGCGTCGCGCTGAGGCTGCTGAAACCGGCATACAACGGCGACCGCCTTTCCGTGCCGTTGACACAAACCGGCGAGCACACGTATCTCGTCGAGTGCTACAACGCGGCACAGGTGTTGCTCGCGCAGGTTACGGTGGAGCTCCCCTCGCGGCTGCCGCCGGTGGATCCACGCGCGCAGATCACTGGCGCCAAGGTTCGCGCCCCGCGGGTAGAAATCGAATGGAACGCGATCGAAGTGGACGCGCCGTTTACTTCCGTCGCGTGGACACCGAGTGTCGAAGAGAATCGCAAATACACCGACGAACTATCCGACGATTTACCGGTGTACCGCACCGGCGTCGTACATCCGCACCTGATTCAGCACTGGTGTAACCAGATGCTGGTGCGGCGCTTCATCCTGCCGGCGTGGATTCACGTGGGTACGGAAATGACCTTCCGTCGCGTGCTGAAGGTGGGCGACGCCGTGGAAGTGCGCGCCATTCCGATCGAGAAGTGGGAACGCAAAGGCCACGAGTTCATCAAGCTGTATCTCGCGTTCCTGGTCGACGGCACTCCGGCGGTGGAGGCCATTCATACCGCCATCTACAAAGTGGCACCGAAGGCGGCGTGATGCGGGACACTGCGAGCCGCACACCCACGCTGAGCATCGGCGTGCTGGCTTCACACGAAGGTTCATTACTGCAAGAGATCCTCGACGCGTGCGGTGACGCGCGCCTTTGCGCTCGCGTTAGCGTGGTCATCAGCAACAACAGCGATTCCGGCGCGTTGCGGCGCGCCCGCTCCGCCGGTGTGCAAACGTCGCATCTGTCGTCGGCGACTCATGGGGAACCCGATGCGCTCGATCGCGCAATCGCCGACGCACTGGCTCGGGCCGACGTCGATCTCGTGGTGCTGGTCGGGTATATGAAGCGATTGGGGCCTGTAACACTCGCTCGGTTCGAGCACCGCATGATCAATACACATCCTTCCTTGCTGCCGAAATACGGCGGTAGCGGCTTTTACGGCCGGCGCGTACATGACGCGGTGATCGCGAACGGTGATAGTGAAAGCGGCGCCACGGTGCATTGGGTAACCGGCGACTATGACAGTGGCCCGATCGTGGCGCAGCGGCGCATATCGGTGGCGGCCGGCGAAACGCCCGAAACGCTCGAGCACAAAGTGAAAGCCGTGGAGCGTCAGCTGCTGATCGACACCTTGTGCGCGCTTGCCCGTCGACGAACGTCAGTCACCTCATAAAACACAGAAACATCTCAAAGGGAGTCATCTCGCATGCGTATTTCGACACTACTCAGCTATTCGAACGGCATGAAGGAAGCCGTCAAGGAAGTTCAGGAACTGGAGAAGGCCGGCCTCGACATGGTGTGGGTGCCGGAGGCGTATTCGTTCGATGCGCCGAGCGCGATGGGCTACATCGCCGCGAGCACCCAGCGCGTCACCATCGCGTCCGGCATTTTGCCGATCTACACGCGCACGCCGTCGCTGCTCGCAATGACCGCCGCAGGCATCGACTATCTCTCCGACGGTCGTTGCATGCTCGGCCTCGGTGCGTCGGGTCCGCAGGTGATCGAAGGATTCCACGGCGTGCCTTATGACTCACCAACACAAACGATTCGCGAGATCATCGAAATCTGCCGCATGGTGTGGCGGCGCGAAAAGGTGCAATACGACGGCAAGCACTTCCAGATTCCGCTGCCGCAGAACCGCGGCACCGGCCTCGGCAAACCGCTGAAGCTGATCAACCATCCGGTGCGCGAAGAGATTCCGATTGCCATTGCGGCACTCGGTGCAAAAAGCGTGGAGCTCACCGCGGAACTCGCGGACGCGTGGCTGCCCGCGTTCTACATGGCCGAAGGCGCCGACGCGGTGTGGGGTAAGGCACTGCGCGCCGGTTCGGCGAAGCGCGATCCGAACCGCGCGCCCCTCGAGATATTCGCTGGCGGCGGCGTTGCGATAGGCGAAGGTCTGGAAGATCTGCGCAACCTCGGCCGACCCGGCATGGCGCTGTACATCGGCGGCATGGGTGCGCGCTCGAAGAATTTCTACAACGACACGTTCTCGAAGTACGGCTACGAGAAGGACGCGAAGATCATTCAAGACCTGTATCTCGCCGGCAAGAAAGACGCAGCGGAAGCCGCCATTCCGCAGTCGTACATCGATGCCACTTCGCTGATCGGGCCGGAGGGTTTCGTGCGTGACCGCCTTGCGGCATTGAGAGACGCGGGCGTGAACGCTCTGAACGTCGGTTTCGTCGGCAAAACGTTGAAGGACCGCGTCAGCTACTGCGACAAGCTGCGCAATCTGGTCGACGCGATGTGAGCACGATCGAACTGAGGCTGCTCGGCAACGGCGATCTCGATCGCTATCGGCGGCTGCGCCTCGAAGCGCTGCGCACCGAGCCGACGGCCTTCGGTTCGAGCTATGAAGTAGAAGCGAGCGCGAAGGCCGACAAGTATCGCGATCGGTTGACCGGCTCGCCGGAGAACTACGTGCTCGGCGCGTGGGACGGCGAGCAGTTGATCGGCATCGGCGGGTTCGTCCGCGAAACCGCGCCCAAACGTCAACATATCGGCTCGGTCTGGGGCGTGTACGTAACACCGGCGCAGCGCAGCCGCGGGCTGGGACGACGGTTGCTCGCGACGATGGTCGGTCGCGCACGCGAACTGCCGGGGCTCGAGCACGTTCTGTTGTCGGTGACGTCGGAAAATGCGGCGGCGCTCGCGCTGTATCAATCCCTGGGGTTCGAGGCGTGGGGAACGGAGCCGGCTGCGTTGAAGGTAGACGGCGTCGACTACGCCGAAACCCACATGCTGCTGCGACTCAGATAGCGGATCGCACGCGACTCCTCTCAGTCGTCGGTGCGTATTTCAATTCCCTGCTCGCTTCTCGGGCCCGGATCTCGATCGAACACTTCTGTTTCCAACTCGTTACACAGTCTCTACAACCCGACCTTTACGTAGGTTGAGGATAACGGTCAGGCGAAGGGGTAAGGGACACCCCACTCTCCTCGCTAAAACAACAAAGAAGTCTGGACACACCCATCATCAAAGACGAACGGCGAAGCACACCGCTGTGAGCGCGTTGCGGCGCATGTTCCAGGGAGGCGAACGTGGTAGTCGATTTCGAAGAGGACATTTCCTGGTTCATTCATAGGCACTTCAACCCCGATGTCCTGAGCGCGGTGTATGAAGTGCTGCAGGCGAGCGTTTTTCGTACCACGCGCGTCACTCGAGCGGTGCTGTTTCTGTCCAACGGCAGCTTGAGTTTTCTGAGGCACTACGCCCGAGCGAGCCTGCTCGATGTCCGCAGCGTGCTCGTCGAAGCCGAATATGTCGCCGGCGTGAGCGAGATGCCGATGCCGGTGCGCGACATGTCGCTTCCGCTGTGGCACAAACGCAATCGCGCGCCCGATGCCTCCGAGGCTGCTCCTGATGTACCAGCGGCAGCGTCGAGCAGAGATTGCGTCCGAAACGACGCCGATGGCCCCGCGAATCATCATTCGCTTCTGGGTGGGCGTCGTTTCCAGCTCGGCAGAGTTCAGTACCTCGTCGCCACCAGGCAGGCGAACCGTCGGCGCGTGCGATGTTTCCGCAAGGAAGGTACCGTCGCCACGCTGGTCGAGCTGCCGCTGGCATTTGTGATGGAACAAGTCGCCGAGCGGATCGAGATCACCGGCACGACGTTCTGATGCTCGCGCGCACCTTTCCGCTGAAGCCCGTTCAGCGGAAAGGTCGTTCGCGGCAGGGTCAGTTAACGAAGGATTCACTCGCGCAGTTGTTGCTACACCGCGTGCGCGTACCGATCCGCGACAACGCGCGCAACCGCTTCGATGCCGCGGCGATCATCTTCGTCGAACCGTCCCAGGCGCGGGCTATCCAGATCCAGCACTCCCACCAGCGCATCACCGAACGTCAGCGGTACGACCAATTCCGAATTCGACGCCGTGTCGCAAGCAATGTGTCCTTCGAACTCGTGCACGTTCGGCACGAGAATGCTCTCGCGCCGTTGCGCGGCCGTTCCGCAAACGCCTTTGCCGATCGCAATTCGCACGCAGGCGGGCTTGCCCTGGAATGGTCCTAACACCAGTTCTCCATCCTTCAGCAGATAGAACCCGACCCAGTTGATGTCGACGAGCTCCGCAAACAGCAGCGCGGAAGTGTTGGAAAGATTGGCGATCCAATCGCGCTCACCCTCCAACAAAGCCGTCAGCGAACGCACGAGTTGCGCGTATTGATCGGGCTTGGACACTAGACGCGCTCGAACAGGTTCGACCAGTCTTCGAGTGCTGCTTCCTGTCCTTCGACCAGTTGAATGGTGAACTGCGAGTAACCGGCGGACTTCAGCGTGCGCAGCCGTTCGAGCAGGACATCCTGCGTGCCGGTGAACGAAAACGATTCGATCAGCGATGCCGTGAGCAATGGCCGCTCCTCCGGCTTGACGAACATCAGATGGCCGCGGTGATTCATCAGGTAACGCGCGTCCGCGGGCTGGAAACCGTTGTATATCTTCCGGTATTGCTCGAGCGCCGAGTTCGCTGCGTCGGGCAGAACACCGGCCATCGATCCTGCCGAGGTGGTTTCGACAAGATTGTGGAACAGCACCGTGACCAACGGCCCGGCTTGGGCGATGGCGCGCTCCGAGTCGGCCGGCTCGCCGTTGTTCAACACGCATCCGAGCGCGAACTGCGTGCTGTACAACGGATCCGTCCTGCCCGCGGCGCGCCACGCGCCGCGCATGTCGTCGAGTTCCTTCGCCGCACGCTGCACGTCGGCGCCGAAGTTGACCCAGCCCGCCCCCAGCTTCGCCGTCAGGGCGCGGGCCTTCGGGCCGAATGCAGAGACGTGCAGCGGAATGGGGCTATCGATGTTGATGAGTCCGAAATCGGGATTCAGAAACCGGATCGCGCGCGTTTCGCCTTCGAAATCCCAATAAATCGTCTCGCCGCGAAGCAGTGCTTGTACTCGCTCGACGTACGTTTCGAGCCGCGCTAGCGTGATCGCGCCAAGGCCCATCGTGCGCCGCCCGGTAAAGCCCGTGCCCACACCGAAATCAATCCGCCCCGGAGCGATCTTGTTCAGCGTCGCGAGCGCGTTCGCCGTAACCGGCTCGATGCGGTTCGACGGAATCAGCACGCCGGTGCCCAACCGGATGCGCTTCGTCGTCATGGCGGCTTGTGTCATTCCGATGAACACATCGGGGTTCAGCAACTGCGTGTCATAGAACCACGCGTGAGTGAAGCCGAGCTCCTCTGCCCGCCTGACCGCCTTCCACGATTCAGTCGACGTCGCGAGCGCAATACCGAAGTCCATAGTTCTACTCCCTTCTCTAGTCCAGCTTGCCGGTCATGCCGTCGTTCAACAATGTCAGCGCTTCGCGGTGCACCCGTACATCTCCCGATGCGACGACTCGACCGCCCATGGAGGCATCGCCGCCTTCCCACGTGGTGACGATGCCGCCCGCGCCGCGGATGATCGGCATCAGCGCCTGCACGTCGTACGGCTTGAGGCTCGCTTCCGCCGCAACGTCCACGTAACCCATCGCCAGCATGCAGTATTGATAGCAGTCGCCGCCCCAACGGGTGAGTTGTGCGCGCCGGCGCAACGCTCTGAAACCGGCTTGCTCCTCGGCGCTGCCGAGTACTTGCGGCGACGTCGATGCGAGCACCGCCTGCGCAACCGATGCACAGGCTCGAACCTTCAGCGTGCGCTCTACCGCGCCACGGCGGTACTGCGCGGTGTCGTTGTTGCCGGTGAACAACTCATCGGTGAACGGCTGATACATCACGCCGAGCACCGGCGAGGCACCGTCGAACAACGCGATCAGCACGCCCCAATGCACCATACCGGTGACGAACGCGCGCGTGCCGTCGATGGGATCGATTACCCAGGTCAGACCCGCGCCGGACTGATGGCCGAGTTCCTCGCCGAAGATGCCATGTGTCGGAAAGCGTTTTTCGATGCCGGCGCGGATGACCGACTCGGCGGCCTTGTCGGCGACGGTCACAGGATCGTACGTGCCGTCGGAGTTTTTGTTCTCCACGGCGATCGGGCTGCGAAAGTGCGGCAGGATCACGGCGCCGGCTTCCCGCGCAAACTCTACCGCCGCTTCGAGATAGCGATCGCGATCGAAATCGGAAACCGCGGTTCTGTCGTGGTAGCCGAAGTTCATGGGTACTGCGCGTGTCGAAAGGGCCGCGATTATCGCGCGACTTGCGTCCGCCGTCTGCCCGCTGCACCCTGCGATCGATGTCGTAACGAACGCTTCAGATGAGTTCAGACGCCGCACGCGAGTTGGAAGTGGTCCGCGAGATACTCGCGGCAACCGCGCCGGTTGCGAACGAGCTGCTACCCGCGTTGCTCGAGGTGCAGCGCCGGCTCGGACACGTACCCAACGTCGGCATCGCGGCAGCGGCGCAACACTTCAACGTGTCGCGTGCAGACGTTTACGGCGTTACGACCTTCTACCACGACCTGCGCGCCGAACCCGCGGGTGATCACTTGATACAGATCTGCCAGGCGGAAGCGTGCCAGGCGGTGGGGTGTCGTGCGCTCGTGTCGCACGCGGAGGGGCGCCTCGGAACAACGATCGGAACGACATCTGCAGACGGGCGCATAACGCTGGAAGCGGCGTATTGCTTCGGCAACTGCGCATGCGGCCCGACGGTACGCATCGACGATGCGATTCACGGCCGCGTCACGCCGCAGCGATTCGACACGCTCGTCGCAGCATTGGACGACACTCGGTTATGACCGCTCTGATTTTCGTGCCGAACGATACGGGCGCCTGTTCGCTCGGCGCGGATGCAGTGGCCGCGGCGATCGAAGCCACGCTGGCCATCAGCCGAATCGACGCGCGGGTGATCCGCAATGGGTCACGCGGCGCCTATGCGCTGGAGCCGTTGGTGGAGGTAGAGACGACCGACGGACGCTTCGGGTTTTCCCGCGTTGAACCGCACCAGGTCGCGGGCTTGTTTGTGGCCGGCGTGCCCGATCGCCGTCACCCGTCGTGCATCGGCCTCGTCGATGACGTGCCGTTCCTGAAACGGCAGACCCGTTTGACGTTCGCGCGTGCGGGGCTCATGGATCCACTGGACCTCGACGCGTATCGCGCCAACGGTGGTTTCGAGGGGCTGGCGCGCGCGTGTACGCTGACGGCCGCGCAGATCGTGGATGAAGTTCGCATCTCCGGGTTGCGAGGCCGCGGCGGTGCCGCCTTTCCGGCCGCGGTGAAGTGGCAGACTGTTCTCGACGCAGCGGACCCGGTCAAATACGTCGTGTGCAACGCCGATGAGGGCGATTCCGGAACGTTCGCGGACCGCCTGCTGATCGAAGCCGATCCGTTTCAGCTGATCGAGGGAATGCTCATTGCAGCAATGGCAACGGGGGCGACGCAAGGTTACGTGTACTTGCGTTCGGAGTACCCCCGCGCACGCGACGTGCTGACTCGCGCGTTGGTCGCAGCGCGTCGTGCCGGCGTGCTTGGTCGCGATGCGTGCGGCGCCGGTCGCGCTTTCGACATCGATCTGCGCATGGGTGCCGGTTCCTACGTCTGCGGCGAAGAGACGTCGATGCTCGAGAGCATCGAAGGAAAACGCGGGCTGGTCCGGTTCAAACCGCCCGTGCCGGCAGTTCGCGGTCTATTCGGCAAGCCCACGCTTATCCACAACGTCCTGACGCTTGCTGCGATAACGACCGTGCTCGGCCGCGGCGGCGCCGCTTACGCCGCATTCGGTACGGGCCGGTCGCGCGGCACGATGCCATTTCAACTCGGCGGCAATGTCGCAAACGGCGGCATCGTCGAGTTGCCGTTCGGCGCTTCCGTGCGCAGCGTCCTACAGGAATTCGGCGGCGGAAGCCGGTCAGGAAGGCCGTTGCGTGCGGTGCAGATCGGCGGACCGCTCGGGGCTTATCTGCCACCGTCACTGTGGGATACGCCACTCGACTACGAAGCCTTCGCCGCGCACTCCGCGATGCTCGGGCACGGTGGCATCGTCGCTTTCGACGACACCGTAGATATCGGCGAGCAGGCGCAGTTCGCGATGCAGTTCTGCGCGCACGAGTCCTGCGGCAAATGCACGCCGTGCCGGATCGGCTCGGTACGCGGCGTGGAAGTGATCGAACGGATTCGCCGTGGCGAACGCACGATTGAGAACGTTGCGTTACTCGAAGATCTGTGCCAAACGATGGAGACTGGTTCCTTGTGCGCGCTGGGGGGACTCACGCCGATGCCCGTTCGCAGCATTCTCAAGCACTTTCCCGGCGATCTGATCCCTCGCGAAGACGGCTCGGCTTCCAAATGAGCGCAGTCGACCACGTGCATCGCGACCTCGGCACGCCAGGCTCTGAGACGGACCGTTCGGTGTGTCTCACCATCGACGGCATCGCCGTGGAGGCGGCCGAGGGTACGTCGGTGTTGCGCGCGGCGTTGGCGGCGGGCATCGGCATTCCGAAGCTGTGCGCCACCGATTCACTCGAACCATTCGGTTCTTGCCGGGTCTGCCTGGTGGAAATTCAGGGACGCAAAGGCACACCGGCGTCGTGCACCACGCCTGTCGAGGCGGGCATGGTGGTGCGCACCCAAACGGAGACGTTGGCGCGGGTACGCAAAGGCGTGCTCGAACTCTACATCTCGGATCATCCGCTCGATTGCCTGACCTGTGCGGCCAACGGCGACTGTGAGTTGCAGGACGTTGCCGGCGAAGTGGGACTGCGCGAAGTGCGCTACGGCATGGCCGGCGCAAATCACCTCGCCGAGCCGAAAGACGTATCGAATCCCTACTTGAGCTTTGATCCGTCGAAGTGCATCGTCTGCTCACGTTGTGTGCGCGCGTGCGAAGAGACGCAGGGAACGTTTGCACTCACAGTGGCCGGTCGTGGCTTCGACTCCGCCATTGTTGCCAGCGCAGCGGACCCGTTCATCGATTCCGAATGCGTATCGTGCGGCGCGTGCGTGCAGGCGTGTCCCACCGCCACGTTGATCGACAAATCCGTCGTCGAGCACGGCCAACCCGATCGCGTCGTGAAGACAACCTGCGCGTATTGCGGCGTCGGCTGTTCGCTCAACGCGGAACTGAAAGGCGACCAGCTGATCCGCATGGAGCCCGATGCCGACGGCGGAGCGAACCACGGTCATGCCTGCGTGAAGGGGCGTTTCGCTTGGGGTTACGCGACACATCGCGACCGCGTGCTGAAACCGCAGGTGCGTGAGCGCATCGATGAGCCATGGCGCGAAGTGTCGTGGGACGAAGCCATCGATTTTGCGGCGCAACGCTTCCGCGCAATTACAGATCGATACGGCCGCCATGCGATCGGCGGAATTTCCTCGTCGCGCTGCACGAACGAAGAAGTGTTCGTCGTACAGAAGATGGTGCGGGCGGCGTTCGGCAACAACAACATCGATACGTGTGCACGCGTCTGCCACTCACCTACCGGCTATGGACTCAAGCAGACGTTCGGCACGTCGGCGGGAACGCAGGATTTTCAATCCGTCGACCACGCCGACGTCGTCATGGTGATCGGTGCGAACCCCACGGACGCGCATCCGGTGTTCGCCTCGCGGCTCAAACGACGGCTGCGCGAAGGGGCGCAGCTGATCGTCGCCGATCCGCGCCGGATCGATCTCGTGCGCAGCGCGCACGTCGAGGCGAGCCATCATCTGCAGTTGCGCCCGGGAACGAACGTCGCGCTGATCAATGCGCTTGCCCACGTCGTCGTCACCGAAGGTCTGGTCGACGAAGCGTTCGTCGATGAACGCTGCGAGCGCGAATCGTTCGAGCGCTGGCGAACGTTCATCGCGGCACAGGACCACTCGCCCGAAACGGCCGAGACGTTCACCGGAGTACCGGCCGACGAATTGCGACTTGCAGCGCGCCTGTATGCGGGCGCACGCAATGCGACGATCTACTACGGCCTCGGCGTGACCGAACACAGCCAGGGCAGCACCATGGTGATGGGACTCGCGAACCTCGCCATGGCAACCGGCCACATCGGCCGCGACGGCGTCGGCGTGAACCCGTTGCGCGGCCAGAACAACGTGCAGGGTGCGTGCGACATGGGTTCCTTTCCGCACGAGCTTTCGGGCTATCGCCACATCTCTGACGACGGGGTACGCGGCTCGTTCGAAACTCGGTGGCACGTGCACCTCGACGCCAATCCGGGTCTGCGCATTCCGAACATGCTGTCGCAGGCCATCGGCGGCGAATTCCGCGGACTGTTCATTCAGGGTGAGGATCTGGCGCAGTCCGATCCGAACACGCAGCACGTGGCCGACGCGTTGCGATCGCTCGACTGCCTCGTCGTGCAGGATCTGTTTCACAACGAGACATCCGAGTTCGCACACGTCTTCCTGCCGGGCACCTCGTTCCTCGAAAAGGACGGCACCTTCACGAACGCCGAACGGCGCATCAATCGCGTGCGTCCCGTAATGGCCGCCAAAGCCGGCCTCAGCGAGTGGGAAGCAGTGAGTCGCCTGGCGACCGCCATGGGCTATCCGATGCACTACGACAACGCTGCACAGATCATGGACGAGATCGCCGAGCTAACGCCGACGTTCAGGGGCGTTTCGTTCGCCAAACTCGATCGCGAGGGCGGCATGCAGTGGCCGGTCAGCGATGCCGCGTCGCTCGGAACGCGAATCCTTCACGAAGACCACTTCGTGCGCGGCAAAGGCGAGTTCATCCTCACGCGCTACGTGCCCACCGACGAACGCTCCAACCGTCGGTATCCGTTGTTGCTGACCACCGGCCGAATCCTGAGCCAATACAACGTCGGCACGCAGACGCGCCGCACAGCAAACATCGCATGGCATGCACGAGACGTGCTGGAGATTCATCCACACGACGCGGAGCTGCGCGGCATCGTCGATGGCGACGTGGTGTTGTTGTCGAGCCGCAAAGGCTCCACCACCCTGGCGGCGCACGTGACCGATCGCGTTACCGAAGGCGTCGTCTACACGACGTTTCATCATCCGGGAACCGCGGCAAACGTGGTTACCACCGAAAACTCGGATTGGGCGACCAACTGCCCGGAATACAAGGTCACGGCCGTTGAAGTACGCCCCACAAATGAACCACTGGGAAGAGATGACTGAACATGCGTCTCGCCCAACGGTCGTGCAACGGCGCCTGAAGTCCGCGGCCGGCAGCAGCGACACGCTCGAGTGGGGCATCGCCGTAGAAACAGCCATAGAGATCGGCATCAACGGCGCGCCGTGGACCGTGATGATGGCAACTCCGGCGGATCTCGAAGACCTCGCGACAGGTCTCGCCTTGACGGAACGTTTCGTCAGCGACATCGGCGCGGTCGAGCACATCTCGATATCGAACTATCTCGAAGGGATGGTCGTCGACCTGACCGTTCCGCCCCATGCTGTGAACGAATCTGTGCGCAACCGCCGCTCGCTCGAAGGCAGGGTCGGTTGCGGACTGTGTGGCATCGAAGCGCTTGCCGGCCTTCCTTCGCGCCCCACCGGCACTGTTGGGAGCCGCACTCCGGTCGCTGATGAAGCGGTGCGACGTTCATTCGGGGAACTGTCGAAGCTACAACCGCTGAATCGCGCGACACACTCGGTGCACGCAGCGGCCTGGTGCCGCGCCGATGGGTCCATCGAACTCATTCGCGAAGACGTGGGGCGCCACAACGCACTCGACAAGCTGATCGGCGCGCGCATTCGCGCGGGTGGCATCGAAGCGCCCGGGTTCATCGCAATGACGAGCCGCTGCAGTTTCGAATTGGTGTACAAGGCGGCTGCCACGAGCGCCTCCGCATTGGCAACGATCTCGGCGCCCACGAGCCTTGCGCTCGAATGGGCCGACATGCTTGAACTGCCGTTGATGTGTCGCGGCGCAGACGACCGCATCGTCTCGTTTGCGCCAGGCGGGTGACCGTGGCACAGGACGACCTCGTTCGAATGATCAATCAGATCGCCGAGTTCTTCGATGCTTACCCTGAATCCGAAGCCGTGGCGGGTGTGGTTGAACATCTCCGCAAATTCTGGGACCCCGCGATGCAGCGTCAGTTGATTTCGGCGCGCGAAGTGCTGAACGACCAACTGCACCCGATCGCACGTGGTGCGCTCGCCGCGCTTGCAGAAACGCCGCAGTGATTCACCCCGACCACGTTACGGGTTTGATTCTGTGCGGCGGCGCCGGCGCGCGCCTCGGCGGCCGTGACAAACCGTTGGAACTCCTCGGCGGCATCTCACTCGTCGAACACGTTCGGGAGCGGCTGCGGCCACAGGTAGCCCGAATTCTGATCAGCTGCAATCGCAACTTCGACGAGTATCGCCGCTGGCACGACACCATCGTTGCCGATGAGACCGCGAGCCGCGGACCACTGGGCGGGCTTCTCGCCGGACTCGATCTAGCCGAAACGGCGTACGTGTTCGTGTGTCCCGGCGACGCACCTTTTATACCGACCACTTTGATCAAACGACTGACGGCCGCGCTGGATCGCGACTCCGCTGACATCTCGATGCCCAGCGACGGAGCGCGCCGGCAACATCTCTTCGCGTTGATGCGGCGCGCGCTCGCCGGACCTCTGCGCGACTACCTCGAGCGCGGCGGCCGATCGATGTACGAATTCGTCGATCTGCAGCGAGCCGTCGTCATCGACGCCTCGGAAGAAACCGACGCATTCTTCAACGTCAACTCACCGGCCGATTTGCGCGCTGCAGAGGGGATGCTGCGGCGCAATCGACTCGCCTCGCGGACCTGAACCCGGTTCAATCCTGTCGCGTGGGCGACACTCGATGGCAGACTATCGACAGCGCGCCTCCTCCTGCTCCACTAGGGTTGGTCGCTTACGACGGAGGTCAGCCATGCCAGCCAATCTCAGCCACTTTGCCATCGAATGCGACGACGTCGAACGCGCCAAACGGTTTTACGAGGCCGTCTTCGGATGGCGCATCGAACCGTGGGGTCCGCCCGGCTTTTATCAGATATTCACCGGAACAAAGGAACAGTCCGGTGCACTCGGTGCGTTGCAGAACCGCCGTCAGCCGCTAACCGGTACTGGTATGCGCGGTTTCGAGTGTTCGTTCAGCGTCACATCCGTGAAGGACGTGATCGCCGCGGTGCCCGCCAACGGCGGCAGCGTTGCGATGTCGGAGTTCCGCATCGAAGGCGTCGGCAACGGCGCGTACTTTCACGATACGGAAGGCAATCGTTTCGCAGCGATGCAGTACGACAAGGGGATCAGCTGGCCCGCCGGATCGCGTTCGCCCGACTAGCCGATGACGATCTTGGTTCGCAGCCTGGCCGCGACGTACTACCGCGGCCACCACATCGAAGCCCACGTGCACCCGTGGGGACAACTCGTGTATTCGGTGACGGGCGTCATGCGGGTGACCCTGCAGCAAATGTTCTGGATGGTGCCGCCCGCGCGCGCCGTTTGGGTACCGCCCAACGTGCTTCACGAGATCCACGCCCAAGGCGACTACAGCATGCGCACGGTGTATGTGTCACCAGCGCTATCCGATCGACTGCCGACCGCTGGCGCGGCATTGCACGTCACTCCGCTGCTACGCGAACTGGTGTTGCGCGTCGTGACGATCGGCATGCTGGACGACACACAGCGCATTCACGAAGGCCTGCTACAGGTTCTGCTCGATGAGCTGCGCGTTGCGCAAACGCTACCGGTGTCATTGACGCTGCCGCGCGATCGGCGCGCACTTGCAGTTGTGGAGCGGTTGCGGAGCGATCCAGCGGGTCGAGTGGTGCTTGCGCAAATCGCTGAAGGCAGCGGAGCAAGTCCGCGCACCTTACAGCGGTTGTTCAGGGACGAAACCGGACTGCGCTTCACCGAATGGCGTCGCCGCCTGCGGCTCTTGCATGCCATGGAATTGCTCAGCGACGGCGCGTCGGTAACTGTCGCCGGCATCGAAGCCGGCTACGATTCGACGAGCGCATTCGTAGCGGCTTTTCGCCGCGAGATGGGATTCACGCCGGCAAAAGTCGCGCGGTCCGCATCCTACGATCCGGCGCACTGAACCGTCAGCCGACCTGAATTCCGTGCGCGGCGAGATGCCCGCACAGCGCATCGGCGCCGGCGTTCGCCGGAAAATGCACGCTCGGTATACCAACTTGCCGCGCAGAGAGTACGTTCGGCTCGACGTCATCGATAAACAGCGCCTGCGCGGGCGCCAACCGAAGGTCTGCAAGAATGTGCTCGAAATACGCCGTGTCGGGTTTCGCGTGGCCGATGCGACACGAGTAGAACTCACGATCGAACAGACTGCGATAACCGAGTTCGCCCGACATGTAGCCCGCGCGATGCGTCTGCTGATTGCTCGCGAGGCAACACGTCATGCCGGAACGCCGCAACGCGCGAATGAGATCGACCACGGAATGGTCGACTTCGATGTTGGTCCAGACCGTCAGTGCCTGCTCCACGGTGGTGCGGCTGTTCCAGCGCCGCAACACTTCGCCGAGTTGCGTTGGAAAGTCCACCGCGCCAGTCAGACACGGTCGCTCCGAAGCAAAAATCTCGGCAACGAATGTGTCGAGATTAGCCGCATCGTCGAGCATCGACGCAAAGCGCTCGCGCCAACCGCCGGCGGTGCGCTGAATCACACCGTCGGCATCGAACAGTACAACTGCGATCGTCATCGGCTCAACGCGTGCAACAGGGAGCGCTGATCGTCAGGCCGCCTTCCAGTTGCCGTGGAAGCCGAACGGCACGCGATGATCCAGGTACGCCGTCGCCAACGGTCCCGACGCGACGTTTTGCGCATCGAGTACAACCAGGTGACTTGCCTTGCGCGCATCGCTGTAGATGTTCGCCAGCAGATAGCCATCCCCCTCTGCAGCGTCGTCTGCGCGCGGCACGAAGACCGGTTCGTTCGTAGCGCAACCCGCACCGACGTCGTAAACATCGACCTTGCCGGTGCGGTGATCGATGCGGCCGATGCCGTTGAAGCCGCCCACCTTGAACTGCGGATTCATGTCGCACGCGAAGTAGCCATATCGATAACTCAAGCCTGTGCGACGTTCGTCCAGGCGCGGAAATTCACACGCCATGTCGTTCAACCGTTCAACTTTGTAGTCGTCGGTGTTGCGCGCCATATCGAACGTCCAGCGCGTCAGACGCGGCACCGCCTTCGATGCATCGCCGGGCGTACCGTCGGGTCGCGGGAACAGCGGCGCTTCCTCGAACTCGCATACGTCGCAGACGACGGTGTCGCCCTCGGTGTGTGCGTTCATCGGATGAAATACGTAGGCGGGGTCGCCCTTGAACCAGCGCAGGTCTTTCACGGACCCGTTGCGCGGCATGATGCCGATCTGCGAACCGAGTTCAGGCTCCCACGCATACACCGGTGCGCCCCGCATCGCGCGCTCCATCGAACCCGTTAGCGGCATGATCGGGAAGATCACGTGATCGCGCGTTACCATGAAGTCGTGGACCATCGCCGCGTACGGCGCGGTAAAGGTCTCCGAACGAGTCAACTTGCCGTTGCGGTCCACAACGTGGAACGACATGTCGGCAGAAATCCCACCCGTGGCGTTGTAGCCAAAGAAAATCATCTCGCCGGTTTCGGGATCCAACTTCGGATGCGCTGTCATCGGCCCGACGAGTTTGCCGTCGAACGTCCATGCACCGATCGACTCGAGCGTGTTCGGATCCATCTCGAACGGTGCGTGGCCTTCTTCAAGCGCCAGCAGCTTGCCGCCATGCCACACGATGTTCGTGTTCGCGATGCCGTCGGTGGGCATGAACCGCACGCGTTCGTCGGAGTCCATCGGATTGAACGCGGCAAACAGCGCTTCACCGGCTTCGTGTTCCAGCTTCCACTTCACAGTGCGCGCCCAGCGATTACGGTACGACACGCGCCCTTCGTGCAGCGTGAATGCGTGCACCATGCCGTCGCCGCCGAACCAGTGATGATGTCCGCGCGGCGCGAACTGCGGATTCGGTCCATTGCGATAGAACGTGCCGTTCAAGTCGCGCGGCAACTCGCCTTCGACAATCAGATCCGGTGCATCGCACTCCATCTGGATGGGCGCGAAACCACCGATCAGGTTCGGGTGATTGGGAAACGGCTTGGCCATGTCGATACTCCGGGCTTTTCGCGGAAAAAGTGGGGTCCGGAATCAAAACACGTTTTGGTGCGGATAAGACAGGTCCGTGGACTTAAACAGGCGGGGTTCGTTGGGGCCCGCTTGGACCCGCTGCTCTGGGGAGAGAAACAGCGGGTCCTTGCGGATAACCGTGAGATCTCTGGGGAGGGAGATGGCTCATGGTCAGTCGGATGAGCGATGGGGTTGCGCGTATCCGACGTGGGAAGCAGTCTCTCAAACAGATGTTTCGACGTGATTTCCGCACCCGTTTCGCACTGCAACAATGTGTAACTCCGGTCGCAGAGCCTGTTGCGAATGACTGGGGTTTCCGCGGCGTTCAACCAGCCCTTACACTCTCGCCTCCATTCGACGGACGAGCATCGTGGATTTCAACGACACACCGGCTGAAGCCGCGTTCCGAAAAGAAGTGCGCAGTTTCCTCGACGCGCATGCCCCGCCGCGCACGGATCCGACGGAATCCGCATTCGGCGAAGGCCGCGAAGACGGCGAAGCCGTCCAGATTGCCAAGGCATGGCAGGCGACACTGTTCGACGCAGGTTGGGCGTGTCTCAGCTGGCCGAAAGAGTTCGGCGGCCGCGGCGCGGCGCCCATCGAGCGGGTGATCTGGAGCCAGGAAGTCAGCCGCTACGTCACGCCCGATGGGTTCTTCGTCATTGGCCAGGGCATGTGCGGTCCCACCCTGATGGCCTACGCCACCGATGAACAGAAGCGCCACTATCTGCCGGCGCTCGCGCGCGGAGACGACATCTGGTGCCAGCTGTTCAGTGAACCGGTGGCGGGGTCCGACCTCGCCGGAATCAAAACCCGCGCCGAACGTGTCGGCGACGACTGGGTGTTGAACGGCCAGAAGATCTGGACGAGCGGTGCGCACTATTCCGATTTCGGCATCATCGTCACCCGGACCGATCCGAATGTGCCGAAACACAAAGGGCTGACCATGTTCTTCATCGACATGAAAAGCCCCGGCATCGAGATCCGTCCGATCAAACAGATCAACGGCGATCGCGCGTTCAACGAAGTGTTCTTCACCAATGTGCGCGTTCCCGACAGCCAGCGCCTCGGCGCCGTCGGCAATGGATGGCAAGTCTCGCTCGTGACTTTGATGAACGAGCGGCTCGCGGTCGGCGGCAGCCTCGCAACCAGCGTCGATCCGATGCTCGAACTGGCCGCCGCGATGAAGATCGACGGTAAACCGGCGATAGAGAACGAAGCGGTACGCGAGAAAATTGCCACCTGGTACGCGCAGTTGGCCGGTCTCAAATACACCGGCTTCAGAATGGTGTCTGCCCTTTCGCGCGGCGCCACGCCCGGCCCCGAAGCATCGATCAGCAAGGTGGTTGTCGCTCGGATGAATCAGGACATGGCGAACTTCGCGCTCGACCTGCAGAGCCTAGGCGGCGTGCTCGACTCACCGAAACTGAGCGCGATGCACAACCAGTTCCAGCGTCAGTTCATGCGTTCACCGGCCAACCGCATCGAAGGCGGCTCCGACGAGATCCTGCGCAACATCATCGCCGAGCGGGTGCTCGGACTGCCCGCAGACATCCGTGTGGACAAAGATCTGCCGTTCCGCGACGTCCCGAAGAACTGAGCGAGCAGGAAAACCGTGCACAGCGCACAGTTCAAGGCGTGAATGGATCATCTTAGTGTGAAGCGATGGGCAGCCGCATCAGGGGCAACGGCCTAACGTGACGCATCGCCCTCGGGGAACGCTGTCATGGCTTCGGTCATCGGTTCACGTGTGCTGTTTGCGGTTGCTCTTGCCGCGCTGTCCGCCTGCGCTACACCGGCCGACGTCAGCGACGATCGGCAACTGTTCGCTGTAGAACATCGCGTCTCTCAACTCGAGCAGGCAATCGGGAAACGATCGGCACGCATGCAGAGCCTGAATCAGGAAATGCGGCAGATCGTCGACGCGTTGATGGCGCCGGACACCGACACGACGAATCGTCTGTTCCTGATGGAGCGCACGCGATCGATCGCCGAAGAACAGGCGCGATTACAGACGGACATTCAGCGGTTGAATACCGAGATCGCGACCAAACGCGCCGAACTGGAAACGTTGCGGCATTCGCTGACCGCCAGCTCCTGATAGGGCTTGCCTTGCGAACAATGGAGGAGCCGAGCGCCGGCGACGCTTGCCGGCGCTACGCTCGTATCACATGCAGAACGCGGCCAGCTTGTTGCCGTCGGGATCCCTGAAATAACCGCCATGGAAACCGCTGTCGCCACGTGGGCCCGGCGCCCCTTCGTCTTTCGCGCCCAGTTGCATCGCCTTCGCGTGAACCTTCTTCACCGCTTCCGGTGAGCCGACATTGAGCGCGACCATCGTGCCGTTGCCCGCACTCGCCTTCTTGTCGTCGAACGGCTTGCACACCGCCAGCATCGGCTGATCGGGCTGGGTTCCCCAACCCACCATACGATCGCTGTCCATGAAGCGGGTTGCTCCGATTTCGGCGAGCAATGCGTCGTAGAACGCCGCGCTGCGTTTCAGATCGTTCGTCCCTAGTGTCACGTAACCGATCATCGTGAATCTCCTTTCGTTGATGTGCCGGGTCGTGATTGTAGAACAGGTCAGCGCCGACCCAACGCATCCAGCACGACATCGGCCCATTCGTTGCTCGGCGCGTCGTACTCGATGCGCAGCAGTTTGCACGGCAGGGACTTCATCCAGAACTCGTGCAACATCTGGCTGCGCTGCTCGAAACCGGCCGTGTCGTAGCGGCGCGCCCACCCGATGAATCTCTGATTCTGCTCGTGCATGTCGCCGCCGACTTCGACGCGCGCGCCGTAGCGTTCGCGCTCGCGCGCAAGCAGTCGCTGTATACGAAGTTCCGGGTCGATTCGCAGATAGACCGCGAGCGTGAATTCGCTCACGAGGGCATCGCCCCAACCGATCATCGAGCCGGACAGCACCCACTCGCCTGCGCCGTTCACGTCGCGCAGCAGCAACGCGCTGCGTTCGTCGCGCGGTCGTTGCACGGTGAACGGCGGCTCGGTCGGCTCCCAGAAGTAGTCGTCGCTGTCGAAAAAGTGCACGTCGAGCCGCTCGGCGATTGCGCGCCCGAGCGTCGTCGCGCCTGAACCCGAAGCACCGAATATATGGATCCTCATCGGCTGCGCCAACGTTGCCTCGTCAGATCTTCGGGATGCCGCGACGTGGACGGCAGCCTATCACGCGACGCATCGATCGAGTCGTGCTGGCAAACGCTGCGTCGTTGCCGCACGCTAACGCGACCTTGGTAGCGGATCGGCGAATGAAACTGGCAGTCAGGTTGATCGGCGGATTGTTGGCTGTCGTAGTCGTTCTGTTCGTCGGTCAGATTGTGGCGTCGGAGAGCGGCGAGGTGGTCGTGGTCACCACCACCGATGCCACCGGGGCACAGCACGAGACGCATCTGTGGATCGTCGAAAGCGACGGCTACTCGTGGTTGCGATCCGGCTCGCCGAAGTCGGGCTGGTATTCGCGACTGAAGGAAACGCCGACGCTCGAACTCGAACGCGGTGGTGTTCGGACGCAATACACGATAACGGCGGTGCCGGCCAAGCGCGCAGAGTTGAACGCGCTGATGCGCGAGAAGTACGGCTGGGCCGACGCCTACATTGAGCTCTTCATTTCACGCGCCGAGGCGGTGCCGATCCGGCTGGATCCGCGTCCACCCGAGGCTTAGTCGGCACCGCCGATACGCTCGAGAATCCACGCTTCGACCTGCTGTGCAGTTCGCTCCGGCGCCGCGCTGGACGTATCGAGGATGTCGATCGAAGGCATTGCCGCGTAGTTCTTGAACCACCCGTTGAACCGTAACTGTTCGGCCACGAACGCAGCCTTCCCGGCGTCTCGCCATTCCGGCCGCGCGTGCAACCGATCGCGAAGATCATCATCCGTGCACGTCAGTGCGAGGTAATGCACGGTAGAGAAATACCGGCGCTCTATGCATGGTTCGATGTTGTCCGGCACACCGAAGCCGGCGCCGAACAGCACCAATGGACGACGCGACTGCGCAATGTTCCTGGCGACGCGCAGCCAGGTTTCGAAGAAGTCGCGATACTTCGTGGCCGGGTCATTGAATTCGCGCCGCCACAGAATGTCTGTATCCAACAACACCGCTCGGGTGACCACGCCGGTGAGCAAGCTGCACACGCGCGACTTACCGGCACCGCTCGCGCCCGAAACGATCAACAGCGGCGAGTAGACGAAACGATGGCGATGCCCGCAGTCGGGACAGATCGCATCCGGACCAAGGGGATCGATGCGTTTGTCGGCGCGATACGATCCGCAGTGTTCGCAGACGTTGATCACCCGTTTCCCCCGACGAGCGCGCTGAGTTCCTCGACGATCTCGAGCGGTCCCTTCCGGTCGGTGTCGATGCGATGTGCAAACGCATCGTTTGTCGCGTGATCGCGACACGCGGCCGAAGCGCGTGGATACACCCACCGACCTTCGCTGCTGGTTGGCGATACACCACGCGTCGCCAGCCGCTCGTGCACGGTGGCTTCGGGTGCCGTAAGACAGACGTGCACGACGCGACATCCGCCCACGATCAGCGCGCGTCGCAGGACGTCGAGGAGTTCGAGATCGAGCGACATGGGCACGATCAGCGGACGTGCTACCCGCGCATGAAGACGCATGCCGAATATGTTGAGCGCACGCCACACCGGTGACGTTCGGTAGTCGTCGAGCTTCGCGGCAGAACCGGGAATCCAGTGCGGCAATCGCCTCAGCACGTATCCGATCCGTTCCGGGTCGTACAGTCGGCTGCCCTTGGTGCGTCGGTGAAGGGCCCGCGCCACCGTCGATTTGCCCACGCCGAAAGCACCATTGATCAGCACGACGCATCGGCCGTTCGCTGCGCCGCCGTATGAATGAGGAGACGCGCTAGCCATCCGTGGTCCAGGCGTCGCAATTACCACCATTCAGACGCCCATCCGGCCGGGATTTACCTGCCGGACGACGCGATCCGGCCGATCGCCCAGCCGGCGGCAGGCCAGCATTCATATAGCCTTGCGCCTGATCAGCCATCGTTTTGTTGCGGTTCATTCGAAGAGCTTTGCTGCGATGCAAAAAAGTTGTTGACGAGGTAGATTCGAGCCGGTATCTTCGCGTCCGTTTATTGCAGTGCACCAATGCACAGGAGCCCCAAATGAGTGTTATCGAGCGCAGCCAGTCCTTCGTGAAAGACCTGAACGAACTGAACGTCAAAGCCGTCACCAAGTACTTCGAGATCCAGCGCGAAGCCATCGAGCAGTTCGTCGGCGCGAACCGCGCCCGCTTCTCCGCTCTGCGCGAAGTGAAAGGTCTCGAAGACGTCGTCACCGCGCAGCGCGAATACTACGCCGCGGTTCAAAAGAACGTCGCCGACAGCGTGAAGAAGCAAGCCGACCTCGTCCGCGAAAACTTCGAAACGTCCGGCAAGCTGGTCCGCGAACTGTTCAATCGCGATACCGTCAGCCAGGCCTGATCGGCCCTCGTTGATCTGACTCGAATAGAGTCTGGCGGGCGGAGCGATCCGCCCGTTTTTTTTGGGCGCTCGCCGGGTTTTTTTTCTGCCCTCGCGGGGGCGAGCGCGTTACGCTTCGGCAAGGCCGCGGGCCACGTATCCTCGGCCACCACTGGGAGGACACGACCATGCAGCAACTCACCGGAATGGACGCGTCGTTTCTGTATTTCGAAACGCCGCGCACGCCGATGCACATCGGCAGTATTCAGATTTACGACCAGGCCTCGCTGCCGGGTGGAGTGCAAGGCTTCAAGACGATCCTGCGTCACATCGAAGAGCGCCTGCACGGCGCACGCACGTTCCGCCAGAAGCTCGTCAACGTTCCGTTCGGCCTGGATCACCCGTACTGGATCGAAGACAAAGATTTCGATCTCGAATTTCACGTCCGCCACATTCGGCTACCGCAGCCGGGTGACTGGCGCCAGTTGTGCATCCAGACCGCACGCCTTCATTCGCGTCCGCTCGACCTGTCGAAGCCTTTGTGGGAATTCACGGTGATCGAGGGGCTCGAGAACATTCCCGGACTGCCGAAGGACTGCTACGCCATCGTCAGCAAAGTGCATCACGCGTGCGTCGACGGCGTTTCGGGAATCGACATGACCCAGGCCATTCACGATCTCGATCCGAACAACCCGACCATCCGCCCCGCCACTACGCCGTGGCGCGGTGAAGAAGAACCGAACCCGCTCGAACTGCTCACGCGCGCATCCATCAACAACGCACTGCAACCGTTCCGGTTTGCGGAAGTACTTGCGCGCACCGTGCCGGCTATGGGCCGCCTCTCTCAAGGTGTGGCGCAACGCCGCTTCAACGCCACAAAACCGGTTCCGCGCACGCGCTTCAATGGAACCGTTACCGCGCATCGTACGGTCGAAGGTCGCAGCTTCGACCTCAAGGAAGTGCGCGCCATCAAGTCGAGCGTGCCAGGCGCCACGATCAACGATGTCGTGCTGACCGTGTGCGGCGGTGCGTTGCGCGCTTATCTGTTGGCGAAGAACGAACTCCCGCAGGACTCGCTGGTCGCGATGGCGCCGATCTCGGTGCGCAGCACTGACCAGCGCGGCGCGCTGGGCAATCAAGTTGCCGCGATGAACGTCGCAATCGGCACGCACATCGCCGATCCGATAGAACGCCTCAACGCGGTTCACGCCGACGCAATGGCGTCCAAAGAAATGACGCAAGCGGTCGGCGCGAAATTGATGACCGACTACTCGCAGTTCATTCCGTCGACCACCGCTGCACTCGCGGCTCGCCTTTATACCAACCTCGGCATGGCGAATCGAACGAACCCGGCATTCAACTGCGTGATCACGAACGTTCCCGGTCCACAGGTCCCGCTGTTCTGCGCCGGCGCGAAGATGGTCGCGCAATACGGTCTCGGGCCGGTGTTTGACGGCATGGGGCTGATATTCCCGGTCGTCAGCTATTGCGGCCGCATCACCATCTCCGCCACGTCGTGCCGCGAAATGCTGCCCGACCCGGAGTTCTTCGCCGACTGCATTCAGCAGAGCTACGACGATCTGAAGGCCGCGACGCTGGACAAGATGTCGCAGGCGGTTGCCGCGGAGGCTTGAGTATCATGGCACGGCCACGCGTTCTGATTACCGGCGCCTCTTCCGGTATCGGTGCCGAATTCGCCAGGAAATTTGCCGCGAACGGCTACGACCTGATCCTCGTCGCGCGTCGCCAGGACCTGCTCAACGCGCTGCGCGACGAACTCTCGGCAACTGGCGCCGAGGTGCTCGTCATCACGAAAGACCTGTCGCTCAAGACGGCGGCGAAATCGCTGTACCAGGACGTGAAGAGCTGCAACCTGACGGTCGACGTGCTTGTGAACAACGCAGGCTTCGCATACGGCGGCGCGTTCACTGCGATGGAAGCCGAAGCCGTGCCGCGTATGGTGCTGCTGAACGCTGCAACGCTCGCGACGCTCACGCGGCTGTTCGTTGCCGACATGGTGGCGCGCGGGTCCGGTCGCATTTTGAACATCTCCTCACTGTCGGCGTTTCAAGCCGTGCCGAGCATGACGTTGTATGCGGCGACCAAGGCGTTCGTTCTGTCGTTCACGGAAGGACTTGCCGAAGAATTGCGTGGCACCGGTGTCACTGTTACGGCGCTGTGCCCCGGCCTTACCGATACCGACATGGTTCACGACATCTCGGGCGGCGGATCAATGCCCGAAGTGCCGTCGTTCATGATCAGCGACGTGAAAGCGGTGGTGAAAGAAGGCTTCGACGCCTGCACGAACGGCGAAGTGGTGCGTGTGCCTGGCCTCGCAAATCAGATCTCCGCGATGTGGAGTCAAACGCAACCGCGTTGGCTCGTGCGCACCTTAGGCGGAATGATCGGCCGGCAACTATTGCGGCCCCTCTGAAAAAAAAGCGCGCTCGTTAGAGATCGATCCAGCCGAACCCGTCGCGTTGCGTCGCAAACCGCAAACGAGGCAGTCGACGACGCAGATCTGCAAATGCGCGGCCGAGGCTCTGCGCGCAGTTGTTCTGCTCGCTGATGTGGCCCACCACCACTTCGCGCAGTGAATCGGAACCGATCTCTTCCAGCAGCGCCACTGTCTGCTCGTTAGAGAGGTGGCCCAGTTCGCTCGCAATTCGACGTTTCAGCTGCGGCGGATACGTACCGCTCCACAACATCTCACGATCGTGATTCGCTTCCACGAGCAACGCGTTGCAACGTCGGTAAACCTCGCTCACGTGCGGCGTGATGTACCCGAGATCGGTCAACACGCCTATTCGCACGCCCGCCCCATCGAGCACGAACTGAGTTGGCTCGCGCGCATCGTGCGGCACCGGCACAGGCGTTACCGAAACGCCATCGATCTGGAAGCTCGTCTGCGAGTTGAACGGGCGCAGGTCGAGATCGTCCCAGCCGGTTACGCCGCGCCGCGTTCCGTGCGACAGGTAGACGGGCAGACCATGGTGTCGCGCCAACACCGCGACGCCTTGCATGTGATCGCTGTGTTCATGCGTTACGAGGATCGCCGAAAGGTCTTCCGGCTGGAGGCCCAAGCGTGCGAGGCGAGTGCGCGTTTGTCGCAGTGTAAAACCGCAATCGACCAACAGGTGGATGCCGTCGAGCGAAACCACGGTGCCGTTGCCGCGACTGCCGCTGCCGAGCGACGCGAGAGCCGCACCCCTCCCAGGCGCGGGAAGGGGCGCAAGAAGGATGGGTAGCTGTTCGGCCGCCGCTATGTCGCGAACTCGCGAATCATGATGAGGATCTGTTCCGCCGTGTCCGAGTCGGTGCGCTGACCGTTGTCGTCGAACACGGTCAGGTCGTAACCCGGCTGCTGCGGCGCCATCAGAATCGTGACCTTGCGTTTGTGTTCGCTACGGAACCAGCGCGTCCAGATCGACGGCTTTTCTTCCTGGTTCAGCATCTGATCCGTAACGGTCACGTAGAACACACCCGCTGATCGGTCCACGTCGGTGACATCGAGCTTCGCTTCGTGCAGCGCCTGATTCACCGTGGCCCACGCGCGTTCGAAATCGAGATTGAGCCGCAGAATCGGCAAGTCCGACGCGTCGCGTTGCAGATCGGCCTTGCTCTGAGTGCTGATGTTGCGCGCCACGAACGAAATGCTGGCGTCTGCCACGTTCGCGGCAATGTAGCCGCCCATCTCATTCAGCAGTTGCGTTTCCACCTCGGCGATGTCGGATTGCGAAGGCATGACGTCTTCGCGCGGCATCGACTTGCTGTCGTTCTCATATCGCAGGTGGATCTCGGTACTGCGATCGCGAATACCGGGTTCGACCAGCACGCGTACGCGGTCGCGTCCGGTGGTGACGCCGGCGCTATGCCTCCCATCGCTGATCGACAAACGAACTACGTCGCGCGCGGCGGAGCTCGAAATCGTCAGCCACTCCGTATCGATACGGCCGGTTTCTGGTTGTTCCAGTTCGGTGGCCACGCCGTTGTCGGCGAAGAACTGCTTCACCTTCGGCCAAACCACCGCCGGCGCCTGCGGAATGAGCAGCCAGCGCTGATCGCCGAGCTTCTGGATCTTCACACCCTCGGCTTCCTCGCGCGCGTAGATTGCCTCGGGTCGCGGCGCGCCGCCTTCGAAGTTGACATGCCGTTGATTCGAAGAAACCGCCGGAATCGCCATCGTGTTCTGAATGGAGGTGCTCGAAAGATCTTCGGGAACCACCAGCGGCGGGCCCTCCGTCGCCTTCAGGTAGTCGTTAGACCGGTCGACGAAGAATCCCTTGTCGTCGCTCATCCAACCGCAGCCGACGAGCAGCGTCACGCACATCGCCAGTGCCAAGCGAAGACCCGGTCGAATCACGCGATTGCTCCAGCCGCGCGCAGACGGCGTTCGAGTTCCGGCCGATGCACCTCGGACATCGGAAGCAGCGGCAACCGGATGCCGGTATCGATTTTCCCCATCAGATGCAGCGCCCACTTGGTGGGCTGCGGGCTCGATTCGACGAACAGAATCTGGTGTATAGGCTGCAGGCGCGCATCGATTTCTTTCGCGGTGGCTTCGTCACCGTCGAGATACGCCGAAACGAATTGCGCCATTTCATGTGGCAGAACATTGGCCGTAACCGAAATGGTGCCCACTGCACCGCGCCGCATCATGTCGAGCGTCTGTGCATCTTCGCCGGACAGGATGACGAAGCCCGGCGGAGAGCAGGCACGGATCTGCGTGACGCGCTCAATGTCGCCGCACGCCTCTTTGATGCCGATGATGTTGTCGATCGACGACAGCCGTCCCACCGTTTCGGCCTTCATGTCGCAACCGGTTCGCGCGGGAACGTTGTAGAGCACTTGCGGTACGTCGACCGCCGCCGCGATCGCCTTGTAGTGCTGATAGAGACCTTCCTGCGTGGGCCGGTTGTAGTACGGCGTCACCAGCAGACACGCATCCGCGCCCACTGCCGCTGACGCGCGCGTCAACTCGATTGCTTCGGACGTGGAGTTGGCACCCGTTCCGGCGATCACCGGAATCTGCTTGCCCACACGCACGACAGTGCGTTCCACCACCTTGATGTGCTCTTCGACGCTGAGCGTCGCGGACTCGCCTGTAGTACCTACCGGCACGATACCGTGTGTTCCCGATTCCACGTGCCAGTCGATGAGTCGATCGAGCGCTGCCCAATCGACCTCGCCGGAGCGGTGCATCGGCGTCACGAGAGCGACAATGCTGCCCGCAAGCATGATGAATCCCGAGAAAAAAAGTGGGCTAAGGATACTGACGGGCCTAGTCGATCACTAGCCCTTCTTACGCAGCAGATACTCGAAGCGACCGTCCGCGTGCTTCGAATCGAGCAACGCGTTTCCGCTTTGCTGCGAGAACACTTCGAAATCGCGCGCCGACGCAGGATCGGTTGCGATGACGCGCAGCAATGCACCGGGCGCCATGCCGTTCAGCGCCTTCTTCGCCTTCAGTAGCGGCATTGGACAATTCAACCCGGACACATCGAGCAGAACCGGGGCTGCTTCAGAAGTCGATTCGGCCATTTGTGCACAAACGCTGGTCGGAACTGTTTACGAGTATTGCACAAACCTCGCCCACCTCCCGCGACGGAACTTTCTCACCCGCGTCGTATCTCTACGTCTCCAGGCACCACGTTTCGGCGCCGGTTTAACGGCGACCGGACCAATTTCAGTATCATGCACACCATGCGCCTCTCCCCATCCCACATCCGACTCTTGATCGTCGCAGGCCTCAGTTGGTCGATCAGCGCCGCCGCCACGGTCAGCAGCGAGTTGCCGGAGCTCGGCGACAGTTCGTCGGCCGTGGTGTCGCTCGAAATGGAACAGGAGATCGGCAAACAGCTGCTGCGTCAGGTGCACGCCGAAGTACCGACGATCAGTGATCCGCTGCTGAAGTACTACACGGAGACGCAACTCTACAGCCTCGCCGAACACTCGGAATTGAAGCGCAAACAGTTGTTTCCGGTGTTGATCGACGCCCAGGAAATCAACGCATTTGCCGCGCCCGGCGGCGTCATCGGCATCAATCTCGGGCTGTATCTGGCCGCCGAAGACGTGAACGAATACTCGGCCGTGCTCGCACACGAACTCGCACACCTGAGCCAACGCCACTTCGCGCGACAGATCGAGATGCAGCAGCAGTCGGCGATTCCGTATCTTGCGGCGATGCTCGCGTCGATCGTCATTGCCGCCACCGCGGGCGGCGACGCCGGGCTCGCGGCCATGTCCGGCACTCAGGCACTCGCGCAGCAGAGCCAACTGCAGTTTTCACGCGAACGCGAAGCGGAAGCGGACCGCATCGGCATCAACACGCTCGCCGCCGCCAATCTCGACCCTGCCGCGATGGGGAAGATGTTCGAGCAGATGCAGCGCGCTTACCGCTTCAGCCGCCGACCGCCGGAATTTCTGCTCACACACCCGGTCTCCGAAGCGCGCATCTCGGACGCCCGCAACCAGGCATCTGAATATCCCGCGAAAACCTATCCCGATTCCGAAGAGTTCCAGATGATGCGCGCGCGCGCGATGGTGCATTACGCGCCCTCGCCGCAGCAGGCCGTCGCACAATTCAAGGCACTCGTCGAACGCACCGACGGCGCGGACTGGGCTTACTACGGCCTGATCATCGCCATGTCGAAAGCGGGGGACCACGACGGCGCGCTCGATACCGCCAAACCGCTGATGGCGAAGCACCCGGATTCGCTGCTGTACGGGGCAACCGAAGCCGAACTGCTGACCGCCGCGGGACGTTACGAGGAATCGATCAAGCTGCTCACCGCCCAACTCGAGATCAATCCCAACAATAAGCCCCTGTCGATTCTGTATGCCGATGCGCTGAACGGCGCGCGGCGTTATCGCGAAGCAGAGGCCGTGCTGCTGAAGCAGTCGGTGCGCACACCGGACGACATCGACGTGTGGTACGAACTCGCCGAAACCGCGGGCCTCGCCGGCGACATCGTGCAGGTGCATCTGGCTCGGGCCGAGTATTTCGCCCGCGTGGGCAATCTGCAGAAGAGCATTCAGCACCTCGAATACGCGCGCGGGCTGGTGAGCAGCGACAACTACCGCCTCACCGCCATGCTCGATCAGCGTATTCGCGATCTCAGCGCGGAACTCGCAGAAAGCCAGAAACGCAGCTGAGATTCAGGCGGGTTTCGGGAAATCCAGCATCCGCTGCAGCGGGATCATCGCGCGCCGGCCGATTTCCCGATCGACGTGAATCTCGTTGTTGCCACGCGCTAACGATTCTTTCAGTTCGCGCAGTTGATTCATCGCCATCCACGGACAGTGCGCGCAACTGCGACACGTTGCGCCTTCACCCGCCGTCGGCGCTTCTATGAAGCGCTTGTTCGGCGATTCCTTACGCATCTTGTGGAAGATGCCGCGGTCCGTGGCGACGATGAACATTTTGTGCGGCAACGTTTTGGCTGCCTTCACCAGTGCGCTAGTAGAACCCACCGCGTCGGCGAGTTCGATCACTTGCGCGGGGCTTTCGGGGTGCACCAGTACGCCAGCGTCGGGATAGATCGCTTTGAGATCGGCCAGCGCCTTGTACTTGAACTCTTCGTGCACCACACACGCGCCGTTCCACAACAGCATGTCGGCGCCGGTCTGACTCTGAATGTAGCGACCGAGATATTTGTCGGGCGCCCACAGAATCTTCTCGCCCTTGGCCGCGAGGTGTTCGACGATCGGTAACGCAATGCTCGACGTCACCACCCAATCGGACAGCGCCTTCACTTGCGCCGATGTATTCGCGTACACCACCACGGTGCGATCGCTGTTGGCTTTGCAAAAGGCTTCGAACTCGTCGGGCGGACAGCCGAGGTCGAGCGAACACTCGGCTTTCAACGTCGGCATCAGCACGCGTTTGTCGGGCGACAGGATCTTCGCGGTTTCGCCCATGAAACGTACGCCGGCCACCACCAGCGTAGTCGCCGGATGGTCGCGCCCGAACCGCGCCATTTCCAGCGAATCGGCGACGCAACCGCCGGTTTCTTCGGCGAGATCCTGAATGTCGCCGTCCACGTAGTAGTGCGATACGAGCACGGCGTCTTTCGCCGCGAGCAGCGCTTTGATTTCATCCTTCAACCGGCGTCGATCTTCGATATCCACGACCGGTGGTTCTACAAGCGGCACCTGTTCGCGGGGCAACGAGTGGTCGGCGAGTGTGGTGGTCATGACGCGCATTCTGGTTGCGGGAGGGCGAGTCTACCATGTAGAACTCGCACCTCTTTTGCGAGTCCACGATGCCGAGCATCTGCTTCCTGACCAGCACGCGCGGCGCACCGCGCAACGACAATCACCTAAGGTTGCCGCTTGCGTGGGAAGCTGCGGGCTGGAGCGTGACGCGCGCCGATCACGACGACGTGCGCCTCGACGCGCGCGGCCTTTGCGTGGCAGATGTTCTCCTCGACGACTTCGATCTGATCTGGCCCATCGGGCTCGGTTCGCGCGCGTCGTTTCTCGACCGAATGCAGTTGCTTTCCTCGATCGACCAACACCGCTTCGTTACCAGCCCGCGCGCATTGTTGATGGATCACGCGAAGTACTCGATCGCGCTCGGTGATCTTGCCGCTCATCATCCGCAGACGTTCGCAAGCCGCGACCCACGCTGGCTGAAAGAGAAAGTGCTCAGGGGCGGCGACTGGATAGCCAAGCCTTCCGCATCGAGTTTCGGACGCGATGTATTTCGCGTGCGCGCCGACGATTCGAATCTCGACGTCATCCTCGACGCGCTCACGGGCTACGACGCATCGAGGTACTGCCTGCTGCAGCGTTACGTTTCGGAGATCGAGCGCGGCGAAACGCGCGTGCTGTTCGCCGGTGGCGAATTCGTCGGTGCGTACTTGCGCCTCGCGGGTTCCGACCATCGCGTGAATCTGTCGGGCAACGGTCGCGCGGCTGCAGTCACGATCTCACCTGCGGAACTCGAACTCGCGACGCGTGCCGCGCGCAGTCTGCTTTCGCACGGCGTTCGTTTCGTCGCCATCGACATCGCGTATCCGTGGATCATCGAATTCAACGTCGCGAATCCGGGCGGACTCGAGACGATCGAACGGTTGAGCGGCGAAGATCTAGCGCCGCGTGTCGCGGCGGCAATCAGTAGAACTTGTAGACGAACTTGAACCAGACGATGTCACCCTCGAGCCGCTTTTCAGTATCGGTCTCGTGCAGCCACTTCAACTCCGCGACGATGTCGTGCGTGGCGATCTTGCTCGCATACGACACCACGGGGCCGATTCCAACGGTTTTGCCTTCGAAGTCACCGAGGGTCGCACCGTCACCGCTGTCTGCGGTCAACTGCTTGTAGTAGAACGCCGACACGCCGACGCTCGCGAGGCCGCCAAACGCCGGAAAATGCTGGGCGAGCGTCCCGTCGAGATGGAACTGTGTGCCGGACTTGTAGTTGGTGTCCGAGTTTTCTTCGTTGAAGTCCGCGCCGATGAACAGCGACGCTTCGCGGCCGTTCTGCTGACCGAGGTACATCAGCGCAAGCGTCGGCTCCACAGTCCAGAAGTTCTTGCCTGTGTTTGCAAGTCGCCCGACCTCGTAGTCGCCGGTTGGCGCGTATGCGGTGACCCGGAAGCTCACGTTGAAGTCCGGATCAACGTTGTAGTTCAGCATGACCGGTATCAGCACGAGGTCGCCGAGTCCGCTTTGACTGTCAGAACGTTTGACGGTGACCTGGCCGCCGCCCGGCGCGGTGGTGAGCACATTGGCGGACACGTCCATCGTGACGACCGGAAGCGTGGTGCTCATCGCGTAGCTCCATTTGTCTCCCAGCTCGAACGGCGGGCGCCACACGAACGTGAGACCGTAGCCCCACGACTTCGCGTCCGCCCCGAGTGTCGTCAACCCGCCGATCGGAACGCGTACGTTGCCGCCCACCGAACCCTCGTAGTTCACGACGTTGATGCGCGTCAGGAACGTTTCTTTCGGCGGCACGCCGTCGATGAACGACGCCATTGCGCCGGGCAGATAGTGGCCGGAGCCACCCTCTTCAGCGAACCCGGCGCGCGCGAATGTCAGTGTGGCGACGACCGCCAGAATTCGGAACATTCCGGTGCTTCGAACATTCATGAGATTCCCTAGTGTTGCCTAAAGCAGTAACAGTGCCTTCACCTCAGCCATGATCTGAGTCAACGGCGCCTGGGTGAGCGCGACACCGATAAACGGCAGCACGGCCGCAAACACGAGCGGCATGACCGTCCCACGCGTGACCGGCAACGGTCGGATGTTCTTGATCATGTTGTAGCTCGCCGCGAGATCGGCAAGCGACGAGACGTCCGGCGATCCCAGCAGTTGGTCATTGGCCGATCGGCCGGTGCCTTCGATCCACCTCTCCTCGAACGCGAGGTTGTGTGTCGTCACCAGCACGCTGTAACGGCGCAGACCATCGCGCTTCAACGCCATCAGCACTGGACCAAAGGCCACCAACGGAACGACGAAGGCGACAGCCAGGAACGCGATCATGCCGATCAGCGCGTATTTGAAGCTCATCAGTTCCGCGCCACCGTAGACGACGTGTTTCAACACGGTCGCAGCCACTACGGTGCTCATCGCGAGGACGAACAACAGATAGGTATTCGGATACTGACCGATGAAGGCAAGACCGCCACACCGGTCGGCATGTGTCGCAACGAGCTTCAGATTGCAGCGCGCAACGTCCCGCAACAACATGCCCCACGTCACGAACCGCCACAGCCAACGGCCGAGCAGGAACCAGAACAGCGGCAACGCGATCAACAGGATCCACCAACCGGCCAACGTCAGCTGCAGCGAGCCATTTGTCGCAGCCGCAAACCACGTGCCGCCGTCGATTCGGTCGGCCCCGCGCGCGATGGACATATATGCGAGGACGTATGCGCCGATGAGAATGATCGCTTCCACGATCGCCGATCCGGTGCGCCGCTCCATCCGCTCACGAACGTCGGCGAAGCGCGCGCGTGACGTTTCGGGAATGATTGCTTGCGCGTTGAACTGGCTGATCAACCCCGCCATGCGCGTTTCCGACGCCTGCTCCATCAGAACGAATGCGAAGATCGCGATGGCATACGCATACGCGCTGAAGTCGAACAACACTGCGCGCTCGTGGTGTTCGTTGAATGCAAAACCCTGAACAGTCGCGAGCACCAGCACCGGCAACCATGCAATCGCGGCGTAGAGCATTGCGCGGCGTCCCGCCGCAAGATCGGCGTCGGTGAGCAAGCCGAAATGTCGTTGCAGTCGATAGAAAGGGCCGTGCCGATTGAACGACATCGGCGCGGTGCGGCCCTGCGAATCGTCTTGCCATTGCATTCGAGGTCGGCTAGTCGTTCTTCAGATACGCAATTCGGGTCGTCCCGATCACGCCATTGAACGCAAACGGCGCCTGGTCGTAGTAGTCGAGCGACACGGGCGAATCCAGATCGGTGCCGATGTCGAACGTCGCGTTCGAGGTGAAGTGCAACGACATCGCTGCCGGCACGCGACCCTGGCCTACCACTTCGTCATTCACCCGCAGCGTGATGTCCATTGGTCCGCCGATCGGGCCTGCGAGTTTCGATTCGACCTCGATTTTCGCCTTACCCGCCGGCAGTTTTTCGTCAGACCTGATTTTCGTGCGCTGCACTTCGAACAGATTGAACTCGTAGTTCAGGTAGCCGTCCTTCACGTAGCACGCGAGGCCGCCGGAGAAACCTGCCAGCGCATACAGCACGCCGTTGGCATCTGGTGGTACGTCGACTTCCATCGTCACGAGGCTGCTGTTCTTGCCGAGCTTCGGCGCGGCGGACTCCGGCATGCGCGTGATCGGCGCTTCGAACGACCATTCGGTGGCCGTCGGCGCGGGCGCATCTTCCGGATGGAACAGCGCCGTCGACCACAATCCACCGCCGATCGGCAGGTTCCTGTTCTTCTTCGATTCCTCGATGAAGAGCGCCTTCATCTCTTCGAGTTTCTGCGGATTCTTCACGGCGAGATCGTTCGCCTGACTCCAGTCCTTGTCGATGTGGTACAGCTCCCACTTGTCGGTGAGCGGCGACCATTCCTTGATGCCCTTCGGAATTCCGCCGACCCACGGCTCGCGCGGGCCTGGCGCGCTTGCGAACCAGCCGTCGTGGTAGATGCCGCGGCTGGCCATGATGTCGAAGAACTGCGTCGTGCGTGTGCCCGCAGCCTTCGGATCGGCAAACGTGTACGCCATGCTGACACCGGCGATCGGATCCTGCTCGAAGCCATTCACGACACGCGGCGGCGTGATCTGCGTCAGTTCGTAGATGGTCGGCGCGATGTCGATCACATGGTGGAATTGCGGGCGCGGCGTCGCATCGGCCTTGATGCGCTTCGGCCACGACACCGCCATCGGCTGACGGATGCCGCCGAAGTACGCGCCCATCAGCTTGGTGCCCTTGTACGGCGTGCTGCCCGCCCACGCCCATGCGGCGTGGTACATATTGTCGGTCTTCGGGCCGCCGAGTGCATCGAGCCCGCCGAGTTCGTTCAACGCTTCGATGTGCTGCGAGATCTTCGTCGGAATCCCGTTCTGCGCGAGCTGCTCACTGATCGTGCCGTTCAGGCCTTCCGACGAAGAACCGTTGTCGCCCCAGATGTAGAAGATCAGCGTATTGTCGAGCTTGCCCTGTTTTTCGATTTCGTCGATGACGCGGCCCGCGTTGTAGTCCGCGTGCTCCGTGAACCCGGCAAACACTTCCATCAGCCGGCGCTGGAACGGCTTCTCCGCTTCCGGAATGGAATCCCACGACGCCATCGACGCGGGACGCGGCGTCAGTTGCGTGTTCTTCGGAATCCAGCCCTGGGCCTTGGCTCGCGCGAAGACGCGCTCGCGATACTTGTCCCAACCGTCGTCGAACTTGCCTTTGTACTTGTCCGCCCATTCCTGCATCACCTGATGCGGCCCGTGCGATGCGCCTGGCGCCCAGTACATGAAGAACGGTTTGTCGGGTGCATACGCCTGCTGCTCCCGCAGCCACTTGATCGCGTCCTCGGCGATGTTGTCGGTGAGGTGGTAGCCCTTCTTGGGATGCTGGATCACCTCGGTGGTGTTGCGCGTCAGCGTCGGTTCGTACTGCGACGCTTCGCCGGCCAGAAAGCCGTAGAAGTACTCAAAGCCGTAGCCGGTGGGCCAATAGTCGAACGGGCCTTTGTTCGTGATCTGCTCTTCCGGCGTGTTGTGCCACTTGCCCCAGGCGCCTGTGTTGTAGCCGTAGTTCTTCAGCACCTCCACCATCGTCGCTGACGACTTCGGTAAGGTGCCGCTGAAACCGTCGAAATCGTTCGCGATCGCGGAGATCTGCCCGTTGCCGACGAACGTGTGGTTGCGCCCCGTGAGCAGCGACGCGCGCGTCGGCGAACACATCGCGGTCGAGTGGAAGCGGTTGTACGAGATGCCCATGTTCGCCACACGGCTGAGCGTCGGCGTGTTGATCTCGCCGCCGTACGTCGACGGTGTTCCCGGCCCAACGTCGTCCATCAGGATGATCAGGATGTTCGGTGCGCCTTCCGCGAGGTGTCGCGCCTCGACGCGCTTCTTGTAGACGGAATCCGCCATCGTCAACCCCGGCTTGGAGGCCGACGGCGTCGGCGGGAACGGCAGCACCGAGCCATCCGCAGGCACGGAGTCGGCATGCGCCGGCGCCAAGGGCGCGAACATCGCAGTCAGCGCGAGAGCGACACTGACCAACACACTATTGCAATTCATGCGGGTTCCCCTTGGGTGAGTCACTTCAATACGACGTCGACGCTGTCGATCCTGCTGTTGAATGCAAACGGGCGCCGCTCCGCGTACGCAAGCGACACCGGCGAACCGAGATCGACGCCGACGTCGAACGTCTCGCTCGCAGTGAACGCCGCAGGCACCGTGCGTTTCACATCGGCGCGCGCAACCTCGTTGCCGTCGACGCTGAGGATCACCACTGCCGGCGCACCGGGCTTCGCAATCGTCGTATCCACTTCGATGCGGTGCTTGCCCGCCCCGAGTTTGTTCTTCGAGCGCGCGCCGTAACGTTCGATGATCATCATGTTGTATTCGTAGACGAGTTCACCGTTGTCCATGTACAGCGAGAGCCCGCCCGACGCGCCGCCGAGCGCATACAGCACGCCCGATGCGTTTTCACCCAGCGTCGCATCGACGGTGACGTGATTGCTCTCGCGACCGAGACCCGGCGCGGTGAACTCCGGCATCCGCATGGTCGTCGCATCGAACTGCCAGCTGGAATACGGCGTCTTGACGCGATCCTCCGGATGGATGCGCAGCCAGATGCCGGCGCCAATCGGGAACACCTTGTTCTGCTTCGCTTGGTCGAGGAACGCGGCCTTCATCGCTTGCAGGCGCTTCGGTTCTTTCGACGCGAGGTCGTTCGCCTGCGAAAAGTCCTTCGTGAGGTCGTAAAGTTCCCAGACGTCTTTGCCCGAATCCCACGTCGCGAGCCCGGGACTCACCGTCAGCCACGGCGTCAGCGGACCGAACGTGCACGCATACCAGCCGTCCTGATAGATACCGCGGCTGCCGTTGTTTTCGAAGTACTGGACGTGTTTGCGCCCCTTCGCGCTCCCGTCGGCGAAGCTGTACAGCATGCTGACGCCGTCGATCGGATCCTGCGCAAAGCCATCTACCACCTCCGGCGGGGTGATGCCGAGGATCTCGTAGATCGTCGGCACGATGTCATTTACGTGGTGGAACTGCGCCCGCGGCGCGTTGTCAGGTTTGATGTGTGACGGCCACGAGACCGCGAGCGGATTGCGTGTGCCGCCGAAGTGCGAGGCGATCAGTTTCGTGTAGCGCAGCGGCGTGTCGCCCGCCCACGCCCACCCGGCGTGGTACATGTTGTCCATCCTGGGCCTGCCGAGTTCGTCGAGGCCGCCGAGTTCGTTCATGACCTCGATCTGTTGCTCGACGGTGTTCGGAATCTGATTCTGCGCGAGCAGCTCGCTGATGCTGCCGTTCTGTCCTTCGGCGCTCGAACCGTTGTCGCCCCAGATGTAAATGACCAACGTGTTGTCGCGGACGCCGAGCCGGTCGAGTTCGTCGATGACGCGGCCTGCCTGCACGTCGACGTGCTCGACGAAGCCCGCGAATACTTCCATCAACCGACGCTGAAACGGCCGCTGCGATTCCGGAATGCTGTCCCATCCGGCCATCGATTCGGCGCGCGGCGTGAGCTGCGCGTCGGCGGGTATCCAGCCGAGTTCTCTCTGCCGTTTGAACGTGCGCTCGCGCAGCGCGTCCCAGCCGTCGTCGAACTGACCCTTATATTTGTCGGCCCACTCTTTGAAGATGTGGTGAGGCCCGTGGCCGGCGCCGGGTGCCCAATACATCAGAAACGGCTTGTCCGGCGCGTACGCGCGGTGCTGGCGGAGCCATACGATCGCCTTGTCGGCGAGATCCTCGCTCAGGTGGTACTTCGGATCGTGCGGCGGTTCGACCGCATTGAAGTTCTCGAACAGCCGCGGTTCCCACTGCGACGTCTCGCCGGCGAGAAACCCGTAGAAATGGTCGAAGCCGATGCCCTCGCCGGTGGGCCACAGCGAGAACGGTCCCATCGCTGTGGTTTCGGTCGCGGGCGTGTTGTGCCATTTGCCGAACGCGGCGCTCTTGTAGCCGTACGCGCCGAGCACTTTCGGCAACGCCGCAGATGTCCGCGGAATCACGCCGGTGTAACCGTCCCAATCGACCGCGCGTTCGGCAATCGTGCCGGACCCGACGCGCTGATGGTTGCGCCCGGTCAGAAGCGCCGCGCGCGTCGGCGAGCAGATCGAGGTGGTGTGGAATGCGTTGTAACTGATGCCGGCGTTTGCGATGCGGCTCAGCGTCGGGGTATGAATCGGCCCGCCGTACGTATCCGCCAGGCCGAAGCCGACGTCATCCATCAGGATGATCAGGATGTTCGGCGCATCCTTCGGCAGGTGGCTCGGTGTGACCCGCGGCGCGAGCTTCGAGTCTTGCAGGCGCGGTGCGGCAACACTCGCCGACGGCGTTGCGGGGAAAGGCAACACCGAGCCGGCGGTGGGTGCCGACGCGGCAGAGAGCGTGTGGGTCGAAAGGCCGATACACGCGACGACGAGCGCGAGCTTGATCTTCATGTTCTTCCTCTCACCCGGTTTGCACCTTTGCCTGGTTGTCAGGTCTATTGGTTGATCTTTTTCACGACGTTCTTTGTCGCGTCCACCGCGGTGTCGTCGTGGCGATGCTTTTCGATCGGTCCTTTGTCCTCGATCCCGACCGCATCTTTGGCCGCTTCCGCGGGTGAGCAGCGACCGCCGACACCGACGGTCGCCTTGGCCGTTGCACTCTTCGCCGCTTTTTCGGCGGTGCAATCCGGGTCCAAAGGGCCGGCCAGCGCCAATTGACCCAAGCCAATCGCAGCAAACGTCATGATCGTCCATGCGAATCGTTTCATGTTCACTTACTCGAGTACGAAACTGGGTTTGGATGATCTCTGCAGCGAAGATCCGCAGTCCAATGCGGTCTAGGCATCGGTCTGATGTGATTCACTCATCGAACCATTGTTATGTCGTTAGGTTGCGTGGCAAGTTCTGCCAGCGCGCTCTCAATCCTTCTCGAACCACCGATAGATGAAGCCGGCGAGAGCTGCACCGATGATCGGCGCCACCCAGAACATCCACAGTTGTGCGATGGCCCAACCGCCTACGATGAGCGCGGGGCCGGTGCTGCGCGCCGGGTTCACCGAAGTA
>JBGSNQ010000032.1:0-38119 GCA_041739525.1 Pseudomonadales bacterium | reverse complement strand
ACCGGTGCGGCTGCATCCGGACGACGCCGCCGCGCGCGGCATCGGCGCGGGCGACGTGGTGCGGTTGTTCAACGATCGCGGCAGTTGTCTGGCCGGTGCAGTGCTAACAACCGACGTAAGGCGCGGTGTTGTGCAGTTGTCGACCGGCGCCTGGTTCGACCCGGCCGATTCGAGCGCTGAGTTCGCAATGTGCATCCACGGCAATCCGAACATGCTCACGCACGACATCGGCACGTCGAAGCTGTCGCAAGGCTGCTCGGGACAGCACGCCTTGGTGGAGGTCGAGCGTTTCACCGGCTCGGCACCGCCGGTGAGAGCCTTCGTGCCGCCGGAGATTCGGCGGCGCTCCTGATATCCGAGTTACGGTATGAACTTGCTCACTTCGCTCGATTTCGCGCTTTCCACGCCCTGAGCATCCACCGCCGCGAGCGCGAAGTACCAGGTGCCGGGCGCAAGCGTGATCGTGCGCTGTAGTGTCGATGCGCCGCTCACCGAGATCGTTTGTGAGTAGCTCCGCGACGCAGTGCCGTAGTAAATCTTGTAGCCGGAGAGGCTAGCGGGCGTTCCATCGACGTTCTTCGTCGGCGCCTGCCACGACAGTGCGGCCTCACGCAGTACCAGCGTCGTCATCGCCACGGAGTTCCCGCCGGTTCCCGAGCAGGTCAGGGAATACGTCGTGTCCTGAGTGATCGGCCCGACGCTTTGGGTGCCGGACGAAGTCTTGCTTCCGGTCCAGCCGCCCGAGGCGCTGCACGTGTTCACGTTGAGTCCGGTCCACGTCAGCGTGGAGTTGGCGCTGCGCGCGACGCTGCGCGGATTCGCCGACAAGGCGACTGAGGGGCTGCCGCCCGACGCAACGGCCACGCTGGCGGTCTTGACGGCGGTAGTTCCCCCCGCGCCCGCGCAGGTCAGGGTGAAAGCAGAGTTCGCCGTCAGAGTACCCGTGCTCTGTGTGCCAGATGTTCCTCGCGAGCCACTCCATGAGCCGGAAGCGGCGCAGCTGGTCGCGTTCGTCGTGCTCCACGTCAATTGTGAGGCGGAACCGGATTGCACGCTCGTCGGCGACGCCGTCAGCGTCACGGTTGGAGCACCTGCTGCAGACACCGTGACCGTCGCGGTACGAGAAACCGAACCGCCGGTGCCGCTACACGCGAGCGTGTAGGTGGCGTTGGTCGTCAGCGCGTTCGTCGTTTGCGTTCCCGAAATCGCCTTCGTGCCCGACCATGCACCCGATGCGGAGCAGCTCGTTGCATTGGTACTGTTCCACGCCAGCTTCGAGGTCGCGCCGGCCTGGATCGATGTCGGCGAAGCAGTGAACGTCACGGTCGGCGCAGTAGCGCCAATGGTGACCGTTGCGGTGCGCGCAATCGAGCCACCGGCGCCGTTACACGTCAGTGTGTAGCTCGTGTTTTTCGTCAGCGCGGCCGTCGTCGCAGAACCGGAAATGGCACGCGCCCCGGACCAACCACCCGATGCGGTACAACTTGTGGCGTTGGTCGCGGCCCAGGTGAGCTTCGAGGTACCGCCCGACTTCACCGACGTAGGGGACGCAGACAGGGTCAACGCGGGGGTCTTGCCGCTTGTGACGGTAACGGTCCTCGATATCGTCTGCGAACCGCCGGCGCCCGAACACGTCAGCTTGTAGGTCGTCGTCGCCGTACGCGCGCCCGTGCTTTGGCTGCCGTTCAGCGCCTTCGTGCCGCTCCAACCGCCGGAAGCGGTACAACTCGTCGAATTGGTCGAACTCCACGTCAACTTCGATGAGCTTCCCGAGGCGACGGTGTTTGGTGCAGCGGTCAACGTCACCGAAGGCCACGGGACAGCGGTGCCGCCGATCTTCTTCACGACGCTCCCGCCGGCGCCTACGCAGGTCAACCGAAATGTCACGTACTCATTGGGCGTGAAAGGCCCGATGTTGGCCGTACCCGAAAGCGGCTTCGCGCCGCTCCACGCCGCGGACGCCGTGCAGGTCTTTGCGTTGGTCGTGGACCATTTCAGAGGAAACACTCCGTTTACCGTCTTGCCCAAGGTGAAGGTCAATGTCGGGGCAGCGGCTGCAAACGCAGCGGGGGACAGCGTCATGGCCAGCGCAATAGACATGAGAAACGGCCCGAAGGCGGCGAATGCGCGTGGCCGGATGGTCATTCTTTAGTCACCGCGGAAGGAGAAGAGGCGACACCGTGCCGTTTTGTAATGCATTTGCAAACCCCGTCTGCCCGCGTATGTGACCTGCGTCACACAAGCAATTTGCTTGACGAGGCGGAACGATCTAGACGGTTTTTGTAGGAAATCGCCTACGTAGGACTATGTTGTCGCCCGTTCTCCTTTGCGCGACGAGCCGTTCGACCGACTAACGGCCACACTGAGGGGCGGCCGAAGTGGAAGGGTGCGGCAGTGCACGGATGTCGGACGACAGGCGCGGATCGCTGCGTGCCGCCATCTCTATTGCGTTGGAGCGAGGGCCGCCCGAGATTCTCGTGCGCCGGATAGCCCGGTATCATCCGCGGCTCAATTCAAAACCGAAGAGAGCGGACATGGAGATTTCAGGCAGCAAGGCGATCATCGTTGGCGGCGCATCCGGCATGGCGCTGGCCACTGCGGAAGCGTTCGTTGCAAAAGGCGGCAAGGTGGCGATTCTCGATCTGGAGAAGTCGAAAGGCGCCGAGCAAGCCGCGCGTCTGAAAGGATCCTTCCATCCGTGCAACGTGATGGACTACGAGGGCACCGAGAAGGTAATCGGTGAAGCGGTGAAAGCGCTGGGCGGCTTGCACTTCGTCGTGAACACCGCGGGTGGCGGCGTTGCCAAGCGCACGATCGCGAAAGACGGCTCAATGCACTCGTTGGACGACTTCCGGCGCATCATCGATCTGAACCTGGTCGCGTCGTTCAACGTCAACCGCATCGGCGCCAAACACATGAGCGAAAACGAACCCAACGAGGAAGGCGAGCGTGGTGTGATGATCAACACCGCGTCGATCGCTGCCTTTGAAGGTCAGATCGGGCAGGTGGCCTACACCGCTGCCAAAGGCGGCATTGCCGCAATGACGCTGACGATGGCACGCGACCTGGGCGCCCTCGGCATCCGCGTGATGACAATTGCTCCGAGCTTATTTGCGACAGGCCTCACCGCCGGTATCCCGGCCGAGGGTGAACTGCAGCTGACTAAAGACGCCGCCTTCCCACGCCGCATGGGCAAACCGCGTGAGTTCGCCATCATGGCCATCGCGATCTTCGAAAATCCGATGCTCAACGGCAGCACCATTCGGGTGGACGGCGGTCAGCGATTTGCCCCGCGGTAGAGGCACGGAGTAAGAACTTCGGTTGGCGGCGGGCGCGGGTGAATATCGGTTCGGACTCGCTCTAGCCGTCCCTGGTCGCTCGATGCTCGGCCATCCATGGCCGCGTCACGGTCCTCACCGACATTCACCCACGCCCGCCTGAGTTCGCGTCGCAATCGCTGGATGTTTAGAGAGATGCACCAACGCGCTAAAGCGCGTTGGTGGGGAACGCGCGAAGCGCGCGTCACTGACTCCGCTTGGTGTGACTCTTACCGCGACCCTTGTCCGTCATCGATTTTGATGACTGCGCCAGTGACACACTCCGATGACGGGGACACCAGGAACAGCAACGTGCTGTCCATCTGTGCCGGATCGCCGAGGCGTTTGCGTGGAAACGCTTTCGTGATGTCGCCGATTCGCTGCAGCATGCCGTCCATCATTTCCGACGCGAATGCGCCGGGTGCGATGCAGTTGACGTTGATGTTGAAGCGCGACCATTCCACGGCGAGCGCCTCGGTCATGCGCACGATGCCCGCTTTGGTGATCGAGTACAGCGCTGCACCGCCGCCGTTGTAGTTGAACGCGCCCATCGACGAGATGTTCACCATTCGCCCAGGTAGTTCTTTGGCGATCAGCCGACGCGCCACCTCGCACGAGAGGATGTAGGGGCCGCGCAGGTTCGTGTCGAAAACCGCGTCGATGAGTTCGTTCGACATCTTGTGCGCGCGTTGTGCGTCGGGGATGCCGGCGTTGTTGACCAGGATCGTTACCGTGCCGAGTGCGGCTTCGGCGTCTGCCACCACCGAAACGATGTTGGCGGAGTCCGTCATGTCGAGGCGGATCGGCGCACACACGCCGCCGAATGCGCGGATTTCCTTCGCAAGTTCGTCGAGCCGTTCGGTGCGGCGGCCGGTGATCGCAACCTTCGCACCGGCTTTCGCCAACACGATTGCAAAGCGGCGGCCGAGGCCCGAGGTGGTGCCGGTGACGAGGGCAACCTGTCCGGTCAGGTCGATGCTGAAGTTCGGAGTCGGGAAAGCGGCCATGTTCAATGTTCCCCCCTGCTGGTGACGAATGGGTTTTCCCGATGATGCCCGATCCGGTCGAGCTTGTCCGGATTGCGGATCGTGTAGACGGTGGCTATGCGACCGTCGTCGACTTCGAACGACAACGTCGCAAACACTTCGCCGTTTGCTTCGTGAATCAGAATCGCCGGTGCGTTGTTGATCCAGCATTCCTCGAAGCGGAAGTCGTCAGCGTCGCGGTCCTTTGTGACGCCGATGAAGAAGCGCACCAGTTTGTCGGCGCCGTAGATCGGCCGAAGCGCCGCGAGCGCCTTGCCACCGCCGTCGGATACCAGCGTTGCGTCGGGCTTGAAGAGCGACATCAGCGCGCCCGGATTCCTGGCGATCAGCGCCTGTTTGAAACGGCGCGCCAGTTCCAACTGCTCGGTACGCGTCGCCTGAAAGCGGCGTCGGTCTTCCGCCACGCGTGCCCGCGCGCGCGAAACGAGTTGGCGCACAGCCGGTTCCGATTTGCCGAGCGACGATGCGATGTCGTCGTAACCGGCTTCGAAGATGTCGTGCAGCAGGAATGCGGCGCGTTCGTCGGGGCCGAGCCGCTCCAACAACAGAAGAAAGGCGACCGAAAGATCGTCGGCGAGCTCGAGCTGGCGCGGCGCGTCGTCGTTTTCGGGTTCGGCGGTGAGCCACGGCTCGGGCAACCACGGGCCGACGTAGTCTTCGCGGCGTGACTTACGCGCGCGCAACGCGTCGATGCACAAACGCGCCATGGTGGTGCTGAGCCATGCGCCCGGTTCGCGCACTTCTTCCGGTGCGGAGCGGTGCCAGCGCAAGTACGTTTCCTGCACCAGGTCTTCCGCTTCGGCCACGGTACCGAGCATGCGATAACCAAGTCCGATGAGGCGCGGCCGGTGCGTTTCGAACACGTCGGTGCGATCGTCGTGGCGTCTCATGCGGCAGCACGCGCCGCTACGACGGTTTCGCCGCTGACACTCAGGCGTTCGCACGTGTGCGCGTGGCCGAGCGCGCGTTTCATCGTCGGATAGATGCGCGTTGCCGCAATCGAATACGCGAGCGTCACGAGACCCTTCTCACCGAAACGTGCGAGCGCCGCTTCGCGTGCTGCGTCGGCAGATTCGTGCGCAAGCACCGCGTCGGCCAGCCGCATACCCAATGCCGCGTCGCTCGACAGGCGTTCGAGGTCTCGCGCCACGATGGCGCGCACCATGGCCGGGCTCACGCCGGCTTCCAGCGCCATGTTGACCACGAGTTGAGCGCAGGGTCCGCAGTCTTCGAAACGTACAGCCGTGATGCGCGCGGCAAACAGCGCGTCGAGCGATACGCCTTCGTTGTGCGTGTTCATTGCCTGCGCCAGCCCGAGTTTGACGAAGGCGCCCACCGACGTGTCGGCGATCTCGTGCATGTACGTGGCGTCGTAGCCGTACCGGGTCTCGAATCGTCGGATGACGGAGTGAAGCAGTGGGCGAATCATCGGAGTGCTCCTGAGTGACCTTACCCAGTAAGACGAACGAACCCTGCCGATTGTGACCGACGCTGTTCCGGCACGAGAAGAGGGGATTCGACGCCTCGAGATAACAAGGTAGGATGGCCTTCCTTTTTGGAGGTCACCATGAGTAGAGAAGCCTGGATCATCGACGGCGTGCGTTCGCCGCGCGGCGGCGGCAAGCCCGGTGTAGGCAGCATGAGCCACATCCATCCCCAACGAATCCTCGCGCAGGTGCTGAATGCGCTGAAGGATCGCGTCGGTTTCGACCCGAAAGACGTCGAAGACGTGGTGATGGGTACCGGTTCCGGCGTGGGTGACCATGCGATGGACATCGCGCGGATGTCGGTGCTCGACGCCGGCTGGCCGGTGACCACGCCCGGTGTGTCGCTGCATCGCTTCTGCGGGTCGGGTCAACAGGCCGTTACCGTGGCGGCGATGGGCATTCTCGCCGGACACCAGGAATGTGTGATTGGTGGCGGCGTGGAATCGATGTCGCGCCCGGCGTCGCTCTCGGTGGACGGGTTCACCGCTAACAACCCACACCTCTACGCACAGTATCCGCTCGTGCCGCAGGGCATTTCGGCGGACCTGATCGCAACGCTGGAAGGCTTCACGCGCCAGGATGTGGATGCGCTCGGCGTCTCGAGCCAGACGCGCGCCAAGGCCGCGATCGACGACGGTCGCTTCAAGCGGAGCGTGGTGCCGATCTACAACGACGACGGCACGTTGGCGCTCGATCGCGACGAATATCCGCGGCCGGGCACCACGATGGAGAGCCTCGCCGGGTTGAATCCTGCGTTCGTGAAGATGGGTGCGATGGTGCCGCCGAATGACAAGCGCACGTTCGATCAGATTTGCCAGGCGGTGTATCCGCAGATCAAGGGCGTCAATCACGTGCACCATGCCGGCAACTCTTCAGGCGTCGTCGACGGCGCCAGCGCAGTATTGTTGGCGTCGCCCGACTACGCGAAAGCGCACGGACTGAAGCCGCGCGCCCGCATCGTGATGAGTGCAACCGCGGGTGCGGAACCGGTGATCATGCTGACGGCGCCTGCGCCGGCTGCTGAGATCTGCCTGAAAAAAGCCGGCATGACGAAGAAGGACATCGATCTGTTCGAAGTGAACGAAGCGTTCGCGGCGGTGGTGCTGAAGTTCAAGCGGGAATTCGGCATCGACGACGAACGGCTGAACGTGAACGGCGGCGCAATCGCGCTGGGTCACCCGATCGGCGCGACCGGCGGCATGCTGATTCAGACCGCGCTCGACGAACTCGAACGGCGCGATCTGTCGACGGCGCTCATCGCGATGTGCACCGGCGGCGGCATGGGAACCGCGACGATCATCGAGCGGGTCTGACGTTCCCATCTAGGGACGAAGAATCGATGGACGCACAACTCGAAGCGAAGCTGCGTTTGCTCGTCGACAAGAGCGAGATCCGTGAAGTCATCACGCGTTACTGTCGTGCGGTCGACCGCTGCGACGCCGAGTTGTTGCGCTCGTGCTATTGGCCCGACGGGCGGGACAACCACGGCTTCTTCTGCGGCGGCGTCGACGCGTTCATCGACTACATCATGCCCGTGCTGACGCAGGCGTTGTCGACGACGCATGCAGTGTCGAACGTCCTGCTCGAAGTGGACGGCGACCGCGCCTGCGGTGAGTCGTACGTGCACGTGACGCACCGGCTGGCGCGAGCGGACGGCACGCTCGTCGACAACAAATCGAATTGCCGCTATGTGGATCTGTTCGAGCGACGCAACGGCGAGTGGCGGATTCTGTTCCGCAGCGCGGTGCTGGACACGATGTACGACGAGCCGGTAACGGTGCTTGCAAACATGGCCGCGTTCGCTGGTAACGCGGCCAAAGTTGCAATGGGGCGGCACGACAAGGATGACCCGGCGTATCTGCGTTTCGCCGCGCAGGAACTCGACGGTCCGGACTTCGCGATGAAGGATTTCTGGAAAGCCGTTCTATCCGAGTGAACGGCCCTCAGGTGCCCGGTAACCGTGCTGGGTCGGGCGCCTGCGATGCGGGCCACGGCGCGTTGTACTCCTTCATGATCGTTGCAATGCGCGAGTCCCACCGTTCCTTTCCGAATGCCTTATACGTCTGAAACGGGTTGCAGTATTCGCGCATGCGGAACGCTTTGCCGTTTTTGCTGGTGATCTTCGAAAAGTAGCGCTGTTCGTATTTGCCGCCGAAGATCGTGTCGCCGCCGCCGGTGGATTCGATGATCACCGTGTCGGGTTCCGTCGTCGGATAAGCCGCGATCAGCTGCGTCGAGAATTTCGGCACCACTTCGAGCAGCAACTCCATGAAGAATCCACACGCGCGGCGCCCGACGATGTAGATCGGCGTTTCGAAGGTGGGGCCCTCCCAGATCACGTCTTCATCCAGCGCTTCGAGCCAGATCTCGCGCTGCTCTGCGAGCGTCGTCTTCACGCCGCCGAATGCGGCGCCGATTCCGCGCGGTTGGGTCGCCATGGCTCGTGTGCTCCGATGCGATTCGTGTGGATGTATGTTAAGCGGCGCGCTGGTTCGATTCACAGCTGGATCGACAGTGAGGGGAGCGGTTGCCGAGCGCTCGCGGAGTCGATAGTTTCGACGGCCTCGCAAAGTCTCCGGCCGGCAACGTGAGTGATCCGCTCGACAATCCTGCGTGGTACGCGCTGACCGGCCGACAAGCGTCGCAAGCCGAACGCGGCGAACGCGCCGCGCGTTATCACCCCGAAATCTCTCCGTTGGCGGCGGTGCGGGAATGCACGACGGATGCGCTCGATGAACTCGCGACACTGTGCGGGCACGATCCGGTGGCGCTGTTGTGCGACACGCGCGAACTGCCACGCCACCGCTTCCGTTTGATGCGTACTAATGTGGTGCGGCAGCTGTGCTGCGAAGCGCCGTGCGAAGCGCTGGCGATGCCGAACATGCGGCTCGGCGGAGCCGACGCGAACGACATGGTCGCGCTCGTGAAGCTCACGGAGCCCGGGCCGTTCGCGCAGCGTACGGTGGAACTCGGTTCCTATATCGGTGTGCGCGATAACGGACGGCTGCTGGCGATGGCGGGTGAGCGGATGAAGCCGCCCGGCTGGGTGGAAGTCAGCGGCGTGTGCACGCATCCCGACGGTCGCGGCCGCGGTTACGCGATCGCTCTGGTATCGAACGTGACGAACGCGATTTTCGCGCGCGGCGAACGTGCGTTCCTGTACGTGGCAGTCGGCAGTCCGTCGGAGAAAACCGCAACGCGGATCTACGAGCAGCTCGGCTTTCGTTTTCAACGGCAGCAGTACGTGCACCTGCTGCTGCCTCAGGCTGACTAACTACCGAATCGAGGGGGGCGTTTCTCGACGAACGCTTTGAATGCTTCCTTCGCATCGGCGTGCGCCATCACTTTCGAGTGACGTTCCGTCTCGAGTTTGATGTACGAGCGGAAGTCGAGCTTTTCCGCATCGAGGAAGTTCATCTTCATTTCCCTCAATGCGTGCGGGGGTGCTGCGGCCAGGCGCGCGGCGATCTTGCCCACTTCTTCACGCAACTCGGTTAGCGGGAACACTCGGCTGACCAGCCCTACCCGTAGTGCCTCTGCGGCGCCGAATTTCTCCGGCATGAAGTACAGCTCGCGTGCTTTTGCGGCGCCGACGATACGCGGCAGCGTCCAGGGACCGCCCATGTCGCCGGCGGATGCGACATTCAGAAACGCGGTGCTGAAAATTGCGGTGTCTGCGGCGAACCGGAAATCGCAGGCATTCGCCCAACCGAGACCCGAGCCGGCGCACATTCCATTGATCGCCGCGATGGTCACCTGCGGCATCTCGTGCAACAGCACCGGCACGCAAAAGTGATTCGGCGAACTGGGGATGTCGGTTTCGCCCGCAACATAGTGTTTAAGGTCGGCGCCGGGACAGAAGCTGCTGCGACCTTCGCCTGTGAGCACCAGCACGCGCACGTCGTTGCGATGCGCGATCTCCGCGAGGCAGTCGTGCGTTTCGACGAGCATCCGGTTCGTCATGCTGTTCATGCGCTCCGGACGGTTCAGCGTGAGCCAGCCGATTCCGTCGGCGGCTTCGAATCTGATCGTTTCCGTTTTCATTCCCCTGCTCCCAGTCGTGCGAACGAAGGTTGTCGCTTCTCGAGAAGTGCCGCGGCGCCCTCGCGGGCGTCGGGTGCGCCAACAAATTTCCATTGGCTTGCATCGGCTTCGCGCAGTGCTTCCACATAGCCGGTGCCAAGGTGCCGATACAGCAGCCGCTTCGTTTCGGCGACTGCTGCGGGTGATGAGGTAACGGCGAGCCGTCGAACGTAGTCGCATGCAGTCGACAGCAGCGCAGCGGGTTCGACCACCGACTCGACCAGGCCGAACCGCAACGCGGCTTCGGCATCAATGCGATCGCTCATCCACAAGAGATCGAGCGCGCGGCCGACGCCGACGAGACGCGGCAACAACCAGCTGGAGCCGTGCTCCGCGATGAGTCCGCGTTTGAGGAATACGGTGGTGAAACTGGCGGCCGACGATGCGATGCGCAGATCGCTCATCAGCGCCAGAATCAACCCGCCACCGGCCGCGACTCCGTTGATTGCACAGATCACCGGCTTCGGCACCTGCAGCAGGTAACTGAAGATGCCCGGCAGCTCTTCAGAAGAGCCGTCGGACTCTTCATTGGCCCGCGATGCGGCGGGTGCGGACGTCACTGCCGCTAGCGTTGCGGCATCGAGTCCCGCGCAAAATCCGCGGCCGTTGCCCGTGATGACGATGCCGACCACCCGCGTATCTGCCGCGCACGCATCGATGGCCGCACGAATTTCGCGCAGGGTGTCGTACGTGAATGCATTCAGCTTTTCAGGTCGGTTGAGGCGCAGCACTGCCACCGGATCGTCGATGGTCAGTTCGATGTCGCGGTATGTCATTGCAGGTTGAACCTCATGCCGCACGCGTACACCTGGTTGCCTTGCACCGGAACTCCGCGTGCTTTTGCCGTGGCAAGAATCGCGGCCCGGTCGCGGGTGACGATGTCGAGTCCGCCGAGCCCCTCGGGGCGGCCGTCGGTACACGGCACGAATCGAATCGTGCAATTGTCTAGCTTCAGCGACGGCGCGCTTCCGCCGGTTACCGGCAATTCGGCGATTTCCCCCCAACGCGCCGCGACGCGCGCGGGCTCGTCGGCCTGAACCTCAACGCCGGAGATCTGAGTGACGCGATCGGTTTTTTTTGCTGCTTTCCAATTCGCGCCGCCGGCCGGTTCCCACGGACCGTCGGCGTCGTGTGCGCCTTCGCCGAGCTGTTGGTCGATTTCGAAGAATGATCCGCCGGTATCTTTCGGGTGCATCTGCATGTTGCGGAATTCATGCGTCTCGAACTGGTTGACGATGCGCACGCCGAGTTGCGCCACACGCTTGCGGCGCGGCGCGTGGTCGTCGCATTGTGTGATCACCATGTAGCCGCCTGCGCCGCCGCGGCGTTCGAGGTAGCGCCCCCCAGCGGTTCCGTCGCGTGTGGGTGCGACGATCTCGATGAATTGATTGCCGAGTGGAAGCAGGGCGTTGACGAGACCGAAGTGTGCGACGCCGGGATCGCGGAAACACACGTCGAGCCCGAACAGCGATTTCAGCTCGTCGACGGCCGGTTCGAGTTCCGGGGCCACCAGAGCAATCTGACGCAAGCGCAGCCACATGATCCGCTCTCCTCCCGGAAAATAGTGCTGGCCCGGGAGTCTATGCCATGGCAAAAATGGTGGCCATCGTTGATCGCGGGTACGCAGGAAAAGACGGATGGACAGACAGCAGATCATCGCCGAACTCACCGGCAAGGGTGGTGCATTCGAGACACGCGAAACCACCGTCGTTGGTGTGCCCATGAAGGTGTATGCGAACGCAGCGCCGTCGATGCGTGCCGTGTTCGAATCGACACGTGCGTTCGAAGGTCGCGAGTTTCTGATCTACGACGAAGAGCGTTGGACGTATGCCGATTTGCACCAGCGCGTGCGCGCGCTCGCGCATCTGCTGCACGACCGCGGTATCCGGAAGGGCGACCGAGTGGCGATCGGCATGCGCAACTATCCGGAATGGGTGCTGGCGTTCTGGGCCTGCCAATCGATCGGTGCCGTAGCGGTGACGTTGAACGCCTGGTGGACCGGCGACGAACTGAACTACGCATTCGAAGATTCCGGTGCGCGCGCCGCGGTCCTCGACGGCGAGCGGGTGGAGCGCATCGCACCCTATCTGTCGAAGCTGCCGCTCGAGGTGGTGCTCGGCGTGCGCGATGCGGTCGGCTCGACGCATGCGGAATCGCTCGAAGACGCAATTGCGGCTTATCTCGATCGCGATGCATTGCCCGACGTGAACGTGGATCCCGACGACTACTCGACGATCATGTATACGTCCGGCACCACCGGGCGGCCGAAGGGCGCGCTCGCGACGCATCGCAACCACGTCACCAACCTGACCAACACGTTTCTCGGCGGCGCCGTGGCGGCGCGCATCGCTGGCGTCACGCCGCCGGCAAATCCGCCGCAATCCGTGTCGCTGCAGACCTTTCCTTTTTTCCACATCGGCGGCTTGAGCGGCCTCTACGTGAACAGCGCGATGGGGGCGAAGGTCGCGCTCATGTACAAGTGGCAACCGGATCAGGCGCTCGAACTGGTGCAGCGCGAACGCGTGTCGTCGATCGCAGGTGTGCCGACCGTCGTGCGGCAGCTGCTCGAACGCGCGAAGGAACGCAAACTCGAACTCGGTTCGCTAGCGGGCATCGCCTCGGGCGGCGCGCCGGTGCCGCCGGATCTGATCGACACCATCGGCTCGCAATTCGCAAAGCGGGTTGCTCCTGGCAACGGCTACGGCCTCACCGAAACCACGTCGGCGATCATCAGCAACGGCGGCGCGGATTATTTCGCGCGGCCGGACAGTGTCGGCAGGACCGTGCCGGTTGCGGAAGCACGCGTCGTCAACGACAGCGGCGTGGATGTACCCGACGGCCAGATCGGGGAGGTCTGGATCAAAGGGCCGAACGTCGTTCAGGGCTATTGGAACAAACCGGAAGCCACGGCCGAGGCGTTCACGGATGGCTGGTTCCACACGGGCGATCTCGGCTATCGCGATCCGAGCGGTTTCTTCTATGTGGTCGACCGGAAGAAAGACGTGGTGATCCGCGGCGGTGAAAACGTGTATTGCGCCGAAGTTGAAGCGGTGCTGTTCGAACACCCTGCCGTGCTGGACGTCGCGATCATCGGCTTACCGCACCGCATGCTCGGGGAAGAAGTGGTGGCCGTGGTCGAAGCGCGCGCGAATCACACGATCGATCCGGAAGAAATTCAGGCGTTCGTTGCTACGCGGCTGGCGCGCTTCAAAGCGCCGACGCAGGTGTTGATATCGGATGGCCCGTTGCCGCGAACGGCGACAGGCAAGGTATTGAAACGGGAACTCAAACAAAAGTACTCGGTGTAACGCAGCTTTTTTTGATCGTTTGGGCTTGAGGGGAGAAGGGCGATGCGGGTTCTGTTGGTGGCTCTGTTGGCGCTGGTCGCCTCGTGCGGCGATCCGATCATGATCCTGCCGGGTGGTGCACTCAAAGGAACGACCGCTGCTACGCCGGCAGACTGGTCGTCCGTTGCGGACGTCAAGACGATCCAGGTCGAGTTCCGTCTGAAGGACCCGTATTCGCACAATATCTGGGGAGTGGGGATCGGACCGGATCTCTACATCGCAACCGGCGCGAAGGGCACGCGCTGGACGCCGTTCATCGCGGAAGATCCCAATGTGCGCGTGCGCGTGGGCACGGAATTATTCGACCTCGTGGCGGTGCCGGTGACCGACGAAGCCGAGCGCGCTCGTGTGGCCGAGGCGTATACGAAGAAGTACGACGTGAAGGCCGATGACAGCTGGGTGGCGGCGGGGCTGATCTACAGGCTCGACCGGCGCACCTGATTCTTCCGGATTGCTTCGGGGTCAGCGGAGCCCGAGGCGGACGGCCAGCATCGCGGCAACCGTATCGGCCCAACGCATCAGCGCGTCTACCGGCACACGATCGCGCGTGAAGTGTTCCAACACACTCGACACGGTCACAAGCACCAGTTCCGCTTCGAACGCGAGGTCGAGTTTTGCTGCGCGCCGTCCCAACGATTCACGCAGGAACCGTTGCATGGATTCGGCGATCTTCCGTTCGTGCATTGCGAACGTTTCCGTTTCCGATAACACAATCGCGGCGTCTGCGAGTAACGCGCGCATCGGTGCGTCGTCCGCGTCCGTTCTGAAAAAGAACCGAACGGCGCGTTCGAATCGTTCGCGGGCACTGCCTGACGGCGTGAACAACTCGGCTTCGACGGCAGTCCATGTCGCATATGTCGCCTGCTCGTAGAGTTCGAGCAGCAGAGCAGTCTTGTTGGGATAGTACTGATACAGCGATCCCACGCTGACACCCGCGACTTCCGCCACTCTGTTCGTGTTCAACCCCGCCGTTGAAACTCCGGCTCGCGCCGTTCATGCCGCGGCTGTTGATGGGCAAAACGCTGCCGTGGGAAACGTTGGAGCACCGCTTCGACGACGACTTCATTTCAATCGGCCGACAGCACGGCGTGTATGCGTACATGCTGGCGCGCGCTCTCAAGGCGCAACACATCGTCGAGTTCGGTACGTCGTTCGGTATCTCGACGATCTACCTCGCGTGCGCGGTGCGAGACAACGGCGGTGGGCGCGTCATCGGCACCGAACGCGTAGCCGCAAAAGCGGAACGCGCGCGTGATCACCGCGACTACCTGGAGTGGGTGCGCAATCCGGCCAACGGTTTTTTATCGACGCGGCTCGTGCTGGACGAAGGTACCGAGTTCTCGGTTCGCGTCCGCTGACTGCATTCGTTCGACGAGGTCGAGCAGCGCGTCGGCGGTGCGTTGTGGTGCGGTCGCGGGATCGAGGTGCGTGCCGTCGATTTCGACCACCGGCCATTCCCGCGTCGCGGCGTCGGCCGCTTCGGCTGCGTACGTTTTCGAAAGCTGCAGATAACCGCATCGCCGCGCACTCCACGCCGGCACGTCCGCGACATCGTCGAACCAGACGCGCGTCAACCGAGGCAGGTCGCTTTCAAATTGCGCGCGCATCGCCGCGTCCGAAACGATGCGCTGCAGGCGCTTCGAACCCCACCACTGCGACCACGGCGGCAGTCGCCCGTCTTCGGTCGGAAGCGTATCGATGAAGCGCAGGAACTCGACGTCGGCCGGCCCAACCTTGCCGTGCGACGGCGGCACGCGTGCATCGAGGAAAATCAGCATCGCCGCGTTCATGCGCTCTCCGAGCGACGGCAGCAGCAGACCCGCCGCGCTGTGCGCGACCAGAATCGGTTGGTCGATGTCACCGATGCGATTGGCCAATCGAGTCGCCCAATCGCACCAGGGTGTCGGTTCGTTCGTGTCGGCCGACGGTGTGGGTACGCAGCATCGGTACCCGCGGCGTTCGAGCACAGCGGCGGTCGGCAGGAGCGAAGCTGCGCCGACGAGTGGACTGTGAATCAGAACTAGGTCGCGCAGTGCGGGTCTCAGCCGGATTGCGAGGATGCGATCGGTACCACCGGCGCCACACCCAACGTTTTCACCGGCACACCAATCAACGCGTGCAGGTTTTTGTGGAAGTGCACTATCGCTTTCTCGAAGTAGCCGTATGTGAAGTGCTCGTTCGCGCCGCTTGCGATGCCGTTCTGAATACCGCGTATCACCGCCGCATCTTCCTTGCCGCCGGTGTCACTGACGAACTCCGCATCGCGGGTTGCCTTCGCGTCGGGTCCTTCGTTGGTCGCCTCACCGCGATTCGTCAGCCGATACGTGTGGAAGCGGGTTTGTCCGGTCGTTAGCGGTTCGAGCACCGACATCGTCGTGTGGTTGGAGAGCACCGCGATGATCACGTTGGGGAACAGGTGATACACGTAGGTGACGTAGCCCCTGATGTCACGTTGCTCGGGCGGCACGGCGCGTAGCTTCTCGATGCGCCTGAACGGAAACGTCACGCGGCTGTTACGGCCGAACGTTTCGAGCAGCGTGAGGTTGTCGTAGCCGTACGGAAAGAACGTGGTCTTGTGTGTTGGCTTGATGTGGTAACCCTCGAGATTCGCTTCCATGAACAGCTTCCAGTTCACGTTCGAAACGTTCTCGCCGGCGTAAAAGATGCGCTGGTCGTTCGCGATCAGCTCGGGCAGACCGTCGAGTGCGCCTTCGGATGCGCTGCCCGGGTTCTGGGTAACGAACACGAGCCCGCATTTCTCTTCGGCCTGCACCGGCACGAGACCGTGCTCGGCCTTGTCGACGTCGGGGAAACCCTGGTCGTGCGGAATGTGGTGCAGGCGTCCATCGAGCCGATATGCCCACCCGTGGTAACCGCACACGAACGCTTTGGTGCACCCGCTGCCTTCGGCGAGACGCATGCCCCGATGCCGGCATGCATTTCGAAACGCGTGCACACGGCCGTCGTCGCCGCGCACTACGACCAGCGGCGTGCCGCCTGCGTCGCGCGCAACGTACGATCCCGCCTCGGGGAGCGCGGCCGACGGACAGAAGGGAATGGGCAAACGTCGCAGTAGTTCGAGTTCGGCCCCGAAGCGTTGCTCGGACCGGTAGTTCACCACCGGCTCGCGCCAAGTTTCGGTACCCATGTCGGTCGAGTGGCCATCGATGTGGTCGAGTACGCGCTGGCAAACCGCGCGATCATCCAGGAGTGATTCCATGGTGCGTCGTACCGGAAGTGGTTGCTTGACGGGTTGATTGGCTGCCGGGTTCGAATGATCCGCCGGGCCGCGCAGTGCCGCAAGAAGTGCCGCAAGAAGTGCCGCAAGAAGCCCGCAATACGGGCGGACGCGCTTCACCATCCTGCTAAAAGGCAGGCGCCGGGTGCAGCAACTTCTTGATCTGACAAGACATAACCATGTACATTCCGCGCTCGTTTTTTCAGGCACGTCGCGATCGCGCCCACCCGGTCGAGTTCACTGGCGTAACCAAGACAATTAACAGGGCTAAATCGTGGCTAGGCAAAAAGAGCTCAAGCTTTACCGCAACATCGGCATCATCGCGCACATCGACGCGGGCAAGACCACCACCACCGAGCGCGTGCTGTACTACACCGGTAAGAAGCACCAGATCATCGAGGTGCACGACACCAAAGACGGTAAGGCGAGCACCACCACCGACTACCTCGAACAGGAACGTAAACGCGGCATCACGATTCAGAGCGCCGCGGTGTCCGCCGAGTGGAAGGGCTATCAGGTCAACGTCATCGATACACCCGGACACGTCGACTTCACGATCGAAGTGAACCGCAGCCTGCGCGTGCTCGACGGCGCAGTGGTGGTATTCGACGGCGTCGCCGGTGTGGAACCGCAAACGGAAACGAACTGGCGGCTCGCCAACCAGTACAACGTGCCGCGCCTGTGTTACGTGAACAAGATGGACCGCATGGGCGCGAGCTACGCGCATTGCGTTAAAGGCATTCGCGAGCGCCTCGGTGCGAACGCCGTGTTGTGTCAGATTCCGATCGGCAGCCAGGACGAATTCGTCGGCATGGTCGACCTCGTCGCGGGTTGTGGTTATGTCTGGGATTCCGACGACAAAGACGCCGAGTGGGAAACGGTTCCGCTCGATCAGCTGAAGGGCCGCTTCAAGTTCGCGTTGCCGACCGACCAGGAATGGATCGACCGGATCCCCGAACTGCGTCAGGAAATGCTCGAAACCGCACTCGCGATGGATGACGACGCGTTCATGCGACTCGTCGAAACGGGCGAGTTCGATCCGGCCGTTCTGAAGGCGTGCATCCGTAAAGGCTCGGTGAGCGGCAAGCTCATTCCGGTGCTGTGTGGTTCCTCGTTCAAGAACAAAGGCGTGCAGCAGCTGCTCGACGCGGTCATCGACTACCTGCCGTACCCGGGCGAGAACGGCGGTATCGCGCTGGTGGACGAAGACGGTAACGCCATCGGCGAACAGAAAGTCACCGACGACGCGCCGGCCCGTGCGCTTGCCTTCAAGGTGATCAACGACCAGTTCGGTTCGCTCACGTTCATCCGTATCTATTCCGGCGTCATCAAGAAGGGCGACTCGCTGGCGAACGTCACGCGCGGCAAGAAAGAGCGCGTCGGACGGATCGTGGAAGTGCAGGCGAACGCGACGAAGGACATCGAGGAAGCCCGGGCCGGCGACATCTGCGCGCTGGTTTCCATGCGCGAAACGGAAACCGGCGATTCGTTGTGCGATCCCGCACATCCGGCGCTGCTCGAACGTATGCGTTTTCCCGATCCGGTCATCAGCGTTGCGATCGAACCGAAGTCGCGCGGCGACTCCGACAAGTTGTCGGCGGCGCTCTACAAGATGGTGAAAGCCGACCCGTCGTTGCGACTCAACGTCGATCACGAAACCGGCCAGACCGTGTTACGCGGTATGGGCGAACTGCACCTGGAAGTGACGATCGACCGGATGCGCACCGAGCTCGGTGTAGAAGCCGCAATGGGCAAGCCGAAGGTCAGCTTCCGCGAAGCGTTCGGCAACACCGTTGAACACATCTATACGCACAAGAAGCAGACCGGTGGTTCGGGTCAGTTCGCCGAGGTGAAGATCTCGTTCGAACCGGCCGAAACCGGAACGGGTATCGAGTTCATCGACGAAATCGTCGGGGGGCGCATCCCTCGGGAATTCATTCCGTCGGTGGAACACGCCATCAACACCGAATCGAAGAGCGGCCAGATTGCCGGCTATGAAGTGGTGGACTTCAAGGCGCGGCTGCTCGACGGCAAGTTCCACGAGGTGGACTCGTCCGCGCTCGCATTCGAAATCGCAGGCCGCGCGTGTTTCCGTGAGGCGCACAAGCTGAGCCGCCCGAAGCTGCTCGAACCGATCATGCGTATCGAAGTGGTGATCGAATCGACGTACCTGGGTGACGTCATCGGCGACATCAACCGCCGGCGCGGTCAGGTGACCGAGCAAGGTCAGAAAGGACCGTCGGCCTTCGTGCAGGGTTATGTACCGATGGCGGAAATGTTCGGCTACATTAGCTTCCTGCGATCCGCCACCAGCGGTCGCGGGACATTCACGATGGAGTTCGACCGTTACGCGGAAGTACCACAAGGCATGGTGGACGCAATCCTCACCAAGAACGGCCGTTCCTGACGGGGTGACCGTCATTCGATTCCGGCACCGTCCGATCGACTCGCGAGGCTGATCGTGCTGATCGTGTTCGTTGCCCTGTACCTGGCGGTTACGATCTCGATCGGCCTTGTCGCCGCGCGGCGCGTGCACGGTTCACGCGACTATCTGATCGCGGGCCGAAGTCTGCCGTTGTACGTCAACGTAGCGACCGTGTTCGCGACGTGGTTTGGCGCCGAAACCGTGTTGTCGATCAGCTCCACATTCGCGCGCGATGGTCTATCCGGCATCACGGGCGACCCGTTCGGAGCGTCGGTATGCCTCGTGTTGGCCGCGCTGCTCTTCGCGCGGCTGTTCTACCGCATGAACCTGCTGACCATCGGCGACTTCTACCGACACCGCTACGGCAAATCGGTGGAGGTGATGACGAGCGTCGCGATCGTGCTGTCGTATCTCGGCTGGACGTCGGCGCAGCTGACCGCGCTCGGACTCGTCATTCACATGTTGACGGGCGGAGCCGTCGATTTGAACACCGCCATCCTCATCGGTGCCGGTGTCGTGCTCGTGTACACGATCTTCGGCGGCATGTGGTCGGTAGCAATCACCGATTTGTTCCAGACGGTGGTGATCCTGATCGGCTTGTCGCTCGTCGCCTACATGGTCGGCGACCTCGCAGGCGGAGCAGGAGCGGTCGTGTCGCGCGCCGTCGCCGACGGCAAGTTGGTGATGTTCCCACACGATGTCGATGCGGCGACGCTGTGGGCAATGGCGGGGGCGTTCTTCGCGTTTGCATTTGGATCGATTCCGCAACAGGACGTGTTCCAGCGCATGACCAGCGCGAAGGACGAGGGCACCGCCGTGCGCGGTACGATCATCGGAGGAGTCGTCTATTTCTGCTTCGCGTTCGTACCGATCTTCATCGCGTACGCGGCCCTGGTCGCGGATCCGTCGCTCGCCGGATTGTTCGATTCCGACGATGCACGCACGATCCAGCAGATTCTGCCGAACGTCGTGCTCGGCAAGATGCCGTTGTGGGCGCAGATCATGTTCTTCGGTGCGCTGCTTTCCGCGATTCTCTCGACAGCGAGCGGTGCATTGCTCGCCCCGACCGCGACATTCACCGAGAACATCCTGCGGCCCTTCGTGCCGAACATGAGTGACCGGCAGTTCCTGCTCGTGCTGCGACTCGTGTTGGTCACGTTCGCGACCAGCGCACTGCTATTCGCTCTGAACAGCCGCAGCACGATGTACGAGATGGTGCAGAACGCCTACAACGTCACGCTGACGGGGGCATTCATACCCCTGATCGCCGGCGCGTATTGGAAACGTGCGAACACGCAAGGTGCGATCTTTGCGGTCGTGTTCGGCATCGGCACATGGCTCGCAGCAGATACGGTTGCACCAGATGCGTTGGTGCCGCCCAATCTCGTCGGTCTGTTCGCGTCGATTCTGGGCATGCTCCTCGGCACACTGGCCCCGGAAATCATCCAACCGCGCGGCTTGTCCATCGAGCGCATCCTTCGCGCGGAAGCGCATCGCCACCCGACTCACCGCCACCACGATGGCGAACATCGATCGGGACACTGACGAGCGATCTAAGGTGCGTTAAAAGGAATGTTTGCGCGTTGGCGCGCCCGGTCCGCTGTATGCCGACGTGTATCCCGGTTGACGCGCATAATCCACGTTCGGAAATGCGGCGAGCGTTTCTTTCCAGGCGGTGGCGAGCGCGTCCTCCGCCGCGTAGTCGAACGGATCCTGCAGATTGCGTTCTTCCGAACCACCCGGTCGCGGCGGATGTTCGAGCAACCAGCGAGCGGTGAGCGCTACCGCTTCTCGCGCCGGCACGACGTCGGCGTAACCGAGTTCCGTCTTCAGCTTCGACAGATCGAACACGCGATGCGTATTCGACGGCTGGCCCACCAACGGTCGCGCGCAGGCGGCGAGTTCGTACGGCATCGAGATGACGTCCCAGCGGTAATCGAGTGCGTTGGCCACGACGTCGACGACCTGCCGCAGCGTCAACGCTTCTGTGTCACCGCAGTTGTAGACCTGACCGGCGGAGGCACCGGGTTGATCTACCGCGAGCAGAATGGCGTGCGCGATGTTCCCGGCATAACCGCAGTGGTGCAGCGTCAGGCCGCCGTCGGCCAGCACGATGAAGGGGCGCCGATCGCGGATGCGTCGAACGATGCACCACTCGCGCGGCACGAGTTGATACGGGCCGTACACGAGCGGATAGCGGAAGTGTGTGGCCGTCGGGTGATATTCGAATACGACGCCCTCCGAACGAAACACGCGATAACCCTTCTCGTCTTCGCTGCGGTCGGTCGACTTCGTCCACTCCTCGGCGACGGGAACCGGCAGTCCATGCGGCGTAAGTACGCCGGGGTTCGAGTAACCGCGATATGCCGGCACGCCGCCGATCGAAATGAATCGATCCGTTCTTCCCCGCATCACTTCGCAGGTGCTGCGTAACCGGCCGTATGCCGCGATGGTGAGGTCGAACGTTCGTCCCGCGAGTGCGGCTTCGAGCGCTTCGCCATCGAACGGATCGGTGTGGATGTGTTCGACGTGCGCGGGTATTTCGGCAACCTCGTGCCGGCCGGTGTGCAGGATCGTCACCGTGTGGCCGCGTCGCAGCAGGCCGTTCACGATGTAGTGCCCGGTGGGCCCGGTTCCGCCGATGACGAGTGTCTTCAAGTCGTTCCTCTTGCGACGCGGCTTCGCCGCGTCGTTAGTTCCGCTTGGCAACCCACGCCGCGATGAGATCCGCCACGTTGTCGCGCGCGTTCGGGGGATTTTCGAGGTAGTGATCACCCGTGATGAATTGCAGCGTTTTGTCGGTGGCGCCTAACGCATCGTGTATGCCGCGCGCGTCACTGGGAAACACGCCGGTGTCGCCCATGCTCTGAATGACCAGCGCCGGAACCTTGATGCGCTGGAGATGCGGCGCGCCGCGGCAATGCGAATCGCGCAGGCTCCACATCGACAACCACGTGCGCAGCGTATTGGTCAGTCCTATGCCGCGCGGTGAGAAGTTGGCGGCTTTCGGATCGCCGGCATAGCAGACGCCCACGGGCCGTTCCGAAGGATCGAGCGCACCGTCCATCAGGCGCGGATCGGCCCACGTGCGTTGCAGGATGAACGCGCGATCGTACAAACCGACCTTCTTCAGTTGATCGAGCTGCGACCAGACCCAATCGGTGATGCGGTGATTGCGCGCTTCCTGCGCGGCGCGATAACGCGCGACGAAATCCGCGGAATACGGCGGCCCGTTCTGAGGGTTGTACATGCTGATCGACTGATCGATCAGCGTCGGGTCGCGTTCGTCGGTAACCGAGGGGTCCATCCACGCCGTCAGCACTTCGGGTCTTCCCGCGTGCGCGCACAACGACACGTACAGATCGGCGGCAATCAGTTCGTTCACCGCCGGCGGCAACTTGCCGCCCGCGGTGCCGGTGATGTTCGGATCGACCGCTTGCGACTGGTACGCACCCATCAGCGAGCCGCCGCCCGAGTTGCCGAGAATCACTACACGTTCAACGCCGGCTTGCTCTTTCAGCCATCGCACGCCGACGCCGATGTCGATCAGCGCGTGTTCGAGAATGAAAAACGCTTCGTTGCCGCGAAAGCGCGTGTTCCAGCCGAGAAAGCCGTAGCCGCGCTGGGCCATGTAGTCGCCGAGGTAGTGCTCGCTGAAATCGACGTTGTAGTGCGTGGCGATGAACGCCACCTTCGGGCGTTTGTCCTTCGGCCGATGATACAAACCCTGGCACGGGAAGAAGCCGGCGCCGTTGCGCGGCGCGGTCGGTGAGACGAGAGAGACGAATTCGCGTTGGACTGATAGCACGGCATTCCTCTGATTTGGTTCAGACGAGACACGACGAGCGGCGAGCCTACGCTCGATGAACAACGCTCAGCGTATCCGACGCCATCGGCGAGACCAACAGGTCGTGTACGCTTGCACCATGAATGAACCGACCTTCGAACACGTCCGCATCGACATCGACGGGGCCGTCGCGCGCCTCGTCTTCGACCGCCCGCACGTTCGCAACGCGTTGAACGAGGCGATGATGGACGAGATCGGTATGGCGGTGGATCACCTTGCCGGTAGGACCGACCTGCGTGTGATCGTGCTGCGGGGCGCTGGCGGCCACTTCTGCGCCGGCGGCGATCTCAACATGATGATCGACACGCCGCCGCGGGCTGCGGACGGCAGTGACCCGGAGAAGGCGCGCTACCGTCGCTTCGGCAACGTGCTGCAGCGTCTGAATACGTTGCCGCAGGCGGTCGTTGCCGTCGTCGAAGGCACCTGCGTGGGCGGCGGCTTCGGCATGGCCGCGTGTGCGGATCTCGTGATCGCGGGTTCGAGCGCGCGTTTCGGGCTACCGGAACCGCGGCACGGTTTCATTCCGTCGCAGATCATTCCGTTTCTGGTGCGACGTCTCGGCGAAGCGACCGTTCGGCGCATTGCGGTCACCGCGAGCGTGATCGATGCAGTAGAAGCACACCGCGTCGGTATCGCCGATCTGGTGGTTCCCAACGACGAAATCGAGGCGACGCTCGCGCGCGAACTGGAGAACCTGCGACGCGCAGCACCGGGTGCGGTCGCCGCCGTGAAACGTCTGGTGCTCGCGTCGTCGACCGAGGAACTTCCGAACGTGCTCGACGACGGTGCGACGGCGTTGCTCGAACTGTTGCGTGGAGGGGAGGCCGCCGAAGGCATTGCCGCGTTCCTCGCGAAACGTCCGCCGCGCTGGAGTTGATCGGCGCGGCGTCTAGTAGGAATTCAGGGTTTCGCGAGCCACTCGTCGAGCAGCATGTGGAAGTGGCGCGGTTTCGTCTCGCCATAGTTCGCGAAGATGACTTCGCCGGTTTTGGAAGCCTTCAACCCGCGCTGCACGTCCGGCATGTTGACGACATCCTGGTTGAACACCTTGGCGAGCATGCCGAGTTCCGGTGCGTCCACCCAGTCGTCGTCAGGGCCGAGCCAATGTATGGGTGCGGCCGGTGCGCGCGGTTTTCCCGCGGGCGTCGGAACGAGATACATGCACTCCATGATGCACTCGTCGGGATTGTCGCCGTTCGGACGGAAGCGATAGACGATTCGCGAGAACACGCCCCACGGATGAAAGTTCGGGAACACCGTCAGATAGATCGAGTCCAGGAATTCCGCGTCGCTGATGCGATCGACCACGTCGCCTAGCGCTTTACGCCAGCCTTCGCGCACCGGTTCCGCCATTACCTGGCGCAGCGTCTTGCCCGGCGGAACCGCCGGCGTGGGCGCGAGCGGTTGGTTCGCGGCGCCGGGGAGCTGCCGGCCGCCAATCCAGTTCAGCATGTTGGGATCGGCGTGCGTGATCGGTCCATCCACCCACTCGGCGTCTGCGGTGAAACGACTCACGCCGCCACGCCCGTCGGTTACATGCACCGTGCCGTCTTCGCACATTTCGTACACGTGGCCCGTGAGCGGGTGCCGCAGCCGCGTGTATTGCCGCGCGCCGGCGAGCGGTTCGTATTGTGTGCCGCGCGTGTGCGGACTCGGTGTGAAGTTCGGCGAAATCGCGCGGCTGTAGTTGCCGAAGACGTCGTACTGCGTGTTCGTGTCGCCGATCGATTCGAGAATCGTCGGATGCGTCGCGACCACGTGATACGCCTCGCTGAATGCTTCCTGTGCGACCTTCCAGTTGCAGCGCAGAACTTTCGCAACGTGCGCGACCTTGCTGCGCGCCTCATACGGAACGTTGGGAAACTGTTCGGAGAGGTTGCCCAGGAATGTCTCCAGCGGCTCGGCGTTCTCGTCGGGATTGATGAACACGAAGCCGCCCCAACGGCCTACCTTGACGGTTGGTAGGCTGTGCGTCTTTGCACACACGGTCGGGAAGTCCCATTGGCACGGTACTTCCTTCAACACGCCATCCGTTCCCCACGCCCAGCCATGGAACGAACAGCGGAACTCGCGCGCGCGTTTGCCACCGTGCGTCTTCAGCAGGCGCCCGCGGTGCAGGCAGACGTTGTAGAACGCTTTGAATTCCTCGGCTGCGGTTCGTACGACCAGAAACGACAGATGCGCGATGTCGTAGACGAGGTAATCGCCGATGTCGGGAATGTCGTCTTCGTGGCACGCCATCTGCCACACGCGTTTCCACACCTTCTCCACTTCCAGATCGTGAAACGCCTTCGAGTAGTACTGCTCGGCGGGCACCACGGTGGGGCCGGGCGGCAGCGGCGATTCGGTGCGAAAGATCTTCGCGACCGGACGGCTGTCTTCATCGAGCAGTTGTTGATAGCGGATTCCCGAGGAGCGGTCGGTGCCGGTGGTGGTTTCGATCATGTCGGTCTGCACGGCTGCGTCCGTCCAACAGTAGGAAGCGCAGAGGCGGTTCGAAATACGGGATTTCCGCGAGTGAACTGCGTGAGCCCGCGTCACATGTCCGCGTGCGCTGCCCGCGCGAAGAACCATTTCTTCGCGAGTTCCGCTGCGAGAACGTACAACGCCGTGATACCGATGATCGCGAGCAGAAGCGGCGCCGGCAGCGGCACGAAGCCGAACACATCTGCAAACGGCGCGTACGGGAGCAACAACGTCACTGCAACGACGGCTGCCGTCGTCGCCATCAGCAGTGCCGACGGGCGGCTGCGGAAGAACGGATGGCGCGTGCGCACCACGAGTGCGATCACGAGTTCGGTCAGCAGCGATTCCACGAACCAGCCGGTGCGGAACGTTTCCGCGGCCGCGTTGAATACGAACAGCAGCGCCGCGAACATCAGGAGATCGAACAGCGAACTCACGAGCCCGAACAACACCATGTAGTCGCGGATGAAGCGCGCGTTCCAGCGGCGCGGCTTCGCAACCCATTCTGCATCGACGTTGTCTCCCGCAAGCGACGCCGCCGGAATATCCGACAGGAAGTTGTTCAACAGAATCTGCGACGACAGCAACGGCAGGAAAGGCAGGAAGATCGACGCGACCGCGATGCTGAACATGTTTCCGAAGTTGGCGCTGATCGTGGTGAGGATGTACTTCAGCGTGTTGGCGAACGTGATGCGACCCTCGTCGATGCCTTCGCGCAGAATCGACAGGTCCGTGCGCAACAGAACGAAGTCGGCGGCGTCCTTTGCAACGTCGACGGCGTTGTCCACCGATATGCTGACGTCGGCAGCATGCAACGCTGGCGCATCGTTGATGCCGTCGCCCATGTAACCGACGACGTGTCCGGTCTTGCGCAGCGCGAGGATGATGCGTTCCTTCTGGTTCGGATCAACCTCGGCGAAGATCGTGGTGCGCTCCGCCAGGTGCCACAGCGCTTCGTCGCGCATCTCGCCGATTTGCGCACCGGTCAGCAAGCCCTCCACCGACAGATTCACGGCTTCGGCCACGTGTCGTGCGACCTTGTGGTTGTCGCCCGTGATGATCTTGAGGCGCACCCCACGCGCCGCGAGATCGGCAATGACGGCCGGCACGTCTGATTTCGGCGGATCGAAGAACAACAGGAAGCCGGCGAATATGAGACCGGTTTCGTCGGCGCGCGAGTAGATTCCGTCACCCGCGCGCCCCTCGACAGGCTTGCTGGCTACGCCGAGCACACGGTAGCCGCGTTCGCTCCAGTCGGCGTACAACTGCTCGATGGACGCGCGCCCGACGTCGTCCAGTTCCACGTCGACGTCGTCCAGGCGAACGCGGTCGCAGATGTCGATGACGTGCGCGAGTGCGCCCTTGGTGATCAACGTGCATTGGCCGGTCTGATCCCCAACGATGATACTGAGCCGCTTGCGGACGAAATCGTATGGAATTTCGTCGATCTTGTGTTCGACGACAGCGATGGCCTTATCGCGCGCGTAGCCGTCGATCGCTACGTCCAATGGGTTTTCGAGACCCGTCTGGAAGTGCGCGTTGAGATAGGCCGCGCGCAGCACCTCGGACGACGCGCGACCCCGTGCGTCGAGCGCGCCGTCGAGCCGAACCACGCCTTCGGTCAGCGTGCCGGTCTTGTCGGTGCACATCACGTCCATGCTGCCGAGGTTCGCGATGGCATTGAGCCGCCGCACGATGACGCCGCGGCGGGCCATACGCTGCGCGCCATGCGCGAGCGTTATCGACAGAATCGCCGGCAACAGTTCGGGTGTGAGCCCCACCGCGAGCGCGAGCGCGAACAGGAGCGAATCGATCAGCGGCTTGTCGAGATATACGTTCGCCGCGAGTACGACGATCGTCATCACCAGGATCACACGCGTTAGCAGGTTGCCGAACCGTCGCACGCCGTGTTCGAACTCGGTTTCCGCCGGACGCAAGCTCAACTTGTGTGCGATCTGCCCGAACATCGTTGCGGCGCCGGTCTCGACGATCAGCACGCGGGCGGTGCCGCTGCCGACGCTCGTACCGAGAAACACGCAGTTCGTCCGCTCGGCGAGGCTCGCGTTTGTATTGCTCGGCGCCGCGTACTTCTCGACCGGGAACGTTTCGCCCGTCAACACCGCCTGGTTCACGAAGCAGTCGTGCGCCGACAGCACCACTCCGTCGGCCGGAATCAGGCTGCCGGCCGACAGCATTACCACGTCGCCTGGCACCAGTTCCTCTGCAGGCAGGAACGCATCGCGACCGTTGCGCAGCACGTGCGACCTGATCGTGGTCTGCGCCCGCAACTTCTCTACAGCGCTGCTCGCGCGGTATTCCTGCCCGAAACCGAGCAGCGTGGAACCGAGCACAACCATCAGCACGATGCTGGCGTCCGTCCACTCGCCAACGATCATCGCGACGACGGCGGCGAACACGAGAATCAGCACAAGGGGGCTTCGGAACTGATTCAGCAGCAGCGATAGCGGCGTGGTCCGCTGTGTGGCCTTGATCGTGTTGCGGCCGAAGCGCGCGCGGCGGCGCTGCCCCTCCGCATCGGTGAGCCCATCGTTGGATGCGCCGAGTGCGTCGAGCAATGCGCCGGTGGGCACGCACCAGTACGTACTCGGTTGCGTGATGTCTCGTCTGACGGATTCGACCATGGCGCAGTGTAGGCTACGTGTACCGGTGCTCAAGAGATCGACGATGCAAGAGGTGCACAGCGAACCGACGGGGCCCCTGCGAGGCGTCAACCTCGGCGGTTGGCTGGTGCTCGAAAAATGGATGACGCCGAGCCTTTTCGACGGGCTCGCCGCAACCGACGAAACGACCTGGTGCGCGGAACTCGGCAACGATGCCGGCGGACGATTGCGTGCGCACTGGAATTCGTTCGTGACGCGCGACGGTTTCGCGTGGCTCGCACAGACCGGCATCGACACCGTGCGCATTCCGTTCGGCCATTGGATCTTCGGCGCGCCGTATCCGTATCACGCCAAGTACGGCGCGAATCCGTTTCCATATGCGACCGGCGGCATCGACGTGCTCGACCGGGCGATGCGGTGGGCCGAGGAGTTCGGCCTCGGCGTGATGCTCGATCTGCACGCGGCACCTGGTTGCCAGAACGGTTTCGACAACGGCGGCATCCAGAACGTCTGCGAGTGGCACACGCGCGCCGACTACCTCGCGCACACGCTCGCCGTGCTCGAACGCCTTGCCTTGCGCTATCGCGGACATCGGGCATTGCGCGCGATCCAGCTCTTGAACGAACCGCGCTGGGACATCGCGACCGACTACCTGACGGATTTCTACCGCCGCGCGTATCGCGCGATCCGTACGCACTGCGCAGCAGCCGACGTCGCCATCGTGCTGCACGACGGCTTCCGACCGTACAGCGAATACACGGCCTTCCTTGCGGATCCTGCCTTCGAGAACGTGCTGTTCGACGTGCATCGCTACCAGTGCTTCGATCCCGTGGACCTCGCGCTCGACCCGGCCGGTCATGTGGAGAAGGCAGTGGGCCCGTGGCGCGACGAGGCGCGCGAACTACAACGCGAGCTCGCTCGTCCCGCGATCGTGGGCGAGTGGAGCCTCGGCCTCGACATCGAGGTGGTTTCGCTCGGCGCGAAGATGCCGCTGGGCAATTCGCTGCGGTTGCTCGATGCATTCCGGCGCGATGTCGCACTGCGTGCGTATGGCGCCGCGCAGCTCATCGCGTTCGAGGAGTATCGCGGCTGGTTCTTCTGGAGCTACCGAACGGAAACGACGCCCGAATGGAGCTTCCGCGAGTGCGTGGAACGCGGCTGGTTGCCACGACGCTTCGACTGAACAGGGTTAGGCGAAAGGGTACCAGCGCCACGGCATCTGATGCTGCCAGGCGTCCTGTCAGCCGAGGTTTCGTCGATAACGCATTGCGATCCTACGCGTGTGCTGGGACCTCGGCATGCGGGTTTGCACGCGGCGAGCACCGCTGCAGTGCACTTCGCACACGGTCATTGCAATAGAACTCTAACAGGGGTCGTAAAGGCGCGAGGTCGACGCGTGACTTACTGTTTTGTTCCTTGGGTTTCCACGCGCACGTTGTGGGGAAGGTGTTGCCAGCTATTCTGAAAACATCTCTTGCAGCACCGCCAGAGTCTTCGCGGCGGTATTCGCGTCGAGCTTACCTAGGCGCCTGACGAGACGAGTTTTGTCCACCGTGCGAACTTGGTCGAGAACGAGTTGGCCCTTCTTGCGTCGAAAGGTCAGCGGAATGCGCGATGGGTAGTCACGACCCTTGGTCGTCATAGGTACGACGATCACAGTCCCGATGTTGTGATTCATTTCATCGGGAGAGATGACCGCACAAGGTCGGGTCTTGCGGATCTCGTGACCCTGGGTGGGATCGAGACTGACGAGGAAAATGTCAAACCGCGAGACTACCAGCGCCATTCGCCGCGATCCCATTCCGTCGCCGACTGGACGTCCGAGTCGAGCAGCGTGTCATCCTTGTTCTTCGCCATGTCGACAAACGCCTGAGACCAATTCGCGCGCGGCGCTCGGAGGGGGCGGATGATGAGCGTATTGCGTTCAACTTCGATCTCCACGACATCCTCGAGCTGACACTGTTCTAGGATTGCCTTGGGCAGGCGAATGCCCTTGGAGTTTCCAATTCGGATGATGTTTGTTCTCATAGGGCAAGCCTCCAACTCGTGACCACATCGTAATTACGCGATCAAAGAGATGTCAATGCTCGGTCCCCTCGCTGGCCATGTTCAAGGACCGGGCCGTGCAGCGCTTCGTTCGCGCAACGACGCGCGGGAGGCCTCGAAGTACGTTCTCGGGCTGATGAAAAGTGCGCGCCTTGTAGTGACGGCAGTCGTTGCGACGTTGCGTGATGCGAAGAGCTTTCGGGAACTCGCCACGCGTAATGGTAAGGGTCGCACAGTGCCGACACGCGGATTTTCAGTCCGGTCTTCAAAGGCCCGCTAGTGACCGGAGCCTGTGGTCGCTACGGCTGGCTCTTCCCGCAGATATTTCGTCTCCAGTACCGGCGTCAGCACGATCTTGCGTTCGTGCAGCGCTTCTAGTCCTGCGTGCAATCCCATCGTCAGCAGCGTCGTGGCCGGCAGCTCGCGGCGGAGCATTTCGAACATCGCGCGTTCGCCGACGGCATTGAACGAGTCCGTCGCCTCCTGCATGAAGATCCACTCCGGCTGCAACATCAGCGCGCGAGCGAACGACAGCTGCTGCTGCGTGTTCGCCGCGAGAATCTCCTCCCAGTTCGCGTGTTCGTCGAGACGCGGTGCAAGCCAAGCGGCGCCGGTGAGTTCGAGCGAGCGCAAGATCGCGGCATCGCCGAACGCATCCGGCGGTTGCGGATAGCACAGCGCGCCGCGCAGCGTACCTTCAGGCAGGTACGGCCGCTGCAGGATGAACAATGTCGAACGGCCCGGCACGACCACGTTCCCGCTGCCCCACGACCACAATCCTGCGAGCGCTTTGAACAAGCCGTTCGTCGATGTCGAATCGCCCCACAGGAGCACGCGCTCGCCGCGGCGGATCTCCGCGTCGAGGTGTTCGAGCACGATTCGCCCGGATGCGTCTGCAATGGTGAGGTCTTTCAACACGAGCGCGTCCGCGTCGCCGACCACCCGTTCGATGTGTGACTCGCCGGGCGCATCGGAGTCGAGTTCGCCGATGTCTTCGTACAACGACAACACGCGTTCGGCTGAAGCACGGCAGACCGCAATGCCGGCGGCGTTGTCCACCGGCCACGACAGCGCCGACGTGAGTTGCTGGAAGGCATGCGCGGCTTGCATCAGTACACCGAGGGTCATCGCACCGGCGATGAACTGCGGCGCGGCGACCAGCAATGGAAACACGGGCAGCAGGCTGCCGTAGCCCGTCGTGAACGAGATGAGCCCCATGAATGCGAGCGACTGGCGGTCGAAGGCGCGCCCGACCTGACGGAAACGTTCGGTCGCGCCGCGCCGTTCTTCACCTTCGCCGCGCGTCAGTGCGATTGCTTCGGAGTGTTCACGGGCGCGCGCAAGACCGAAACGGAAATTCGCCTCCGCGGTCTGTAATGCACTCGTCGACCGACTGAGCGGCCGCCCCAGCAACCAGCCGAGACCGGTGCCGATGCCCGCATACAGAAACGCGAGCGGCACCATGTATCCAGGCACCTGCACGTTGGTGCCGGGCACTTCCATCGAACCGGACACGTTCCACAGGATGTCGACGAAGAGTCCGAGACTCAACAGCGAGTAGAGCAGGGTATGCGCCAGACCCAGCGCGCCATCCGTTGCAATGCGAATGTCTTCTGCGATGCGTTGGTCCGGGTTGTCGTGGAGACCTGCGCTGAACCGCAGCCGATAGTGGCGGCCGTCGGTCATCCAGCGATCGGTCAGCAGGTCCGTCAGCCAGCGGCGCCAATCGAGATGCAGGGCTCGCTTCACCATCAGATGCGCGGCGGTGACGCCGATCGACGAGGTGAAGATGAGCGCAAAGATGCCTGCCTGGATCGCTACGCCGCGCACCGATCGCGCTTCGAGCGCGTCGAACAATGCGCGGTTCCAGTAGTTGCCCCACACCGACAGACCGACCTGCGCACCAGTCAGCACGAGCAACGAAAGCGCCAAGCCGCGCGCGCGCCACTTCCGTTCGCAGTACCAGTATGGCGCCACAAACACGAACCACAGGCGTTGTGCGAGGTTACCGGTGTGCGGCTTGGCGGATTCGGTGGGGTCGGGCATGCGGCCTCGGTGGACTACGGTACAGCGATCATAACGCGCGCCCCTGTGCCCGGTCGCCGCACAACTACCTCCACGTAACGATAGTAGCTCCCGCAGCCGTTAGAGATACGGGGTTTCCGCAGGCTGCCGACACGGCCTTTGTCGACCGAGCTACGACACGACGACGTTGTGCAGGCCGATCGCCACTCTGTTAAACCGTTGTAAAAGGATCGGTCATCCATCTGGTGACGCTCGTCGGACGCTTCCGGACCGGACAGGCTACGGTGATCCCCTTATTCCGAACGTTGGCGCGATGCTGCAGCATTCGAAACGAACGAATGAGAACAGACAGAGGAACGTCATGCGATTGAAGTCTTCCAGCGTGCTCGCTTTGGGTGTGGTTGCGTCGCTTGCGACGGCAAACGTGGCCGCAGGTAACGAAGCGGGTGATTGGGTGGTCCGCGCCGGCGCTTCGTTGATCGATCCAAAATCCGACAACGGCACGCTCGATCTCGGCGCACCCGCGAACGTCAGTGTCGACAGCCAGACGGGGTTCACGTTCAACGTGAGTTACTTCTTCACGCCCCATATCGCGGTGGAGTTGCTCGGCGCCTATCCGTACCAGCACGATTTCACCGTCAGCGTGGGCAACACGCGCATCGACGGTCACGTCGACCATCTGCCGCCGACGTTGTCCGTGCAGTATCACTTCCTGCCGAATGAACGCATCCGGCCGTACGCCGGGATCGGGGTGAACTACACGATGTTCGACAACGCCCACCTCGAGGCGCCGGTGAACGTGCGCTTCGACGATTCCACGGGTGTCGCGCTCGACGCCGGTATCGACTTCGAGATCGACGAAAGATGGCTCGTGAACGTCGATGTCCGCTATATCGAGATCAGTACCGACACGCACGTGGCAGGTAGTGACGTCGGTACCGTGGACATCGACCCGATGGTGTACGGCATCAACGTCGGCTACCGGTTCTGAGCCGCTGCGACGCAAGGAAAGTGGTGAGGGAAAGTACTGATACCGCGCTACGCATTCGCGTCCGCCGCAGTCGACGTCTCGGTATCTCCGTAGTGTCAACGAACGTGAGGCGCGGATACTGATCCGCAATGATTACGAAGGAGAAATACACCATGGCCGCGAATCCGCAACCGATCGTTCAGACCTCCACCATCGACGCCTATCAGACGCTGATGGACGTGGCATGGAACTTCGACTACGAAACGGGTGTTCCGAAAATCGAAGACCTGTATCGCCGCGCAAAGGACAACCAGTGGAATGCAGACCACCTGAAGTGGGATACACCGATCGATCCCGCGAATCCGATCATCCGCCCCGAGCACTCGGTGTACTACCGGATGCCGTGGTTCAAGAAGCTGTCGAAGTCGCAACAGGAGACGTTCGATGCGCACTCGACGGCACAGTTACTGTCGCAGTTCCTGCACGGCGAACAAGGCGCGCTGCTGACCGCCGCGACGATCGCGCACGGCGTTCCTGACGTTAAGGCGAAGTACTACGCGGCCAGCCAGGCGATGGACGAGGCGCGCCACGTCGAGGTGTACGAGCGTTACGTCAAGAAGATCGCCATCGACTATCCGATGACGCCGTGGCTGAAGAAGCTCATCGACGTCACGCTGCAGACGCAGAATTACATGAAGGTCATGATCGGGATGAACATGATCGTCGAAGGTCTTGCACTGGGCGCCTTCAACAACATGTACAAGCAGACCGACGAGCCGCTGTTGAAGTCGATCACGTTCAACGTGATGCGCGACGAATCGCGGCACGTTTCGTTCGGACACATCTATCTGACGCCGTTGATCGCGAAGATGCACGTTGACGAAGTCGAAGAACTCGCGCAGTTTGCGTACGACGCCGTGATGATTCTGGTGCGCGGTCAGGTCGGTATCGACGAAGGCTTCTTGCGCGTACTTTCAGTATCCGGCATCGATCCGAACGACTTCGCGAAGGGTATGGAAGAAGCGAATGCGCTCGGCATCACGCGCGAACTGCCGCCGGGCCAGATCCACTCGTTGAAAGATCTCATGATGCCGGCGCTGATTCGAGCCGGGCTCGTCACGAAGCGCACACGCGAGATGTTCGAGAAATCCGGCGTACCCGTGGATGCCGATCAGACCGTGCTCAACCGGATGGAAGACCAGAAGTCGGACATGAACGTGCTGAACGCCGCCGGCGCGCAGTACTGACGGCGCGGTCGAACGATCGCGGCGCGATGAACGACGTATTGGATGAATCCGCGCGACGTATTCTCGATGCGTTGCCCGAGGCCGTGTTGATCGTCGACGCGGCCGGACGGGTTCGTTATCTGAACGAGACCGCCGGCGAACTGCTCGGGTATCGGCGTAACGAACTCGAAGGGTCCGACGTTGCGACCGTGATTGCGTCGCAGCCGGGTCAACGCGTGGACGTGGTCGCGTGGCTCGCGCGATGGGCTGAAGAGCCGCATTCGCCGCAACTGCGTTATCTGACGCTGACCGGCCGCACGCGCGGCGGCGTGCAGTTGCGCCTCTCTGTGCGTGTGGCGAAGCTCGATGCGGAACTGCGTCGATACCTCGTCACGTTGCGCGACGTCACGGTCGAGCAGCGTGAGCATCAGGACGTGAAGCACGCCTACCTCGTTGCGTCGCGGATCCTCGCGATCTCCGACGACGCGATCGTGAATGCCGACGGGAATCTCAACGTCACGTTCTTCAACCGCAAGGCCGAACTGCTGTTCGGCTTTGCGGCGGGTGAGATCGTCGGCGGTCCGATTGATCGCTTGCTACCGGAACGATACCGCTTGACGCACGCGCGACACGTAAAGGACTTTCGCGATGCGAAGTCGCCGTCACGCCTTATGGGGGAACGCGGCGAAATCGTCGGGCTCGCCGCCGGCGGCGAAGAGATTCCGCTCGAAGCATCGATCACGAAGGTATTCGTCGACGGTGAGCCGACGTTCAGCGTGCAATTGCGCGACATCCGTCCGCGCAAGGCGGCGGAACGCTCGCGTGCGGAAACCGAGCAGCGGTTCCGCACCGTGTTCGACAACGCGATGGAGGCGATCGCGCTGGTCGATCCGGCGGGGGCGGTGCTCGAGCTCAATGCGGCGGCGCGCGCGTTGCTCGACGGAGCAACCGGTGCGGTTGGTCGCAAGTTCTGGTTGTTGCCCTGGTGGCCGCGCCTTGCCGACACGGTTGAACGTGAACGTCGCGAGGCTGCGATGCAGGATGCCGTCTTGCGCTGCGCACGCGGCGAGGAAATTCGCACGCGCGCGGAATTGACCGACCTCCAGGGCCAGGCGCGCGTGATCGATTTCTCGCTAAGACCCGTCTGGGGACCGGCCGGTGCGGATCGGGTGGTGGTCTCGATCGTGGCCGAAGGACGCGACATCACGTCGCTCGTGCCCCCGAGCTGAACCGTCAGCAATGCCACGCATTACGTACATCGAGTCGAACGGCACCGAACACGTTGTGTCCGTGCCCGTCGGCGTCAGCGTCATGCAGGGCGCGCGCGACAATCTGGTGCCGGGCATCGAAGGCGATTGCGGCGGATTGTGCGCATGCGCTACGTGCCACGTGTACGTGGAGAGCGAGTGGGCCAAGCGATGCGGCGAGCCCGACGAACTCGAGACGAACATCCTCGACTTCGCGTTCGACGTGACGGCAGAGAGCCGCCTGTCGTGTCAAATCCCGGTGACCGCTGCGCTGGACGGGCTGGTGGTGCGATTGCCAGCGCGTCAGTACTGACCTCGGCCGCGGTCGCTACACCGACTGCGGCCGGACCGGTATGCTTCGCGGCCACCTTCCAAGGAGAGCTTTGTGCTCGCGAACATCGGCCTTTCCCTGCTCGGCCTCACTGCGCTGCTCATCGGAGCAGAAGCGTTGGTGCGCGGGGCGTCTGCTGCGGCGCTCTCGCTCGGCATCTCGCCGCTGGTGGTCGGGCTCACGGTGGTGGCACTCGGTACGAGTGCGCCGGAACTCGCCATTTCGATCAGCGCGTCGCTGCAAGGCGCAACCGACATCGCTGTCGGCAACGTGCTCGGCAGCAACATCTTCAACGCGCTCGCGATTCTCGGTGTGGTCGCGCTGATTTCGCCGATCGTGGTGCACGTGCAGCTGATCCGCCAGGAGGTGCCGATCATGATCGGGGCGTCGTTCCTGCTGCTGGTCCTCGCGCTCGACGAGCGGTTGAGCCGCGCGGACGGGGCGATTCTGCTGTCGCTGCTGCTCCTCTACACTGGCTTCCTGATCCGGCAATCGCGCGCGCAGGCACAGGAGGCCGGGCCCGGCTATATCGAAGCCGTCGAAAAGCGCGCGCGCTGGGACCGGAACCGGTGGGCGCAGGCGCTGCTGATGCTGGTCGGCCTCGCGTTGTTGATCCTCGGCGCGAGGTGGCTCGTGGATGGCTCCGTGGCGATGGCGCGTTCGTTCGGTGTCAGCGATCTGATCATCGGCCTGACGATCGTTGCCGCCGGCACGTCCATGCCGGAGCTAGCAACGTCGCTCGTCGCTGCACTGCGCGGCGAAAGGGACATCGCGGTCGGGAACGTGGTCGGCAGCAATACGTTCAACCTGCTGGGTGTGCTCGGCGCGACCGCGCTGCTCGATTCGGATGGACTGGCGATCACCGCAGCGGCGATGAACTTCGACATCTGGGTGATGGCGGCGGTCGCGCTCGCATGCCTGCCGGTGTTTCTGGAAGGCCGCGAAATCGGCCGCGCGAAGGCGGCGCTCTTCCTCGCCTACTACGTCGCGTACGTCGCGTATCTCCTGTTCGACGCGCACGGCCACGACGCGTTGCCGCAGTACTCGGCGATCATGCTCGACTTCGTGCTGCCGCTGACCGTGGTCACGCTGATCACGATGGTATTGCGCGATCGCGAAGCGGCGAAGGTGACTTGACGCGAGCAGTGTCGCGCATCGACGCTGACGTCGCCGTCGAGGGGTTGATTCGACACAGGGGGACGAATTATGAGCGCTAAGATCCGCAGCACTATTCGAGCCGCATTGGCGCTCGCGCTGTGCCTCACTGCTGCGGCCGTTGTCGAGCCGCCGGATGCTGCCGCGGCGAGCGTCGTGCAGGCGTGTTCGTTGATCAATCGCGACGATGTTCGGCAGGCGACCGGTGCGGACCCGTTCGTCGATCCGGAGTCCGCTGCCGGCGGCACGATCTGCAATGTCGGCACCGGCGAACTGAAGCTCTACACGGGTCCCGACTCGTGGCAGGCGTGGGAGACGACGAGGAAGGCATTCAAGCAGGACAAGGTACCCACGACGCCGGTCACCGGTTTCGGTGAACGTTGATGAAGGTGATTCTCGCGCGCCTGAAGTGAAGCTCGGCAGTCGGCAAACTACTGCTTGGAGTAAGTTCTACTTACATGTAAAGTGAGTCGACATTACTTCGTGGTCGCCCGATGCCCGCCCGCCTCACTCGTAAACCACCTGCGGCCTACCATCACGGCGACCTGAGGCGCGCGCTCGTCGAAGCCGCGGCGAAGACCATCGCGGAGCGCGGTGTCGATGCGGTCAAGATGTCCGATCTCGCCGCGCAACTCGGTGTAACCGTTGGCGCACCATTCAAACACTTCGAGACACGCCTTGCGCTGCTCGTTGCGGTAGGCGAGGAAGGTGCGCGACGTATGGTCGAGTGCATGGACGCGGCGGCCTCGCGCGAAACCGATGCGCTCGAGCAGCAACGCGCGCGCGGAATCGCGTACGTGCGCTTCGCGGTCGAACAGCCGGGCTTCTTCCGCGTGCTCACGCGCGCGGAGGTCGTCGCCGAATCGCCGCTCGTCCAACAATTGGCAACCGCGTCGGAACAGACGCTCGACGCAGTGCTCGGTCGACATAGACGCGGCGTCAGGGCGCCGGAAATCGTCCGCCGCAGCGCGGGTCTGCTCGCAGCACAGGCGCTCACGTATGGCCTCGCGCGCATGATCACCGACGGGCTGCTCGGCGACATAGACGCGAAGCAGGCGGAGCGTCTGGCATTCGAAGTGACCGACGTGCTCGGCACCGGACTCGGAGACGAACGTGCGTCGTAGCACGGTCATCGTCGTCACGACCGTTTTGCTCGTGGTCGGCGCCTTCGTTGTGCTGTTGGCGAGCCAGCCGGAGCGGCCGGCCGCCCGCGTGATGCGCCCGCACGTCGCAATGGCCGAC
>JBGSNQ010000189.1:0-47114 GCA_041739525.1 Pseudomonadales bacterium | reverse complement strand
GGACCGTGTTTGGCCATGGATGGCCAAACGCGTGCGCCCATGGATGGCTCGAGCGTGTCCGGCGCAACAAGCCCCCACCTCCACCGGGAATCGGAGCTCGCCGTACAATCGCACCCATGCGTGCGCGCGGCTTCATTCTGCAGGCGAGTTACCGGATCAATTCCGGTGTTGCGGTCGTGCATCTGTATGGACGGCTCGAGTCGGGCGAGACGTTCCTGGTCCGTGACCATCAGCAGCGGCCGCACTTCTATATCGAAGCCTCGGATACCGCCAAATCGCGCACGGTGATTTCGAACGAGCCGATGGCGACCAACCAGACGACGTTTGCCGGTGCGCCCGTGTGCCGCATCGATGCAGCGGCGCCGCCGGATGTGCCCGGGATCCGTGATCGATTGCATACGGTCGGTATCGATACGTACGAAGCCGACGTTCGTTACGCGACGAGTTTTCTGATCGATCGAAACATCAAAGGGGGCTGCGAGATCGAGGGCTATGCGGTGGCCGGAACCTCGATCGGCTGGATCTTCGATGATCCCAAGTTGACACCCGCCGATGTCGGGGCGCGCCCCTCAGTGTTGTCGTTTGACATCGAAACGGATGCGCAGGCGACGCGGCTGCTCGCGATCTCGCTGTATGGCTGCGGTGCGGACGAAGTGTTCATCGTCGATCCGGCCGGCCGCGCGATGCCTGAAAAAGCGATCGCGTGCATCGACGAACGGACGGCGATCGACGCGTTCTGCAAGCGCGTACTCGAACTCGATCCGGATGTGCTCACCGGCTGGAACGTGGTCGACTTCGATTTGTCTGTGCTTGCGCGAATCGCGCAACGCGTGCGGCATCCGTTCGAACTCGGTCGCGACGCGGGTGCTTTGCGCGTGCGGCCGGCGCGCGGCTATTTCGGCAGTGGCAGCGCAAGTATTCCCGGGCGGCTCGTACTCGACGGCATCGATTTGATCCGCGGCGCGTTCGTGCGCTTCGACGACTACTCGCTCGACGCGGTATCTCGTGAGGTGTTGGGCGAAGGCAAGGCGCTGGAAGGCGACGCGCACGATCGCGTAAGCGAGATCATGCAGCGCTACGAGGAAGACCTGCCGGGCTTTGCGTTGTACGCGCGCACCGATGCGCGGCTTGCGCTCGAGATCACCGAGAAGCTCAATCTGATCGCGCTAGCGGTGGCGCGCAGCAAGCTCACCGGTATGACGCCGGACCGCGTGGCGGCGAGCATCGCGTCGTTCGATTTCCTGTATATGGCAGAACTCCATAAACGCCGCATCGTTGCACCGAGCGTGCGAAGTGACGACGCGCGCGTGTTTGCGGCACAGGCCGGTGGCCACGTGCTCGAGCCACGGCCGGGTGTGCACGAAAACGTGTGGGTGTTCGACTTCAAGAGTCTGTATCCGAGCCTGATCCGCACGTTCAACATCGATCCTCTCGCGCTCGTCACCGAGGCGTCGGGCGATGCGGATCTGATCGAAACTGCGGGCGGTGCCCGATTTCGCCGCGAGCCGGCGATCCTGCCGCAACTGCTCGACGGGTTGTTCCCGCGTCGCGAAGCGGCAAAACGCGACGGCGATGCGATTGCGTCGCACGCAATCAAGATTCTGATGAACTCGTTTTATGGCGTGCTCGGAACGCCGGCGTGCCGGTTCTACAACCCGAAGCTCGCGAACGCGATTACCGGGCAAGGCAAACACTTCCTGTTGTGGTCGAAAGACTGGTTCGAGAAGGCGGGCTACACCGTGCTGTATGGCGACACCGACAGCCTGTTCGTTCAAACCCGCACCGTCGATGCGGACGAAGCCGAGCACGAAGGTAAAGCGCTCGCAGTGCGACTGAATGCCGAGGTTCAGCGATACATCGTCGAACGCTGGCGAGTGAAGAGCCATCTGGAGCTCGAGTTCGAAAAGCTGTACGTGAAACTGTTTCTCGCGTCGGTGCGACACGGTTCGGGTGGAGCGCGCAAACGCTACGCAGGCGTTATTCACGGCGCCGACCCCGCGAATGTCGAGTTCGTCGGCATGGAAGTGGTGCGTCGAGATTGGACGGAACTCGCGAAACAGGTTCAGCGCGAGCTGTACGCGCGATTGTTCAATGGGCAACAGGTCGACCAGTATCTGAATGACGTGGTCGGCCAGGTGCGACGCGGCGAGCTGGATCACGCACTCGTCTATCGCAAAGGCCTTCGCAAAGGTGTGGGCGAATACACCGCGAGCACGCCGCCGCACGTGGCCGCCGCGCGCAAATCCACGGGCAAGCCGGGCCGGCTGATCGAATACGTGATGACCACCGCAGGCCCGGAGCCGCTCGACAACCTGAAACATCCACCTGACCGGATTCACTATGTCGCGAAGCAGATAAAGCCGGTAGCAGAGCCGGTGCTCGGCGCGCTCGGACTCGACTTCGATCAGGTGATTGGCGACGATCGGCAGATCGGCCTCTTTTGACTTTCTCATTCTGAATACGGAGACGCGATGAACGACGAAGGCTGGGTGCTGAATCAGACGATGTTGCGGATCAAGGATCCGGAACGCTCCGTGCCGTTCTATCGCGACATCCTCGGTATGACGTTGCTCGACCGCTACGACTTTCCGCCGATGAAATTCTCGCTGTACTTCATGGGTTATCCCGACGCGAGCGATGGTCCGATTCCCACCGATCCAGCTGCGCGCGCGAAGTGGGTGTTCGAGCGCAAAGCGTTGCTTGAACTGACGCACAACTGGGGTACCGAGACCGACGAGAAGTTCGCGTACCACCACGGCAACGCAGAGCCGCGCGGCTTCGGTCACATCGGCATCACCGTGCCCGACGTGTACAAGGCGTGCGAGCGCTTCGAAAAACTCGGTGTCGACTTCGTGAAGCGCCCCGACGACGGCACGATGAAGGGACTTGCCTTCATCCGCGATCCGGACGGTTACTGGATCGAGATTCTGACGTCGAAGGGATTATCGGGAATGATCAACTCGCGCGCTTGACTAACTCGCCAACGGCCACGCTGAGGCGGCGCGAGCGCGCCGCCTCTAGTTCGGCTCAGCCAGCGGCTTGTACGCTGCCCTTCGCTTCCTGCGCGTTCTGCATGCGCTTGAGCTCTTCCCATCCCAGATACGATGTGAAGCCGTTGTCGTCGAAGAACAGGATCGCACCGTCGCAGATGAACAGATACTGCGTGTCTTCCAACGCGGTGGTCGCACCGTGCAGCACGCCGTTTGGTTCATAAACGTAGTCGCCGGTATCGAGCGTCGCGTCGCGCACCTTCAGCTTGCCGTTCAGGATGAACGTGTGTGATGCGGCCAGGTGTTTGTGCGGCGGCGCCACATAGCCCTTCTTCCAGTTGAACAGCACCGCCCAACGGCCGCTCTCCTCCCCGAGCCAGAGGATCTTCTGATACGCCATGCCGGGCGAGGTTTCGATCCATGGCATCTTGCTCGCCTTCACGAGCGTATCGGTGAGGTTGCCGTTAACGGGATTGATGTCCTGCGGTAGTGCCGTTTCTTTTCTCCTCGCTCAAAGACGATAAGTCACAAACGATAAATGCGTACCGCGGTGCCGTAGAACATCGCGTCTTTCTCGCTCTCCGAGAATCCGGCGACGATCTTCTTCAGGCCGTTCCACAGTACGGGATACGAGATCGACCATTTGTCGACCGGGAAGTTGCTTTCGAACATGCAGCGATCCGGACCGAAGCACTCGATCGCGTGCAGGTAGTAACGCCTCTGCGCCTGTGCGAACTCGTCGGAAGTAGGCGGTGTAGCGCGTTCGCTCCAGCCGAAGCCGTTGTCGGGCATCGCGAGCCCACCCAGCTTCGCAACCACGTTCGGACACTTCGCGATTTCCGCGATGTCCTTTTTCCAAGCCGTGAAGATGGCCTCGCGCTGATCGCGATAACGCCCTACGCCGAGCGGGGTGCCGAAGTGATCGAGCACCATCGTCGTTTCAGGTACCGCACGCGCCAGCTCAGCGAACGCCACGTTCTGATGATGGTAGTGCCACGTATCGTAGCTGTAGCCGAGCCGCCCCAACATTTTCATGCCGTCGCGAAAGTCCTTGCGCGCGTACAAACCGGGCAGTGCCCTGCCCGCAATCATCAGGTCCTCGGGATACGGATCGAGTGCGCCGGCGTGGCGGATGCCGCGAAAGAGTCCGCGCCCGGCGTCGTGATGCGCCGCGAGCACTTCTTCGAGCACGGCGCCTTGTGTCAGATCCGCGTGCGCGACGATGGCGGAGATCACTGCTTTGCCCCGCCCGCCTTTCGCGCTGGCAGCCGCAATATCGGCGACAAACTCTGTTTCACCGATGCAGCGTAGATGTTCGGGGCCGGTCGTGCGGTAGCTCGCGCCACATTCGACGAACACGGTCTTCTCGACGTTGTGGCCCGAGCCCGTGTCGGCCCACAGTTCATCGAGCGCGTAGTTGCCGATGTCGTTGCGACGCCACAGGTGGTGATGCGGATCGACGATCCGTCGCGCCGGATCGATCGCCGGTTCGCGCACCTGGTCGAGCCACTTCGCGTCGATCGGTTTGATGGTCGGCATTGCTTCCTCTCCCCCGAGCGCAACATCAACCCTAACGCGCGGGCACGCAATGCGGAAGCGCCTTGCGACAGTGCTACCATCGCCGGCCCACGTCGAAGGACACCGACCCAAGTTGAAGGAGAGATACGATGGCCAAGTTTCATGATCTGACGATGAAATCGATCACCGGCGAGCCGGTCAAATTGTCCAGCTATAAGGGCAAGACCTGTCTGGTCGTCAACGTCGCCAGCCGTTGCGGGCTGACGCCGCAATACACCGGCCTGCGTGACCTGCAGGAAGCGAACGAAGACAAAGGCTTCACCGTGCTCGGTTTCCCGTGCAATCAGTTCGGTGCGCAGGAACCCGGCACCAGCGAGCAGATCCTCGATTTCTGTGAGTCGAAATACGACGTCAACTTTCCCCTGTTCGAGAAGATCGAGGTGAACGGCAGCGGCACGTGTGACCTCTACAAGCTGCTGAAGTCGCAGAAGTCGAACGACGACGGCACCAACGACATCCAATGGAACTTCACGAAGTTCCTGGTCGACGGTTCGGGCAACGTCGTCGCGCGCTTCGGACCGAGAACCACCCCGGAGGAGATCGCCCAGGAACTGCCGAAGTACCTCTAACGGCGTTTGATTCCGAGTTTGGCCCGGCCGCGCTCGATGGCGAGGTTGGAAAGTTCACGGTTGCCGGTCTGCCACGTTACGTGCAACCCCATAGTGTGAATTTTCCAACCGTTCGCCGTGCGTGCGAGATCGACGGTGTAGTAGCCACCGATGGTCCAACGGTTCTCCGCAGGGGCGTCTTCCAGGATGAAATGCTCGGCGCGCATGTACATTACGCAGTGCGCCGAGTTGCCGTGTAGGTCGATGGCGTGGTTGGTCAGCGTGTGTTGGGTCGGCCCGAATCCGGCGAACAGCACTTCGGAACTGCGTACCCATCGGTCGGCCGAATAGCGCCCGGCCTTCAGGCCGACTGAGGTGTACTCCATGTCGATCTCGTCGGCGAAGATCGATCGCAACAGCGGCCAATCGCGCCGGTCGAGCCCGGTCGCGTAGCAGTTGACGAGGTCGGTGATCGCAACGCGATCGAGCAGTTGTTCGAGAGTCGACACGTGATTCTCCCCTGTGGTGTCTAAAAGCATGGCGTTCGGGGCATTGTACGGGTCCGCATCGCGGCGTTACCGTTCCGCTCCTTCCTTCGAAACCACCGGATCAGGCAACACCATGAAAGCGGTCTATTGCGAAAAGCTCGGCAGCCCTGACGATCTTGTCGTGCGCGACGTTCCGGAACCGCCGGCGCCCGGCGAAGGTCAGGTGAAGGTGGCCATCGAAGCTCGCGGTGTCGCGTTCACCGACGTGTTGATGGTGGCGGGCGAGTATCAGGTGAAGCCGGAACTGCCGTTCGTCGTCGGCGGCGAGGGCGCGGGACGAATCACTGCCGTGGGTGCTGGGGTGACCGGATTGCGCGTGGGCGATGCGGTGCTCACACCGGGCGGATGCGTCGAACAGGTGGTGGTGGGTGCGTCGCGCGTGACCCGTTTGCCCGAACACGTGAACCTCGAAGCGGCTGCATCGTTCCGAGCCAACTACGCGACGGCGTACTACGCGATGCAGCGGGCGAACCTGCAGGCGGGCGAAACACTGCTGGTGCATGGCGCGGCGGGTGGTGTCGGACTGGCGGCAGTCGACATCGGCAAACTGTACGGCGCCACCGTCATCGCCACCGCGGGATCGGACGCCAAGCTCGACGTCGTCCGGCAACTCGGCGCCGATTATCTGATCAACTACACAGATGGCTTTCGCGAACAGGTGAAGGAACTCACTGGCGGTCGCGGTGCAGACGTCATTTACGATCCGGTCGGTGGCGACGTGTTCGACGAGTCGATGCGCTGCATCGCACCCTTCGGCCGCATCCTGATCGTCGGTTTCACCAGCGGCAGAGTCGGTCTTGCCAAGACCAATCACCTGCTCATCAAAGACGCCTCGGTGATCGGTTTCACCGTCGGTGGCCTGCAGCGGCACGACCCCTCCTGGGCAAAGCGTAACGGCGACGTCCTGATCGGCTGGCTCGCATCCGGACGCATCAAGCCGTACATCTCGCACCGCGTACCGCTCGCCCAAACGGCCGATGCGTTGAAGCTGATCATCGACCGGAAGGTGATCGGCAAAGCCATCGTCGTGTGAGGTTGAGGTGAGCGCTAACTCTCGATTCAGATCAGAGATTCATTGATGGCGCATCTGCTGTCGCTCGCTGCCGGCGTGCTGCCGGAGTTTCCACCCGACCGGATCGTGCAGGCCGCCGCCGAAGCCGGCTATCGGGCCACCGGTATCTGGTGCGACACCGAAACCTGGACCGATGCGACGACTCGCGAGGTTCACCGACAGCTGCGCAATGGCGCGCTGCAGGCCCTCGACATCGAGGTGATCTGGATTCGGGCGGGGCGGGAGGTCACCGACAGCGCGCGGCGGCTGATGGACATCGGTGGTGAACTGGGCGCGCGGAATGCGCTGATAGTAAGCGCCAACCCCAACCTCGCCGAAACGAAGCGCCAGTTCGCGATGTTGTGCGAGTACGCGGCGGCGGCCGGCATGCGCGCGGTGCTGGAATTCCTGATGATCGCGGAGTTGAAGACGTTGGCGCAGGCGGTCGATGTGGTGACCGACGTGGGTCATCCGGCCGGTGGCATTCTGGTGGACGCACTGCACCTCGCGCGATGCGGTGCTACACCTTCAGACGTTGCCTCGATCGCGCGGGATCGTCTGCCGTATGCGCAGCTCTGTGATGGTCCATCCGCGCTGATCAAACCCGATTTCGACGCCTACCTGAGCGACGCTATTGATGGGCGTAGTGCTGCGGGCGAAGGTGAGTTGCCGCTGCGCGACCTCGTCGCGGCATTGCCGAATGACCTGCCGCTGAGTCTCGAGGTGCGTTCGAAACGTTATCGCGAAACGTATGGCGATCCGGTGGATCGCGCCCGCGCCGTGCTCGCCGCGACCCGTGGGTTCCTTGCATCGCTGTAGCTTTTGGACAGTGGCTAACCGCGGGTTGGCGCACCCGGATTGCGATGCGACGATCTTCGTCGAATTGCATGGAGCACACGCATGCTGACACTCAACGTCAACGGTAAGGAACATCTGTTCGACGGCGTGGAACCGTCTACACCTCTGCTGGGTACTGCGCGACAACCTGAATCTGGTAGGTGCCAAGTTCGGCTGCGGAGTAGGTCAGTGCGGTGCTTGTACGGTCTGGATCGACGGTCAGCCCGTGCGATCGTGCTCCTTCAGTGCCGTGGCCGCGGCTGAACACGAAGTGACCACGATCGAAGGGTTGTCCGCCCCGGACAAGCCCCTGCATGCGGTGCAGCAGGCATGGATCGATCTCGACGTTGCGCAATGTGGCTACTGCCAGGCGGGGCAGATCATGTCGGCCGCCGCATTGCTGAAAGCCAATCCCGATCCGAGCAACGCCGACATCGATCAGGCGATGGCCGGCAACTTGTGTCGGTGCGGAACCTACCTGCGAATCCGGAAGGCGATTCAGATTGCCGCGAAGGCGCAACGCGACGGGGGGAACGTGTGATGACGAACTCCACTCGTTCGTATTCCAACGCTTCGTTTCTAGCGGACCATGCAGCGGCTTCGGATCGCGCGCCTCAGTCGGTGCAGTTCCATGTCGCGAAGATCGGGCGGCGGCGCTTCCTGCAGGCAACCGGTGCGGCCAGCGGCGGATTGCTGCTTGCGGTCGGCACCGGGTGGTCTGCGAAGGCTGGCGCCACGGCAAATGTGGGCGGAACGTTCAATCCGAACGCGTACGTGAAAATTGCCGACGGGCAGATCGTCGTCTATGCGCCGAACCCGGAGATTGGTCAGGGGGTGAAGACCAGCCTGCCGATGCTCGTGGCTGAAGAACTCGATGCCGCATGGACCGACGTCCGAGTGGAGCAGGCACGTATCGACAAAGACGCATACGGCGGACAGGTCGCCGGAGGCTCGCGATCGGTCCCGCAGAGCTGGGACGGGTTGCGACGCGCGGGTGCAGTGGCGCGGGCGATGCTCGTCTCCGCGGCAGCGGCGCGGTGGGGCGTGAAGGAAGGCGAATGCACGACGCGCGACAGCACCATTACGCACGCGGCGAGCGGCAAGAGTGTCAGTTACTTCGACGTGGCCAACGACGCCGCCCGGCTGCGCGTACCCAGCGCCGAGAAGGTGTCGCTGAAGAGTCGCAGCGAATACCGCCTGCTGGGTACTCGTATCACCGGTGTCGATAATCACGCGATCGTTACCGGCGCGCCATTGTTCGGCATCAACACCGCGTTGCCGAACATGAAGTACGCCGTGTACCAGAAATGTCCGGCCACCGGCGGCAGTGTCGCCAGCGCCAATCTCGAAGAGATCAAGAAGCTGCCGGGCGTGGTCGATGCGTTCGTGCTGGAAGGCAACGGTGAAGTGAACGGACTTATGCCCGGTGTCGCGATCATTGCGAATGGCACCTGGGCCGCAATCAGCGCCAAGAAACAGCTGAAGGTGAAGTGGGACGAATCCGGCGCGGCGAAAGACAGCTGGAGCGCGGCGGTTGCCGAAGCTAACAAGGCTTCTAAGGGGCTGGGTCCGGTTGCAGTCGACAAAGGCGACGTAGACGCGCAATTCAATTCCGCGGCCACAACGGTTGCGTCGACTTACCAATACGCGTTCGTTTCACACGCGCAACTCGAACCGCAGAACTGCACGGCCCGGTATCGCGACGGTGCGATCGAACTCTGGGCACCCACACAAACACCGCAGCAGGGTGGCGACATCGTGGCGGCTGTGCTGTCGCTACCGAGGACGAAGGTAACGGTGCATCAGACGCGTTGCGGCGGCGGCTTCGGACGCCGTCTCACCAACGACTACATGGCGGAAGCGGCCGCGATCGCAAAGCGCGTCGGTGTGCCGGTGAAGCTGCAGTGGACGCGCGAAGACGACATGGCGCACGACTTCTATCGCGCCGGAGGTTTTCACTCTATCAAGGGAGCGGTGGACAAGGCGGGCAAGCTGAGTGCGTGGCAGCATCACTTTGTCAGCTTCGCAAACGACAAGGGTGAGGCCGTAGCCGGCGGGCAGATGGGGGAAAGAGTGTTCCCCGGCGAATTGCTGGCCAACTTCAAGCTGATGCAGACCAACCTGCCGTGGGATACGCCGTGTGGAGCGTGGCGGGCGCCCGGTTCGAACGTGTTCGGCTTCGTGGTGCAGAGCTTCCTGGATGAAATGGCCGTTGCGGCACATCGCGATCAGGTCGAGTTCCTGCTGGAAGTGCTCGGCGAACCGCGTTGGATGGTGCCGGGTGACTACTGGCGGTTGAATACCGGTCGTGCGGCGGCGGTCGTAAAACTCGCGGCAGAAAAGTCCGGTTGGGGAAAATCGATGCCGAAAGGTCGCGGTCTCGGTATCGCGTTCTACTTCAGTCATGCGGGGTATTTCGCCGAAGTGGCGGATGTGAGCGTGTCGCCCGAGAAGAAAATCACGGTGCATCGCGTCACAGTGGCCGGCGATGTCGGCCCCATCGTGAATCGCAGCATGGCCGAGAACCAGTGCGACGGTTCGGTGATCGACGGGCTCAGCACGATGATGGGATTGAAGGTCACGTTCGAAGACGGTCGCGTGCAGCAACAGAACTTCGATGAGTATCCGATTCTGCGCATGCCGAACATTCCCGAGGTCGACGTGCATTTCATCGAGAGCGACAACATGCCGAGTGGTCTCGGTGAGCCGGCGCTGCCGCCGCTCGCGGCGGCAGTGTGCATGCAATCCATGCGGCAAGCGGCCAACGGCCGCGCACGATGCCGATTTCGGAAGAAGGGTTTTCGATCTAAGTCGCAATTCCGAACATGCCGCGCAGATGCTCGTTCAGCATTCGGCCCGTGGGGTCGAGTGCTTCTCGCATCTCGAGGAAGTCTTTGAAGTTCGGATATAGCTTCATGAGCTGGTCGTGCTTCAGCGTGTGGATCTTGCCCCAGTGCGGACGGCCTCCGTACTTCCAGAAGATCGGCTCCACGATGTCGAAGTACGGCCGGTAGTCGAAGCGCGCGTCGCGGTGCACGGAAATCGAAGCGCGCGGCCCACCGGAGAACATGCTGAGCCACAGATCGTCGCCGGCCACGTAGCGGTATTCGAGCGGAAACACCACATCGATCTGCTGCTCGTCGATGGTGCGCAGAATCTCGAGTAGACAGGGTGCGCCAGCGTCGAGCGGCACGGAGTACTCCATCTCGTTGAACCGGTAGTTACGCACGTTGGACAGAATGCGATACGAAACGTCGACCACCGGTTCCGACGGCGGTGCCGCCGCTACCGCGGCATTGATCATCGCGCCGCGCGCCGCCACCGGCACGTTGACCAATACCCGCATCAACTCGTCGTATGGATCAGGCTGATCGGGCGGCGACTGCGGGTTGTTAATCGGCTCCTCGGTTTCTTCGATGATCACCACGCTTGCGTACTTCGAGTGCGTGAGCGGGAACATTTCGTAATGCGAGTGCGCGCGTGCTTGTGCTTCAAAATCCAGCAGCACGTCCTCGGTTGGTTGAACGCGGGAGGTCCTCTTCAACCGATAGGAAGCACGGTTGCGCATGCGCACTTCGGTGATGAAGCCGAGCGAACCGAGCGAGACCTGCGCGGCGGCAAACAAACGCGGCTCTTTCACTGCGTCGAGCTCCATCACCTTGCCTGACGGCGTGACGAGCCGAAGTCCGGTGACGTATGCGGAGAGCGCGTTCAACGAAAGACCGGTGCCATGCGTTGCGGTGGAGATTGCGCCCGCGAGCGTCTGTCGATCGATGTCGGGCAGATTGAACATTCCCTGGCCGACGTCTTCGAGCACCGGCCCGATTTCGGCAAGGCGAATGCCCGCACCGAACGTGGCCTCCAGCGTGGAGGGATCCTGCCCGCGCAAACCGGTCAGCTTGTCGAGCACCACGATGTGACCGTCAGTAGGCACGAGGCCGGAGAACGAGTGACCCGAGCCCACAGGGCGGAGCGGGCCAGAATCGCGCCTGAGGAATTCGATCAGCTGATCTTCCGAATCGGGAGCGAACCGCCCCGTCGGTTGTGAACTCTGCCCGCCGGACCAGTTGTGCCACGGCAGCGAATCAGCGCCTGCTTCAGATGCGTTCGCCAGGCGCGCAGCGCCAGCAACGAAAGATCCACCAAACACCCGTGCAGCGAGCGCCCCTGCAAGAAGCCGTCGGCGAGAAAGCCGGGTCACGCGCCACCTCCCGTTGCCATGAAGCGGATGTATGCGCGTAGATCCTCGCGTTCGCAGTCCATGCAGTAGCCAAGCGGCGGCATGTTGTTGAAGCCGTTGATGGTGTGATCGAGCAGCACCGCTTCGCCTTGCGCGAGCCTCGGTTCCCACGCCGCCGCATCGCCTATCTTCGGCGCGCCGCCTTCACCTCTGACATGACACATCGCGCACGTGCGCGCCCAACGTTGTTTGCCGAGATCGGTGATGACCGCATCCGCGAACAAGACACTGGAATTCGATGTCGCAGGCGGGGACTCGGCCTTACTACAGGCGAACTGGGCTGCACATGCGAGCACGAGAGTGGCCACGAACAGGAAACGCATTCACTGGCTCCGCGAAAAGGGCGCCAGTGTAGCCGTCGTCAGGGAAGGAGCGCCATTACGGCGCCATCAAAGCGGTTTGGTCTGACCGGTGTACTGAACGGTGATGTTGCGAGCGGCCGCGTATGGCGAAGGGTGCGAAGGTGCTTCGTCGCGCGCGCGCTTCAGTTCGGCGATCTGCTGATTGCGTTCGTCGATGCGTGCTTCGAGACGTGCCATCTGTTCTTGCAGGTCTTCGATGCGGCGGGCGCGTTCCGTCAGCGTGGCGTCTTTGCCGCGCAGCAGCCCGTCGAGCGACGCGCAACGCGTTTCGAGTTCCGCGTGATGCCCACGCAACGTCTTGAGCTCGCGCATGGTGGCATTCAGTTCGCGCTCGGTGCGATCCGCGCTCACCGGCATTGCAGGCTCGTCGGCAAGCGGAGTCGGCGGCTCGGGCGCCACCATCGCGGGCGCAGGTTCGGACGCCATCGTCTGCAGCGTAAGTGTTGTCGGTGCGGCGGGTGCGGGCTCCGCGGAGAGCGTCGGCATGTTCGAATCAGCGAGCTTCATGCGCAGCTGCGCTGCATCGGCGCTCAGTGCTTCCAGTTCATCGTCGCGGGCAGCCAGCAGTTTCTGCAGCGAAGCGATCAATTCGGCTTGTTCGCGCAAGGTCGCTTCGGTGTCGCGCAATTGCGCGTCGCGTTCGTCCATGGCCGCATCGCGTTCCTGCACTTGTGCTTGCGTCGCCTGCGCAACGTTGCCCGATTCGGTGAGTGCGTGGGTCAAAACGCCGACGCGCTGTTCCCATTTTGCCACGCTGCGCTGCAGTGCCTGATTCTGTGCGATCTGTTTTGCCAGCTCTTCGCGCGCAGCAGTCGCTTTCGCATCGGCGCCGGCGGTGTCGGCGGTCAAGGAGTCGATCTTGAAATCGCGATCCTTCAGCAGCTTCTGCATCGACGCGAGCGTGTTGCCTTGTTCGCGCAATTTCTCGTCCACGGTTTGCATGCGGACGTCTTTTGCTTCCAGCGTCGCGTCGCGCTCGCGCACGAGTGCATGTGCGGCCTGTAGTGCCTTCGTCGTTTCGGCAACTTCGTGCGACAGCATGTCGATGCGCTGTTCGAGTTGATGCGCGTGCTGCTTCTGCGTCTGGTGATTCGCAACGTGCTGGGCGATCTGCTCGCGGCCAGCCACGAGCTTCGCTTCGAGTTGTGCAATCGATGCGTCACGGTCGGCTTTCTCGCGTCTCACTTGCGCGAGATCGCCGTCGAGCGTTGCGATCGTCGATTCGCGTTCGGCGATGATGTCGCCGCGTGCCTTCAGTGTTTCCATCAGCTTCGGCAGTTGGGCTTCGAGCTTCGCGTAGTTTTCTTTGAGCGTGCGGTTGGCATCGCCGCGCTTTTTCGTGAGCGTTTCGAGCAGTTCACGTTGTTCAATGTCCTGCTCCAGACGCTTCTGCAGTTCCGACACCGTCGCTTCGCGCGCGGCCAGTGTGGCTTTCGACAGTTCTGCCGCGGCCTGCAGGTCCGCTATCTCCTGTTCGAGAATTTCGGTGGAGCGTTTGCTGCCGCCTTGTAGTTGCGCTTCGAGCGCGCTGATGCGGTCTTCGCGTTGAATAAGACCTTTCTTCAGCGATTCGTAGCGCGCTTCGAGGCGCTTCATTTCGATGGCAACTTTCGGGTCCGTGCCCGGCGCCGGTGTCACTTCGACGTCGGCACCGTCGATCAGATCGGGATTTTCCAACCCAATCGTCCCATCCTTGACGATCTGCAGTTCGGAACGCGCGAGCCGGATGTCGCGGTCGCGTTTGACGATCTCCTGTTCCTTCTGCGCAGCAACCGACTCGGCTTGCGTCAGCCTATCGCGCATCGACTGCAGTTCGCCTTGCAGCGTAGCGATGCGCTGTTCGCGATTGCGTAACGTCGACTCGAGTTGGGGAATCGCGCCCTTGGCTTCGTAGACGTTGCGCTTGAGCTCAACGTCGCGCCCGCTCGTTGACACACGACGCGCGGTCCAGCCCAGGGAAAAACAGATGCCGGCTGTTGTTGCCAGCAGTGCGATCGTTACGAATGAGAGCGTCACGAGAATCAAAATCCTTTTGCGTGTCTCGCGGACTGCGGTACTTGCCGTGCCCGACGACGCGACCCGCACAATATTGAGGTTGGCACCTGCAAAAACAGTTAGATGCGTCGCGGTTCCATGAGATCGGTGGGCGACCGGTGCGATCTGTGAAGGCGATCACGCCGAAGCGTCGGGATGGTGGGAAGCCGGACGCTGCTGGACGGTCGTTAGACGGCTGGTATGATGGCCGCCCCCATGCGCCCGTAGCTCAGTTGGATAGAGTGTTGGCCTCCGAAGCCAAAGGTCGCGCGTTCGAATCGCGCCGGGCGCGCCACTCAGTATCAAACCGTATCACGCCATATCGCTTGCGCTGCTCCTCGAGGGTTTCGCGCAGGTCGTTTGGAAGCGTCTCGACATCGACCGGCGGAATGCGCGTTTCTTCTTCCATCATTCGTGGTCACCTCCTGTAAAAAGGGGTACGCCGAATCATCACCGCTACCTCGTGCCGAATCAAAACCAGGCGACACAGACTCGTAGTAATTTGCCCGGGCCATACGAGGACACCCCATGCGATCATCGAGCGTCGTGCCGCGGAAAACGCGGGAGCTGCACAGCCACCACTTCGACTCCACCATCTGGAACGATCTGCGGTTCCGGGACTACGACATCGTCATCTCGACCTATGCCAAGTCGGGTACGACGTGGATGCAGCAGATCGTCGCGCAGATGATTTTCGGCGGCGATCCGAACCTCGAAGTCGCCGAGATGTCGCCGTGGCTCGATCTTCGCGTGCCGCCGAAGGAAGTGAAGCTGCCCCTCGTCGAAGCGCAGACACACCGGCGATTCCTGAAAACGCATCTGCCGGTCGATGCGCTCGTCTTCTCGCCGATGGCGCGTTATCTGTATATCGGTCGCGACGGACGCGACGTGGTGTGGAGTCTCTACAACCATCACGTGAACGCCAATGCGGTGTGGTATGCGGCACTGAACGATACGCCCGGGCGCGTGGGCCCGCCGATCGAGCCGCCGCCTGCCGACATTCGGCAGTACTGGCGCGACTGGATGGACAAGAACGGTTTTCCGTTCTGGCCATTCTGGGAAAACGTTCGCTCGTGGTGGGCGATCCGCGAGTTGCCGAACGTGCTGTTCGTCCATTTCGAGTCGCTGAAGCGCGACATGCAAGCGGAGATGCGGCGCATCGCGGCATTCCTGGAGATCGGCGTCGGCGAATCGCGGTGGGACGACGTCGTCGAATACTGTTCGTTCGATTGGATGAAACGAAACGCGACCAAGAGCGTGCCGTTGGCGGGCGCCTTCTGGGACGCGGGCGCCGAGGTGTTCATCAACAAAGGTGTGAATGGTCGCTGGCGCGACACGTTGACGCCGTCGGACGTTGCGGAGTACGAGGCGCGCGCGGTCGAAGAGTTGGGACGTGAGTGCGCGGCCTGGCTTGCGACGGGATCGACCTCGCCGCGTTGAACCGAGGTTGCGCGCGCTAGTCAACCCCAGGTTGCGGCGATTCCTTCGATGTCCTCAATGCGGATGCGGCAATCCCTGCCGCCACCACATTCACGCCGACGCTCACCAGTATGGGCACCAAATAACTTTGGCTCAGATCGAACGCAAACCCTGCCGCGCTCGGCCCTACCAACGCGCCAAATCCCACACTCGTGTACAGCACGCCGATGATGCCGCTCACGCTTCGGCCGCCGAAGTAGTCCATCACCAGCGCAGGCAGGATCGCCACCCATCCGCCGTAGAAGAGCCCGAACAACAGAGCGAACGCGGCGAGCAACCAGAACCCCGACGCGACAGCCCAGATCGCCAACGACACCGCCATGCCGATGTACATCGCCAGCACGAACGATCGGCGCCCTATTCGATCGGCCAGTCCGCCGAGGAAGAAGCGACCCACTGTGCTGCCGACGCCGATCACACCGAGCAGCAGTACGGCAGATGATTGCGGTACGTGGTTGTCGACTGCGTACGGCACCAGATGCACGAACGGCACGAACACGCCGAACGAACAGATCAGGCAGGCCGCGTAGAGCGAGAAGAACTGCCGCGTGCGAACCGCGTCGCGCAGCGAAGTGCCGGAAGGCGCAGAGGTAGGCGCGTTCGGCGCCACAGCGTTCCCGTCGGGCGCGAGATTGCGTGCCGCGGGATCGTTCGCGATGAACAGCGACATGCCAACGCCCAGCGTCACCGCGACCGAGGCAAGCACTACATATGCTTCGCGCCACCCAACGCTCTCGATCAGGTGCGACGCGAACGGTGGCATTACCAGCGTTCCAACGCCGATGCCGCTCACCGCGAGCCCGGACGCGAAGCCGCGGCGTTTCACGAACCAGCGTTGCACCGCACCCACCACCGGCACATACGAGCAACCCACCCCTAGACCCACGCCGAGCCCGTACGCCACGTACACCTCGACGATCGTTCTCGCGGCGGCGGCGAACGCGAGCCCCGCACCCACCAGCACCATGCCGAGAATCGCGAAGCGGCGTGAACCCCAACGATCCGCGAGTGGTCCGCTGACCATGCCGAGGCTGAAGTAGAGAAAGCCGGCGAGCGAGAACACGAGTGACACCGATCCGCGCGACGCGCCGAACTCGCGTTGCAGCGATTCGACGAATGCGCTGAACGTATACGCGCAGCCGAAGCCGACGAAGGTGACAGTGAACGCGGCGGCCACCACGAACCATCCGTAGAAGATGCGTGGGTTGTGTGAAGCGGCATTCATGCTTGGGTCGCTGAAACGTCCTTTCGGTGTGTCGATTGGATCTGAAGCGATGCTGCCTTAGTCTCTTCGAACGATGGCAGATTCGTATCGCTACAAGGCCTTTATCAGCTACGCCCACGAAGATGAGGCATTTGCTGCTTCGTTGCATCGTCGGCTGGAGCGATTCGTGGTGCCGAAGCAGCTGCGAAGCGTTGCTTCGGTGCGGCGCCTCGGAACTTTTTTTCGCGACCGCGACGAACTCGCGTCGGGTGGTCGCCTGTCCACCTCGATTGTCGGCGCGATTGAAGCAGCGCAATTCCTGATCGTGGTGTGTTCCGAAGCCTCCGCCCGATCCGAATGGGTCGGGCGCGAGATTGCAGCTTTCCTGCGTGTCCGCTCGCTCGATCATGTGTTGCTGATCGTTCCAAACGATGCTCCGGGCGGTGACCTCTCGTTCCCGGCGGCGCTCGGTGTTGAGAACGAATTGCTCGCAGCCGATGCGCGTCCATCCGGTGATGGCGCGATTGCAGCGTTCTCCAAGCTCGTCGCCGGGTTGTTGCAGGTTCCGCTCGATACGCTGGTGCAGCGCGAGCGGCAACGAAGAAGACGGCAGATGTTCGCAGTGGCCGGCGGCGTGGCGGCACTCACGGTTGCGGCGGCCACGTCCGTGTATCTGGTGCGGTCGGCGGCGAACGAGGCAGATGCGCGCCGTCAGCAGGCGGCATCATTCGCGGGCTTCTTCGTCGACAGCCTCAACGAACGCATAACGCGTTACGAGAAGGTCGGCACGCTTGATACCGATCTCACGATGGCGCTCGAGTTCTTCGCCACGCTGCAACCCGACGAGATGGATCCTAAGACCCTCAACGACTACCGGACCGCACTGATCGGTATCGGCAACGTGCGCATCCGGCAGGGCAAACCGCAAGCTGCGCTGGAGGTGTACGCCAGGGCGAGCGAGCTCATCCGTTCGATGGTGGCGCGTGAAGGCAACGAAGCGCGGCATTGGCACAACCTCGCGATGCTCACGTACTACATCGGCGAAGCGCATTGGGAGATGCAGGATTTCCCGGAGACGGCCAAGCGTATCGTGGAAGCGCTCGAATACGCCGAGCGGGCGGCGTCGCTAGCGCCTGACGAATTCGAATATCGGATCGAAGTCGTTTTCGAGTTGACGAATCTCGGCGCCACAAACACGCGGATGAAGCGATACGACGCGGCGGTGGAAGCGCTGCAGCGATCAATCGACGAGATCGACCACTTGCGCCAGAGCACCGCCGGCCACGAACAGGATTTGTTGGAACAGGAGGTGGAAGCGATCTCGTGGCTCGGCGAAATAGCGCAGAAGCGCTCGCAGTATCAGCAAGCGTTCGAATGGCACGAACGCGAAATTCGCCTGCGCGAAAAGTTGATCGCTGCGACGCACGACAATCCGCACCACATCGCGCGGTTGGGCGATGCGCTCGGTTACTACGCCGATTCGTTGTCGGCCACCGGCGACACGAAGCGCGCGGTCGAAATACTGAAGCGCAAGGTCGAAGTGTCGAACCGGGCTGCGGTCAGCGATCCCGAGAATGCGTTCTATCGCGAGCGATTGCTGATTGGTCAGGCGATGCTCGCTAATGCGCTGTTCGAAGCCGGCGACGCGTCGGGCGCCGTGAACATGCTGGACACGGCCGAGAATGGGATGCGCACGATGACTGCAAGCGACATGCAGGCCGAGGCGGTGAAGCACGACCTGATTTATGTGGCCGGCACACGCGCGTATCAGCTGCTTCGCACCGACCCGAACCGCGCGTTCGAGCTTGCCAATACCGCCGCCGATCAGGCGATGGGCCTGCTTGACCGCGACGACGTGAATCCGATCCTGCTTGCATACTATCTGCGTTGTGCGGCGGTGCTTGCTGCGGCACAACAGCTATCCGGTAGAACTGTGCCTGCGCAAATCGACAACGCGCTCGCGCTGGTGGATTCGCACGGCAGCTCGGAATCAACCGGCGACCTGGCGTATCGGGTAATCCTGTTGAGCGCGGTTGGTCGGCGCGACGAGGCGCTGCCGCTCAAGCAACATCTCGAGAGCGTGGGATACCAACCGGTGTTCTATCGCGCAATGCTCGAAGCGCTGGAACCGTCTCGCGTCTAATCGGTCAACGATGCAATGGAAATCTCAGACGACGATCTCATTCGATTCGAAGCAGAGGGCGCGGCAGCGTTGCCTGCCGCGAACGCCGAGGGCTATGTAACGCATGATGGCGCGCGCATCTGGTACGCGAGCATGGGTGCCGGCGCGCCGGTGATTCTGTTGCACGGTGGGATGGGACATGGCGGCAATTGGGGATATCAGGTTCCGGCGCTGGTGAGCAGCGGCTATCGCGCCGTAGTCGTCGACAGCCGCGGTCACGGCCACAGCACGCGCGACGAGCGACCGTACACATATGAGCTGATGGCCGCTGATGTGGTCGCGGTGATGGACGAGTTGTATATCGACCGGGCCACTTTCATCGGCTGGAGCGACGGTGCGTGCATTGCGATGGTCTTGGGCGCGCAATCACCCGAGCGCGTCGCAGGCGTGTTCTTCTTCGCGTGCAACATGGACCCGAGCGGCACGAAAGAGATCGAGCAGAGCGCGACGTTGTCGCGCTGCTTCGGCCGGCACGTGACGGACTATGCGCGGTTGTCGGCAACCCCGGATCAATTTCAGGCGTTTGCCGAGGCTATCGGGCAGATGCAACGTACCGAGCCGAACTATTCCGCCGCCGATCTCGCCGCCATCAATGTGCCCGTCGCCATCGTGCAGAGCGAACGCGACGAGTTCATCAAGCCGGAACACGCGCAATACCTGGCGCGGACCATTCCGGGTGCGGAGCTGGTGATGCTCGACGGTGTCACTCACTTCGCGCCGTTGCAGCGTCCCGGATACTTCAACGAAGCGATCCTGCGCTTCGTGGCGCGTGTGCAACGCGAGGAACGTTCACCGCCAACCTGAAAATCGCGGCACCTGCGTGTTCGCCAACGATGTTACGTTGGGGCATGAACAGTGACGAAGTGCGCCGCGCTTACGACATCGTTGCCGGCCAGTATCACACGCGTTTCGCCAACGAACTTGTGCACAAGCCGTTCGACCGGATGTGGCTCGACCGGTTTGCGGCCTCGCTGCAGAGCGATGCCCGGGTATTGGAAGTTGGTTGCGGCGACGGTCATGTGGGTGCGTATCTCGCCGCGCGAGGCGCGCGCGTCGAGGGGCTGGATCTGTCGTTCGAGATGGTGCGCGTTGCGCGGCGCGCGTATCCAAACCTCGGCTTCTGCGTCGGTGATGCGCTTGCGTTGCCCTACGCGACTGCAAGCATCGACGCGATCGTTGCGTTCTACTCGATCGTCAATCTAACCGCGTGGGATTGCCGCGTCGCTTTTGCCGAGTTCGCCCGGGTGCTACGTGGGGACGGTCTTACGACGCTCGCGTTCCATATCGGCGACGAACGTCTGCTCGTGGACAACTGGTGGGAGACGACTGCGTCGCTCGACTTTCATCTGCATCCGCTGGAGCGCATATGTGGGCAACTCGCCGACGCGGGCTTCGAAGTGGTCCTATGTGAGCATCGCGGACCCTACGCGCCCGAGGTGGAGGCGCAGACGCGCCGCGGCTACGTCGTTGCTCGCAGGCGCTCTCAGTAGAGCGTCAATCGCAGCTCAGCGACGCTTCTTGTTTCCCTCGATGCGCTTTCGCAGGGCCGCCAGGCTGTGTGTTTGCATCGTCGCGAAGTTGGCAAGCCATCCGTCGCGAATGGTGTTGAGCGGTTCGGCGTTCAGCGAGTAGTTCTGCGTTTTTCCGGCGCGTTCGACGTTGACCAATCCGCATTCTCGCAACACGCGCAGATGGCGCGAGATGCCGGGACGCGATGAGCTTCCGAAATGACCCGCGATGTCGCCGGCCGGCAGAGTTACGTTCGTGCGCAACAGATCGAGAATCTCGCGACGGGTCGGGTCGGCGATGGCGGTGAAGGCGTCTCTACTACTCTTCAACGATCGCCCTCAGTGCTGTCAGATGTTTGACGTCCCAACCCTCCTCGTAGCCTTGCAGATTGTCGGCTGCATCGGTGCCGAGTCGTTCGAAGCCGTGATGGAAGATCTCGACCAGCGTGGCGTCGTAGAGCGGCGTCAGTCGAATCGTGACGAACGTAGGCACCGGCCAGGTCATTGATGCATCGTGCCAGTTGTTCTCGAATGTCAGCTCGCGATCCGGTTCGAACACGATCACCGGGCCGCCGTAGCGCTGCCGTTTGCCGCCGAGCTCCACGCTCAGCTCGATGCGCCCGCCGAGGCGCGGTTCGAACGTATGCAGCTGATGTCCGCGGCCGAACCACGCGCCGAGGCGTTCGAACGATTGGAACTCCTGCCATACCCGCGCTGGCGATGCTTCTACCAAGATGCTGCGGCGTACGTTCAACAGGCTGATTGCGATTCCCATGGTCTTCCCCACTCGTCGAACTCCGGACTATCACCCTACGCGTAACAATATAGTTACGCAATGGTTCGGTGGTGTCCGTTCGCCCGTATCATTCACCCTCCTCGAGCCTCAACGAATCGCGAATCCGAACGATGACCGACGCCGCGCGCCCCTTACACTCACCGTCAGGTGCACTTGCGCGCGGTTTGCCCTCCATCCTGGCGTGGGTGCTGGTTCCCGTGTTCGGGCTGCTGTCGCTGCTGCGCGGCCGCGACGTGAGCTGGGACTTCCGCAACTACCACTGGTACAACCCATACGCGTGGTTGAACGGTCGCAGCGGCATCGACGTGGCCGTCGCGCACCACGCCACTTATTACAACCCGTTGGCGGACGTCCCCGTGTTCGTGGCGGCACAGTACGCGCCGACGTGGCTGGTCGGCTTCGCTATCGGGTGCGTTCACGGCCTCAATCTCGTTCTGCTGTATTGGCTTGCACGAGCCGCAACCGGCGCGCAGTCGGCCTCGCGCGAGGATTGGATCGCGCTTGCGATCGCGGTTATCGGCACCACCGGCGGCATGGCGTTGATTCTCGTCGGCAACTCCAGCAACGACATGACCATGACGCTGTTCGTGCTCGCGGCATTGTTGCTGCTGGTGCGCACAGGCGGCGCGGCCGACGATTCGTGGCGGTTCGTCGCCGCCGGATTGGTGTGCGGAATGGCGGTTGGGCTCAAGCTGACCATGGCGCCTTTCGCGATCGGGCTGGCAGCCGGGGTGCTGGCGTTGGCCGCGCCATTGCGCGTCCGTTTGAAACGCATCGTGCTGCTCGGCCTCGGTGGAGTCTCGGGCGTGGTGCTGTTCGGTGGTGCATGGGGATACACACTGTGGCAGCAGACCGGCAATCCGATCTTCCCTTACTTCAACCACGTAATCGGGTCGCCGCTCATTCTCGATGCGTCGTATCGCGACGAACGCTTCCTGCCGCATGGTTTCCTCGAGACGCTGATGTACCCGTTCGTGTTTTCGCTCGACGGTATGCGCGTCAACGACATTCCGTTTCGCGACATCAAGATCGCGATGGCCTACGCAATCGTGCCACTGGCCGTAAGCTGGGCGGTGCTGAAACGCCGCGCGCTCACACAACCGGCGCGGCTGCTGTTCGTTTCCGCGCTCGTAAGCTACCTCGTGTGGATGTCCACGTTCGGTGTGTATCGGTACGTGCTGTCGCTCGAAATGCTCGCGCCGCTGCTGGTGGTGATGGCCCTCGCGCTGCTGCCGCTCAGCGGTCGCACGCGTAGTGCGACACTGGTCGTGCTCGCGTTGCTGGCAATTGTCTTCACCGGATGGCGATGGCTTGCGAGCGAACACATCGGCTGGAGCGGCGGCTACGTCGATGCGACGTTGCCGCCGATCGACGACCCCGATCGCACGCTGGTCGTGTTGGCGGGGCTCGAACCCATGGGTTATCTGGTCCCCGCATTTCCATCGCAGATACCGTTCTTGCGAATCGACGGTTGGCTCGACTCGCCGTCGTCGCATTCGGCATTCGGTGATCGAATGCGCGCGCGCATCGATGCACACGGAGGGCCGATCTTCGGCATGTTCATCGAGCGCGAACGCGAGCGAGCGGTCGCTGCGTTCGGTGCTGACGGTCTGATGCTGGCGAACGCGGATTGCGCCACAATTCACTCCAACATCGGTGAACCGTTGCAGTGGTGCGCGCTGCAACGCAAGGCATCCTCCAATGAATGATCAGTCCGTTTCGATCTCGTTATCAAAGGCGCCGTCGATAGCGGTGTTGCTGCCGTGCTTCAACGAAGAAGCTGCGATCGGCATCACGGTCGATGCGTTCCGGCGCGTGTTGCCGGAAGCGAGCGTATACGTCTACGACAACAACTCCAGCGACGCGACCATCGAGGTGGCGCAACGCGCCGGTGCCATGGTTCGCAGCGAGCGGTCGCAAGGTAAGGGCGCCGTGGTGCGACGGATGTTCGCCGACATCGACGCCGACGTGTACGTGCTGTGCGACGGCGACGACACCTACGATGCGAAGGCGGCCGGAGACATGGTTCGAAAGCTGCTCACGGAGCGGCTGGACATGATCACCGGAGTGCGCAAGGAGACCGATGTGGCCGCCTATCGTCCGGGCCACCGTTTCGGCAACCATCTCCTCACCGGGCTCGTTCGCGGTGTGTTCAGCGCACACGTCACCGATATGTTGTCGGGCTATCGCGTGTTGTCGCATCGGTTCGTGAAGAGTTTTCCGACGCAAACCACCGGCTTCGGGCTCGAAACCGAGATGACCGTGCATGCGTTGCAATTGCTGATGCCGACCGACGAAGTCGTCACTGCCTATAAGGAACGGCCACCGGATTCGCAGAGCAAACTGCGCACGTATCGCGATGGTTGGCGCATCCTGATGCTGATCATCACACTCGCGAAGGAAGAGCGACCGTTGTGGTTCTTCGGGATCATCGGCGTTGTGCTCGCGATGCTTTCGATCGGGCTCGCCATTCCGTTGTTCATCGCGTATTTGGAAACGGGACTGGTGTTGCGTCAACCCACCGCAGTCCTAACGACCGGACTGATGTTGCTCGCATGGCTCAGTTTCGTTTGCGGGCTCATCCTCGACACGGTGACGCGAGGGCGTTGGGAACTGAAACGGCTGCAGTATCTCACCTTGCCGCCGCCCGGGGCCGGCGGTTGAGACCATCGCAGTGTTTCGCTCGAGCTTGGGGCGCGCAGTTCGTCCGCTTCGCGGTTGTCGGAACGGCAGCGTTCCTCGTCGATGCCGCAGTGTTGTACGTCGCGGTGTGGGCGGGGCTCGGCCTGTACTCCGGACGCATCGTGTCGTATCTGGTTGCGGCAACGTTTACGTGGTACGGCAACAGGCGTATTACGTTTGACTCCCGAGCGCAGAGTGCGCCTGCGGCGATGGCCGAGTGGATTCGCTTTCTGCTGACGAACCTGGTCGGGGGCGCGGTGAACTACGCGGTGTACGCGGTGCTGGTCAGTCAGCTCGAACTCGTGCGTGCATATCCGGTGATTGGCGTAGCTGCCGGCTCAATCGCCGGGCTTGGCGTCAACTTCACGCTGAGCAGATGGCTGGTGTTTCGTGAGCCGCACGTGCGTCCCTGAGTGTCGGTGCTAGGATGCCTGCGATATGAAGGCGCCCGAATACACATTGTTCGACACGGCCGTTGGTCGATGCGGCATCGTCTGGGGCGAACGCGGCGTGCTCGGATTTCTGCTGCCGGAAGGGCGCGAGGAGCAAACGCGCGCGCGATTGCTGAAGCGCTTGCCGGATGCGCAGCAGACAACCCCACCGACCCCGGTGCAGGCTGCGATCGACGATGTGATTGCACTGCTGCGTGGCCAGCCTCGTGATCTTTCGAGCATCGTTCTCGATATGACAGGAGTGCCGTCGTTTCACCAACGGGTTTACAAAGTGGCGCGTACGATTCTACCCGGTTCGACGCTGACGTACGGGGAGATCGCGACGAAGCTTGGCGACCGTGGCGCAGCGCGTGCGGTAGGACAAGCACTCGGGCGCAATCCGTTTCCGATCATCGTGCCGTGTCATCGTGTACTCGCGGCCGGCGGCAAGGTCGGCGGGTTCTCCGCAAACGGCGGGATCACGACGAAGCTCAGGTTGCTCACGATCGAAGGCGCACATAGCACGCCGCCCGATCTGTTCGATGGCGACGGCGCATACAGTTTCGATCCGGTTCAAGCGGTGGAGCATCTGAAGGCTGCTGATCCGCCGTTCGGGCGCACGATCGATCGCATCGGCAATTTCGATCTCGAACTGCGCAACACGCCGAGCATCTTCGTCGCGCTGGCCGAAGCGATCGTCTATCAGCAGTTGCATGGCCGTGCTGCCGCGACGATCTTCGCGCGAGTGCGCGCGTTGTTTCCAAACGCACATCACGGACCTACGCCGGAACAGATCCTGCGCGCATCGGACGAGAAGCTGCGCGGCGCTGGCCTCTCGCAAGCGAAGATGCTATCGCTGCGCGATCTCGCTCATCGCACCGTAGGCGGCGAGATTCCGACGCTCGCAGAAGCGCAAGCGATGGACGATGCGATTCTGATCGATCGGTTGACGCACGTGCGTGGCATCGGCCGCTGGACGGTAGAGATGCTATTGATTTCGCGCCTCGGTCGGCCGGATGTGTTGCCGGCAGACGACTTCGGTATTCGCAAGGGATTTTCGGTGGCGTTCAAGAAGAGTGATATGCCGACGCCCAAAGAAGTGCTCGCGCGGGGCGTGAAGTGGGCGCCTTACCGTACGGTTGCAAGCTGGTACCTGTGGCGCGCCGCGGAGAGTTGATGCGCTGGGTTCACAGCGCGCGGGCGAGCCCATCGAGTATTCCCGTCCAGCCTTGCCTGGTTCGTTTCCGCGAACTCAACCGATACACCATGGTGTGTCAGCCTCAGTTCGCAGCCGGCGCCGATTGCGGTGAGCTCGATGACCACGTCTGCCGACGCGCGCGTCGATCTCTGCGCGCACCATCACACCGGTTGGGGTCGCAAACAGGAACCGGGCGGTACGTTTCGCATCGAGCCATGCGTCGAATACGCGTTCGGCGGATACGTCGAAGCTCCGTCTTGTCTGCACGGCTTCAGTTCGAGTCGTGTTGCTCATCGAAGTAGATCAAGCAGCGGCGGGTCGTGCAGTGACGTGCCAGTAACGCACGTCGGGCGGCGCTTCACCGGCCGGTGCGCTCAGCTGGTACTTCGCGGCGTATGCGGCTTGTACACGCGGCATGACGCTGGGATCGTCGAGCGGTACCAGTCGCACTGGATACGTGTTGTCGCCGATGCGCAGCTTCACGTCCGGGTTGTCGTCCACCCAACCGGGCCAATGTTTCGTCTTCGGTGCGCTCGCACCGACGTACAGCTCACCATCCACCTGCGCACACCAGATCGTCACCGCGTGCGGAATCAGATACGGCGTGTGCACCTGAACGGCGATCTCCTTGCTGTCGTCGGTGAACCGCCAGTCGGTGGGCACCGGCGCATCGACGCCTCCGACCGATACCCCCGCGCGTGTGTCGTGCGGTCCGCACCCCGTCAACAGCAATGCGAGACAAACTGCGAGTAGCGATGTGATCTTCATGAGCTCCCCCCCCCCTCAAAAAAAGTCACTGTGACTTGGCAACCTGGTAGATCGCGGTGTGGCGGATCGTTGCGATCGCCGCACTCGCGGCATTGCGAATCTCCACGTCGTTGACGATGTATTGGTGACCTTTTCGCTCGAACGCGTCCACACAGCGCCCCGCGATGATGAAGCTCTGTCCGACCCGCGCGTCGCGGCGATGCTGGATGCGGCTTGCGGTGTGAATCGCCGGACCATAGCTGAACGAATGATGCAGCCAATAGATCGGCTGATTCGCGTACCAGGCCGGATGGATGCGCGCATCGTCGCCATAGAAACAGTCGAGCGTTTCGTTCTGCTTGTCGCGACAGAACGCCTCTGCATCCTCACGCGAGAGCGGCACCAGCCGCGTTCGCAGTTCCTTGCCTATCGGTACGTTCTGCTGCGTAAGACGCGGCAGAGGATCGGCGGCGGGTTCCTCGCGTTTGTGCAGGGGAATGGTCAACTCGGCCAACCACGGCGCATCACCCAGCCCGATGTGGCCGTCGATGCGCACGCGCGTGTCGTCGCCGCGCACCTCGAACGTGCCGTCAGTGCCGATCGAGATGATCAATTGGTCGTTCGGAAACACCGGGCGCCGGAATGCAACGTCGGCCCATCCATGCTCGAGCCACTGCATTCCCACCGCATCGATGATCGCGTCGGTGCACCAGCCATAGATGGTTGCGCCACCGACGAGCGCGGCGCGGAAACCATAGTCGCGCGCGCTGTCACTGGAGTGGATCGGATTACCGGGATTGGGTGCATCCGCTTCGGGCATTACCGCGACGATGGCACGTTCGACGGCGCGCACGATCAGATCACCGCTGCAGCATGCAACGCCGCAATGTCGGCGCGCGAGTAACCGAGCTCGGTCAGAATTTCGTCGGTGTGCTCGCCTAGCTTCGGCGGCGCGCGCGACGGTGTCGGCCCGTCCGGCGTCGCTACATAGCCGCTGCCGACGACGCGAACGCGTTTGCCCGGCTTCATCGGCAAGTCGATTTCGACCAGCGCGGTGCGGTTCTCGAACTGTGGATCTGCCGTTACTGCTTCGAAGTCGCGGATCTCCGCCACCGGTACGCCGGCTTCGACGAGTCTATCGAGCCAGGTGCGCGTGCCGGCCCGAGCGAACAGGCTCGTCAGCAGCTCGTTCACTGCGGGCGTGTTCGCAACGCGTGCGTCGTTGGTGTTGAAGCGCGGGTCTTCGTATCGATCCAGGCAGCCCACTACCTCGAACAATTTCTGAACCTGCAGTTCCTTCAACGCGACGACCTGGATGTAGCCGTCCGCAGTGGCGAAGACGTTTGCGGTCGGCGAGCGAGTAGGCGAGCGGTTACCGAACAGCTCGGGCTGCACGCCGTTGACGAGAAATCCGCTGACCTGCGGAGCCTGCATCACTATTGCGGTGTCCATCATCGCCACGTCGAGGCGCTGTCCTTCGCCGGTCACGCTGCGCCGATACAACGCCGCCGAGATCGCGAATGCCGTGTTCAGTGCGGTAGCCATGTCCACAGGCATGTAGCCGGTACGGGTCGGACCCGTTTCAGGATGCCCCGTGATCGCCATCATGCCGCTCGCCGCCTGGATGGCGCCGTCGTACGCCGCGTAGCCCGACTTGGGTCCGCTTTGTCCGTAGCCCGAGATCGAGCAATAGATGAGGTTGGATTTCAACGCGGCCAACGTCGCGTAATCGAAGCCAAGACGTTGCATGACTCCGGGTGTGAAATTCTCGACCACCACGTCTGCGTTACGCACTAACGCTTGCACAATGGCGCGCGCTTCAGGCGCCTTGAGGTTCAGCGTGAGACTACGTTTGCCGATGTTGCATGTCAGGAACGACGGCGACATGCCGGCGTCGTCGCTACCCGGCATGAGCCCGCGTGTCTGATCGCCGGAGCCCGGTTGTTCGATCTTGATGACGTCGGCGCCGAGTTGCGCGAGCTGCTGCGTCGCGAACGGCCCGGCGAGCACTTGGGTGAAATCGATGACTCGAATGCCTTCGAACGCGCGCGTCAAAGGGGAATGCTCTTTCAGGAATCGCGCTTGATGAAAGCCGAAACTCCGAAGAGACGCAATGGAGGTTCCTGTTCGGGTGCAGCAGCGGTCGTCGGTTCCGCGTCGGCATCGGTGGATGCATCGTCGATCGAGGCGACCTCGGCAGTGGATCCTTCCGACCAGGGCGTTTCACCGGTCGGCACCCTACCGTTTTCGATCCAGTCGATCAGGGATACCCAGTGGGCCTGATCGACGTGAGACCGCCCACCTTTCATTTCATGGAGACCCACACCCGATTCCGCAGATCGAATGTAGTTCTGCGAGTCGCGCAATACCGCGATCACCGGAATCTTCAACGAATCAAGGAAGCGCATCAGCGAGCGGAAGATCACCGTGTTGGGTTTGACGCGATTGGCGACTACCGCCATACGGTTCTCGTTGCGCTGGATCTTTGCGTGCAGCAGCAGGTCGGCGATGCAGCGCGTGACCGCCTGAATGTCGATATCGGAAGGCAGCACAGGAATCAGGATGCGATCGGCATCGCGAGTGAATTCGATGTACTGGTGCTTGTTGATGGCGGCCGGTGTGTCGATGACGATGCGGTCGACCTCGTTCGGAATCCGCATCGCGAACGTACGCGTCATTTTGGCCGGGACGTTGAACGGCGAGGAACCGTGGATTCGCGGCATGTCTTCGGTGCGCTTCGAAAGCCAGCGCGTGCTCGACGCCTGCGCATCGAGATCGCGTATCGCGGGGAACTGGCCGCGTGCCGCATAGAAGGCCGCGAGGTTCGTTGCAATCGTGGTCTTGCCGGAACCGCCTTTCGGGTTCAACACCACGATTTTGAGGGCCACAGACGTCGAACTCGTATGTCCTACACGCGTGCTGGACGCTATCTCACCGCTGCGCCTACATGCAACCGTCGGAGGTCCGCAATGCCTACCGCTCCGCTGGCGGGGCGAGACGCAGGTCGTGCGTCTCGACGCACGGCTTTCGACGGGACTAAGATCGATTCGTGCGCGGCATGTCGCCCGCACATTGCAACCCACCGGGAGCGATAGCCCTGGTGAAGGAGATTCGAGATGTTCATGTACCACCGAGCGTGGCGTCACGCTTATGCCGCCGGTTGTTGGGAACGCGCCCACGCCGAAGCACAGGCGCGACACGGCAATCGCAATCACTCGATGTTCAGCTGGTCGTCAGGACCTACGTTCGGCGTTCGCCGGCCGCTGCGTCATCTGGCGTGGAAGCTGGACTTGAGCGAAGCACAGGTGCGCGACGTAGTAGACGTGCTCGATCGACTGAAGACTGCGTACAACCAGGCGCGGCTCGATCAGGACCGGTCCACGTCCGACGTTGCAGCTGCGTTCACCCAAGCCGAGTTCGACGCCGACCGCGTGACCGCGGCACTGGCGAGTAGGACGCGCGCAACCGAAGTGCTCAACGGCGATCTGCTTGCGGCAACGCGGCGAATCTTCGAACTGTTGAACGAGGAGCAACGGCGCGAATTCGCTTATCTGCTGCGTTCCGGCGCGTTCGTGTTGTAAGCGTCGAGGCAAGGGGGCGGCCGCGGCCGCCCCCGATTCGTTCCGTTGGGCCTTCTTCTGTTGGGATGTCAGCGCTTCTGCACGAGAAGGCTGCCGATCGAGTAGCCCGCGCCGAACGAGCAGATCACACCGCGATCACCCGAGTGCAAGTCTTCGTGATGTTGCGCGAACGCAATGATCGACCCTGCCGATGCGGTGTTCGCGTATCGATCGACCACGATCGGTGCGACATCGTCGGATGGATCGGTGCCGAGCAGCTTGCGCGTGATCAGCTGATTCATGTTCAAGTTGGCTTGATGCAACCACCAGCGCCGTATGTCGCTGACGCCGAGACCGAGAGAAGTGACCTGTGCTTCGAGATGCGCGGCCGCCATCGGACAGACTTCCTTGAACACTTTTCGGCCGTTCTGATGGAACAGCCTTTCTGCGTCGTAAGGATCGCCGCCTTCGGCGCGGCCGACATAGCCGAAATTCGAGCGGATGTTGTTCGAGAACTGCGTGACCGCTTTGGTGCCGAGGATTCTGTAGCTGTGCTGCGAAACGCACGTCGACTCGTGTTCGAGCACCACTGCGGTTGCGACGTCGCCGAAGATGAAGTGGCTGTCGCGGTCGCAATAGTTCACCTGCGGCGACGTGAGCTCCGGATTGATCACCAGCACGCCGCGCGCACTGCCGGCCGCGAGCGCGTCGTGCGCGCGCTGCAACGCGAACGTGGCTGCGGAACACGCAACCAGCATGTCGAATCCGAAGCCGACGATGCCGAGCGCGCCCTGCACTTCGATGGCAATCGCCGGATACGAGCGCTCCGTGTACGCACACGACACGATCACCATGTCGATGTCGGCCGGGGTTTTGCCGGCGGCCGCGAGTGCCTTGCGTGCCGCGTTCAGTGACATCTCGGCTTGATGCGAGACCTCGTCCTCGGAACGACGCGCAATGCGCGGCCGCATACAATCGGGATCGAGGATGCCGTCTTTCACATACGCGAAGCGGCTTTTGATGCCGGAAGCCTTTTCGATGAACTCCGCGCTGGAGTGCGGCTTCGCTTCGACGGTGCCGCGCGCGATTTCGGAATCGTGTTCGGCATTGAACTTGTCTGCGTAGAGGTTGTAGCTCGCGACCAGCTCGTCGTTGCTGATCACGTTGGGCGGCGTCCATTCGCCGGCGCCGCTGATGACTATCGCCATGTGCTCCCCCTTGTCCGACGGCCTGCTACAGCGTGATGCCGAAGCGCTCTTGATACCAACTGTTGTACTCCTGGTCGCTGAGATCGCCACCCATGCGAACCCACTCTTCGTCGCTGATCTGCGGCCGCCCTCTCGCGAGGCCGAGTGCGTCGTTCCCCACCGGCCATCGCAATCGGTAGTTGGACGTGGTGATCGCCTCCAGAATCGCCTTTGCCACTTCGTCCGGTTGTGCCGCGGCGCGGAATCCCGCCGCGAACAGTTTGCCGTTGCGTCGCATGATCGATTGATACGGCGACGTCTTGTCGTAGCGGGTCGTCTCCGCGGAGTTCTCGAAGATGCTCGTCATGATCACGCCCGGCTCTACGTTGACGACGCGCACGCCAAATCGGTACACCTCGTGGGCCAGCGCCTCGCCGAGACACTCGAGCGCCCACTTCGACGCCGAATACGCGACCTGGTTCGGTGTGGCGACGAGTCCGGCAATCGAGGTGATGTTCACGATCGCCCCGCTGCGCCGCTCGCGCATGCTAGGCAGCACTGCCTGGATGCAGCGTACCGCGCCGAAGTAGTTGGTCTCGAACATCTGCCGGTGCTCGGCTTCGGGTGTCAGTTCGAGCGGCGATGCGCCGCCGATGCCCGCGTTGTTGATCAGCACGTCCACCACGCCGATTTTCGCGAACGCGCGGTCGCAGGAGTCTTGCGATGTGACGTCTAGTTCGATCACCTCGATGGGCAGACGATCCTTCGCGGCTGCGTCGCGGAGCGGTTGCGCCTTTGCGAGGTTCCGCATGCCGGCGAACACGCGATAGCCGTTTGCCGCGAGGTGCAGACTGGTGGCATAGCCGATGCCGGTGCTCGTGCCGGTGACGACGGCAGTTTTCATCGTGGTATCCGTATGAGTTGGGATACCGACGATGACGCAGTTTAAGTGTGCTGCGCAAGCTTATGAATGCGATGCACTTTCGATGTCGTAGCGATATATTACGGGGGTCCTTGCGGACGGAACGATGCTTAATGGACGAACAATCGGTTGTCGACACGCGAGAGCAACTGGACGCGCGTTCGGGAGAGGACCGCAGGATGCCGGCGGATCGGCGTCGCGGAAATCACAGGTTGCTCGAGCTGCATGCACGTCGGGACGGTGAAGAGACCGATCGACGGCAACGCCAACGGCGCACCAAGGACGGAGCCTCCTGGTTCAGCGTTCTGTGGCGCTGGGCGAAAGAATAAAACTGCGTAAACTGCCGCGACAGTTTGCCTGAGTCGTGGTTTCGGTAGCGCGTTGCGACAGCATTCTGTTGCAGGGTCGCGCTGCCCTTTTTTCCGGTGGAGATATTCATGCGTTTGATGATGTGCGTGGTCTTGGCGGTCATGGCCACTTCGATGAGCCTCTCTGTTTGCGCGGCCGATGCGGCCGCAGGCAAGAGCGCGTATTCGGTCTGCTCTACCTGCCACGCGCCGAACGGCGGCGGCAATCAGTCGCTCAACGCGCCGCGCATTACCGGACAGTTCGACTGGTATCTGAAGCGCCAGTTGCTCGCGTTCAAAGACGGCATTCGCGGCGCGACGCCGGGCGACATCTACGGCGCGCAGATGCGACCGATGGCGATGACGCTCGCGAACGAGGCGGCCATCGACAACGTGGTTGCCTATATAGGTACGTTGACCGCCCCGCCGCCGCCGGCAACGGTGCAAGGCGACGCCGCGGCGGGCAAACAACTTTATGCGACCTGTGCCGCTTGTCATGGGGCGAAGGCCGAAGGAAACGTGGCGATGAATTCGCCGCGCCTCACCGATCAGGACGATTGGTATCTCGTGCGCCAATTGCAGAACTACAAGAAAGGTCTGCGCGGCGCCCATCCGAAGGATACGTTCGGCGCGCAGATGAAACCGATGGCCGCAATGCTCGCGAACGATCAGGCTATCAACAACGTGGTCGTGTATATCCGATCACTCAAATGACGAGGCGGGGCCGCGTGTGGCGAGTCGTCTGACAGTCGATCTTGGAGCGCTGGCGCGCAACTACCACACGCTGAAGGGTCTTGCGGCGCCGGCAGAGTGCGGTGCGGTCGTGAAGGCCAACGGCTACGGCCTGGGCGCGGCAGCGATTGCGTCTCGACTTGCCGCCGAAGGATGCACGACGTTTTTCGTGGCGACCGTTGCCGAGGGCATCGCGCTGCGCGACGTCATCGATCTGCCTGAACTCTACATTCTCGAAGGCGTCAGCGACGTCGAAGCGCCGCGTGCGGCGGAGTACGACCTGGTGCCGGTCATCAACACCGACGCGCAGCTTGAGGCATGGCGTCCGTATCGCACACGACCGATCGCGGTGCAGGTGGACACCGGTATGAACCGCCTTGGTTTCGCGACGGCCGACGCGTATCCCGAACGCTTCGAACAGTTCGAAGTGGCGTTGTTGATGACGCATCTCGCGTGCTCCGAAGAGCCGTTGCATCCGCGTAATCCGATGCAGCTCGAACGTTTCAGCCAGGTGGCTGCACGATTCCCGGGCGTGGCGACCAGCATCGCGAACTCGGCGGGAATCCTGCTCGGCCCGCAGTATCGGGGTGATGTGTGTCGACCCGGAGTTGCCCTTTATGGTGCGAGTCCGTTCGACGATCCGATGACCGCGCTTGCTACGGTGGCTACGCTCGAAGCGCGCATCCTGCAGTTGCGGCGTGTGCCCCCGTTCGAACCGGTCGGCTACGGTGCTACGGGAATTGCCGACACCGAACGACTGATCGCGACGATCGATGTCGGTTATGCGGATGGCTTGCCGCGCGTGCTATCGGGGCATGGCTACTGCGCGATCCTCGGTGCCGGAGTGCCGATCGTCGGGCGCGTGTCGATGGACCTGACGACCGTCGACGTAACCGGGCTGGCCGACGCCGTGAAGGTGGGTGATTGGGTGGAGCTCATCGGCGCGCAAGTACCGATTGAGGATGTCGCTGAACTTGCCGGCACGAATACCTACGAGATACTTACCGGGCTCGGCCAGCGCAGCGAGCGCCGCTACGTCGGCTGACGCACCACCCAACAATTCCAAACAGTCGCGCTACTTGTACCTCTCGGGCGCGAGCGTTGCCGCTTGTTGGAAGTCCTTGGTCGCAGCATCGTTTTCGCCGAGCGCAAGACGCGACTTGGCGCGATTGAAGTATGCCGGCGCCAGCGCGCCGTTCGACAGCGTGATCGCCTGGTTGTAGTCGGCAACCGCTTCGTTGTGTCGGTTGGTGCGATAGTAGACGTTGCCTCGATTCACGTGCGCACGTGCCGAATCCGGATCGAGCGCGATTGCGGCGTTCTGATCCGCGATCGCCTTATCCAGTTCGCCGTGGTTCGCGAAGATGATGCCGCGGTTCGAGTACGTGGCGGCCAACTGCGGCCGCGACAACTTGCCGCGCTTGATCGCGATGTTGCACGACGCTTCGTCGGCGTTTTTGGGGTTGAAGGTGGCGGCCTCGTAGCAGGCCTGCGCGTCGCTGGTGCCGATCACCTGCTCTGCGGCGTGTGTCTGCGTGACACCGACTGCGGCGGAAACAACGACTGAAAGCACAATCGATCGCATGATTCGATTCCCTTAGCCGTGGGGCTCAATCATAACGCTCGGTTTCAGCGCGTTGTATCATCCCGAAAGTTCGGGGACAGGCGAGAAATACAAGGGGGAATGATGGCCGGGATCAATCGCAAAGGCGTGTTGGCGGGTCAGGTCGCGGTGGTGACCGGCGCGAGTCGCGGCATCGGAGAGGCGATTGCCCGGCGCTTCGCGATGGAAGGCGCAAAGGTGGTCGTGAGCGCGCGTACCGTCGAAACCGAAGACCACTACCTGCCCGGCACGATCACCGATACGGTGAACAGGATCAACGCCGCCGGCGGCGATGCGATTGCCGTGCGCGCCGATCTCGCGAGCCAGGCTGACAGACACGCGCTGATCGATGCAGCTGAAGCGGCGTACGGCTCGGTCGACATACTGGTGAATAACGCTGCCATCACCTACTTCATTCCAGTCGAGGATTTTCCGGAGAAGCGTTTCCGTCTGATGATGGACGTGCAGGTGTGGGCGCCGTTCGAACTCTCGCAGCGCGTGTTACCCGGAATGAAGGAACGTGGCCGCGGTTGGATTCTGAACATCTCGTCGCACGCAGCGATTCATCCGCAAAAGGACGTGGCGGGTCGTGGCGGCACTGTCTACGGCATGTGCAAAGCGGCGCTCGAGCGATTCACTACGGGTCTTGCGCAAGAGGTCTACGAGAACGGCATCGGCGTGAACGTGATCTCGCCGGGTCTCGTCGCAACGCCTGGGGTGATGCATCACAAGCTCATCAACGAGAGCAACAAAGAACGCGTCACGCCGATCGAGCACATGGCGGAAGCGTGCCTGCGGCTGTGCCACGGCGATCCGAAGCAGATCACCGGACGCATCGACTATGCCGATGCGTTGATTAAAGAGTTCGCGCTGAAACCGGTCGATCTCGTGTAAGCAAACGCTCACCTACCACCAGGAGACAGGGATGCTGTCGTTCGACGAATACGCGAAGCTCGATGGAACTGCGCTCGCTGAAATGATCCGGCGCCGCGACGTATCGGCCGCCGAAGTCCGCGAGGTCGCGCTTGCTGCCATCGCGCGATTCAATCCAAAACTCAACGCGGTGTTGGAAGTGCTGAGTGAGGCGAGCGCGGCCGATGTGGCGGCGTTGCGACCCGATGCACCGTTCGCAGGTGTGCCCTTTCTGATCAAAGAGCTGGCGCTGCATGCGGCCAATGCCCCTTGTCGGATGGGTAGCCGACTCTCAGCCGACGTATCGTTTCCGACCGACACGGAACTGATGGCGCGCTTTCGTCGCGCCGGACTGGTCACCGTAGGCACCACGCAAACGCCCGAGTTCGGTTATTGCGGTACCACCGAGCCGGTGGCGTTCGGCCCCGCGCACAACCCCTGGCGGCTCGGACACAGTCCGGGCGGATCGAGCGGCGGATCGGGTGCTGCAGTGGGCGCGCGTATCGTGCCGATCGCGCATGCGAACGACGGAGGCGGTTCGATCCGAATTCCCGCATCGAGCAACGGACTCGTCGGTTTGAAGCCGACTCGTGATCGCACGCCGAGCGGCCCGGATTCGTCGGATCCGCTGTTCGGCCAGGCGATCGAGTTCGTGGTGACGCGCAGCGTGCGCGATGCAGCCGGCATGCTCGACGCAGTAGCCGGTGCCGACGTGGGTGCGCCCTCCGTGGCGCCGGTCGAACCAGGTGGTTATCTCTCACAGCTGGGCCGTCCGCCTGGGCGGTTGCGCATCGCCTGCATGGGCAGGTCGCCATTCGGTGCCGCGATGCATCCGGAGTGTGCGGAGTCGATGACGCGCACACGCGCGCTCTTGACCGACCTCGGCCATGAGGTGGTCGATGCCTCGCTCGCGTTCGATTTCGATTCATTCACCAAGCACGTTCATGTGATCTGGTGCGTCGGGACCTCCGCGGGAATTGCCGCGATCGCCGCGTCGACGGGGCGCAAACCGTCGCTCGACACGCTCGAGTCGGCGACACTCGCGTGCTACGAAGACGCGCTGAAGATGACCGCGTTCGATGTCGCGAACGCCCTCGCCTACTTCAACGAGGTTTCGCGGACCATCGGGCGCTACTTCCAGAACATCGACGTGCTGTTGTCGCCGACGTCCGGACAGCCGCCGCCGAAACACGGAGTGGTCAATCAGAACGCACCGGGCATCGACGGTCTCACGTGGACGCGCCAGACGTTCCAGTTCTTCCCATTCACGCCGTTGTTCAATGCGACCGGACAGCCGGGAATTTCGCTGCCGTTGCACTGGTCGAAAGACGGGCTGCCGATGGGCAGTCAGTTCGTCGGCCGGTTCGGTGACGAAGCGACGCTGCTGCGGCTCGCCGCGCAGATCGAGCAGGCGGCGCCCTGGGCAGGTCGCATGCCGGCGTTGATTCAGTAGCCGACCTTCGTCAGCGATCAGCGCACCGGGATCTCGGTCTTTTTGATCACGGTGCGCAGCGCGAAGCTCGAATGCACACGATCAACGCCGGGCAGTTGCGTGAGGTTCTGGCTGTGTACGCGCTCGTAGTCGCGGGCGTCCGCAACGATGACGCGCAATAGATAGTCAGCGTCGCCCGACATCAGATAGCACTCCATCACTTCGGGCACTTTGCGCACCGCACTCTCGAAACGTTTGAGATCGTCCTGCTGCTGGCTCGTCAGGGTAATTCGAACGAACACGTTGTCGGGATATCCCGCTGACGATTGGTCGACCAAACCGACGTAGCCACGAATCAGCCCCGCGCTTTCCAATCGGCGGACACGGCGTAGGCACGCCGACTCCGACAGGCTCACGGTCGCCGCCAACGCTGCGTTGGTAAGGCGCCCGTCCAGCTGGAGTTCGTGGAGGATTAGACGGTCGAGTCGATCAGTCTCAATAGAAGCTTGCGCCATGGTAGGAATCAATAGTGATTTCTTGCGTACATTGGCTGTTTGGAGCCGCCTTCGCAAGGAACTGCCGCGCCGAATCCACTAATCTAGCTCCAGTTTCATTTCAAGGACCGCTGACATGCGTATCGGAGTTCCCGCTGAGATCAAAGTGCACGAGTACCGCGTCGGTTTGACTCCCGGGTCCGTCGCCGAGTTGACCGCCGCCGGCCACGAGGTGCTGGTTCAAACGAAGGCCGGCGCCGGCATTGGCTTCATGGATCGCGACTACGAACGTGCCGGCGCCACGATTGCGCCAGATGCGGCGACCGTATTCCGTACGGCCGACCTGATCGTTAAGGTCAAAGAGCCGCAACCGGTCGAGTATCCGATGCTGCGGTCGGGCCAGATCCTGTTCACCTATCTACACCTCGCCGCGGATCGGGCCCAAGCCGATGCGTTAATGGCGTCGGGCGCGAGTGCGATTGCCTACGAAACGGTCACAGCCGCGGGTGGCGGCTTGCCGTTGCTCGCACCGATGAGCGAAGTCGCCGGTCGGATGGCAGTACAGGTGGGTGCAAAGTGTCTCGAGAAGGAAGCCGGTGGCATCGGCAAGCTGCTCGGCGGAGTGCCGGGCGTGGCGCCGGCGAAAGTCGTCATCCTCGGCGGTGGAAGCGCCGGTGCGAACGCTGCACTGATCGCGCTTGGCATGCAGGCCGACGTGACGATTTTGGAGAAGTCTGTGAATCGGCTGCGCTGGCTTGCGGATCGGTTCGGAGCAGGTGTCCGGGTGGTGATGGCAAATCCGCAGACGATTCGCGAGTACGTCGTCGAAGCCGACCTCGTCATCGGCGCAGTGCTCGTTCCGGGCGCGGCTGCACCGAAACTCGTCAGCCGTGAGATGGTGCGTGAAATGCGCGACGGGTCGGTGGTGGTAGATGTCGCGATTGACCAGGGTGGTTGCTTCGAGACGAGTCGGCCGACGACCCATTCGGCGCCGACATACATCGAAGAAGGCGTAGTGCACTACTGCGTCACGAACATGCCCGGCGCAGTGGCGCATACATCGGCTCTCGCACTCAACAACGCGACGCTCCCCTTTGTAAGAGCGTTGGCAGACAAGGGTCTGGCGGCGTTGAACGCGGATCCGCACCTGGCTGCTGGTTTGAATGTCCATCGCGGTGCGATCACGCATCCGGCGGTCGCAGAAGCGCTGGGATATCCGCTCACGCGGTTGTCGGTTGCCGCTTAGTCGGGGCACCGACACGGAAAAACGCCCCAATCGGGGCGTTTTTTTGTTTTGTAGCAGTGCGCTTTTGATCAGTGCCACGACGTCCGCCGCAAGAGCGGCTCAGCTCGTCGCACCTCTACTATCTCGTTGTCTGCTCCGCGGAATAGTCTCGAATCGACCTCGACGAATCGTCGCCGAGGATCGGATTCGTGGCCGTTGCGCGGGGAGATGCGAAGATGGGGCACAAAGCGCGGCTATTCACGGTATTGCTCGCAGTTTCGTATAGCTCGTTTGCAGCGCCGAATACGTGTGGTCCGGTGCAAACGTTCGTGGATCGGCAACGCGCCTATTCGAGTGTAGTTGCGGCGGTCGATGCGATGCGGCGCGAGCACCTCGACCACTCTGTAAGATCCGATCGGGAGTTCGTCGGCGCCGTCGTTGGAAACGGTGCCGGCGGATACTGGACGTCGGTAGGCAGCGGCTGTTCCGGTCAGAACACGGTGACGTTCGTGGTGCAGGTTCCGGCGAAGATGCAACTCGCGGCGTTCTGGCATACGCATGGCGCGGCCGCGCCATCGCGCGAGCTGTTCTCTGCAGACGATGTCGATCTGGTCCGCAGAACCGGGCGTGATTTCTATCTGATCACTCCGCGCGGCGAAATCAGGGTGCTCCGTCCGAATGACGTGCAGAGGATGCGCGTGGTTGGCACCGGTCGAGCAACAGCCGTTCGCGCCGCGATCGGTCGTGCGGTGAAGCCGGACCTCGCCGCCGACGAGCGCGTGTGAAGACGCGTGTGAAAAGGAGAAACGAAGTGCTGCCGACCGAGTCGAGGGGTGAGGCGCTGATTGGCCGATGTGGTCGGTATCGAGTGGTTTGCTTGGACCTCCGAATGCTCTAGCCTAGCGCCTCCCTTGCAGTCGGGCCGGGCACCATGGCGGCGAAAGAGCAGGAAGTCGTTCGAAATCTCACGCACCTGGACCGGGAGGCGCTCGAAGCCTACTGGATGCCGTTCACGGCGAACCGCCAGTTCAAGGAGAACCCCCGGCTCATCTGCGCTGCGGATGGCTGCTACTACATCACCACCGATGGCCGTCGCGTTCTCGACGGTCTCTCGGGCCTCTGGTGCAGTGGCGCCGGGCACAATCGTCCGGAAATTGCCGACGCGGTCGCCCACCAATTGCGCACGCTCGACTACTCACCCGCTTTCCAGTTCGGGCATCCCCTCGCGTTCGAACTCGCGAACAAGATCAAGGCACTGACGCCGGCCGGTCTCGACTACGTCTTCTATACCAACTCCGGATCCGAGGCGGCAGATACGTCGCTGAAGATCGCGCGCGCCTATTGGCGTCAGAAGGGGTTGCCGGCGAAGACGCGATTGATCGGCCGGGCGAAGGGTTACCACGGCGTGAACTTCGGCGGGATCTCGGTAGGCGGGATAGGTCCGAATCGCAAACTGTTTGGAGAGGCCGTTGCCGCCGATCATCTGCGGCACACGTTGCTGCCGGGGAACGTCTTCACACGTGGTATGCCGGAGAAGGGCGCGGAACTGGCCGATGAGCTGGAGGAGTTGGTCGCACTGCACGACGCTTCGAACATCGCCGCCGTCATCGTGGAGCCGTTCGCGGGGTCGGCGGGTGTGCTGCCGCCGCCGAAGGGCTACCTGCAACGATTGCGCGCGATCTGCGACAAGCACCAGATACTGCTGATCTTCGACGAAGTGATCACCGGATTCGGCCGAGCCGGCGCGCGCAGTGGCGCCGAAGCGTTCGGCGTAACACCGGATATCATGAACTTCGCTAAACAACTGACCAATGGCGCGGTGCCAATGGGCGCCGTCGTAGTCAAGCAGGACATCTATCAGACGTTCATGGCTGCCGGTGGTCCGGAGTACATGCTGGAGTTCCCGCACGGGTACACGTACTCCGGTCACCCGATTGCGTGTGCGGCCGGCATCGCGGCGCTCGACCTGCTCTTGAAGGACAGGCTGATCGAACGCGTGCAGATGCTCGCCCCGCATTTCGAGAGTGGCATACATGCGTTGAAGGGCAGAAAACACGTCGTCGATATCCGCAACTATGGCCTTGCCGGCGCGTTGACACTTGCGCCGCTCCCCGGTGAACCGGCCCGACGGCCGTACGAAGTCGCGATGCGCTGTTGGGAGCGCGGCCTTTATGTCCGCTACGGCGGCGATACGCTGCAGTTCGGCCCGCCGTTCGTCATCGAGAAGAGCGACCTCGATCGCATGTTCAACATCGTCGCGGATTCGCTAGACGCGCAAGCCTGATCGTCCTGGAGGAGATATGACCAAATCCATGCACAACATGGCGCCGCCGGGTTCGCTCGAAGCGAAGGACCTCGAACACCTGCTGCATCCGGCGACCAACCTGAGGACGCATCACGAGAAAGGTCCTACGGTGATGATGCGTGCGAAGGGTGTGTACATCTGGGACGGCAAGGGCAAGCAATACCTCGAGGGCATGGCCGGGCTCTGGTGCACCGCCATCGGATACGGCGAAGAGGAGCTTGCGCGCGTGGCATACGAGCAGATGCAGAAACTCAACTACTCGCATCTGTTCGGCGGCAAGAGCAACGAGCCGAGCATTCTGCTGGCGGAAAAACTGAAGGCGATGATGCCGTTCGAAGCCGGGCGCGTGTTCTTCGGCCTCTCCGGTTCCGATGCGAACGACACACAGATCAAACTGATGTGGTACTACCACAACGTCATCAGCAAGCCCGAACGGAAGAAGATCATCTCGCGGCGGCGCGGCTATCACGGCGTTACCGTCGCGAGCGGAAGCCTCACCGGCCTGCCCGCATTCCACAAACACTTCGACCTGCCGATCGCCGGCATTCTGCACACCGACGCGCCGCACTATTACCGCGAAGGCAAACCCGGCGAGAGCCAGGATGCGTTCGTCGACCGCATCGTCGGCAACCTGGAAGCGTTGATCAAATCGGAAGGCCCGGAAACGATCGCCGCATTCATCGCGGAGCCGGTCATGGGTGCGGGTGGCGTCATCGTGCCGCCGGCCGGCTACTACGAGAAGGTGCAGGCCGTGCTCGACCGCTACGGCATCTTCTTCATCGACGACGAAGTGATCTGCGGATTCGGCCGCACCGGCAACGCGTTTGGTGCTCAGACGCTGAACATTCGTCCGACCACCATGAGCATCGCGAAGGCGGTGTCGTCGGCTTATCTGCCGTTGTCGGCCGTCATCATTCCGGAGTTTTTGTACGAGCCGCTCATCGAAGCGTCTGGACAGGTTGGTACGTTCGGCCATGGCTTCACGTATTCGGGTCATCCCGTGTGTGCGGCGGTCGCATTGCGCAATCTCGAATTGATGGAAGAGCGCGATCTGTTTGCACACGCGGCGCGCATGTCGAAGCCGTTCCAAGCGCGACTGCGCGCGCTGGGTGACCATCCTTTGGTGGGCGAAGCGCGCGGGGTGGGAATGATCGGTGCGGTGGAGATCGTCGCTGACAAATCTACTAAGGCGCCGTTCGATTCGAAGCGTGCGGTTGCGGCCTACTGTGCCGGTCGCGCCGAGGAACACGGTTTGATCGCCCGCAACATCGGCGAGACGCTGGCGATCTGTCCGCCGCTGGTGATCACGGAGAATCAGATTCACGAGCTGTTCGATAAGCTGGGACGGGCGCTCGACGACACGCTCGAATGGACTCGTCGGACTTGATGGACGAGAACTGGTGCTGAAGAGTCTAATTGCGATAGTGATGGGATCAGGGGAATGGTGATGGGTAGATCGAGGTTCGTAGCGGCGTTGACCGTCCTGAGCGCCGTATTCGGCGCGTCGTCGTTAGCGGCTGCGGAATCGGCAACCGCGGTGGCTCCGCTCCAGCCGGAGCAGGCGACGACGGAAAAACTCGGCGTACCGAAGCCACACTGGTTCCTCGTTTACGACACCAACTTTCTCGGCTACCTCGACAGCAAGGTGTACCTCTACGACGGCGACACCGGCACGATGCTCGGAATGTTGTCGACCGGCGCGTTCGGAAATGCCGTGGAGTTGGCGCCCGACTTCTCGGCGATCTACGTGCCAGAGATCTACTACAGCCGCGGCACTCGCGGCGACCGCACCGACGTCGTGACGATCTACGACACGAAGGAACTGAAAGCACAGGGCGAAGTGGTGATTCCTCCGAAGCGCGCCACCGGTGTGCCGCAACGTGCATATCAAGGTCTCAGCGATGACGGTCGGTTCATGTACGTCGCCAACATGACGCCGGCAACGTCGGTGAGCGTCGTCGACGTCAAGGCGCCCAAGTTCGTTGCCGAAATCGAGATGTCTGGTTGCAATCTGGTCTACCCGATTGGCAACCGCGCATTTGCGTCGCTGTGCGGCGATGGGACCGTGCAGGTGGTCTCGCTCGACGATCAGGGCAACCTGAAAGGACGCGAGCGCAGCGAGAAGTTCTTCGACCCCGATAAAGATCCGGTCACCGAGAAGGCGTCCCGCTTCGGCAACACGTGGCTCTACGTGTCGTTCGACGGCTACGTACATCCGGTGGCATTCGACGGCGGCAAAGCGAAAGCGGGCAAGCCGTGGTCGCTGTTCACCGATAAAGAACGCGCCGACGGCTGGAGAGTCGGTGGCGGCCAGTTCAACGGAGTGCACCAGAAGCTCGGGCGGCTGTTCGTGATCGTGCATCAGGGTGGTCCGTACGGTCACAAGGATCCGGGTAAGGACGTGTGGACATATGACCTCGCCACATCCAAGAAACTCGGATCGATTTCGATGGTCGCTCCAGTCACGTCGTTGGGGCTGACGAAGGACGCAGCGCCGCTATTGATCGCCGACGAGGCAGGCACACCGGCCGTATACGTCTATGACGCGCTGAAGGGCACTCACCTGCGCACGATTGAGGGCCCACCGCTGGTGCCCGGTTTCATTCAGGCTCCATGAACGTCGATCCCGTCATCGCTACGATCATTCGCTTCGCGTTGGGCTGGCTGTTTCTCGCCGCCGCCGGGCACAAGTTGCGCGACATGGTCGACTTCCGGTCGGTGCTCGCTACGTACCGGATTCTGCCGGAAGGACTCGTCGCGATTGCAGCGTGGCTGGTCGTCGTTGCGGAGCTTTGCATCGGCCTCGGCATGCTGTGGCAGTTCGCACCTGCGTTCATCGGCGGTGCCGCGTTGCTGCTCCTATATGCGGGAGTCATGGCGATCAATCTGATGCGCGGCCGTCGCTTCATCGATTGCGGCTGCGGTGGCGCGACGCAACCGTTGTCGATCGGACTCGTGTTGCGCAACGTCGTGTTGGCCGTTGCCGCCATCAGCGCACTCGTGCCGGCGCCGACGCGTCCGCTCGAGTGGCTCGATATCGTCAGCATGGTGGCGGGTGTGCTCGTACTCGGAGCGCTGTATGCGGCCACCAATCAATTGCTCGCAGCGCGTGCACGTCTCGAGGAGTGGGTGTGATGGACGCTCTGATCGTTTCGAACATCGTGCTGTGGTTACTGGTGATCGGACTCACGTTCGTGGTGTTCGCGCTCACACGCCAGATCGGTGTGCTTCATGAACGCGTTTCGCCCGCAGGCGCATTGACGTTGTCGGGCGGCGTGAAGTCCGGCGAAACGCCGCCGACGCTGTCACTGACGACGCTCGACAACAGCGAACTGAAACTCGACACATATGCCGCTCGCGGCCGTGGCGTGCTGGTGTTCTTCCTGTCGCCGACTTGCCCGTTGTGCAAATCGCTGCTGCCGGTCGTCACGCGCGTGGCCAAAGAAGAACGCAAATGGCTGGACCTGGTGTTTGCGAGCGACGGCGGCACCCGCGCGGAACACGAGGCGTACGTGAAGGAACGGCAGCTCGAAGCATTCCCGTATGTGATTTCGCAGGAGCTGGGCATGGCTTTCCGTGTAGGCAAGCTGCCGTATGCCGCGTTGCTCGACGAGAAGGGTGTGCTGGTCGCGAAAGGTCTGGTCAATTCGCGCGAGCATCTCGAAAGCCTGTTCGAAGCAAAGCGACTGGGTGTGGCGAGCGTCAACGAATACATGAGCGCCAAGGCGCGCGATGAAACCGAGGTGACTACATGAACTGGCTCGATAACTGGATTACGAAGGGGACGCGTCGCGTCGCTCGGACTACCTCACGGCGCGACTTTCTGTCGAAGGTAGGCGTGGCGCTGGTAGGTGCCGGAGCAGTGCCGCTGTTGCCGGTTGCGCGAGCCAATGCAGCCGAAGGCACGCGTGCGCCGCAACCGCAGGAAAAAGGCGACCCGCTCAGCTGCGAATACTGGCGCTATTGCGCGCTCGACGGATTCTTGTGTGGTTGTTGCGGCGGCACGACGAACAGTTGTCCGCCGGGTACGGAGTCGTCGCCGGTGACGTGGATCGGTACTTGTCGCAATCCCGTTGACGCTAAGGACTACATCATTTCGTACAACGACTGCTGCGGTAAGTCGGCGTGCGGTCACTGTCTGTGCAATCGCAACGAAGGCGATCGTCCGGTTTATCAGCCGGCGAAGAGCAACGACGTCAACTGGTGCCATGGCACCAAGACCAACATGTATCACTGTTCGACGTCGGTCGTGTTGGGCTTAGCTGTTGCGAATTGAGCGACGCATTCAGCCACTCGTCATCGCTGCACTGTTGTGCAGCGCGTCGGGCGTTTGGGCGGATGCGCACCAGGACTACGTTCTCAATTGTATGGGCTGCCACATGGTGGACGGCGGTGGTGCGCCGCCGACGATTCCGCGGTTAAAGGATCGCGTCGGCTACTACCTGACGATTCCAGACGGCCGCGCCTATCTCGTGCAGGTGCCCGGGGCCGCGAACTCGTTGCTCGACGACCGACAGTTGACCGCTGTATTGAACTGGATGGTCGACGAATTCGCGGGTGTTTCGCGTCCGCAATCGTTCGAACCATATGCCATCGAAGAAGTGGCGCGCTATCGCAGTAGGCCGCCTGCCGACATCGATGCGCTGCGCCATCAACTCGTCGATGCGATCGTTGCGGCCTACCCGCACGCCGGACGATGGTAGATGGCGGTACTCGCTTCCAAGCTCGACACCAATGCCGTGGGGTTTCGCGCGAACGACGCGCATCACCGAAAACTCAGCGGCGATTTACGCGAGCTGATTGCAAAAGTTGCGCTCGGCGGCGATGAGCGTTCGCGCGCGCGGCATGTCGAACGCGGCAAGTTCCTGCCTCGAGAGAGACTCGAACGGCTGATCGATCCCGGCTCGGCATTTCTAGAGACCAGTCAGCTCGCGGCGCACGAACTCTACGCAGATGTCGTGCCGTCGGCCGGCATCATCACGGGTATCGGACGCGTGGTCGGCCGCGAATGTGTCATCGTCGTCAACGACGCGACGGTGAAGGGCGGCACGTACTTTCCGATGACGGTAAAGAAACACCTTCGCGCGCAAGAAATTGCTTTAGAAAACGGCTTGCCCTGTTTGTACCTGGTCGATAGCGGCGGCGCTTATTTGCCGATGCAAGATGAAGTTTTTCCCGATCGTGAGCACTTTGGCCGGATTTTTTACAACCAAGCCAGAATGTCAGCTGAGGGCATTGCGCAAATTTCAGTGGTGATGGGGTCGTGCACAGCGGGCGGCGCGTATGTGCCCGCGATGAGTGACGAAAATATTATCGTCAAAGGCAACGGCACTATTTTTTTGGGTGGGCCGCCGCTAGTTAAGGCCGCAACAGGTGAAGTCGTCACCGCTGAAGAGTTGGGTGGCGCCCAAGTGCACTGTGAAAAAAGTGGCGTGACCGACCACTTTGCTGAAAATGATGAAGATGCGATTGCGATTGCACGTGAAATTGTGCAACACTTGAATCGCAAAAAAACGGTTTCAGCCCAGTTGCAACCTGCCCGCGAACCTTTGTACCCAGCTGACGAAATTTACGGAGTGATTTCAAAAGAGCCTCGCATCCCATTTGACGTGCGCGAAGTTATTGCCCGCGTGGTTGATGGCAGTGAGTTTCACGAATTTAAGCAGCGATACGCACCCACGATTGTTTGCGGTTTTGCGCACATCTGGGGCTACCCAGTTGGCATCATCGCCAACAACGGTGTGCTTTTTAGTGAAAGCGCGCTGAAGGCTGCACATTTTATCGAGCTGTGCGACCAGCGCGGCACGCCGCTGGTGTTTTTGCAAAACATCACCGGTTTTATGGTGGGCAAAAAATATGAAAATGAAGGCATCGCGCGCCAAGGCGCCAAAATGGTGATGGCGGTATCAAATGCGCGGGTGCCCAAATTTACGGTTGTCATTGGTGGGTCTTACGGTGCGGGCAACTACGGCATGTGCGG
>JBGSNQ010000155.1:0-22734 GCA_041739525.1 Pseudomonadales bacterium | reverse complement strand
GTCAGCGCCGCCGTGTTCGCCGCCCTCGCAGCGGTAGGCTACCGCTGGTTCTACGGCCGCGACCTGAAGCCGCATCGCGTGGAAGTGTCCGTAGTGGAGGGTGTCGACAGCGCAGCCGTAACGGCCGCCCTGAAGCAGGCGTACGGTCGGTTGCGCGGCATCGAGACCGCGGCGCGCGACATCCGGGTGCCCGAATTCGGCGAGCGGCTCGCGCGCATCATCGACATCGGCCGCGGCATCCTGCAGGAGATCGAGCGCGACCCGCGCGACGCACCGCGCGCGCGCAAGTTCATGAACATCTACCTCGACAGCGCCGAACGCGTCACCACCGAGTACGCGCGCACACACCGCCAGTTGCGCAGCCAGCCGCTCGAACAGAACTTCCGGCAATTGCTGGTCGACATGGAGAGCACCTTCGATCACCAGCGCACCAAACTGCTGGAGAAAGACCTCACCTCGCTCGACGTCGAGATCGAAGTGCTGAACGCACGCCTGAAACGCGAAGGCGTCAACTGACCCCCCAAACATCCGAACGCAGGATCCGAACGCAGAATCCGAACCGGCACCTACAGGAGGCAGCGTGGCAGAAACCACCCCAACCAAGACCGCGACCATCGAGAACAGCCTCGCGCCGACCGCGCCGGTACCCCCTGCCGAGGTGGTGGCCTACAACGCGGCGCCGCCTGCAATGCGCGCCGAAATCGACAAGGCCGTTGCGGAGATCGACCTCGACGACAGCAACTCGATCCTGTTCTTCGGCACATCGGCACAAGCCGAAGTGACATCGGTCGCCGACGAAATGCTGGAGGGCGTGCGCAACAAAGACACCGGTCCTGCCGGACAGGCGTTGAACGACATGGTCTCGACGCTGCGCGGGTTTGCCCTCGACGATCTCGATCCGAAGAAACGCGCCGGCTTCTTCGCGCGCCTGCTGGGTAGAGCAAAACCCATCGCGAAGGTGCTGCAGCAGTACGAGCAGGTGCGCGGCCAGATCGATTCGATCAGCAATCGGCTCGACGGACACACCAGCACGTTGATGAAAGACATCGGCATGCTCGACCGGCTGTACGACAAGACGCTCGCCTACTTCCACAGTCTGGCCACGTACATCGCGGCGGGCGAAGAATGGTTGCGCCGGCTCGACACGGAACAGTTGCCGGCACTTCAGAAAGACGCAGAGGCGAGTTCTGACGTGTTGAAGGCGCAAGCCGTACGCGACCTGCGCGCAAAACGCGACGACCTCGAACGGCGCGTGCACGATCTGAAGCTCACGCGGCAAGTGACCATGCAAAGCCTGCCGTCGATTCGTCTCGTACAGGAAAACGACAAGGCGCTGGTCGGCAAGATCGGATCGACGATGGCGAACACGATTCCGTTGTGGCGCCAGCAACTGGCGATGGCGGTAACAATCGCACGCTCGGCGGAAGCCGGCGATACGCTGAAACAGGCGACCGACCTCACCAATGAACTGCTCACCGCGAATGCCGACACGCTGCGTACGTCGACACAGGCGATCCGCACGCAGATCGAACGCGGCGTCGTCGATATAGCCGCAGTGAAGCAGGCGAACGACGCGCTGATCGCGACGATCGACGACGCACTGCGCATCGCCGACGACGGCAAGCGCCAGCGCGTGGAGGCGGAGAAAACGTTGATCGCGTGCGAAGCGGAGTTGAAACAGGCGCTCAGCTCGGCGAAGGCGCGCGCACCTCAACCCGCCCGTTAGGAACATACTCGTGCCGAGGCTGATCAGAGCACCGTCGCGTCACGTGCGATCGCGTATCTTCGACAGCGCCCGATGGGACGGCTATCAACCGCGCGAAGACGACATCATCATCGCAACGTATTCGAAGTGCGGCACCACGTGGATGCAGCGCATCGTCAGCATGCTGCTGTTTCAGTCCGCGGCCCCCCTTCCGATCTGGGACCTGTCGCCGTGGCCCGACATGCGTCTGTTCGGACCGATCGAAGCCGAACTCGCGAAAGCCGAAGCGCAGACGCATCGCCGCTACTTCAAAACGCATCTGCCGTTCGACGCGATACCGATCTACGCCGGCGTGAAGATCGTTCACGTCGCGCGCGACGGCCGCGATGCCGCAATGTCGCTGCACAATCATCTCGCCAACTTCAGACCCGAGCTCGTCGCAAGCGTCAACGCGATCAGCCGGGCGGATCCGAAATTCGGCAATGACTACGCCATCCCGCAGGACCCGGTGCAGTTCTTCTCGGAATGGATCGACGACGGTGGCGGCCAGGGCGACCCCGGCGCCGGCTTCTATTGTGTCGAGAACTCGTACTGGAACGAGCGCTCGAACGAAAACGTCCTGCTCGTGCACTACAACGATCTGAAAGCGGACCGCGCCGCGGAAATGCGCCGTATTGCAGACTTCCTCGAAATCGAAACGCCCGAGCCGCTGTGGCAGGAAATGGTCGCCGCAGCCGGTTTCGACGCCATGAAGAAGCAAGGCGACGCGTTGATCCCGGCAGCCGCTGCGTTGTGGGAGGACGGCGCGTCGCGGTTCATGAACAAAGGCACCAACGGCCGTTGGCGATCGGTAGTTTCTGCGGATGACCTACAGCGCTACGAGTCAGCGGTGAAGAAACACTTCGCACCCGAACTGGCCCGTTGGCTGGAGCACGGTCGCCTCGTCGCAGGCGACCCGCAGGCCTAGTGTCGTGACTCAGCCCATCCGTAGCGGCTCGTCGACATGGTCGGTGTGGCCGCCGATGTCGTACGACATCATCACCAGATCGCGCGGCTGGCCGTTGCGGTCTTCAACATAGTCGGCGAGCAACGCTTCCGGAATGAACCCGAGACGACGAAACGCGGCCTGCGCGCCGTGCTGGTCGGTGGTCATGTTCGCCATCAGCTTGCGCAAACCGAGGCCGCGTGCGAGATCGAAGATCTGCGACGTCAGAACACGCCCCAGGCCGCGCGCGCGATAACCGGCGCCGACGTTCACGCGTAACTCGCCCACGCTGCGCGTCCACGGCGCGCGTGTGCGGTGCACGGTCGCATATCCAACGATGCCGTTTTCATCGGACGCGAGCAGCGTCGACGAAAGTCCGGTCTCCACGTTGTGAATCCACTCGTCCACCGCCGCCGGGTCGGTGATGTCGACGCGCAGGAACAGCAGATCTTCCTGCGGCAGACTGCGCGCGAACGCGAGTATTCCGTTGCGATCGGCGGCCGCCATCAAACGCAGCTGCACCGATTTGCCGTCGGGCAGGGAAACCGTTCGCGGATATTGATTTACGTTTGACATGATCGCTCGCTCACTCACTACGCTGATTTGGGGCTGATTTGGGGCTGATTTGGAATTCGGTTCGTGTTTGCGCTTCGTACCTATTGGGCGCGCGCCTGTTCCGCGCGCGCACGCGCCGCGGCCAGCAGTTCCCCATACGCCGCCTCGGCGGCGTTGGTCAACACCTCGAGATCGGGCAGCAGCCGCGGCTCGCAGATGAAGCTGAAATACAGCGCCTGGTTGTAACTCAGGATCGTGATACCGAGCCCGATGTTGCCGCTCAACACCAGCACGCCGATCGTATCGAGCACGCGGTGTCCACACAGATACTGCGGCACCTGCACGCCGGGTACGTTCGTGCACACGAAATTGAGACCGAAGTTCGGCGGCCGCCAGCCGCCGATCGCCGGCAACAGCGGAATCGGAAAGCGCGCCGATAGAGCCGTCGGATCGAGCGGCGTGCCGACCAGTTGGCTTCCCATCATTGCGACCGGCCACGGTTCAGGCACGGAGTTCTGCAACAACGTCAGCGCCTGGGCTTCCTGTTCCTCCTTGATACGCTCCACTTCGGCACACACCGCGCCAAGTCGAGTTGCCGGCTGCATGGGCCACGCAGGCAGCATCGGGAATATTGCGGACACCTGATTACCGAGCGCACCCTGTTGCCCCTCAGTGCGCACGTTCACCGGACACATGATGCGCAAATGCGCACCGTCCACCCGCTCGTCGTGTTCCTTCAGGTAGCGGGCCACCGCCTCGGAAACCACCGTAAGCACCACGTCGTTGATCGTTCCCCCAAGACCGCGGCGGATTTCGCGAATTTCGCTTAAGGGGCGTTTCATCCAGCGCAACTTGCGCGTGGGGCCGACCATTCCCGCGTTGAACGGTGCAGTTACGGCCGGCCGCGACGTGAATCTCGAAAATACCCCGAACGCTTTGCGCAGCAGCGCTTCCTGTTCTGCGACGTTGCGGAACGCCGCCACAGGACGGCTGTTGGCGAGCCGCGTCATGTTGTCGCGCAGTGCGCGCGTGAAAAGCTCCGCACCGCTCGGCAGCGGTTGCGCCACCCACGGCTCCTTCGGCGGAGGTTCGCTGTTCGCACCTTTCGCATCGAAGTCGTACAACACGGTCGTCAACTCGATGCCGGACGCGCCGTCGATCATCGCGTGATGCGTCATCTGCAGAATCAGCGTGCGATCGGGCACGCCGGAAATCACATAGACGCGCCACAACGGCTTCGCGCGGTCGAGGATCGGCTCGTTCAACGTGATCGCCGCGTCCACACCGTGCTCGAGCGTCGTACCTTCCGGCAGCCGATGCGCGAGCACGTGGTGCTTCAGATCGAAGTCGGGATCGTCGACCCATTCCGGGTGCGCGATATTCATCGGCACCTGCGCGAGCTTGCGCCGGTACGACGGGATCAGGTGGATGCGCGAGGCGAAATGCTGAAAGACCTTCTCGAACGCCAGTTCGCCTTCGAGCACGTATACCGACGAGATGTGCATCGGCCCGCTGGCCGACTCCGTATACAGGAACGATGCGTCCGACTGAGTGAGGCGCATGGACTGCTCCGCTTGGAATTTGTCTCCCCCGGCGGCCACTATGCGGGACGCGCGAGTGCGATGCCAGCCGGCCGCGCTCAGAACTGATAAGTCATGTCGAGCACGATCGCGTACGGATCGTGGTTCTGCCCTACGACGCGACCGCGTACCAGACTCGGCCCGTGTCGACCGCCGCGTCGCCGTAGTTGACGACGTTCAGAAATACGTCGACCTCGTGCGCGTTCGAACGTTCGACACTCACACCCGCGCCGACGCCCCACATCCGGTCGAGCGCGAGCGTGCGCTTCGAGTTGTCGACGTCGAGATCGGTGCCGTTGAGCGATACGGAGCCGGTGGCGAACTTCGAGAATTCCATCCACAGCAGGTCGAGCGTGGCGAACCAGCCCGATTCGCCGGCGTGATACAGCCCCGCGATCACGCGTTGCGGCAGGATGTTCTCCACCTTCAGGTTCGCGCCGTTCAGGAAGACCCGTTCAGGAAGACCACGGGGCGCAGCGTTCCTGTGACACGATCCGGCGACATCGGTAGATGACTCAGGCGGGCGTCGGAGCTCGTTCGTCGAGCAGCCCGCCACTCTTCAACGCACTCCACAAAGGTTCTGGTATGTCGATGCGCATCAGCCGCTGCGCCTCGACAGCTTCGTTAGCGGATCTCGCGCCGGGGATTGCCGCGGCAACCGACGGATGCGCCAATACGAACTGTAACGCCACGGCCCCGATCGGCACGCCGTGCTCACGACATACACGTTCGAGTTGCGCGGTCTTGTCGCGCACTGCTTGCGGCGTTTCGCCGTACATGTAGCCGGCGCGTTCGGGGGCAAGCAACCAGCCGCCGGCGAACGGCGACGCGATGATCGCGCCGATGCCGCGCGAAGCACAGAAAGGCAGCACGCGATCGAGCGCGCACGTGTCGAGCAGCGTGTACGGACCGGCGACGACCAGAAAATCCAGATCGACGACATCGGCGATGCGTTCCACGACCCGCTCGTGACGACCACCCCATGTTGCGTAGTTGCGCATCTCGCGGTTGCAGCCGAGACCGATCGCTTTGATCGTGCCGTTGGCGCGCATCTCTTCGAGCAACGCCGCACCGCCACCACCGGAGCGCGACAACTGCGCGAGCGCAGCGTCGATCTGCGCGTCGTCGTGATAGCCGTAGTCGATGTCGTGGATCGTCAGGCTGTCCACATACGGAAGGCCGAGGCGCGTCAGCGAGTCGCGATGCTGCGAGGCAATCGCGGCGCGGTCATAGGCGAAGTGCACGCGGTGGCCGCTGCGCGGATCGCGCGGCGTACGCACGCCGCCGTCGCTCGTGACGCTCTTGTTCGCTTCGTTGCGCACCGGCTCCGGCTCCAGTGTGCGGCCGACCTTGGTATTGACCGCATAGGCCGCGCGCTCACCCACTTCCGCCAGGGCAACGCCGAGTCGCCGTTCCGATCGGCCGATGCCGTATTCCGGCGCCGTATCGAACAGGCGAACACCGCCCTCCCACGCCGCGCTCACCGCTTCGATGCATGCCGTTGCGGATACGCGCGGATCGCCCAGCGGACCGGCGCCGAAACCGAGCGGCGTAACCGTGAGCACACTTTTTCCGACGCGCCGCGGCGTATCGATGTCTATTGCCTGCATTTGTTGCTTGCACCCTTCAGCCGCTCAGCGCGGTTTTCGAAGGCGCAACTATGCGGGTGTCACCGCGCCTGGTCCAATCGCCACCAACAGCGAAACGGATCAGCTGCGAAACGGATCTTCGCCCGCAGGACCCACGTCATCCGTCAGTGCGTGATCGAGGTATTCCGCGAGCGAGCGCGGTTGTCGGCCGAGCACCTGCTGCACGTCGTTGCTCACCGTCTCGGCCATTCCGGCCGCGAACGCTCGATTGAACTGCCAGAGCAGTTCGACATGCCATGGATGCTGGCCGGCCTGAATCAGCTGCTCGCGCAGCGCATCGATCGATTGCGGGACATAACTCACCGGGCGATTCAACCGGCGCTGCAGTTCGAACGCGACATCCGCATATCCAACTGCATGTCCAGCGGTCAGCCGCAGCGTTCGTCCCGCGCGATCCACCTCGCCGGTCAGCAGGCGCGCTGCAACCGCGGCGATGTCGGCCGCATCGATCATCGCAATCCGTGCGTCGCCGACGGCCGCTCTAACAACCCCATTGCGGCGCGCCGATTCGAACTGGAACGCCAGGTTCTGCATGAAGAACAGCGGATGAAGGAATACGAACGGCAGACCGGACGCGCGAATGAGCGCTTCGGTTTGCGCGTGCAACGCGCCGCTCGGCACAGGCGACCCCGGCGCAGTACCCAAACCGCTGACCTTGACGATGAGTACGTCCCGACACAGCGCCTCTATCTGTGCGACGAGAGCCCCTTCCAGTTCCGCCTGCCGTTCCGACACCGGCACGACGAGCAGCACCGCATCGATGCCGTCCATCGCTGCAGCCAGTGTTTCAGGCTGCGAGAGATCACCGCGATACAATTCGACCGAAGCAGGTAGCAATGACGCGGCGCGGACTTCATCACGCACCAGTGCCCGCACGGATGCGCCGCACGCAACGAGATCGCGCGCCGCGAACCGGCCCACACGCCCCGTGGCACCCACCAGCAGAACTCGGCGCGAAACGGCTGTCATCGGCATTTCTCACTCGACGCTTCTCGATCGGTGTCGAGCACTATGCAAGGGACGTCGCGGTTACTTCAATCGCGCGAGGTACCGGTTGCAGGGCATGTAGTACGCTGCCGCGCCGAGGAACGGTTGAGGAATAGCTCAATGTTGCGATCGTCGGTTCTCGTGTTACTCACCGTTCTGTTGGCCAGCCAGGTGTCGGCCGCACCAGGCGATCCGGTCGCCGAACTTCGTGACGCCATCGCTGCTCGCCTTCTGCTGATGCAGGACGTCGCGCGATACAAATGGAACGCGCAGTTGCCGATCGAAGACGCTGCGCGCGAGAAAGCGTTGATCGAGCGCGCCACCGCGGATGCCGTGGCAATGGACATGTGCGCCGCCTACGCGCGCGACGTCATCGCCGCACAGGTCAGCGCTTCCCGAACGCTGCAAACCGAATGGTTTGCTCGCTGGTGCGCGGCAGGACAGGGCACGTTCACCGGCGTGCCCGAACTCGCGACGACGCAAAGATCCGCGATCGACGCCGCAACGAATGCGCTGCTGAAAGCACTCGTCGAAGCTCGCTTCGAACTGGACAGCCCCGATGCCATCGCGCTGCTCGGCACGCCGCCGCAATCGCTCGCGGGCGAGGCAGACGTATGGTCGATTGCAACGTCCGTCTTCTCGCAGCGCAGTACCTCGCGCACCTGTCCTTGATCGACCCGCCTTTCAAGAAGCGGCTATCAGGGTGCTGAAAAAGCACCCTGATAGTCCGGTGGATGGATCCACCGGCATTTTTCGAACACGCAAGTCCGTGCGACGGCCGGTTTGAAAAATGGAAGGGCTCGCAAGCCATGGATGGCTGAGAGATAAGAAAAACGAAGCGTTAGCGGAGTTTTTCAGCAAACTACTAGGACGCGAGTGCGGTCTTCAGCCCCGAGTAACCCGGTTGATCGATCGCCACCTGGTTCACGACCGTTTGCCGCAGATGATCCGCGAGCCCCGGTCGATCGAGCGGCATCGTGCCGTCGCGCAGTTCGTTCGTGAGCCGCCAGCGTAGCGCCTCGAGATCGTCGCTGGACGAGAACAGCGCACGGAGTCGCTGCAGTTCGAGCGCGCGTTGCGGTTCACCCAGGCTCAGTTCGCGCAACACGATGTCGAGCGAGTTCGATGCGACGCGCGCGAGGAAATTCGTGCGACCTTCGGTAGATGCCATCACGTCGCCGCGCAGGAAATCGCGCACGCTGCTGACGAGTTCATCGGTGCGCGGCATGTCGAGCGTCGACGACTGCGGCTTGCCTTCCACCATCGACACCGCACCCGGAATCAGCAGGTTCACACAGTCCACCTGGCATTCCGAACTGCGCCGGCCGATGCCGGGCCGCTCTACGGTCTTGTCGGGCCCGGTGCGGAAGTGCTCCGCCATGCCGAGACAACCCACCGCCCACCAGAAGGAACCGAACACTTCCCAGAACTTCACGTGTGCGGAATCGACCTTGGTGCCGGATACGGACTCGTAACCCCGGAACAGATCCTCGTATTCGCCGAAGCCGCCCACCGGCAGATCGCTGCGTCCGAAACGCCAGGAGTTCGTACAGATCCAGCCGAGGTCGCGCATCGGATCGCCTATGTGCGCCACTTCCCAGTCGAGCACCGCAACGACGCCGTCGGGGCCGACCATGAAATTACCGTTGCGGAAATCGTTGTGCACCAGCGCCATCTTCGGATTGCGCGGCAAATGTTCCTTCAACCAGCGACCGGCGTAGTCGATCATGGGTTGCGGAGTGTTGAACACCTTGTACCGCTCCCACGTCTGCTCGACGAACGCAGCGGGATCCATTGGATCGAGCAACGTATCGAGCCCCGTTTTCTTCAGATCGATCGCGTGGATACGCGCGAGAATCTGCCCGCATTCGAACGCGAGCTTGGGACGCACTCCTGCCAGCGATTCCGAACGCACGATGCGCGCGCCGAGCGCTTCCCCGTCGAGCCACTGCATGACAAAACCGTCGCCCAGGCCGTCGGCCGCGGTGAAAACGGCATACACCTCGGGCTCAGGCACGCCGGCCGCGCGCGCAAACCGCATCAATGCAGCTTCAGTGGGCAAGCCGGGATGCCCCGGTGTGCGCAGGCTCTCCACGCCGCCGGGTGAACGGCGCATTGCGAGGCGGCGTTCGCCGGCCGCATCGCGTATCACCAGCCGATAGGTCTCCTGGCTGGCGCCGCCCGACAACCGCTCGGCCGAGACCAACGTCTCGAAGCCGGCGATCTGACGACGCAACACTGCCGCCAGCTTTGTATTGAAATCAGACGTCTCGAAGTCGGATGCCACGACCGCTTATTCCTCGTGAACGCCTTTGGGTGCACGCTGCTTCATGAAGCCGAACATGTAGCCCGCGACGCGGCGCATCTGGATCTCCTCCGATCCTTCCGTGATGCGATAGCGACGGTGGTGCCGATAGATGTGCTCGAACGGTTTGTGGCGCGAATAACCCATGCCGCCGTGCACCTGCATCGCACGATCCGCCGCTTCACAGCACAGCCGGTTCGCCCAGTAGTTGCACATCGACACTTTGTCGGACACGGAGAAAGCGCCGTACGTGTCCATCATCCACGCCGTTTTGTGAATGAGCGCGCGCAACATTTCACACTGCGTCTGCAATTCGACCAGCGGGAACTGAATCGCCTGATTGACAGACAGCGGTTTGCCGAACGGTTTACGCACCTTCGCGTATTCGACCGATTCGTTGATGCAGAACTGCGCGGCACCGAGACTCGAGGCCGCCTGGCGGATGCGGTTCTCGTTGAAGAACATCTGCACCACGCCGAGACCTTTGCCTTCGCCGCCGAAAATCGCGTCATTCGGCACGCGCACGTCCGTCAACGAGATGCGACCGTGGTCGGTCGGCATGTTGAAGGTCCACATCATCTCTTCGACTTTGAAGCCCTTCGAATTCGTCGGTGTGAGGAACGCGGTGATGCCATCGCCGTCGCCGGCTTTGCCGCTGGTACGCGCGAAGATCAGATCGTATTTCGCCTTGTGAATGCCGGTGTTCCAGGTCTTGCCGCCGTTGATCACCCAGTCGTCGCCGTCGCGTCGCGCCACCGTTTCCATGTGCGTTGCATCGGAGCCGTGATCCGGCTCGGTGATGCCGAATGCAAAGCCGCGCTGGCCCGCGAGCATCGCCGGAATCCACTCCTTCTTCTGCTCTTCGGTGCCGTGATGAATCATCAGCATCAGGCCGACGTTGTTGCCGACGATCGAGTGTTCGTTCTGCAGATCGTTGTGCAGCCCCAGACCTTTCGCGGCGAAATGTTCGCGGATGACGGCCATGCCGAGGTTCGTGCCGTCTTTGCCGCCGTATTCCTTCGGGAACGGATAGCGATAGTGGCCGGCGTCGTCGGCCAGTTTGCGCGCCTTCGCGAGCAACGCTTCCCAATCCTCCGACGGCAGCCCGCCGCGGTCCCAGTCGGTGCGCGCGTCTTCACGGCGGTGATCGAAGAAGCGGTTGTTGTCGTCCGCGTTCTGCAGCGGCTTGATCTTCTTCTCGATGAAGTCGTCGAGTTCGACGAGATAGTCAGCCAGGTCTTTTGGTAGGTCGAAGTTCACGTGCAAGCCCCCCTTTGATCATTCCAACTGATCGTTGTATGGCCGCGCCGCAACCGGCGCGCGGACCGTGGACTATATAGAGAGGCAGGGGCCGGCGGCCACCCCGTAGAGCAACTTCTTGAGACGCGTTCTAAATTCCGAGGTCGAGCAGGTTGTAGTCCTTCAGCGACGCTTTTGCGGCGGGGGTCCAGCGCAACGCGTCCGCCTCGTTTGCGAGCGGCGCGTAGCGATACGGCGTTTCGTTCGGAAACCGCTGCGCGCGTGCATCGATCGCGTACTGGATCACGCGTGAGCGTTCGCGGATGCGCGCGTCGTCGTACACCGCAACGGGGTTGTGAACGCCGCCACTTTCGACGCCGAGTACGCTCGCGCGCCGGTGAAAGCCGAAGTTGATCGTTACGCGCACGTCGTCGCTGGTGTTCGCGAACGAGCCGTGAATCGCCTGGCGGTTGCAGATCGCGACGTCGCCCGCCGCGCAGATCATCGGCACCGCGTCGGGTAAACGATCCGAACCGGCCGCTTCGACCATCGCCTTGATGTCGGCTTTGCCTGCACGATGCGAACCTGGCACCACCCAAAGGCCATTTGCGGCGTTGCAGCCGTACAGCTGCGCCATGAAGTTGAAGCCGTGCGTGCCTTCGTCGAGTTGCGGGCTCTCCCAATGCGTCCAGCCGTCCTGATGCCAGGCCACCGAACCACCGAGACGCGCCTGCTTGATCCACACCGCTTCGTTGAACGGCGTGAAATCGTCACCGTTCACGGCCGCCGCGACGGCGAGCAGATCTGGATGCCCATAAACGCGCAGGCACGCATCTGAAAACTGCAATGAACCGAGGATCAGCTGCACCACGTAGTCCGGCGCTTCGGCCGGCACGGTTGGTTCAAACATCTTCGCCGGATGGCGGCCGTTCGCGCGATCAGTTCCGCCGAGTGGATCCGACAATGGCTTCACCCAACTGATGTTCGGCGCGCGGCAATCGGCGCCGAGCGCGGGCCGCCCCTGCACATCTACCGTTGCGCCGCGTTGCACCGGCGCATTCGCCAACATTTCTGCAACGTCGCGTTCGATGTCGGCGAGTTCGTCTGCCTTCAACACGCCTTCGAAGACGTAGAAGCCGCAGCGCGAATATGCCTGGAGGATCGCCGGATCGAGTTTGCCGTTCGCGTCGAACCGCACCGGGCCCCGATTGCCGAGCGCCATCGCGCGGCGCTCGCCGTCGGCGCGGTATTGCGCCATCGCAGCTTCTTCAGAACCGTAGTCCACCGGCGACACTTCGATACGAGGTAGAGCAACCATGGCCGGACTCGCGCAGATTTCGTCGCACCGATCTTGCGGCGTCCGACTACGCCGTGCAATCGAATCGTTGATCATTCAGGGGAGAGACGCCACGCAGCGCAAACGATGCAGCGTGATCTCAGGCCTACAGTTGATCCGCACGTCGACGATCGACGTACCGGCGCCGGGCGAGGTGTACCCGACCATACTTCGACGTCGCCACGTGCCGCGACCCATTCGACGGGGCACGTCTGCATCCACCGTTACCGGATGTCCGCCGGGCAGACAGATCTGGCCGCCGTGCGTATGGCCGCAGAGCATGACATCGAAGCCGGCCTGCGCGGCCTGACGATAGACCTCGGGCGCGTGCGAGAGCAGGATCGACGGCAACTCGCTCGCGACACCGACGAGCGCTTTGGCAATGCTCCCCAACCGATAGAAATGCTGATCGTCGATGCCGACCAGCACGATGCGTGCGTCGGCGCGCCGCAACACGACGGCTTCGTTCATCAGCATGCGTATACCCATGCTCTCGAACTCGGTCACCAACGCGAGGCTGTCGTGGTTGCCGAGCACGCCGTAGATCGGTTCGTGCAGCACCGCGCGAATGCGCCGCATCCCGTCGACCGTCGCCTCGATCGGCCCGTAAATCTTCGAGCGATAGTCCCCGGTCATCACGCACACGTCGTATTCGATGTTGGAAAGCCGATCGATCAGCGCCGGCACGAACACCTCGTTGATGTCGACGTGCAGGTCCGACAAGTGCAGCAGCGTGAAGCCGTCGAACGCCGGATCGAGGCCGACGATCGGCAACTCGTTCTCGACCACCCGGATGTCGAGCGCGTTGCGCCGCGCGCGCTGCAACATACCGACCAGCCGAAGGCAGCCGCGAATCAGCGCCGGCGCGAGATACCATTCGCGCAAGCGAAAGGACCCGCGCTGCGCTTCGTTGAGCGCTTCGATCGCCAGTCGTTTGTGGGCGTGCAGGCCAAGCCGCGCGATCAGTTCCGCTTCGACGGCAGCCTTGCCGATATCGGTGCCGTTATCGGTGTTCATTCGAAGGATTGTATTCCCGCGATGGGTGGTGCACGCGGTCAAGCTCGCGCCTATCTGGTATCGTCTGCGCCTCCCGGCCACCAAGAGGCACCCACCATGAATCACCTGCGATTGGCGGCGTTCGCGGCTGCCGCGATTCTCGTATCGGCTTGTCATCGAGACGATCCGAAACCCGAGGGCGACACACATCATGGCGCTGACGCCGCGCCCGCCGCGCAGAACCTGGCGGACGTTCAGCCCGATGGAACCACTGCACCGCTGCTGCACGGTATCGGTCCGTTGCACGTGCCGATCTCCACGAAATCGGAGCAGGCGCAGAAGTACTTCGATCAGGCCTTCACGTTGATGTACGGCTTCAACCATGCCGAAGCGATTCGCTCGTTCAAAGAAGCTGCACGCCTCGATCCGACGTGCGGCATCTGCTGGTGGGGCGTCGCGCTGGCGTACGGGCCGAACATCAACGCGCCGATGACGCCCGAAGCGGTGCCCCTGGCATGGCAGGCGTTACAGACCGCGCAATCGCTACGCGCGAACGAATCGCCCCAGGAGCAGGCGTACATCGACGCGGTTGCGGCGCGCTACAGCGAATCCGGTGAGGGGCGCGCGACGCTCGACCGCGCGTATGCAGACGCGATGGCGAAGCTGGTAGCGGCATATCCCGACGATCTGAACGCCGCGACGTTGTACGCGGAGTCGCTGATGGATCTGAGTCCGTGGGACTACTACCTGCCCGACGGTTCTGCGAAACCCGAAACCAGCATTGCCATCGCGCAACTCGAACGCGCGAAGGCGGCCGATCCACAACACCCCGGCGCACTGCACTTCTACATTCACGCGGTGGAAGCGACGCCCACACCGGAGCGCGCGGAAGTTGCGGCCGACGAACTGGGCGATCTCGTGCCGGTGGCCGGCCACCTCGTGCACATGCCTGCACACATCTACCTGCGTGTGGGTCGATATCACGACGCTGTAACGGCCAACGAACTGGCGGCAACGGCCGACGAGGACTACATCGCGCAATGCAATGCGCAGGGCTTCTATCCGGCGGTGTACTACCCGCACAACCTGCATTTCCTGTGGTACGCGGCAATGATGGAAGGCCAGAAGAAACTCTCGCTCGATACGGCGCGCAAGATGGCGGAGCACGTGCCGCTCGATTTCGCGCGCTCCACACCCGAGGTTCAGCAATATCTGCCGGTGCCGATCTACACGCTGGTTCGCTTCGGTTTGTGGGACGACATGTTGAAGGAGCCGGCGCCGCCCGAAGGCGTGCCGTTCGCAACCGCCATGTGGCACTACGGCCGGGGTGTAGCGTTCGCGCACAAGGGCGATCTCGCGAACGCCAAGGCGGAGTTGAAGGCGCTGAAGGGCTATGCAGATCTCGGCACGACCATGGCGATTCAAGGCAAGCCGGCCATCATCAACGGCATGGTGTCGGTTGCGACCGATCTGGTCACCGCTGCGATTGCAAACGCGCATAGCGATCACGCCGCGGAAGTGGCCGCGCTGGAACAGGCGGTGAAAACGCAGGATGAACTGCAGTACACGGAGCCGCCCTACTGGTTCTATCCGGTGCGACAAAGCCTCGGCGCGGCGTACCTGCGCGCGAAGCGTCCGGCCGATGCGGAGCGCGTGTTCAACGAAGACCTCGCGTACTTCAAGAACAACGGCTGGTCGTTGTGGGGTCTGGGTGAAGCGCTCGCCGCACAAGGCAAAGACGCCGCGAAGACGCGTGAAGCGCAGCAGGTGGCGTGGCAGTACTCCGATCTTCCGGCGGGCCAGGTCCTGAACTGATGGCAGCACCTTCGCAACCGCGGCGTCTCGGCTTCCACACCCGGGCCGTGCACGCCGGCGCGCGGCCCGAACCAGTGACGGGTGCGCGCGCCATTCCGATCTTTCAGACCACGAGCTACGTGTTCGAAGACTCAGACGCGGCGGCCGCGTACTTCAACCTGCAGGAATACGGCAATACTTATTCGCGGATCATGAACCCGACCGTTGCCGCATTCGAAGAACGCATCGCGAATCTCGAAGGCGGCGTCGGCGGCGTTGCATTCGCGAGCGGTCTCGCCGCACAAACCGCGGCGTTGTTCACGCTGCTGGAGCCGGGCGATCACATCGTCGCATCGAGCGCGCTGTATGGCGGAACGGTGACGCAACTGAAGCATCTGTTGCGCAAGTTGTCGGTGGAGCTGACGTTCGTCGACCCCGACCGCATCGACACCTGGCGCGCCGCGCTCACCGACAAAACCAAGCTGCTGTTCGGCGAAACCATCGGCAATCCGGCCGGCAACGTGCTCGACATCGAGGCACTTGCGCAACTTGCCCACGATCACGGCGCCCCGCTGATGATCGACAACACGTTTGCTACCCCTTATCTGTGTCGGCCGATCGAATGGGGTGCCGACATCGTGGTGCACTCGGCAACCAAGTTCATCGGCGGACATGGCACCAGCATCGGCGGTGTGGTTGTGGACGCGGGCCGCTTCGATTGGTCGAACGGCCGCTATCCGATCGTTGCGGCGCCCTCGCCTGCCTACCACGGCCTCGCGTTCCACGAGACATTCGGCATGTACGGCTACCTCATGAAGCTGCGCGCCGAAACGCTGCGTGATCTGGGCGCGGCGCTGGCACCCTTGAACGCGTTCCTGTTCATGCAAGGGCTCGAAACACTGCCGCTGCGCATGAAAGCGCACGTCGCCAACGCCACTGCTGTGGCGCGGTTTCTCGCATCCGACGCCCGTGTCGAACGGGTGCGTTATGCCGGGCTAGAAGACAGCCCGTATCGTGCTTTACGCGAGAAGTACCTGCCGCGCGGCGCCGGCGCGGTGTTCTGCTTCGATCTCGCGGGCGGGCGCGAAGCGGGGCGGACGTTCATCGCCGCGCTGAATCTGTTCTCGCATCTTGCCAACGTGGGCGACGCGAAATCGCTGGTGATTCATCCGGCGAGCACCACACACCGTCAGCTCAGCGATTCCGAGCTTGCGGCGGCCGGCATTGGTCCCGGCACCATCCGGCTGTCGATCGGCATCGAGGATGCCGACGATCTGATCTGGGATCTGCAACAGGGCCTCAGTGCGGTGACACGATGAGCGAAACCGTGAAGAACTCTTACCAGGATGCAGCCGTCATCCAACGCCTCGTCGCAGGGGCGCGCACCGTCGCCGTAGTAGGGCTGTCCGCCAATCCGTTGCGGCCGAGTCATTTCGTCGGGTTCTATCTGTTGCGGCACGGCTTCCGCGTGATACCGGTGAATCCGCGCGAACGCGAGGTGCTCGGCCAGCGCAGCGTCGCAAGCCTTTCCGAAATCGACGTGCCGGTCGACATCGTCGACGTGTTCCGCGAACCGAGCGTGGTGCCGCAGATTGCCGCCGAGGCTGCTGCCATCGGTGCAAAAGCGCTGTGGCTGCAGTTCGGCGTCGTGCACGAGGCCGGCGCTGCACAAGCGAGCGCCGCCGGGCTCGACGTAGTGATGGATCTCTGCCTCAAGATCGAACACGCCCGCTACCTCGGCCGCATGCACTGGCTCGGCTTCGATACCGGCGTGATCAGCGCGCGCCGTAGACCGGTCTAGTGGCCCGTAACGGCCACTCGTGATGCTCGACCGCATCCGGGCGTGGCGCCACGCCCGCATTCTGGAGCGCCATGCGATCACCGACTCGGTGTGGCAGCGCTGCGCAAACGAGCTGCACATTCTCGACCGGCTCGACCACGCCGAACTGGCGCGGCTGCGCGAACTCACAACGTTGTTCCTGCACCAGAAGAAGATCGTTGGCGCGCACGAACTGGTGGTGAACGACGCCATGCGCATCACCGTCGCTGCGCAAGCGTGCCTGCCTATCCTGAACCTCAGTCTCGACCTCTACCGCGGCTGGCAAACGATCATTCTGTATCCCGGCTCGTTCGTTGCGCATCGCGAGGTGTACGACGAAGACGGCGTCGTTCACACCGGCTATGAAGAACTCGACGGCGAATCGGCCGAAGGCGGTCCTGTGGTGCTGTCGTGGGAGGAAGCGAAACCCCTGCCCGCCGACGAGGTGTACAACGTGGTGGTACACGAGTTCGCGCACAAGCTCGACGAATCCACCGGCGCGCCGAACGGACTGCCGCCGTTGCACGCCGACATGAGTGTCGTGTCGTGGTCCACCGTCATGAGCACCGCGTTCGAGGCGTTCAACGCGATACTCGATCGCAACGAGGAACCGCCCTTCGACGACTACGCCGCAACCGATCCGGCGGAATTCTTCGCGGTGATCAGCGAGTTGTTCTTCGCCGCACCCGACGTACTGATAGAGACGTATCCCGACGTTTACGCACAACTGCGTGCGTTCTATCGCCAGGACCCGATCGCGGCGTACAAGCCGATCGAAGCCTGAGAAGTAGCTGAAGAGCTCCGCGAATGCGGAGTCAGTCGACGAGGATCGCCGGGCCGAGCGTATTCAGATCGCGTCGTCGCGCGCGCCAGTCGGGCATGTGACGATCCATCAAGCGTTCAAAGCCGGCGCCATGGTCGTGGTGCTTCAGATGCGCGAACTCGTGAACAACTACGTAGTCGATCAGGTCGAGCGGCGCCTTCACCAGTTGCGTATTGAGCGTAACGTCGCCGGTTGCCGTGCAACTGCCCCACTGCGACCGCATCCGCCGCAAGCGCCAGCTCGGTGTGCCTTTCAGCCACGGTAGATCGGCGCACTGTTCGATGCGTTCCTTCAGCACCTCGGCCGCCCGGCTTCGATACCAGACGCGCATGAGGTCGCGGACGTGGTCCGACTTCCGGTCGTTGGTGGCCACCGCGAAACGTCGTCCGTTGAACGAAACCGAGTCGCGCCCCTCCGGAGATTCGAATGCGATCGGATGCCGTTTGCCCAGGAAAAACTGCAGCGCGCCTTGGTCGTAGCGCGGTGCGACCGCCTTCGCTTCGGCAACGCGCTCGACGATCCACTCGGCGTGCATCTGCACCACGCGACGAATCTCCTTGAGGCTCGCCCAGGTGGGCGCACCGACGCGAACCGTGCCGTCGTGGTGCACGCGCACCGAAATGTTCTTACTGCGCCGACCCGTGCGGCGGACCTGGAACGAAATCGACATGCCGGGCATTATCGCCTCAGACTCCAAATTCGTAACAGATGAACGGCGCAAAATATGCGGGCAGCTGCTTTGCAATCCGACTCCGCGCTGCACATCGACAAGGCACTGCGCGACGACGTTCGGTTACTGGGAGAAATCCTCGGCCGCGTCATCGCGGCGGATCGCGGCGGCGCTTTCGTGGATCGCATCGAACGCATTCGCGCGCTGGCGAAAGCGGCCCGCTCGGGCGGCGGCGCGGAATGGGACGAACTGAGCGCCCTGCTCGAGTCGATTCCGGCCGACGCGATATGCGACGTAGCTCGCGCGTTCAATCAGTTTCTGAATCTCGCCAACATCGCCGAGCAGCAGCATCAGGCCGCCAACCAGAGGACGCTCACCGTCGAATTGCCCGATGCGGAGGGTCTCGACGCGGCTATCGGCGCCCTGCAGATCGAACTGGTGCTCACGGCACACCCAACGGAAGTACTCAGGCGCACGCTCGTATTGAAGTACGACGCCATTGGCCGCGCGCTTGCGCAGCAACCACGCGACGTTGCGACGCTGGAGCGGCTGATCGCCGAAGCGTGGCACAGCGACGAGGTGCGCCACGAACGCCCCACTCCGCAGGACGAAGCGAAATGGGGTTACGCGGTAATCGAACAGTCGTTGTGGGAAGCGCTGCCGCGCTTTCTGCGCCAGTTCGACGCGAGCCTCGTTGCATCGGGCCGCGCACCCCTCGACGCGTCGGCCACGCCGATTCGCTTCGCCACATGGATGGGCGGCGACCGCGACGGCAATCCGAACGTCACGGCCACCGTCACGCGTGAGGTGCTCATGCTGGCGCGCTGGATGGCCGCCGATTTGTATCTGCGCGACGTCGACGCGCTGCAAGGGTCGCTGTCGATGACACATGCGAACGCGGCGGTGATGCAGCGCGCGCAGAACTCGCGCGAACCGTATCGCGCGGTGCTGAAGGAAGTGCGCGAACGACTGCGCCGCACGCGCGACTGGGCCGAGGGGCCGAGCGCAATGCCGCCCAGCGATCGCTCGCACATCTATTTCGACGTCGAGGATCTGCACGAACCGCTGGCGATGTGCCATCGCTCTCTGCACGAGTGCGGAATGGGATTGATCGCCGACGGCCCGCTGCTCGATACGTTGCGTCGCGTCGCGGCATTCGGCACCACGCTGGTCCGCCTCGACGTACGGCAGAGTTCCGATCGGCACACGCTCGTGCTCGACGAAATCACGCAGTACCTCGGCATCCTGCGCAACGGCCGCAGCTATACCGAGTGGTCCGAGAAGCAACGCCGGGAATTTCTGCTGGCTGAACTGGTCGGCCGGCGGCCGTTGTTCCCCGCTTCGTGGCCAGCCTCTAACGATAGTCGTGAGGCGCTGGACACGTGCGCGGTGATTGCATCGCCGCTCGGCGCCGGCGTAGCGCAGTACGTGATCTCGATGGCAACTTCGCCCAGCGACGTGCTGGCGGTGATTCTGTTGTTGCGATCGGTGGGCGTGGAGCGCGCACTGCCGGTTGTTCCGCTGTTCGAAACGCTTGCTGACCTCGACGGTGCTGCCGCCACCGTCGACGCACTGCTGACGATCCCTTGGTATCGCCGCTACGCGGGTGCGGAGCAGCACGTGATGATCGGCTACTCGGATTCCGCGAAGGACGCGGGCCAGCTCGCCGCCGCGTGGGCGCAATACCGCGCGCAGGAGCAGCTGGTTGAAGTTGCGCAGCGCCATGGCATCCGGCTGCGCTTGTTCCACGGCCGCGGCGGCGCGGTCGGTCGCGGCGGCGGACCGTCACATCAGGCGATCCTGTCGCAACCGCCGGGATCGGTGCAGAGCAGCTTGCGCGTTACCGAACAGGGTGAGGTGATCCGCTTCAAGCTCGGCAACCCCGGGCTCGCCACCGAAACGCTCACCCGCTACGTCAGCGCGGTGCTCGAAGCGACATTGCATCCGCCGCCGGTTCCGAATGCCGAGTGGCGCGCGCGCATCGGCGAGTTGTCGTCGCAGGCGCTGGCCGCCTATCGCGGCGTCGTGCGCGAAGACCCCGCCTTCGTGCCGTTGTTCAGGGCGCTAACACCTGAGCGCGAACTCGGCATTCTCGCGCTGGGCAGCCGTCCATCGCGGCGGCGCGACACCCAGGACATCAGCAGCCTGCGCGCCATTCCGTGGGTGTTTGCGTGGACGCAGATCCGCCTCATGTTGCCGGCATGGCTCGGCACCGATGTGGCACTCGCAACCGTAGACTCGGGCGACGAAGTGTTGGCGGACATGTCGAACTGGCCGTTCTTCCGCATGCAACTCGACATGCTCGAGATGGTGCTCGCGAAGGCGGACCCCGATCTCGCGCAGTATTACGCGCGCCGTCTGACCACGACTGAGCAGCAGAAGTCGGTGGCGCGCCTGGGCGAGCGCGCGGATGTGCTCGCCGCTGCATTGCTGAAGCTGCACGGCGCAAAGCAGCTGCTGCAGAACGACCCGGCGTTGCGGGCGTCGTTGTCGGTTCGCAACACGTACCTCGATCCGTTGCATCTGTTGCAGGCGGAATTGCTCGCCCGGTATCGCAACGCGCCCGACGATGCGACCGCGCGCGCGTTGAAAGTGACGATGGCTGGCATTTCGAGCGGCTTGCGCAACACCGGCTGAACCGCAATCACGCGCGCAGGCGCGTGTTGTCCGGATCGAAACATCGCGCGTCGACCACGGTAGCGGTTACGCGACGTCCTTCTCCCGTCACTGCCAGCGATTCGCCGAGCCGCGCGCGGCCATCCGCCACCAAGCCAAGCGCTACCGGGCGCGCCAGCGTCGGACTCCACGCGCTCGATGTCACATGACCTTGCATCGCACCGTCTGCGGCGACGATGACTCCGCCGACCGGCAACACGCTTGTGCTGCCCAGCCCAACGAGCTGCTTACGCCGCGGGTCGCCGAAAGCCGGCAGCGACAACGACCGTTTGCCAATGAAATCGCCGCGTTTCTGCTGCAGCGCGTGCGCCCAGCCGACGTCCAGCGGACTGGTGTCCACGTCGGTATCGACGCCCACTTCGAGATAGCCTTTCTCGAGACGCAGAACGTCGAGGGCTTCGAGGCCGAGCGGCGCCAGTTCGTACCGCTCGCCAACCCGTCGCATCGTTTCGCACATCCATTGGGCGCGACCGGCCGGAACGCTGACTTCGAACGACCGTTCGCCGGTGAAGCTCACCGCCATCACCAGCACGCGCACGGCTTCGAGCGACGTTTCATGCACGGTCATGTGCGGCACGTCCTCCGGCAGTGCCGGCAACAGTTCATGCAGCATCGCCGATGCGCGCGGTCCGCACAGACACAACGTGCACCATTGCGTCGTGACCAGTTCCATCGCCAAGCGCAGGCCGGAGCATTCGGTCTGCAGCAGGCGATCCATGTTGATGTACGTGGCGCCGCCGCCGGCGCTCGATGCCGATACGAGATACCGCGCAGGCTCGAGACACGCGAGCACGCCGTCGTCTTTGACGATGCCTTCGTCGTTCAGCATCAATCCGTATCGCACCTGTCCGGAGCGCAGGTTGCGCATGCCGTTCGCATAGACGCAGTGCAGAAATTCGGCGGCATCGGGTCCTGCCACCAGAATCTTGGTCAGCGACGAAGCGTCGAAGACGCTGACTCGACTGCGGGTATGGCGCACTTCACGATCGATGGCCGCGGCCTCCGATTCACCTGCGCGCCGGTATACGGCGCTGCGCCACCAGCCTGAATACACCTCGAGATCCGCGCCTTGCGCCTCGTGCCAATCGTGCAGCGGTAGCTGACGGATCGGCCGCGCGAGCTCGCCGCGGCACGAGCCGGCCAATGCGTCCACGCTGACGGGCTCGTAAGGGGGGCGTAGGGTTGTTGCGCCGACATCGCCGGGCGATGTGCGGCGGATCTGTGCGATCGTCAGCACCGCGTTGACGTTGCTGGTCTTACCCTGATCCGGCGCCATGCCGACGGTGGTGAAACGCTTGACGAGTTCCGGTGCATCGAAGCCTTCGCGAATGGCCACGTCGATGTCTGCCGTCGTAACGTCGTATGCGAGATCGACGAAGACGTTGCGACCGATCGGAATCGCGACATCGGCAACCGTCGGCAACGTCTCTCCCGCTGCGCGTCCGACCACGACGATGCCGCCGGGCGCCGAGTCGCTCACGGGTACGAAACAGCGACGCGCCGTGTCGAAGCGCAGCTTGCCGCCTGCCTGTGAGAACAGCTGCAAGCGCGGATTCCATCCGCCCGCCACGCACAGTGTGTCGCAGGAAAGCTCCATCGCGGCGGCGCCGCCGAC
>JBGSNQ010000141.1:0-7527 GCA_041739525.1 Pseudomonadales bacterium | reverse complement strand
CGTCGTCCGGATGCAGCCGCACCGGTTCGCGGCCCGCCACCTTCGACGCCTGGCTATAAGCGCCGATGTCGAGCTGGCTGTGCAGGCGCGACGCCGGGTTGTTCGCAACCAGCGCCAACGGATAGCTTGCGGCGCGGGACGCGCCGAGCCATTCCTCGCTTTCGAGCCACGTCGCATGGCCGGGACAGTCGGCGTATCCAAAGCCTTCGAGCGCTTCGGAGAAGAGCTGGATCTTGCCGGTGGGAGTTTTCAGCGCGTTGGCCACGGGGTCGGCACGAAAGGCGCCCAACATCACGCGCTCGTTGTCGGTATCGGGAACCGCGAGCGAACCGCTTTTCCAGAATTCGTCGAACGCTGGCGTCGCCGCATTCAGTTCGCCGAACGCTTCACGGATGCGCGCGTACAGGTGTTCAAGCCACGCGCGTTCGTCGCGTCCTTCGGTGAAGGCTTCGCGCACGCCGAATCGTTCCGCAATGCCGGCAAAGATGTCGTGATCGCTGCGCGCACCGCCGACCGGCGCCACCGCGCGGTGCATCGCGACGATACGAGCGTCGGCACGGCCGGAACCGATGTCGTTCCGCTCGAGCGACGTCGTCGCCGGAAACACGAGATCGGCATGTCGTGCCATCGGCGTCCAGTACGGTTCGTTCACGATCAGCGTGTCGGGCCGAGACAGTGCGCGGCGCAGCCGGTTTAAGTCCTGATGGTGATGGAACGGATTGCCGCCGGCCCAATACACGAGGCGGATGTCGGGATACGTGTAGTCGGCGCCGTTGTACGCAAACGTTTCGCCGGGATGCAGCAGCAGATCGGCGATGCGCGCCACCGGAATGAAATCGCGCACCGCGTTGCGGCCTTCAGGCAGCGACGGCAGGTTCAAACTCGCGGTCGCGTTGCCGACATCGCCCATCGATCCATAACCGTGGCCGAACCCGCCGCCGGGCACACCAATCTGCCCGAGCAGCGCTGCAAGCGATAACGCGGCCCACACCGGCTGCTCGCCGTGCTGTGCACGTTGCAGCGAGTACGAAACCGTGACGAGCGTGCGCTTCGATGCCATCTCGCGTGCAAGCGCGCGCAGATCGTCGGCCGGTATTCCGGAGTGGCGTTGCGCCCATTCTGCGGATTTGGCTACGCCATCGTGTTGGCCGAGCACGTATGCGATGAAACGATCTGCGCCGTGACAGAACCGTTCGCGAAACGCCTTGTCGTGCAGCCCCTCGGTGACGAGCGTGTGCGCCAGGCCGAGCATCACGGCCACGTCGCTGAGCGGCGCAAGCGGATACCAGCGCGCCCGTGCTTCAGGCACAACGTCGTCTCGCAACGGCGAAAAGTGCGCGATCTGCATGCCGCGACGACATGCGGCATCGAGATGCTGTCGCAGATGGTGGCGCGCGTTACCCCCCGGCGAAACGAACGTGTTCTTCAACGGCAGCCCGCCGAACGCCACCATCAGATCGGTGTGCCGCGCGATGACGTCCCACGCCGTGGCGCGCCGGAACACCGCCGCGGAACTGCCGACCAGATGTGGTAACAGAACCAGTGAGGCGCCGATGCTGTAGCTGTTGCGATGTGCGGTGAAACCGCCGATCAGATTCAGGAAGCGATGCAGCTGGCTTTGACTCTGATGGAACATGCCGGCGCTGGCCCAACCATACGAACCGCCGAAGATGGCGCGATTGCCGTGCTGTGCCACCACGCGCTTCAACTCTGCGGCCGCGCGATCGAGTGCTTCATCCCACGAAATTTCAACGAACGAATCGTTACCGCGGTCGCGCGTCGGCCCCGGTCCGTTTTCGAGCCAGCCACGCCGCGCTACCGGCCGTTCGATGCGCACCGGATGGCGCAGGCTGCCGGGCAGATTGCCGAGCAACGGCGACGGATCGGGATCGTGCATCGGCTGCACGCTCGCAACGTCCCCGTCGCGCACCGTTACGTCGAACGCGCCCCAGTGGGAACTGTGCGGGACCGTATGCGAATCTCCCGTCATTCTCTCTACCTTGTGCTCGATACCTACGGCGTCCAGTTGACCATACCGGTCGACGCCGTCCACAGCACGATTGCGCCGAACGCGATTCGATACCACGCGAAGATCGTGAAATCGTGCGTCGCGATGAAGCGCACCAGCCAGCGCACGCATACGAATGCCGATGCAAACGCCGCAACCGTGCCCACTCCGAACACGCCGATGTCGTGCACGTCGAACAGCTCCCGATGTTTCCACGCGTCGTACGCACCTGCGCAAATGAGTGTGGGCACCGCCAGGAAGAACGAGAACTCGGTGGCCGCGCGGCGCGACAGGCCGAACAACAAGCCGCCGATGATGGTAGCGCCGGAGCGCGACGTACCCGGAATCAATGCAAACGCCTGCGCGATGCCGATCTTCAGCGCGTCGCGCCACGTCATGTCGTCGACCGACTTCACTCGCACCACGTGCTTGCGGCGTTCCACCCAGATGATGATCAACCCGCCCACGATGAACGCGATCGCCACCGGCACCGGTTTGAACAACGCCGCCTTTATGGCGCTGTTAAAGGCGAGGCCGAGCACAGCGGCTGGAATGAACGCCACAATCAGATTGATCACGAACGAACGCGCTTTCGGATCGGATCCGAGTCCGAGCAGCACGCCGGTGAAACGCTTCCGGTACTCCACCAGGATCGCCAGCATCGCGCCGGTCTGAATGACGATCTCGAACACCAGCCCCTTCTGATCGTTGAAGCCGAGCAGATCGCCGACGAGGATCAGATGACCGGTCGATGAAATGGGCAGGAACTCGGTAAGGCCTTCGACCACTCCGAGTACGAGCGCTTTTAGCAACAGCATGATGTCCATGGGCGCGGCATTGTACCTGTCGCGCGCACGGCGTCGATGACGTGGTCGAGCAATCCGGCGCTATGATCTCGCGCCATCGACCATCGGGAACGCAGGGGGGTGTCGACCATGCCGTCGAAATTCGTGACCGCGCTCGGAAGGAAGCTCGACGCACGTCCCGATCGGATCGACCTGCGCGACCGCGAGTACGCGCCGGCGGTCGCTTCCCTGCCGCCACGTTTTCCAAATGACGCCGACGTTCGGAAATTGCTGCCGGCGTATGTCGGCGCCGGCTTGGTGTTGTCACAAGGGCGCGAAGGTGCCTGTACCGGATTCGGTCTCGCGTGCGTGGTCAACTATCTGTTGTGGCGACGCGCACAATCGTCCGGCCGCGCGCGCAAGATCGAACCCGTCAGCACGCGCATGCTCTATCACCTGGCGCGCTTCTACGACGAGTGGCCCGGCGAAGACTACGAAGGCTCTTCGTGCCGAGGCGCGCTGAAAGCGTGGAACAAACACGGCGTCTGCTCCGAAGCGCTGTGGCCTTATCGCAGCAGCAACGGCAGCGTCCGATTCATCAAACCGAGGTCGGGATGGGAAGCCGATGCGTTGAAGCGTCAGCTTGGCGTCTACTATCGCGTGGATAAAACCTCGGTTGTCGACATGCAGGCGGCCATCCTGGAAGTGGGCGCCATCTATGTATCGTCAGACGTGCACGACGGGTGGGACGTCACATCGAAAATACGCGCCGTGAAGGGCCACGTGTCGCTGCCGAGCATTCAACCGATCGTGGATCCGGACAGCATCGGCGGCCATGCGTTCGCGCTGGTCGGTTACAACGAACACGGTTTCGTCGTGCAGAACTCCTGGGACACCGATTGGGGTTTGAAGGGGTTCGCCACGCTGCCGTATTCGGAATGGAAGAAGCACGGCAGCGATGCGTGGGTAAGTGCACTGGGCGTTCCGGCCGAAACCGCGGTACCCACCACTTTGAAGACGACCCCGCCGCGCGTTGTGCTCGCGCGTTCCGAGGGACTCGTCGTGACGACGGCACCGAAAGACAATCGGCCACGCGTCAACGCCATCGTCGCACCGTGGACCGCGGACGCCGCGTATCGGCACACCGTGGTAATGGACAACGACGGCCGGGTGATCAATCGCATCGTCGAACAGGAGAACGCTGAAACCAGCGTGCACGCGGTCGTTTCGGAAGCGCCGGCGGCGTGGTTTAAAGCCCAGCCCGAGCCACCACGGCTCGCCATCTACGCGCACGGCGGCCTGAACGACGAACAAGGTTCGATTCAGCGCATCCGCACGCTCGCGCCCTACTTCGCCGCTAACGGCATCTATCCGCTGTTCCTCACGTGGAAGACCGGCGCCATCGAAACGCTGAGCGACATCATCCAGGATCAGCTGCAGCGCGTGCCGCGCCCGGAAGGCATCGAAGACGTATTCGACCGCGTGAAGGAAGCGGCAATCGAAGCCTTCGACCGCACCATCGAAGTAGTCGTCAGACCGGCCGTGAAGCCGATCTGGAGCCAGATGAAGCAGAACGCGTCCGCTTCATCCGAACAAGACCACGGAGGGGCGATGATCGCCGCCGCGCTGCTCGACCTGAAGAAGCGCGTGCCGAACGTCGACGTGCACTTGATCGGCCATTCTGCCGGCTCGATCCTGCTCGGACATCTGCTCGACCTGCTCGAGCCGAAGAAGCTGACGATTGCATCCTGCTCGTTGTATGCACCCGCATGTACCGTCGCGTTTGCACTCGATCGCTACGAACCGGCAGTGAAGAGCGGACTGCTCGCGAAATCGTCGTTCCACATCCATCTGCTCTCCGACCGGCGCGAACTCGACGACACAGTGGGGCCGTATCAGAAGTCGTTGCTATATCTGGTCAGCCGCGCACTCGAATCCGATCACAAGACGCCGATCCTCGGTCTCGAAAGGGTGTTCAAACCGGGCGGCAACGACAACTTCAACGATCGCACCACGCCGCCCGCGCTGCCGCGGTGGCAGGCGTTCTGGGGTGCAGGCAACCCGAACCTGCACGTACTCGATTCGCGCGACGTTTCCACCGGGCCGGCCGGCAAGAACATCAAGACATCGCACGGCTGCTTCGACAACGACGCGGCAACCATCGAAGCGACACTGGCGCGGATTCTGGGTACCACTCCACCGCACGCGGTCGAATCGCTGGAGTATTGAAACCACACTGGCACGATTCCTTTTGGTCACATACTATACCCCCCTACAGTATGAGATCGAACGATGCACAAACAGCCACTACACGAAGCGCACCCGCAGATTCTCAAACGTTTGAAGCGCGCCGAAGGTCAGGTGCGCAGCATCGCCGCGATGATCGAGTCGGGCCGTCCGTGCCTCGAAATCGCGCAACAACTGCAGGCCGTTGAAAGCGCCATCCGCGCTGCGAAGAAGACGCTGATCCACGATCACATCGATCATTGTCTCGGTGAAGCGGCCGACGGCAGGTCTGCGCGTGCGTCGATCGAGGAGTTCAAAACCGTGACGAAGTACTTGTGATGAACGAAGCGTTGCTCGGCAGCATCGCAGCCACCGGGCTCACCGTTGCGTTGCTGCACGCGGCGTTGCCGACGCATTGGCTGCCATTCGTGCTGGCCGGCCGGCGTCAGAACTGGACGCACAGGAAAACTCTCGCGATCACCGCGCTTGCCGGATCGGGGCACGTACTGTTCACGATCGCCATCGGTGCCGCGATCGCCTGGTTCGGTATCGCGATGGACTCATGGATCGGCGGTGTGTTTCCGTACATTGCAGGCGGCATTCTGATTGCTTTCGGCATCCACTATCTGCTGAGCGGCTCCGACGACCACCGCCACTTCGGTCATGCGCACCATCACGAGCATGATCTTTCGCACGAGCAGCATTCGCACGAGCATGCTGACGCACAGGGGCATGACGGCCACGTTCATGCGACCGCACATAGCAACGGCCGCCAGGGCATCACGCAAGCGCAACTCAGCGACAAGGCGGTAGTCACGGGATTGCTCACGGCGCTCACGTTTTCACCGTGCGAAGGATTTCTGCCGGTATTCGTGGCCGGCGCGAAATTCGGCTGGTCGGGATTTGCGGTGCTGTGTGCGACGCTCGCCGTTGCAACGCTCACCGGTATGTTGCTGCTGACATGGCTGACGTTGCTCGGTTTCGGGCGGGCGCGCTTCGCGAGATTCGAAAAGCACGAAGGCAAGATTCTCGGCGGCCTGCTGATCGCACTGGGGCTGGCCGTGGTGATAGTGGAGACCTGAGATGGCAAATCACGACCACTCGCACGCTCATTCCCACGATCATGCCGGCCACGGCCACGCTCATCATTCGCACTTCACACCCGCACATGCGAGCGAGCAGCGGCTGAAGCGCGCCCTCGTGGTGTTGTTTGCATTCACCGTGGTCGAAGCGGTGGGCGGGTTCTGGTCGAATTCGATCGCACTGATCGCCGAAGCAACTCATATGCTCGCGGACTGTGCGTCGCTGCTGCTCGGCATCCTGGCAATCCGTTTCGGTCGCCGTGTGGCGAGCGCCGACCGCACATACGGCAACCGGCGCTTTCAGACGCTCGCCGCGTACACCAACGGACTCACCCTGCTCGCACTCACGATCTGGGTGCTGGTCGAAGCAGCGCGCCGAGTGATTGCGCCACCTGACGTGAACGGCGGCATGATGCTCGCGGTTGCCGCCGTCGGCGCGGTTGCGAACGTGGGTGCATATCTGCTCTTGGCCGGCGCGAGTTCGCTGAACGAACGCAGCGCTCGCGCGCACGTGATGAGCGACGTGCTCGGTTCAGCCGCGGCGATCGCGGCCGCATGCATCATCCTGGCATTCGGTTGGCTGCCGGCAGACCCGCTCTTGTCGATTGCGGTGTCGTTTCTGATTCTCCGTTCGGGGTGGCAGTTGACGCGCGAGTCCGCGCACGTACTGCTCGAAGGCACGCCGGACAACTTCGATGCGCAGCTGGTGGAGAAAGAGTTGCGCGCGATACCCGGCGTCTGCGACATCCATCACCTGCACGCGTGGTCATTGACGGGCGAAGCCCCGATCGTCACGTTGCACGCGCAGCTCTACGAAGATGCGGACCGCCAACGAACTCTCGCGGTCATCCTCGAGAACCTCGGCACCCGCTTCGGCGTGGAGCACGCAACGGTGCAGATCGAAGAAGGCCCGTGCGCCGCGCCGAACGACGACTGCCACACCAGTGTGACGCTCGAGGGTTCGGCGGCTCACTCTCACTGATGGGCCGCTTGCGCGTAGGGCTTTAAGGGACGTCCATGGGATGAATGAGCCCGTGACGGCGCCAGGCGGTTTGCAGCAGCCAGGTTCGTGCGGGGGCGACTTCGCAGGTGTCTGTAGGTTCGGAGGGACGGTGGCGATGCGCCAGCCGTCGAACCAGCGGCCGGAACTGGCCGGATCGGGTTGGGCTTGGACCCGATTCATCGAGTGTGTCGGCTTGCGCGGCCGCGCGGCGTGATGCCGGTGATTGAGCAACACATAGCGCTGCGCGCGATGCACCTCGAGCGGTGTGCGTAAGGGGCGCAGGTGATAGCGACCGTCGAGCACTTTGCCCTTGCGCTGGAACAGCCGGTTGGCGAGCTTGCCGATTCGTGCACCGACGCTCTTCATCCCGCAGGCGATCGAATGGTTGGTGTGCGCTTCGATCAGAAGATGCACGTGATCACG
>JBGSNQ010000137.1:0-4865 GCA_041739525.1 Pseudomonadales bacterium | reverse complement strand
CAGCCGGCGGTGTCGCTCGGCACCGCGAAACCGATGCCTTGCGCGGCGGCGATGATCGCGGTGTTCACGCCCACCACGTGCGCCGCGGAATCGAGCAACGGTCCGCCGGAGTTACCGGGGTTCAGCGGCGCGGTGTGCTGGATGACGTTGTCGATGAGCCGACCGTTGCGTGCGCGCAGGCCGCGCCCGATGGCGCTGATCACGCCGGCCGACACCGTCGACTGGAAGCCGAGTGGATTGCCGATCGCGACGGCGAGCTGGCCGGGACGCAACGTTTCGGAATTGCCGATCTCGACGAACGGCAACGCCGATGCGTTGGCGCGCAACACCGCGAGGTCGGTGGCAGGGTCGCTGCCGACGACGCGCGCTTCGATGCGTCGCCCATCGCTCAGCGTCACGATGGCGCGTTTGCCGACATGCTCGGCAACGTGGTCGTTCGTCAGCAGATAGCCGTCGGGTGTGACGAAGAAGCCTGAGCCTTGTCCACGCGGTTCACGGCCGCCGTCGGCTTCCACCGATACCACGGCCAGTTCCACCGCTTCGACCACGCCGACGACCGCCTGCGAATACGCGTCCAGCAGGCTTGCGTCGTCGCGCGAAGGCCTTCGCGGACCAGATTCGGCGTGGCGTTCGACCCCATTCAACCAACGGATGTTGCTCATGGCATTCCTTTCGGCGGCGCATGGATGCGCAGCCGTGCCGTGCGAGATGAGGGTCGCCGGCCCGGAAATCAACTTGAGGTCCGCTAGCGCAGCTTGTAGCGCTGGATCTTCCCGGTTGCCGTTTTAGGCAACGCGTCGACGAATTCGATCCAGCGCGGACGCTTGTAGTCGGCGAGCCGGCTGCGGACGTGCGCGATCAATTCGTCGGCGAGTTCCGGAGAAGGCGACCGCGCCACGACGATCGCCTTCGGTTTGATGAGCTTGTCGCCGTCCTCTGCGCCCACGACCGCGGCCTCGATCACTGCCGGGTGCGCAAGCAGGGCGTTTTCCACTTCCATAGGCGACACGTAGATACCGCCCACTTTCAAGAGATCGTCGCGGCGCCCGCAATACACCAGGTGTCCTGAGGGGCGGCGCAGGTACTTGTCGCCGGTGCGCACCCAACCGTCGCGGAACGTCGCACTCGACAGTGCCGGCAACTTCCAGTAACCGACGGCCGCGCTGTCGCCGCGCACTTCGAGATCACCAATCACATCGTCGACACTTTCACGGCCGTGTTCGTCGACCACGCGCACCTCATAGCCCGGCACCGCACGACCTGTCGTGCCCGGCGCGATGTCGCCGGCGCTGTTGCTGATGAAGATGTGCAGCATCTCGGTGGTGCCGATGCCGTCGAGAATGTCGAGCCCCACGCCGTCGCGCCATCGCTGCAGCAGCGTCTCCGGCAACGCTTCACCGGCGGAGATGCACATCCGCAAACGATCGCGCGGCGGCAGTTCGGCTTCGCTCAACAACATCGCGTACAAGGTAGGGACGCCACAGAAGAGCGTGGGGCGGTGGCGCGTGAGAATTGCTTTGACAACGGCCGGCGTCGGACGAGTGGATGTGAGTACCACGGTAGCGCCTACCGAGAACGGAAACGTCAGCGCATTGCCCAGCCCATACGCGAAGAACAGTTTCGCGGCCGAGAACACGATGTCGTCGGCGGTGATGCCGAGGATGTGGCGGCCGTATGTCTGTGCGGTGAACTCGAGATCGCCGTGGCGATGGATCACGCCTTTCGGGTTGCCCGTAGTACCCGATGTGTAGAGCCAGAATGCCGGCTCGTTGCGTTGCGTCGCGGCGACGGCGTATGCGTCCGACACATGAGTGAGTGCCGCCTCAAGCGAGCGATGCGAATCCGATTTTCCGGACACGAGCACATCGAGGGGCGCCGGTGCATCGAACACGGTCTGCCAGGCGGGGAGGAGTCCGGCAGAGACGACCAGCAGCTTCGCTTCGCTGTCGGCCACTATGTATGCGTAGTCCTTTGCGGTCAGCAGCGTGTTCAGCGGCACCGGAACGGCGCCGGCGCGCATAGCGCCGAGGAAACACACCGGAAAGTCGACGCTGTCTTCGAGGCACAGCAAGACACGCTCGCGATGCGTGAGTCCGCGCGCGCGAAGCAGGTTGGCAAATCGGTTCGCCTGCTGTTCGATTTCCGCGTATGTATACGAACCGGCGTCGTCGATCACCGCAACGCGTGAACCGTGCACGCGGTTCGGCAGCAGCAACGCGTCGGCCGCGTTGTAACTTTCGACGGACACGTTGTTCACCGTATCAGGAAGCGAGTTTCACGTACTCGAAGTCGCCGGGCTTGCCGCCGACGCCGCTCGAAGGTGCTGCGATCCACGGCGCGAACGCGCCAACGGAATGGCACGGCTGCATCAACGACGACACGTACTCGAGATCCGATTCCCCCGGCAACCATTCCGTCGCGGAGCTCTGCCACTTCGCTGCGTCGACGATGTCGCCGGACGGCGTTACAGACAAGCTGGAGAAGTCGCCGACTTTGCGATGAAACGCGCGATGCGGAAGCCGCAGCTGGAAATCGATACCAGCGTCCGAGATGACGCGATTCCATGCCCTTAGCACCGGTTCGCAGTCGACGATGTAGTCGTCGCGAAGCCGCGCATTGATGGCGCTGAGCGCCGGCGCGTCGATCCACTCGAAGCGTCCATCGACGCCTTGCAGTACACGGTACGTCGCGCCTTGCAACTGATGGTCGTCGTCGATCTGGTCTTCGTGGAAGCGCCCCTTGATACCCGCGTTGAACGCGTTGGCCGCGTTCGTAGAGATCTCGGAACCGAACAGGTCGAGCGTTACGGAGTAGTGGAAGTTGATCTTCTTCTGAATGGTCGGCAGGTCGATGACGCCGTGGCGGCGAACGGCGGAAATGTCGCGCGGGTCTTTGATGCCGTTGGCATTCATCGCCGCGCACGTCGCGCGTAGAACGCGCTCGACGCCGCTCTTACCCACGAACATGTGGTGACCTTCCTCGGTGAGCATGAAGCGGCAGGTGCGCGACAGCGGGTCGAACCCCGACTGCGCGAGCGCTTCGAGCTGCATCTTGCCGTCGCGGTCGGTGAAGCTCGTGAACATGAAGAACGAAAGCCAGTCAGGCGTACGCTCGTTGAAGGCGCCGAGAATGCGCGGGGTGTCGACGTTGCCGGAACGGCGGTTCAGCAGCATCTCTGCTTCTTCGCGGCCGTCGCGCCCGAAGTAGCGTTGCAGCAGATACACCATCGCCCACAGGTGACGGCCTTCCTCCACGTTCACCTGGAACAGATTGCGCAGGTCGTACAAGGAGGGCGCGGTCTTGCCGAGATGGCGCTGCTGTTCCACCGAGGCCGGTTCGGTGTCGCCCTGAATCACCATCAGGCGACGCAGCAGTGCGCGGTATTCGCCCGGAACCTCCTGCCAGACGGGTTCACCCTTGTGCGCGCCGAAACCGATCTTGCGATCGGGTTCAGCCGGCGCCAGCAGAATGCCCCAGCGGTATTCCGGCATCTTCACGAAGCCGAACTTCGCCCAGCCCGCGCGATCTACGCTGACGGCAGTGCGCAGGAACACTTCGACGTCCTGAAAGCCGTCGGGACCCATGCCGCGCCACCAGTCGAGGAACTTCGGATGCCACGCTTCGAGCGCGCGCTGCAGTGCGCGGTCGGATGCGAGGTCGACGTTGTTCGGAATCAGCGAGGCGTAATCGACGGCGCTCATGAAACTTCCTTGAAATCAAAATACGGCTTGAACTCAAATACGGGTTTTGTCGTAGCGAGGACGCTGGCCGGTACCGTAACGCTTGAGCGCGCCTTCGTCACCCACGGCATTTGGTCGCTGGAACACCCAGTTCTGCCACGCCGTGAGCCGCGCGAAGATTTTGGTCTCCAGCGTTTCCGGGCCGGGGAAACGCAGGTTTGCTTCCATCGCAGTGAGGGCATCGGGCGAGAAGCTCGCGCGCTCCTCCAGCAGCAGGCGGATTTCATCGCGCCAGTCGATCTCGTCGGGCGTGAACGTGACGAGACCGGCTGCTCGGGCGGCGGCTGCGTCGAGCGGATTGCCAACGAGCGTGCGAAGGCGCTGCAACGCCGCCGGATCGCCGTAGAAGCGTGTGGCGAGCCGGCTGAGCCCGTTGCACATCGGTAGGTCGCCGAAGTTGGCGGCGGAGAGCGAAAACTCGGCGTGAGCGGTGTTGTCGCCGAGCGCGCCGTCGAGCATGTAGCTGCGGTCGGCAGCGAACAACACTTCGGCCAGAAAACCGGCGAAGCAACTGCCGGGTTCGATCAGCGCCACCAGCGTGCGTGACGTCAGATCGAGGCGTTTCAACGTGCGTCGCGCGAGCAACCGGATCTCGCGCACCCACCACAGTGACTGGTTCGTATCGAGCCACGCATCGTGTTGTGCCACGCGCGCCAGCGAACCTTCGCTGCGAAATACCAGCGTTGCCAGTTGCGGCGCGTTGAAGCGCAGATACAACAGCGCGTCGTCGAGTTCGCGCAACAGCGCCAGTGCCCAGATGTTCGCGCCCATCGCGCGCACCTCGGCGGGATTGTCGGGCAAATTACCCTTAGGGCCGCGCAGCGTGACCGTGGCGGTTGCGAGTACATCGTCGAACGCGATGTCGACGTACCGATATTTCAGCGTGGTCTTGTCCACGGTGCGTTCGATCGGTGTCAACGGAATGCCTTCTTCGGCAGCGGGGCGATCGGAGCGGGCGGCTAGTTCGGCTGCACGCGCCGCAACGGCCTGTTCGAACTTCGAGCGCGGCGCGATTTCGTCCACCAGTCGCCACTCCAGCGCGCGGGTGCCACGCGCGCCTTCCTCCAGCGTGCAGAACACGTCGGCGATGTCGCGACGGATGCGGCGCTTGTCGGTGAGCCGCGT
>JBGSNQ010000092.1:0-12558 GCA_041739525.1 Pseudomonadales bacterium | reverse complement strand
CACGGCGCAGTTCGCGCTCGCGCGAACCGCGCGACTGCTGGTGGAAGCAGGCAATCAACCGAGTTCGTCCTCGGTTACCCGCGAATCGGAAGCGGACCTGGCCGCCGGTATCGAGCGCACGCCCTGGGGCGACGCGCGCCGGTTGTCGCCGCCCGCCTCCATCGACGGCACACCCATGCGCTGGGATTTGCCGGCCACCGAACTCGGCTCTTCCGAACCGGTCTGGCGCTGACCTTCGGCGCGAATCGCATCGACGTCGTCGAGGATGTCGGCCAGGTATTGATAGCGCAGCTCACGCACCTGTACCCAACGCCGATACCAGTCGCGCATCTCGCGCAGGGCGGCGTGGTCTTGCGAGGTTCGATTCCACTTGTCGCGCAACGATTCAACCATCGATTCCATGACCGTTCTCCAATGTCCTTTCATTCCCGTCTTCCTTCACCGGGGTGCCATCCTATGACGTCTCTCCTGACAGCTATGTGACAGTAGGAGACACGGCGTAGCCCGTATTTCCGAACTCTCCTGACAACGGTGTGTCAGTAGGACGGTCGGGCATGTCGGTTGCGGTGGTAGCATTCCCGCCATGAGACCTGCCGACCGCCTCTTCCAGATCGTCCTGTTGCTCGGCCGGGGGCGCGTGCTCACCGCCAGGATCCTCGCCGACCGGCTGGAGGTATCGGAACGCACCATCTATCGCGACATACAGGACCTGATGGTTTCGGGCGTTCCGATCGAAGGCGAAGCAGGCGTCGGTTACTGCTTACGGCGCGGCTATCAAATTCCGCCGCTGATGTTCGACGAACAGGAACTGCAGGCGCTGGTCTTCGGCGCCGACGTGGCGAAGTCGTGGGGCGATACGCGCATGGCACAAGCAGCCGACCGGATCCTGGCCAAAGTGGACGCGGTGTTGCCCGAGCGGCTGCGGCCCCAATTGCACTCGCAACGGCTCGTCGTTCCCGATGTCAGGATGTCCGAGTCCACCACCAAGATGCTTGGCGACGTGCGCGACGCCATCAACAGCCGCATGCGCGTATTCGTCGAGTATCACGACGTCGGCGGTGAGACGACCGAACGCATCGTGTGGCCCCTGACGCTCGCGTACTGGGGCAAGAGCTGGACGCTCGGTGCCTGGTGCGAACTGCGCCAGGACTTCCGCAGCTTCCGTGTGGACCGTATTTCCACGGCGCGCGGCTTACGCTCCACCTTTCCAGACGAACCCGGCAAGCGTCTCGAAGACTACTTTGCTTCGTCCGGCACCCGCGGCACCCGCGCACCTCAAGAAATCCGTCAGTGACCCCAGCCTCGCCGCGTGTCGGTCGCGCGGCTGCGGGTCTGATGATGGCCGGCGTGATGGGGACCCTGCTGGTCGGCAACCTGCTCAGCAGCCTCTCGCCGATGTACATCGGCGCGCTCATGGAGAACATGCATCTGTCAGAGGCCGACGCCGGCCTCGTGATGACGGTGGAACTGCTGGCGGCGGCCGCTTCACTGACGTTGTTCTCGCGCAAGCTCGTGGCTTTCCCACCCTTCCGGCTCGCCGCAGTGGGAACGGCCGTGGTGCTCGCGGCTCAGCTGGCATCCGCGTTCGCCACGCAACTCCCGCTGCTGCTGTGCGTGCGCGCTTTCTCCGGCATTGGCGCATCGTTCGCGCTGCTCGCCGCCAGCATCCTGATCTCACGCCGCCACGACCCCGATCGCTACATCGCGATCGCCATGGTAGGCACCACGCTCGTGTTCACTGCAATCATGGGTGTTTGCGGCATCGTCATCGCGCGGTACGGACTACTGGGCTTTTACCTCGTATCGGCCGGCACCGCCCTCGCGCTGCTGCCGCTCTTCGTCATGATCCGGGCGCAGCAGGATGGCGCTGTGCCACATTCGTCGGAAACAGCCCGCATTCCGCCAACAATACTGTCGAGGCGCGGCGCAACGATCGTCGCATTCGTGGTCGCCATCGCGGGCCTCACCTTCATCGGCCAGGCCGCGTGGAGTTTCGCGCAACGCAGCGGTATCAACGCCGGCATCGCCGCCCCCGAAATCGCCGGATGGCTGGCCGGATCGAATCTGCTCACGGTGGTGGGCTCGATGACCGCCGTGTGGGTATCGAGCCGCGTCACCAGCATCGTGCCGCTGCTCGTCGGCGTACTCGCCACCGGCTTGACCTGCGCGGTACAGATCGGCGCCGAATCCACCTGGGCCTTCGAAGTGCCGGTGCTGCTGAACGGTTTTGCCTTCGGCTTTTCCACGCCCTTCGTATTCGGCACCGGCGCACGCCTCGACCGCAGCGGCACCGTCGTCGCCTACCTCAACAGCGCCGTCCTGTTCACCCAGGCGCTAACCCCGCTCTTCGCCGGCGAACTGATCGAATACGGCTCCTACCAGACTCTCGGCCTAATTCTTGGAATCGGCACCGTGCTCGCCACGATGATGATCGTGCCGGCGTGCTTGGCGGCTCGTGAGAGCCGTTAAGTAGAGCTTTGATTCGCGTTCGGTGGAACGGAGCTTCGGTCCGCGGCGGCGGTCGGTGAAGTTGCCGCTTCGGTCACGCTGAACCGTCCTGAGCCACTCTCTCACGCGCCTTTCCGTTGCGTGAGGTCCTCAGCACTCTCCCACCTCCAGCTCGGCCGGTTGGATCGAAGCAGTCGATATTGCTGCTCGCATTCGAACATGGCCCCAGTCAAAGAAACGCGCGTCGCGCCTTCATCGCACAGGTCAGCAACTCGTGGACCGGGCGGATCGGATTTGTCCAACCGTGCCTGGTTTGGCAATGAAGGTGTGGCGGCGCGATGAGCCTCACTGTGATCTGAACGGTCTCGCCCGTTGGACTGTCGTAGCCCTACATGTGGACCAGCGCCCTATTCAACGCCTGAGCGCGACGCTCAGCGACGAAGGCGCTCCGTTCAATAATCGCGCGTGCGTTCTCGGTTACCGGCCCATCGGCTCGATTTCGCGAGCTCGACGGACGGTCCGTATGTGCCCGCATTGAATAGGGCGATGTTCCACAGGCGACACGACCGCCCGTAGCAGTCCAACCGAAACGAGCTTTCAGACCACGCCGAGGCTCATCTCATCACCACGCCTTCATTGCCAAACCAGGCACGGTTGGACAAATCCGATCCGCCCTGATCCACGAGTGCTCGACGAATGCCACGCGATGAGCGAAAGCCTCGCCCAAAACCTCGCATTGCCACGCACATTTGATTGGGGCCATGTTCGAAGGTAATCGTCACACCGCGCGGTCGTGTCGTTCTTCACCGCGTGTCGCCGGATTGAAATGGCCTCCAGGTGCCGATCAGGCGCGGCCGACGCGCTCCATACGCGCGCCCTCTGCCTTCCTCCACAGCAACAGCGTCCCCACCGCTCCGGCAATCAACGACGCTATGAAGATCGCAATCTTGGCAGCCGCGAAATCGGGCTCTGACGGGAACGCCTGATCTGCGATGAACAGCGACATCGTGAAGCCGATACCGCCGAGCGCCCCTGCACCGAGTAGTTGGCGCCACGAGTAGGCATCAGGTTTGGTTGCAATGCCAAGGCGTACCGCGAGCGCGGCAGCGGCAATGATGCCCAGAGGTTTGCCTACTACGAGCCCGAGCACGATGGCGAGGATGAGGCCGGTGTGACCGCTCACGATATCCAACGACAACACCACTCCGGCATTTGCGAGTGCGAAGATCGGCAGCACAAAGTAGCTCGACCAGGGTTCGACGGAGCGCAGCAGTTTGTCTGCAGGAGATTCCATGCGGTCGTGGATGGCGTCGAGCGCGCGCATCGCGGGTTCGGACGGGCCGTGGCGCAGCACACCTTCGCTCGCGTATTCGATTTCGCCGTGAATCACCGTGTCGGCCTGTGCGATCAGCGCGCGCAGATTCGGCGGCGGGCGCGTCGGTGTGACGATGGCGAGAATCACACCGGCAAGCGTGGCGTGGATGCCGGCTTGATGCAGACACATCCACAACGCGATGCCGAGCACCGCATACGGTAGCGGTCTGTAAACGCCTGCGTAGTTCAGTCCGACGAGCACCACGGTGACCGCAACCGCTGCGGCGAGATACGCGGCGTCAATCGCGCCGGAGTAGAACAGTGCGACCACCCCGATCGCGACGAGATCGTCGACGATCACCGCTGCAGTGAGGAAAACCCGCAACTCGACCGGAACGCGGTCGCGCAGCACCACGATCAGGGCGATTGCGAACGCGGTGTCGGTGGCGATCGGTACGCCCCAGCCCGCCGCCAATGGTCCTGCCGGAATCAGCGCGGCGTAGATCAGCGCCGGCAGCGTCATGCCGCCGATGGCGGCCGCTAACGGCAGCATTGCGGCGCGGCGTGTCGCAAGGTGGCCGACAGTGAATTCGCGTTTGATCTCGAGACCCACCACGAGGAAGAACACGGTGAGCAGGCCGTGATCGATCCAGTCGCGCAGCGGCATGAGCGACGCGTGGTCGCCCCATTGCAGACCGAACGGCATGTTCCAAAGCGCTTCGAAAGCGGGACCTGCTGACGAGTTGACGATGGCGATGCCGATGATCGACATCACCAGCAACAGGAAACCCGTGGACGGACCCCATCGCACGAAGTCGAGCGTGGCTGATTGCAGGCGGTGGCCGAGCGAACCGAGCATCGCCTCGACCAGCGTGTTCTCGTCCCAGGCACCTTCGTAACGGCGGCCGTTGATGAAGAACGTCGGCGTCAGCAGTGCACCGCTGCGTTGCGAACTGTCGCGGTCCGCCTGCACACGCCGTTCCGCGTCGCGCCAGGCATCTTCATTCGTGTCGTCGCGCAGCGGGAGATCGAACTCGGCCGCGATGTCGGCGAAGTCTGTCGGACCGAACGTCGGTCCCCGCTTCATCAGCGCATCGTGCACCGGCCAGAACCGATCGGCCGCCGCGGCAATTTCAGCCAGCTCCGCAGCGCGCTCTGCGTCCTCGATACCGGTATTCGGCCGGTGGCGGAACACGTAGCGCATCCGGTCACCGAGCTTGTCGCGCAGATTCGCTATCACCTCGTGCGCCGCATGACAGTAAGGGCACGTGTAGCTGCCGTATTCGAGCAGCGTCATGGTGGCAGCCGGATGGCCGAGGATGTGGTCGCTCGCCTCGTCCACCGCGCGGTCGAGCCTGTTGGGAAGCGAGTCGGCCATCGAAGCATCTCGAGAAACGAAGCCGCCGATTGTAGCGAGCCGTGCCGGCGAACTGCGCCTGAGAATCGATTGCGGCGCGACATCTGCGTGCCGGAAAGGCAGACTGTGCCGCCACGAAAACGAGGAGGCATTAATGCGAACCCGACTGACCACGAGTTTCACCGCGCTCGCACTACTGTTGTGCGCAAGCGTGGCATCGGCCGAAGGCGCCGACCTGAAGGATCCGAAGCAGAAGCTGAGCTACGCGATCGGCACCGAGATCGGTGCAAACCTCAAGAAGCAGGGCGTAGACATCGATCCGAAGGCGTTCTCCGCCGGGCTCGCCGATGCGTTTGCCGGAAAGCTGCAGATGACCGAGGCCGAAATCAAAGACGCGATGAACTCGGCGCGGAATCAGCTGATCGCGAAGCAACAGGCAAAACAGCAAGCCGATGCCGCAGTGAATCAGAAAGCGGGCGAGGCATTTCTCGCCGCCAACGCGAAGAAGGACGGTGTGAAGACGACCGCCTCCGGTCTTCAGTACAAGGTGTTGAAGGCCGGCGCGGGTAAAACGCCGGGTCCGAAGGACACGGTCAAAGTCCATTACCACGGCACGCTGCCCGACGGCAGCGTATTCGACAGTTCGATCGAGCGCGGCGAACCCGTGACGTTCCAGGTGGACGGGGTGATTCCGGGCTGGACCGAAGCACTGCAGCTGATGAAGGTCGGCGACAAGTATCAGCTGGTGATTCCGCCGAAGCTGGCTTACGGCGCCACGGGCGCCGGCGACAAGATTGGCCCGAACCAGGTGTTGATCTTCGAAGTCGAGCTGATCGACATCGAGCAGTAACGTCGGCGTGTCGAATCGCGGCGGTTGCTGTACGCCGCCGCGACATCGATCGTCACAGTCGACGGCTTGCCGCCTGCTGCTCTGCGATCGCGTCCAGTTGCATGTTCAGCCGTAATACGTTGACGCGCGGCTCGCCGAGAAATCCCAGCTGCCGCCCCTCGGTGAACTCGTCTACCAACGCCCTGACCTGCGCCGGATCGAGATTGCGCACTCTCGCGATGCGCGCCACCTGATACTCCGCCGCCGCCGGGCTGATGTGCGGATCCAGGCCACTGCCCGAAGCCGTGACGAGATCGGCCGGTACCGGCGCCGTGTTGCCCGGATCCGCGTCGCGGAGTGCCGCTATGCGCGCGGCGACCGCGTCGGTCAGCGCCGGGTTCAACGGTCCCTGGTTGGAACCACTCGACGCAGCCGCGTTGTAGGGCACCGGCCCAGTCGCAGAGGGGCGCGACCAGAAGTGACCGGGATCCGAGAATGGCTGACCGATCAGCGCGGAACCGACGACCTTGCCGTCCTTCTCGATCAGGCTGCCGCCCGCTTGCCACGGAAAGACCACCGATGCGATCGCGGTGACCGCCGCCGGATACAACGCGCCGAGCAGGATCGTCATCAGCACGATCATCACCAGCGCGGGTCTCACGTTCGAAAAAATCATGATTCGCCTCCTTTCCTCTCGATGAAGGGCTTCACGCGACACCGACGAGCGCGAGAAGCATGTCGATCGCCTTGATGCCGATGAACGGCGCGACCACGCCGCCGATGCCGTAGATCAGCAGGTTGTCGCGCAGCAACGTCGCGGCGCCGACCGCGCGGTATTTCACGCCGCGCAACGCCAACGGGATCAGCGCCGGAATGATCAGCGCGTTGAAGATCACGGCTGACAGAATCGCGCTGTTCGGCGTCGTCAGATGCATCACGTTGAGTGCATTCAACTGCGGATAGGTCGTCGCAAACGCGGCGGGAATGATCGCGAAATACTTGGCGAGATCGTTCGCGATCGAGAACGTCGTGAGCGAACCGCGCGTGATCAGCAATTGCTTGCCGGTCTCGACGATTTCGATCAGCTTCGTCGGATTCGAGTCGAGGTCCACCATGTTGCCGGCTTCCTTCGCGGCCTGCGTGCCGGTGTTCATCGCCACGGCGACGTCGGCCTGCGCCAGCGCGGGCGCGTCGTTCGTGCCGTCGCCGGTCATCGCAACGAGACGGCCCTCTGCCTGCGAGTCGCGGATCAGCTGCAGCTTCGCTTCCGGCGTTGCCTCGGCGAGGAAGTCGTCGACACCGGCTTCGGCCGCAATCGCCGCCGCCGTCAGCCGGTTGTCGCCCGTGATCATCACCGTGCGTATACCCATGCGACGCAATTGCGCGAAGCGCTCCTTGATGCCGCCCTTCACGATGTCTTTCAACTCGATCACGCCGAGCACACGCGAACCCTCGGCGACCACGAGCGGCGTGCTGCCGATGCGCGCAATGTTGTTGACTGCGGTTTCCACTTCCGCCGGGTACTTGCCGCCGTTGCCGGTGACATAAGCGCGGATCGCATCGGCGGCGCCTTTACGAATCTCACGGTTCTGGAAATTGACGCCGCTCATACGCGTCTGCGCGGAGAACGGCACGAACGTGGCACCCATCGAGACGATGTCGCGCTCGCGGAATCCGAAACGTTGCTTGGCAAGGACAACGATCGAACGCCCCTCTGGCGTGCTGTCGGCGAGCGATGCGAGCTGCGCGGCGTCGGCCAGCTCCTGTTCCGTTACGGAGGCTGCGTGCACGAACGACGCAGCCTGACGGTTGCCAAGCGTGATGGTGCCGGTCTTGTCGAGCAGCAGCACGTCGACATCGCCGGCCGCCTCCACCGCGCGGCCCGACATCGCGATGACGTTCGCGCGCAACATCCGGCCGATGCCAGCCAGGCCGATTGCCGACAGTAAGCCGCCGATCGTCGTCGGAATCAGGCACACCAGCAACGCAACCAGCACGGTGATCGTGATCGGGGCGCCGTTGCCCGAGGCCTCGACGCTGTACACCGAGAACGGCAGCAGCGTGACGGTTGCGAACATGAACACCAGCGTCAGCTTCACCAGCAGGATCATCAGTGCGATTTCGTTCGGCGTTTTCTGCCGTCGCGCGCTCTCCACCATCGAGATCATGCGGTCGAGGAACGATTCGCCGGGATTCGCAGTGACGCGCACGACCAGCCAGTCCGACAACACACGCGTGCCGCCGGTCACCGAACTGAAGTCGCCGCCCGATTCGCGGATGACCGGCGCCGATTCGCCGGTGATCGCCGACTCATCCACCGACGCCACACCTTCGATCACGTCGCCGTCGGCCGGAATGAAGTCGCCCGCTTCGGCGATGAAGACGTCGCCGGAGCGCAGCGCGGCAGCGTTGACGCGGGTGACCACCGCATCGCGCTTGGGTAGCGCCAGCTTCTTCGCGATCGTGTCGCGCTTGGCGGCGCGCAGCGTATCGGCCTGCGCCTTGCTTCGGCCTTCGGCAATCGCTTCGGCAAAATTCGCGAAGAGCACGGTGAACCAAAGCCACAACGTGATCGCGAGAATGAAACCCGCCGGCGCCTCGCCCTGGCCTGCGAGCGCCTGGAGCCACAACAGGGTCGTCAGCACGCTGCCGATGTAGACGACGAACATGACCGGGTTCTTCCACTGGTTCTGCGGCAGCAGCTTCACCAAAGCGTCGGTCATCGCCTGCTTGAAGATGCTCGCGGTCACCAGCGAGCGCTGCGGCGAGGCAGCGGCTGCCGGACTTGCGGAAACTGCTTGCGGGGGGCTCATGTGTTTGCTCCGTGATACAGCTGCAGGTGCTCGACGATCGGGCCGAGCGCGAGCGCGGGGAAGAAGGTCAACGCGCCGATGACGATGACGACGCCTACCAGCCACAGCACGAACAGAAGACCATGCGTCGGCAGCGTGCCTACGCCGGTAGGAACTCTTTTCTTGACGACGATGGATCCGGCGAACGCGAGCACCGGAATGATGATCCAGAAGCGCGCGAAGAACATGACGATGCCGAGCGCGGTGTTGTAGAACGGCGTGTTCGCCGACAACCCAGCAAAGGCGCTGCCGTTGTTGCCGCTCGCCGACGAGAAGGCGTAGAGAATTTCGCTGAAGCCGTGCGCCGCGGGATTCGCAACGCTCGACCTTCCTGCATCGACCATCGTCGCGATCGCGGTACCGAAGAGACACGTGAACAGCGGCACCAGCACGACGATCGACGCCATCTTGATCTCGTGCGCTTCGATCTTCTTGCCGAGGTATTCCGGCGTACGTCCGATCATCAGGCCGGCCACGAACACGGCGACGACCACGAACATCAGCATGCCGTACAACCCCGAGCCGACTCCCCCGAAGATCACCTCGCCCAATTGGATGAGCCACATCGGAACGAGACCGCCGAGCGGCGTGTACGAGTCGTGCATCGAGTTCACCGAACCGTTCGACGCCGCCGTCGTCGCGGTTGCCCACAGCACCGAATTGGCGATGCCGAAGCGCGCTTCTTTACCTTCCATGTTGCCGCCGGGCTGCGTGTCGGTGGTCGTCTGATCGACGCCAAGTGCCGTCAGCTGTGGATTGCCCTGGTTCTCCGCCCACGCACATACGCCGAGCAGCACGACGAACACCAACGTCATCGCAGCGAGAATCGCCCAACCCTGCCGCGTATCGCCCACCATGACGCCAAACGTGTAGCACAGCGCCGCGGGGATCAGCAGAATCGCCAGCACCTCGAGGAAGTTCGACAGCGGTGTCGGATTCTCGAACGGGTGCGACGAGTTGGAGTTGAAGAATCCGCCGCCGTTGGTGCCGAGCTGTTTGATGGCGATCTGCGATGCGGCCGGCCCCACTGCAAGCGTCTGCTCGCTCTGTTCGACCGATTCCACCATCGACGCGGTCGGATACGCAGAGAACGTCTGCACGACGCCCTGCGAAACCAGCACCAGCGCGAGAACGAACGACAGCGGCAGCAGGATATAGAGCACGCTGCGCGTCATGTCGACCCAGAAGTTACCGATCGTCGAGGCGCTCTGGCGTGCGAGTGCGCGCGTCAGCGCAATCACCACCGCGATGCCCGTTGCGGCAGACACGAAGTTCTGCACGCCAAGCCCGGCCATCTGGCTCAGATAGCTCATCGTGCTTTCGCCGCCGTAACCCTGCCAGTTGGTATTGGTCATGAAGCTGATGGCGGTGTTGAACGCCGAGTCGGGCGACACCGCGCCCATGCCGGCCGGATTCAGCGGCAGCGATGCCTGAAGACGCTGCAGACCGTACACGACGAGGCCGCCGACCAGGTTGAACATCAGCAATGCGATGGTGTAACCGACCCAGTTCGTCTCCTTCGACGCATCGATGCCGCACGCACGGTAGATGCCGCGCTCGACAGGACCTCCGATGCGGCTCAGCAGTGAGGGCCGGCCCTCGTAGATGCGCGCCATGTAAGCACCCAGCGGCTTCGCGAGTCCGATCAGCACGACCACGTAGAACGCGAGCTGCAGATAGCTGTTGCCGCTCATCAGAATTTCTCCGGATACAGCAGCGCCACCACCAGATAGATCAGGATCCCGACCACCAACACGCCGCTCACAATGTAGATCCAGCTCATTGCGGCCTCCGCAGACGTTCGAAGTAGAAGGTCAATCCGCAGCTGACGGCGACGAAGCCGACGATCAAGCCGACGTACAGGAGGTCCATGTCGTCATCTCCAGAACAGGTTTTGCGTATGCGAAATGGTGGGGCTTGGCGTGCAACGGCGTAGGAAATATTCGGTTGCAGCGGATAAAGAACGCGTAAGGATCAACGCGACGTCGAAGCGCAGCTGCTCTTCGCGCGGTGACGTCAATGCGGCGACAAGATCCGCGACGACTGCGTCAGGAAGCCGTAAAGAAGCCCGTGTATCCCCGGCTGCCGCGATGCAACAGCGCTGGATAAATTGTAGGGTGCCGACACCGAACGCGAAGTCGTCGAGCGCCGTCTGCCACTGATGATCGAGCAACGTCCCGATCCCGACCAATTACTGGAAAAAGTCCAGCGCGCCGAGGCGCGTGCCGGAACGGGGCGGTTGAAGATCTTCTTCGGCGCCTGCGCGGGCGTCGGTAAAACCTACGCGATGCTGACCGAAGCCCGCGAAGTGCAGACGCGGGGCGTCGACGTCGTGGTCGGCGTAGTGGAGACGCACCGGCGCGCCGACACCGAAGCGTTGGTAGAAGGTCTGGAAGTCGTCCCGCAGCGCCGCGTCGAGTATCGCGGCGCAGTGCTGTCTGAACTCGACATCGATGCGGTACTCGCCCGGCACCCGGACGTCGTGCTGGTCGACGAACTCGCGCACAGCAACGCACCGGGGTCGCGCCACCCGAAACGCTGGCAGGACATCAAGGAACTGTTGGCGGTCGGCATCGACGTGTACACCACCGTCAACGTGCAGCACCTCGAGAGCCTCAACGACGTCGTTGGACAGATCACGGGCATCCGGGTCTCGGAAACGGTGCCCGATCGTGTGTTCGACGAAGCCGACGAAGTGGAGCTCGTCGACCTGCCCTCGGACGATCTGATTCAGCGCCTCAAGGCGGGCAAGGTGTACATGCCCGAGCAGGCCGCTCACGCGATTACGAATTTCTTCCGAAAGGGCAATCTGATCGCGTTGCGCGAACTCGCGCTGCGCCGCACGGCCGATCGCGTCGATGCACAGGCGCGCGAGTATCGCGACGACGCAGCGATCAAGCGCGTGTGGCAACTGAAGGAGCGCCTGTTGGTGGCCATCGGGCCGGGCGCGCATTCGGAACAGGTGGTTCGCGCCGGCCGCCGCCTTGCGGGAAGTCTGCGCGCGGAATGGATCGCCGTTTACGTCGAGACGCCCGCGCTGCAGCGGCTGCCTGAAGCCGAGCGCGCCCGGATCCTACGTGCGCTGCGGCTCGCACAGGAACTCGGCGCCGAAACCGCGACGGTTCCCGGTCAGGATGTCGCGAGTGCACTGATTGCGTTCGCGGGCGAACGGAACGCAGGCAAGATCGTTCTGGGTCGCTCCACCGCCCCTGCATGGCGTCGTTGGTTTGGTCGATCGAAGTATGACGCCCTGCTCGAACGCACCGGCGCGGTAGACCTGCTGGTCGTCGGCGGCGAAGCGACGGAGCAACCCGCACCGGTCGTTCCGATCGACGAGCCCGATCGACGCGACTACGGCTCGAATTGGCGTGCGTACGCCGAAGCGTTGAGCGCGGTCGCCCTCGTCAGCGTGTTCGCGCTGTTCCTTCGCGATCGCATCGAAGTCACCAACATCGCGATGCTGTATCTGACTGCGGTCGTGTGGGTGTCGGCCCGCCTGGGGCGAGGTCCAGCCGTGGCAGCATCGATCGTCGGCGTCGGTCTGTTCGATTTCCTCTGCGTTCAGCCGTACTTCACCTTCGCAGTGTCGGATACCGAATATCTGCTGACGTTCGCCGTGATGCTGATCGTTGCGCTGACGATCACCGAACTCACCTCCGGCATCCGTTATCAGGCACGCATCGCCGCGCACCGCGAGCGCCGCGCCGCGTCGCTCGCGGCGATGAGCCGCGAATTGTCGGGTGCCCTTACCGCGGAGC
>JBGSNQ010000082.1:0-18218 GCA_041739525.1 Pseudomonadales bacterium | reverse complement strand
AACATCGCACACGAACTCCGAACCCCGTTTCTCGGCATCAAAGCGTTGGCCGAAGGCGTGGGGATGCATCTTCCCGAGCTCATCCGCGCGTACGACCTGGCGAAGGCCAACCGATTCGAGGTGGCTCCGATACGACGGCGGCAAATGGATCGGCTGAGAACCAGCCTGCGTGAGATCGAAACAGAGACCAACCACTCGAACAGCATCATCGACCGTCTTCTGATCAATACGTCGGAACGGCCCGTCGAGGATCACGAGTTTCAGTACTTTTCCGCGCAGGCCTGCGTCATCGAAGCACTGCACCGTTATCCGTTCGTCGGCAGGTACGAACGAGATCTAGTCTCACTCGACCTGGATCGCAATTTCGTCATTCACGCCCCCAACGTGCTCATGGTGCATGTGCTGTTCAATCTGCTGAAGAACGGAATCTACTACGTACACAAGGCGGGCAAAGGGGAACTGACCGTGACGACCGTCCAGAGCCTGACGGCCGCGCACGCGATCATCATAGAAGACACGGGCACCGGAATTCCGCCACAGAACCTCAAACGTATCTTCGAGCGTTTCTACACGACCTCGGAATCCGGGCATGGCTCAGGGATCGGACTCAGCTTCTGCAAGATGGTGATGGACGGATTGGGCGGGTCGATAACCTGCGAATCCGAGTTCGGAGTCTACACGCGCTTCACGCTGCTGTTCCCGAGGACCGACAATGAGTGAGCAATCGATCACGCCGTACTCACATCCCACGACAGTCGTATTCGTGGACGACAACGAACTGTTCCTGCAGGCGCTCGACGTGCGCATGCCCGGCGACATGGCGTACGCCTCATATCACAACCCACGCCGAGCTCTCGAACAGATCAACAAGGAACTCGGGCTGCGTCCCATTCCGGATCGATGTTTCACGAAGCCATCCCGATCGATGCACCGCCGCGACTCCGTGATTCATCTGGACCTCGGGCTGATCGAGCAGGAAATCAGCAATATGGAGCGCTTCCACAGGATCTCTGTCGTCATCGCGGACTTCGCGATGCCGGCGATGGACGGTTTATCGCTGCTCACGAGCATCAGCGATCCGTGGACGAAAACCGTCCTGATGTCGGGCGTTGGAGACGAAAAGCTCGCGTTGGACGCCTTCAACGACGGCCTCATCGATCGCTACATTCCGAAGAACCGCCTGACTACACTCGATATGGTCGTCGACTATTCGCAAGAGTTGCAGCGCGAGTATTTCCTTGACCAGCAGCGCACCATTCAAGAGTCGTTATCACTGAATCCCCCCGAGCTGCTGGAAGAGCCGGCCGTGTCTCGTTACTTCGCAGAGCTCTCCAAGCAATACCGATTCGTCGAGCACTACCTCGTCAACGACCCGCCGGGCTTCGTGTTCGTTTCCGCACAAGGCGCGTTGTATCGCCTGATCGTGTTGAACGATTCGGAGGTAACCGAACAGGTTGAGTATGCGGCCCGCCACCACGCGCCGCCGGACGTGCTTGAAGCACTTTCCACACGCTCTCGCATCGGCTTCTTCTATGAACACGTGGAAGACTACGGGGACGACCCGTATCCGTGGCGAGAATATCTGTGCGTACCTACGCGCCTCGGCAACAACGACATCTGGTGGGCCGCGTTGATTTCCGATCCACCGATGGAAATTGACTTCAGTCCCGTGAAGTCGTCATACGAAGCGTATCTCGACGAAATCGACTCTAAGGTCTCATCATAGCGCCCGCCCCGCCGGAGCGAGCAGATGCCGTGGCACTACGAGCCGCTCGAACGCTTCGAACGCCAGTTCGGTCAGGATCGCAAGCAACGCGGCCGGAATCGCGCCCTGCAGGATCAGCCCAGGGTCGTTTAACGCGAGCCCGGTGACGATCGGATCGCCGAGCCCGCCCGCACCGATGAATGCCGCGAGCGTCGCCGTACCGATGCTAATCACCGCCGCAGTCCTCACACCGGCCAGAATCGCCGGAAGCGACAACGGCAGAAACACATAGCGCAACTGCTCGAAGCTACTCAAACCGATGGCAACAGCCACGCGGCTCACCACGGGATCGACCGTCGCCAACGCGGTTACGGTGTTGCGAAGGATGGGAAGTAACGAATACAGGAACAACGCTGTAATTGCCGGCACGGTACCGATTCCCAGCAGTGGGATCATCAAACCGAGTAGCGCAATCGATGGGATCGTTTGCAGCAGACCGGCAACGTATACCACCGATCTCGATAGCCAACGCGTGCGATACACGGCGATACCGAGCAGCACGCCCGCGACGATGGCGCCGATCAGCGCGATACCCGTCAACCTTAGGTGAACGAGCGTGTTGTGGCGCAGCGACCTCCACATCTGACCCTCTTCTGTGCCGCGCGCAGAGACGATGCCATGTTGCGCCAGAATGGCCGAGGCCACGCGCTGATACGTCACGCCTCCGAACGTGACTTGCGAATTGAAATTCTGCATCTGCGCGTTGTCGATGCTGTTCGCCAGCGCGTCGATGGTCGACTTCACCCGTGCAGGAAGCTCAGTTCGAACGAGCGGTGCCGCGCGATACTCGGGAAAGTACTTCCTGTCATCCTCCAGCACGCGCAGGCCATAACGCGTGACCTCGCCGTCGGTCGAGTAGATGTCGGTCACATCGATGGCGCCATCTTCTAGAGCCTGATACGCAAGCCCGTGCTCAATGCCGCCGGGGTACCTGTCGAACCCGTAGGCGGCAACAAGGCCAGGCCACCCATCCGCGCGCTTCAGGAACTCATGACTGACAACGACCTTTAGTTCGCGATGTGCATGGACGATGTCCGAAATTCGGCTGATACCCAACGCATCTGCACGCGTGCTCTTCATCGCCAGCGCGTAAGTGTTGTCGAACCCGAAGTCGCCGAGCAGTTCCACGTGATCAGTTGCGAGCGCCACGTTCAGTTGCTCTGGCGGCGGCGTTGAATCGAGCTTCAGGATCGCACGCGACAGCGTGCCGGTGTATTCGATATAGACGTCGATCTCGCGGTGCTTCAGCGCCTCGTAACAGATCAACGTGCCGCCGAGCCCGAACCGGCGCTCCACGTCGTAGCCGGCGTGTTCGAGCAGTTGAGCGACGACTTCGCTGAGAAGATAACCTTCGTTGAAGTCCTTACTGCCGACTACCACCCGCTCGGCGGCGAACGGTTGCTGCATCCAGCAGATCAGCGTGATTGTCGCGAGCAGCCGTCTCACGCTAGTTGATCCGTTAGCAGAACGTTGACGTACTCGTTCGCCGGTGCACCCTGCACCTGATCAACCGGACCACTCTGCTGCACCACCCCACCTCGCAGAATGACGAGGTGATCGGCCAGACGAAGGGCCTCGCGGATATCATGCGTGACGAGCACGGTGGTCACCGACTCGCGATCGCGCAACCGCACGAACAGATCGTAGAGGCCCACTCGCGCTACCGGATCCAACGCAGAGAACGGTTCATCGAGTAGCAGGAGTCGCGGCTGCAACATGAGCGCTCTGCACAATCCCACTCTTTGCTGCTCGCCACCCGACAACAGATGCGGGAATCGACCGCTCAAATCCGTGGATAGTCCCATCGCGTCCATCAGTGAATCGCAACGCTGCTCTATAAAAGCAGAGTCGAGGCGCGACAACTTCGCCAGCAGCGTGATGTTGTCGCGCACATTCAGATGCGGAAACAGCCCGGCCCCTTGAATCGCATAGCCGATCCGCCGGCGCCAAACATGCAAGTGGCGTCGCGGAATCGGTTCGCCCAAAACCCGAATAGTGCCTTTATCGGCGAGGTAGACCCCGTTCATCAACTGCAGCAGCGTCGATTTCCCGCTGCCGCTTTCGCCGACGATCGCCGTGGTTCGCCCTTCGGGAAGCGCAAGATTCACGTCATCGAGCACCCATCCCGCGTTGAAGCGCTTGAAGACACCGGAGAACTCGACAGCGGACGCCGGCATCAACGACTCACATCCGCCTCATCGACGAGCCTCAGTTCGACTGCTTGGGCGTGCTCATACAGCGCCTCTACAATTTCGCCAGGCGCATCCAAGTCGGCCAGCGCCTGTCGGAACTTCGATAGCGTCAATGCATCGCCAATTCCTTCTACCAGCTTCTTTCTCATCCAAGCTCGCCAACGATACCGCTCAGGCAGCGAGAGCGACGACTCGTCGCGTCGGGCGCGCAACCGGAGCAGCAGTTCGTTCAAGCGCTGGTCGGCAAACACAATGTCCGGCGACGGCTCGCCCCCCAACAATTGCGTCAGCGCGTCGCCACACCGCTCTCGATCCGGATCACTAATGAAACCGTCATAGAGCGCCGCGTCCGCGTCGGCCGCCGCACGAGTGCCCTCTCTGCCATAAACGGCAGCGATCTTGACCGCAAGACCAGGGCTTGCTCGCAACGCTTCAAAGCGCCGTTGCATTTCCGGAATATCGAGTTCGAGGCGTCGCGCATCTTCATCGCGTACGACCGCAATAGGTGCAACGAACGGGCAGTGGTTCAGACGAACCTCTTTCATGCCCGGTCGATCGTCACGGTCCGTACCGAACAGCGCCTCTCTCAATCGGTCGGCGTTCCACTCGATCAACGGTCTCACATCCGACGCGAGGTCGACGACTACAATCGAATTGCGGTTCTGCGGGTGACGCGCAACCGGCATCACGACGGCCAGTGAATTTCGTTCGCGGGGGTACATTCTGGAGATGTGCACGCCCATCTGCGGGCTTTCTGGACGGAGCATCCGATGCAGGCGGCCCCGATCACGCAGGCCGAGAAAATAGTCGAAGAGCCTGCGCTTCTTGTCGCGTATCAAGCGCGCGAGTCCAATCGTCGCCCGGACGTCCGACAACGCATCGTGAGCTGCGGCGTGCTCGATGTGGTTCGCGGTGGTCAACTCGCCAAGCCGGAACGACGGCAGACCCGCCTCCGTCGGCCAGGTGATGCCATCCGGTCGTAGCGCTGCGGCCGCGCGCGCGAGATCGATGATGTCCCAGCGTGAATTTCCGGATTGCCATTCGCGCGCGTAAGGATCGATGAAGTGCCGATAGAACCCGAAGCGAATGAACTCATCGTCGAAGCGAAGACTGTTGAACCCCGCGACGCATGAGTTCGGCTGGGCAAGTCGGCGGTTGATTGCCACGTATGCCTCCAATTCATCCATCCCTTCGCGATTGATTCGTTGCGGCGTAAGACCGGTGACCGCACACGCAGACGGATCGGGCAACACATCGACGGGACATTTCACATAGGTAGCGAACGGCGGCTCGATCTCGTCGAGTTCCAGGTTGGTACGGACACCGGCGAATTGAATGATCCGGTCGGTTCTTGGATCAGTGCCAGTCGTTTCGAGGTCATACCAGAAGAAGGTCCCGTCGACATTCGATTCCTGAGAGTTGCTCGCTATCGCCATTGCTCCTTTGTTTCGCTGCGAGCATAAACCGTCACAGTGACTTGATCTTCAGAAAACGAGTGCAGCGCATGACACTGTGCCGGAATCTGTCACGCGTCCGGCGCGATGACGATGCTCGAGGTCCTTCAGTTCCTTCGTACGCGCGTCGGTTTTCAACCTGCCGAGTTCGGCGGCCTTCGCATAGAAATGCGGCCACGATTCTCCGGCTTCCACGAAGAGCGCTTCGAATGAGTCGCGCATTTCGTTGTACGCCGCCAAAGGCACGAAACGCGCGTTGCTTAACTTGCCCGACTCGAAGAACCAATCCTGGTTACCCAATTGTTCTGAGTTGCCTCGGTAACAACGTTCGACCGCGCCCAGCAACTCGTCCTTGAGCAGACGTCGCGCAAACGTGTTGATCGGTTGGTCATAGAGTCTCTGCAACTCGTCCCGCCATTCGAGGAGGTAGGCGACGAACCGGTCCGACTTGTTCCATCGTGCGCGCATCGCATCGATGCGCGCCTGATCATGCGCTGCGCGCAGCCACTCCATCACGCCACGCCGTTCAACGAAGCTCGCGAACCCTTCGTTGAATGCGGTATCCCCTGGCACGAATAAACGGCTGTGAGCGAGTTCATGGAAGATCAGGCCAGCAAGATCCGTATCTGGCCAATCGACAAAGGTCGACAACACCGGATCGTCGAACCAGCCGAGCGTCGAATAGGCAGCCACTCCGCCAACGAGCGTGTCACGCCGCTGTCCGGCGAGATGCCGCGCATACTGGTCGGCGTTGTCATGCTTGAAATATCCTCGATAGGTGGCACACCCTGCGATGGGATAGCACCAACGAATCGGATCCGTAGAGAATTCCAGCGTAGCAAAAACGTTCCAGACTACGAATTTTCGATCGATGCGCGCGTAACTCGAATAGCGGTGCTTCGGATCGAGGTCCAGGTTCTCCCTGGCGAATGCCAGCAGGAACTGTACCTGCTGCAGTTGCGCGCGAAGTGCGGCGTCCGTAGACGGCGACTCGATCAGCAGCTCACTCGATTGCTTTGCGTGAAGAATCTCCCACTGTCCCGACACTGCCTGGCCGTAGAACCCGAGCGTCTCGCAGCCCACGGCCATCAACAACAGTGCGCCAACGAGGAAGCTACGCATGCGTCGTCGAACGCATCGGCTCACACGCGGTACCGCGCTGGTACTGCCAAAGGTCGTATGATAAGAACATCGACGAACAGTCTGCCGATACCGCGTGATGTTCCTCATTAAGGGCACAATCGCAATTCTCTTCATCGCCGCCAACACAATGCTGTGTTGCGTACCGATCTACCTGCTCGCGATTCCGCGGGCACTGATACCCATCCCCAGTGTCAAAGGCGCGATCGGTGCCGGAATGACTCGCGTGATCGACACGTGGGTCGGCGGTAATCGGCTGCTCTTGCGTGCATTGTCGATTTCGAAGATCGAGGTCGCCACGCAACTCGATCGACCCCTCGTACGCAATCACTGGTACGTCGTGATTTCGAATCATCAGAGCTGGTCGGACATTCTGGTTCTGCAGGATACGTTTCTGAGACGTATCCCGCCGCTCAAATTCTTTGTCAAACGGCAATTGATCTGGATTCCATTCCTGGGACTCGCCATGTGGTTGCTCGGATTCCCATACGTACGTCGCTATAGCCGCGAAGCACTCGCCAACGACCCCAGTTTGCGCCGGCACGATCAGGATGCGACGCAACGCGCTAGCGCGTTTTTCAGACAGCGCCCAACGAGCGTTCTGAATTTCATGGAGGGAACTCGCTTCACTCCCGAGAAACACACATACCAGCAATCCAAGTACCGCAATCTGCTCATGCCGAAGACGGGTGGGTTCGGCTATGTGGTTGCCGCGCTCGGTGAACGGGTAGATCAAGTGCTCGATGTCACAATCGTCTATCCAAACGGCGCACCGTCGTTTTGGGAGTTCATCTCGGGACAGTGCCGTGACGTGCGTGTTGAAATAGCGGGGAGGCCGGTCCCGCCCGAGCTACTCGAGGCGCGTGAGGAACTCCCCGATAATGTGCGGGATACGTTGCGCACATGGGTCGACACGTTGTGGATGGACAAAGACCGGCGCATAGAGGAATTGCGCAAGCCGAGCTGACTATGTACGACGACTACTATCGTTTCAAACAGAAGCCGTTCTCGATCGCACCCGATCCGGCTTTCCTCTATCTCAGTGAACGCCATCGGGAAGCACTCGCACATCTGATGTACGGGCTACGTACGGACGGCGGCTTCGTGTTGATCACCGGCGAGGTCGGCACCGGCAAGACGACTCTGATCCGAAGTCTGATCGACGAGGTCCCCGACGACCTCGACGTCGCTTTCGTTCTGAACCCTCGGCTCACCGTGAATGAACTGCTCGAGACATTGTGCGAGGAGTTGGGAATTCCAGAACGTGGTGACGCCGCAACGACCAACAAACACCTGATCGATCGGCTGAACAAACATCTACTTCGAACACACGCACTCGGGCGCAGCACGGTCGTCATCATCGATGAAGCGCAAAACCTGTCGCCCGCGGTACTGGAGCAAATTCGTCTACTGACGAACCTGGAGACCAACGAGCGCAAGCTGGTGCGCATCATCTTACTGGGCCAGCCCGAACTCGCCGAGATGCTGGATCGACGCGAGATGCGTCAGCTGGTGCAGCGCGTAACGGCGCGCTATCACCTCGCCGCGCTGACGCGCGAAGATGCACGCGCATACATCGCACACCGTTTGTCGTTGGTTGGCGGCAATCCGCACCTGTTCACACGCGGTGCTGCGCACGAAGCTTACCGACTGAGTCATGGAATTCCGCGGCTGATCAACGTAATTGCCGATCGTGCGCTGCTGGGTACCTACGTCGAAGGCCGCCCGCGCGTCACCGCGCGGATCGTGCGGAAGGCGGCTCATGAAGCGTTCGGACAGCAGACGTGGTTGCGACCCCACCTGTGGGTCGGTGCCGTGGCCGCTTCGGCACTGGTGGTTGCTGGCGCGTGGGCGTTATGGGATCGCAATCCGCAATGGCGCCCCCCGCAGGCGAACATCAGCCAAGCTGCACCACAGCCCGAGCGTGAGGCATCTGCCGCCGACACAATCACGACCGATACCGCCGCGAATGCTCCGGTAGTCACGTCAACCGACACCGTTCGAAGCGAGCCGCTCAAACTCGAGTCACCCCCGATCGCAGCACAGCCAAGCGCGGTTCCGGACCCGGCTGCCGCAGTTGATCGACTGGCCCGCCCCGCTGGAAGACCGTCCGCGGAACTGCAGCGCGATGCGTACGCGGCCGTATTCGACCGTTGGGGAACACCGCTTCAACCGAGCGACGTACCGTGTAACCAGGCGCCGCAGGTCGGATTGCAGTGTCTGAAGTTGAATGGTACTTGGCACGACATCGAGCGCATCGATCATCCGGTGGTAGTGGAGCTATGGGATGACCGCGCCGACCCCTATTACGCCGCATTGCTGAGTCACCGGGGCGACGTTGTATCGATCACACTCGGCGATCAGAAAGTCGAAGTGACCGCAGCCGAATTGGCGAGCCACTGGTATGGCAGCTACATCGTGCTGTGGCAGATGCCCCCCGATTATCGAGGGGCGCTGAAGCTCGGCGATGAGGGTCCATCGGTCGCCTGGCTGCGCCAACATCTCGCGTCCGTGCTGCAGATCGATCTGCGCGCTGCAGATCCTGCGCGATTCGACGACGGGCTGCAGGGCGCGCTGATGCGCTTTCAACGCGAGAACGGCATGGTGCCCGATGGCGTCGCTGGTCCGATGACCTGGATCGCAATGCGCGCATCGGATCCCGACGCTACGCCAAGGCTGAGCGCGGGCGCCTGACATGTCCTACATTCTCGATGCGTTGAAGAAGTCTGAGGCGGAGCGTAGTCGCGGCGTTGTACCGACGCTTCTTACACCGTCGCATGCCACGTTCCGATCGAGCGCCGTGGGATGGGGTCTGATTGCGGCGCTGGTTATCAACGCCGGCTTGCTTGCCGCGTGGCTATACTGGCCGCGCGACGTCGCCACTAAGACGACAGCGCGCGTCGCGGAACCGCCGGCGGTCGCAATTCCCGATATCGCGCCATCGAGCATCGCAGCGTCAGCGTCCACAACATCGGCGTCCGTTGCTTCTGCGACACCGTCGAGTGCAATGGCTACACAATCCAACACGATTGAAGAGCCGGAGCTACCGTTCGAGAAATCCGTCGAGCCGAATCCGGTCATTTCGCCACCACCGATGCCGAATCGTCGCTCCCCGGTTGTAGCCGCCGATGCAAGCACCGCCGATCTGTCGTTTTCTACTCACGTCTACGGGACTGATCCGTCGATGCGAGCGGTCACCATGGACGGCAAGAGATTTATCGAAGGCGATGAGATCCGCCCCGGGGTGCGAATCCGCGAAATCACCGAAACTGGCGTGATACTCGACGTGAATGGTCGCCCGATTCCGGTGGACGTTCTACAGGACTGGCGCTGAGCCGCTGAACCTATAAGTACTGCTTGCTGACGGCGTTGTGATGGCGCGCGGCGGAGTGCGCACCCGCACCCGAAAAGCGCCCCTTCAAATAGCTGCCGCTTTCGATGAACACGCCGACTATATCGGTGTCGATCAATCCTGCGGCCGCTTCTTCGTTCAGGATTCGAAACGCGGTGTCGACAGAGACTGCAGGCTTGTAGGGACGATCCATCGACGTAAGCGCGTCAAAGATGTCGCACACTGTCATGACTTTGCTCGGTAACGGAATCTCGTCGCCGCGCCGTCCGTCCGGATAGCCGGTGCCATCGAGCTTCTCGTGGTGCGCGCCGGCGATCAGCGGTACGCGCGCCAGTTCCGGCGGCCAAGGCAGTACCGCGAGAAATTCGCGCGTATGGCTGACGTGCGCTTCGATCTCGCGTCGCTCGTGTGGTGTAAGACTTCCGCGACGAACTGACAACGCCATGAGGTCGTGATCGGTGATGAGGTGGCCGGTCGTGCCGTCAAATTCACCGAACTCCATTTGCCGGATGGCCTCGAGATGGCTGAACTCCCCCTCAGCGCGAATGTTGGGGTTGTTCGCTAGAACGACGGCCGCGAAGTAGTCGTCTAGCCGCGACAGATCCCTACTCAATTCCTGTTTGATGCGCCGTCTCGCAAGTTCGAATTCCACCGGATCGGCATGCAGCACCGCGAGTTCGCGTTCCACTGCGATTCGCCTCAAGCGCTCCTTCTGCAGCTCGAACCGATAGCGAATCACTTCGAGCCTTTCCTCGGTCAGTTTGTTCGCTTTAACCAGTACGTTTTCGCGTACACCGACTTTACCGAAGTCGTGTAACAGAGCGGCATAACGAACTTCGGTGAGTTGCTCGGAACTCACGCTCAGATCCCGGAACCTCGCAAGACCGGAATTCGGCAGCGCCGCCAACAACGCGGTCGTTGTTTCGGCAACGCGAAACGAGTGACCGCTCGTTGAAGGATCGCGTTGTTCAATCGCTTTCACCGATGCCTGCACGAAGCTCTCGAAGAGCTGACTGATCTGGCGCAGCAGGTCATTCTTCTGAATCGCCACGGCAGCTTGGCTTGCAACGGCCCGCAACAGGTCGGTGACTTCTGCATCGAACGGTACGAACGTAATGCCATCGTGCGTCCGATTACGACGATTGATGAATTGCAGCACACCGATCACCCGCGCTTTGTGGTCGCACATCGGCAATACGAGCAATGAGCGCGTCCTGTAGCCGACCTGTTCATCGAACGAGCGGTTGAACGAATACGGCTCCGATGGGTCGATGCGATACGCGTCTGCAATCGAGAGCTCGTTGCCGCTCAGAGCGACGTATCCGGATAGGGAATCGGTGGTTAGCGGCAAGCGCGCTTCTTTGAACGGTACGTTCGCCGTGTCGTTCTGGGCCAGCTTGAAATGCAGGCTACGCACGCCCGCGGTCTCTTCGATCAGGTAAAGCGAACCGGCATCGCAGTCAGCCAATTCCCGTGCCTGGGTCAGCAACGTCTCCAACAGCTTCACCGGGTCTCGTTGTGCGGACAACGCGATACCAATATCGGCGAGCTGGTGAGTGCGAGTGCGGCGCACCGCTGAATCGAGGACATCGCGGCGCGTTGTGCGATGCAGTTCTGCAACGCGATTCGCGTGATCCAACAACCTGGATAAGGCGCTAGCCGGCGCGTTGTCAGGAATCGAGACGTCGACACGCTCCAGTGAACTCGACGTGCCAATGCAGACCGCGTTGGGGCACAGAGTACGCAACGACTCGACTTCCGCGTCAGTGGATACAATGCAAGCCGCGGCGCTTATCGCAATAGCTGAGTCGAGCGCTTCCGCGCGCTCGACGCGCCATCCCGCGTGGCGTGCCACCTGCAGCAGCGCATGGTCGTGAGCCGACCGATAAACCAACAGTGGCGCGTCTGCACCGATCATGTGTGGACCCTCGTCCGCTGGCCCTGCCCCCACTTAGTATGGATGCGGATCAAAGGCCAAGCAGGTAATCGGTCACAGTTTGGGACTACGGGCGCTCGTCCGATTCACGGGGTCTTTGAAGCAGCGACGCTGTCCACGCGGGTCTGGAGTTCGACCAATCGGGAGTTCAGCTGCAGACGATAAGCATCGATGGCTTCTATGGCCTTTTCGTTGGCCACCACCCTTTTCGTAAGTCCTGTTTCGATGCCGCTGACGCTCTGGCGCGCCGCATTGACCTGATCGGTGAGCTGCCGCTGTTGCGCGACCAGTTGCTTGACCTGCTGATCTACGCTCGCGAGTTGCTGCGCGATGGCGGTCTGTTGCGCCAGCGCCTGCTCCTGGCGCGCGTCGCTGCTCTTCAGGTCTTTGATCGCGGTCTGTATCCCTTCGATGCTGCCGTCGTGCTCCTTCAGCTTCGTCTGGTCGTCGGCGAGCATCTGCTTGTCGCGCTTGCTCGCGTCCCAGAGCTTCTTGATCTCGGTCTCCCACTGGCCGAGTTTGCTCTGGACTTCGGTACCGGACTCGCTCATCACCTGGTCGGTGACCTGCAGCCGCTCCTCGAGCACGGCTAGCCGCCGATCCGCCTGCGAAAGAGCCGTCTCCGCCTTCACCAGTTGCTGGTGTTGCGTCGTGATGAACCAGCCCGCCGCGGCGAGTCCCCCAACCAGCACGGCAAACAGTAGATTCGAGCCCAGACCCGACGTTCGACCACCATCGCGTACTCTGCCACCGGGACGACGGTAGCCGGTGTCGTTCGGATCGGCTGAAATCTTCGGGGCCGGGTTCGCGCGCGGCTCTGGCATCGAAGGATCCTGTGAGATTTGCGGCGCAGTTTATCTATCGCGCCCGAAGCGGAACAGGGCTTCGCGGCCAAGCGCGAAGCCTGTTCGGAAAAGTGAGACCTGGTTAAAGCAGCGAAACGACTGCCCAGAGCACTACGGTCAGCCCTAGACCACTCGCAATGACTCCGCGAACGGTTACCAACGGGCCCTGCTTGCCGAAGATCGCGTTGAGTTCGAGCGCCGCGATGACGACGAGCGAAACGATGAGTGCCAGTCGCTTGTCGGCCGTCAATCCACCGTGAGCCATGTGCGCGCTGGCGCCCATGAAGAACAACATCGGAATCGAGAAGAGGACGTTCGTTCGCGATGCAAGACCCGCCTTCGGTGCTGCGGCAGCCGCTTCGGGTAACGCTTGACCGCCCCCTTTTATCTGTTGGTTGGACGCAATCATGATCTTCTGGTTCGGCCAGATGATCAGCCACACGTTGAGGAACATGAGCGTGCCAAGCGTGGCACCGACGGTGATATCGAGCGTCCAGCCCGGGTGTCGATAGGCCAGCATGTACACGCCCGTCAGGAACGTGAACGCAGCCGCCCAACGGAAGTACCACATCGCGCGCGGAACCAGTTTGGAGAACACATCGACGCGCGCGCTGGCATCGGATTCCTTGAAATACTCGCCCTGAACGAAGTTGAAGTAGTACAGCAAACCGATCCATGCGATGCCAAACAGGAAGTGTCCCCACCGTGCCAGGTAGTCCAGTACAAAACCCATGTTATCCATGCGAAATCTCCCCTCGAGAATTTTCAGTAGCGATGTTCAACCAGCTGGCTTGCGCGCGACCTAGAGGAACCGTTGTCCGCGCCGGATCATAGCGCGCTGATTCGAAAGGTTCCAAGGTCGCAGAAAAGAGAAGCCCCGCATCAGCGGGGCTTCTTTGCTAGGCAGGCGTGGCCTCTTACATCATTCCGTCCATGCCACCCATCCCGCCCATACCACCCATTCCGCCACCCGGCATGCCGCCTGCTTCTTTGTCTTCCGGCAGATCGGCCACCATCGCTTCCGTGGTGATCATCAAGCCGGCGACCGAAGCTGCAGCCTGCAGCGCGGTACGCGTCACTTTGGCGGGATCGAGAATTCCCATGTCCAACATGTCGCCATACTCGCCCGTTGCGGCGTTGTAGCCCTTGTTGCCTTTCAGGTTGCGAACCTTATCGAGCACGACAGAGCCTTCGTCGCCCGCATTCGCAGCAATCTGACGCAGTGGTGCAGTCATTGCGCGGAAGGCAATGCCGATACCGACATTCTGGTCTTCGTTATCGCCCTTCAGACCTTGAATCGCCTGCAGCGCGCGAATCAACGCGACACCGCCACCGGCCACCACACCTTCTTCAACCGCAGCCCGCGTCGAATGGAGCGCGTCTTCTACGCGTGCCTTCTTCTCTTTCATTTCGACTTCGGTCGGTGCACCGACCTTGATCACCGCAACGCCGCCAGCCAGTTTTGCCAGGCGCTCTTGCAGCTTTTCGCGGTCGTAGTCCGACGTCGTATCTTCGATTTCTGCGCGGATCTGCTTGATGCGACCTTCGATCTCTTTGCGTGCACCTGCACCGTCGACAATCGTGCTGTGTTCCTTCGTGCAAGAAACGCGCTTCGCACGACCGAGGTCGTCCAGCGTCGCACCTTCGAGCGTCAATCCGACTTCTTCGGAGATGACCGTTGCGCCGCTCAACACGCCGATGTCCTGCAGCATTGCCTTGCGTCGATCGCCGAAGCCCGGCGCTTTCGCCGCAGCGATCTTGACGATGCCGCGCATGTTGTTGACGACGAGCGTTGCGAGCGCTTCGCCTTCGATGTCTTCTGCGATCACGAACAGCGGCTTGCCGGACTTCGCTACTGCTTCGAGGATCGGCAGCATGTCGCGGATGTTCGAGATCTTCTTGTCGCAGAGAAGGATGTACGGGTCGTCGAGTTCAGCCGACATCGACTCCTGGCTGTTGATGAAGTACGGCGACAGATAGCCGCGATCGAACTGCATACCTTCAACGACGTCGAGCTCGTTCTCAAGCCCGCTGCCTTCTTCAACGGTGATGACGCCTTCCTTACCGACTTTGTCCATCGCGTTCGCAATGATCTCGCCGACTGCGGAATCGCTGTTCGCCGAGATCGTGCCGACCTGCGCAATCGACTTCGTGTCTTCACAAGGTGTCGCCATGTTTTTGATCTGCACGACCGCCGCGGCAACGGCTTTATCGATGCCGCGCTTGAGGTCCATCGGATTCATCCCGGCAGCAACCGACTTCAGACCTTCGGTCAGAATCGCTTGTGCCAACACGGTTGCGGTGGTGGTGCCGTCGCCGGCTTCGTCGGAAGTCTGGCTCGCGACTTCCTTCACCATCTGCGCGCCCATGTTCTCGAACTTGTCTTTCAGTTCGATCTCTTTCGCTACCGATACGCCGTCCTTCGTCACGGTGGGTGCACCGAACGACTTATCGAGAACTACGTTGCGTCCCTTCGGGCCTAACGTGACTCTTACTGCCTCCGCCAAGATGTTCACACCGGCGAGCATTCGCTGCCGCGCGTCATCGCCAAATCGTACGTCTTTCGCGCTCATCGCTTTCTTCCTCTATATATCCAGATTCGAACCGTTAGGCCTTGAGGACCCCGAAGATTTCGCTTTCAGAGAGGATCAGCAGTTCCTCTCCGTCGATTTTCACCGTGCTGCCGCCGTACTGGCCAAAGATGACCTTGTCGCCGACTTTCACGTCGGGTGCACGCACGTCGCCATTGTCGAGGGCTTTGCCCGGACCTACGGCCAGCACTTCGCCACGGGACGGCTTCTCGGTTGCGGAGTCGGGCAGCACGATACCGCCCGCGGTTTTGGTCTCTTCTTCCAGCCGACGTACAACCACGCGGTCATGCAAGGGTCGGATTTTCATCGCAAGATTTCTCCCAAGTCTCTGATTCCTTTATTCAATTCGATCAACTCGCAGCGGCGAGGCACTCTCGTCGATTGGCACTCTCCACGCGGGAGTGCCAATCATAGTGAGGCGCCACTGAGTTTCAAGACTTAATGCTCAGCAGCGGCGAGTCTCGCGCGCGAGCCCGCTATATGCGGTCAACATCGGCAACTTCAAGCGAGGATGCTCGACGATCCTGCGTGCACGGAAAATAATCGCTGCGCACCGGGAGAGGAGTCGATCGTTGAAACGTGACCGCACTGACGAGCCAAGCATCGCCGAGCGGGTCTGGCAGGTCATCGCGCTGATTCCGAAGGGACGCGTCGCGACCTACGGACAGGTCGCCGAACTCGCGGGGCTACCAGGCCGCGCGCGGCGCGTTGGCACCCTCCTGAGCCGCCTCCCAGCGGGTTCGAAGATTCCGTGGCATCGCGTAATCAACGCGGCAGGCGGCATTTCACTGCCCGAAGACTCCGGCGGTTTTTCACGTCAGCAGCGACTGTTGAAGAAGGAAGGCGTCATGTTCAGTGCATCGGGGCGCATTTCGTTGGCTCGATTTCGCTGGCAACCATAGCGGTTTCAAGTATCGCGCTTGGCGCCATATTGTTCGGCGCGGTACGGAGCAACCCAGAACAGCAACAACATGCCGGGCACGGCGCAGACGGCGCAGAGCAAGAAGAAGCGCGTCCAACCCAGCCCGTCAGCAGGCAGGCCCATCGCGGTGAAGACTTGTGCAACCTGTTCGATCACGCCGCCGGACGGTGCGTTTGCAGCGCCTTCCACGAGAAATCCGGTGGTCGCACTCGCTAGCGTTCGCGGAAGTGCCGTGAGTGCACTGAACAGCGCGAATTGGGTGGCCGCGAGCGCCGGCGTCGTCTCCCGCATGATGTAGGCGACGAACGCCGCCGTGCCGAGGCTCATGCCGAAGGACTCGAACGCAAGCACGGTCGCGAGTACCCAAGGATTGTGTCCGGCTTCCGCCAGCACGGCGAACGCGAAGATCGAAACAAGTTGTGCAAAGCCGAATATCCAAAGCGCGCGGTTGATGCCCAATCGAAGCATCAGAATTCCGCCCACCAACCCCCCGGCGATGGCGGGCCACAAACTGGCGTTCTTGGCGATGAGTCCGATCTCTGTTCGGGAGAAGCCGAGATCCAGATAGAACGGCGTCGCCAACGCAGTGGCCATGCTGTCGCCGAGCTTGTAGAAGAATAGGAACGCGAGCACCAAGGCCGCGTATCCAAACCCGCGCCGCGACACGAACTCGTGGAACGGTTCGATGATCGCCTGACGCAACGTTCGAGGCGCGGCGGGATGCGCAACCGCTTCGCCGATCGACAACGTCAGCCCGACGCCTACCAGCATGAACAGTGCCACGATCGTGATCACCAAATCCCACGGCATCGAGTCGGAGAGAACGAACGCGAGCGAACCTGGGATCAGACCAGCAAGCCGGTATGTCTGAATATGCACCGCGTTGCCAAGTCCGAGTTCGAGATCGGGCAGCAGTTCGCGACGATACGCGTCCAAGACGATGTCCTGCGTGGCACTGAAGAACGCCACGATCGCGGCAAGCCACAAGATCGTCTGCAGCTCGTAGGCCGGCTGCCAGCGACCGACGAACACCATCGACACGATCAACGCCACCTGCGTCGCCAACATCCAACCGCGCCGCCGACCCAAGAGCGGAAGCTGGTAACGATCCACTAAAGGGGACCAGACGAACTTCCAGACGTATGGCAGCTGGACCAGCGCGAGCAAACCAATCTGTTTTAGGTCGACGCCTTCGCTGCGCAGCCACCCCGGTATCAACTGGATCAGGAAGAAGAACGGAAGTCCGGACGCGAAGCCGGTAAAAGCGCAGATGATGATGCGTCGATTGAGGATTCTTCGCAGGAGCGGTTCGTCGGCGCTTGGCTCCACCCCTACGGCCCGATCAGTCGCGGAAGTTCTCGAATTGCAGCGGTATCGGAAGCTTGGCTTCGCGCAACATCGCGATCGCGTCCTGGAGATCATCACGCTTCTTGCCGGTGATACGTATCTTCTCACCCTGAACGCTGGCCTGGACCTTGAGCTTCGATTCCTTGACGCGTTTCACGATCTCCTTGCCCTGATCGCGATCGATGCCTTGTACGATTTTATGACGTCGTCGTTTTTCATTGCCGGAGCCTTCAATTCCTTGGGGGTCGAGGCAACCCGTATCGACCTTACGACGCACGAGTTTGTCGCGAAGGATGTCTTCCATTTGCTCGATCTGAAACTCCTCCGGCGCACGAATCAGGATGGCGTTGTCCTCTAGTTCGAACGACGCAGTGACGCCGCGGAAGTCGAAGCGCGTTCCCAGTTCCCTGTTGGCCTGATCGACGGAGTTGCGTACTTCCTGCATGTCGACCTCGGAGACGATGTCAAACGTTGGCATGATTTATCCACTTCAGCGCCGTGATTCCGACCGACGCCACTCGCATTACATTAATCGTCCAATCCCGTGCGACGCGGTTCCTTGACAACCCTGCACCCCTACTTGAATCTACCTTCGATCTCCCCGAGTCCCTTCCGCTAACTTACATGTCGCACGAGGACATTCCAATCCTGGTGGTCGATGACGCGAAGTTCTC
>JBGSNQ010000080.1:0-8647 GCA_041739525.1 Pseudomonadales bacterium | reverse complement strand
GCGTTCAGCGCTGCCAGCGTCTTTTCGACCGATTCCTGTGATGGGTCCGCACCCATGGACTCGAGCAGACTCTCGTTCTTCAACCTCGCGACCATCGCGCGAAAGTTACCGATGAATCGCCTGCAACGGTTGCACATCGCGATGTGCAGGTAGAGGCCCATGCGTTCGCGTCGCGTGAGTTCCCCGTCCGTCAAACGACTCGATAAAGCGACCACCTCTTCGCAGCTCAACATCGACCGGTCCCCTGGAAGTGATCGACCATCTTCATAAGCTTTAACCGCGCGCGATGCAACAATACGCGCGCATTCGATGATGATACGCCGAGCTCACGCTCAATCTCTTCGAACGACATCCCTTGCATGTCCTTTAGAACCAGTACGACCCTCTGATTCTCCGGCAGCAATTGTAGGTGTTTTTCCAGGCATGCTTGCAACTCGTCGGCTTCGAGCAGCGACTCCGGCCGGTCGGCACCCCATTGCGGCGGTCCGACGCGCCAGGAGCCATTGGCGTCGAACCAGTCAAATTGCTTCGGCATCTCATCGTTGGGTGTGAGCGCCACCTCGCGTGAGCGGGAGCGCAGATAGGAAATCGCTCGGTTGGCAACGATGCGCTGTAGCCACGTCTTGAGCGAGGATCGTTGTTCGAATGAACCAATCCGCTCGAACACCGTCACCCACGCGTCCTGAACGACGTCCTCCGCAGGCGTGGGACCCGTGATCGCGCGCGCAGTTGCGAGCATGTTCTTGCCAAATCTTCGTATGGCGAATTCAAAGGCATCGTTCTGATGCGACTTCAGCGCTGCGACCAACGCTCCTTCGTCATTCCAATCGGAATGCATGGTCGGCTCTCCTCCTACGCATATCTGTCATTTTTTTCAGATGAGTCAGCGTACACGCTCAACGTCGAACCTCGTAAATCGAACAACGGATCCCCCAGCCGGCCATTAGAGCCCCGAGGTAGCGAAAGATTCACATTCGGCGACAGATTCGACCATTGAGGATCCTGCAACAAACGGATTCGCGACATGTCAAGCACACGGCACTGCGCGGACCGCAAGCCACGCTCCATGGGCGCGATGCCGTGGCTGGAGCGATGAACTTCATCTACAAGCAGCCCACCGATGAGTGTTCGAGGCGTGGATCCTCCGGAAAACTCGAGTTTAAACGTCGTACAGCTGGATCGATGGAGTCTATCTTTGGACCTTCGAGAGCAAAATCGATCACGCCCCATCGTACGTCCGTTGGAACGGTAGGAGCACTTGGAGAAGCATCGACGAGCGATGGACCGTGTCCGCTTGCGAAAACAAACGTGCTGGATGAGCTCGGCATTCGTCAGATACTCCGAAGCGGGGAAGAGGCAGGACTTCGGCGAGCCACACAGGTCACGAGACCGCGTGTATGCGAACTCGAGGTCGGTCAGTAGCAGTGCAGCGCCCTCAGCGGAAGACCAATGTAACGTTCTGCGCGCAGAAGCGTCTGATCATTGCTGATACGCCCGGACGTCGCGAACCTGCGATTCGGAATCTCCCCAATCCCCTATGTTTGGCGGATGGCAGATTTCGACGTACGGGCGGTCAGCGCCAATGCCAGTCCCTGAGTGCGCAGCCTGAGATCGAGTCCGTAGTCTCACCGTCGGAACGCAACGATGCGGATAACCGAGGCATGCCGCGATCGTCATGAGCCTAGCTGATGACAACACGAACAAGGTCAACCGGGGGCCATCCGATCAACGTGAGCCGGACGGCCGTGCTCAGGACTCCACGGTTGCCACCGCACCTGTCGATTGTCGTTTCAATCGCGCATCTGCGCTGCCGGCTGTTGGATACGATCGAAGACGACCCCAAATTGGAAGACGCGCTTCGTCAGGGACGATTCTCGTCGTACTTGCTGATGGATTCACCCAACACGTCCGACATCAATGCACGATTGCATTGGTACATCCAGCGTCACCTCCACCGTGAACCGAGATCGCGGAGCGCTTGACGCTGATCGCAGCGACTCGATTCGGACGAGTCGTCCGGCGTGCGCGGGAGGTCAGCATGTAGATCCGCACGCCTCATCACCAACCACCCGCGGCGTTTGCGCAGAACTCGTGAGTGTCTGCAAGGCCGCGCCGAGCGCCGTGGCGATATCCGCGTCGCGCATGCCGGACGGTCGCGACCATCGAATTCGACGCGCTTGGTCCACGACAATCAAACCCGGGGTGCCACTGAGCCCGTACAGTTTCGCGATCGGGGTCGCACCGAGGATCGGCTCGAAGGTGTATCTGCGCGCATTGAGGTAACTGATGGGATCTCCCTTGTCCCAGACATTCAGCGCGAAGAATCTAACGTCCTCACCCTGGAACCGGTTGGCCACGATCTGCACTTGGGGCATCAGCGTAGCGCAAAACGGACACCAGCTCGCCCAGAACATCAGCACGGAGACTTGGTTCTTCGTGTCTGCGTAGAAGTCGATGGTTCCGCCGTTCGAGGTCCGGCCTGACCAGTTTGGCGCGGCCTGATCTGCGTATGCACACGGCGTCATCGCCACGAACCCGATCAAGCCCACCAACGCGACCCACCTCAGCTGATCGCAACGTGCTTTCATTCTCCTGCGTCCGGTCGAAAGACTGTCGTATCGGGATGAAAAGCGTACCACGCGAACCAGAACGACAGCACACTGGGGAACTCGGTGGCGCTGTCGTCGTTCAGGCGCTCGACCCAACCGGTGCGCGCCTCTGCATCGAAGTGAATGCGCAGCCGGACTCCGCCAATGGTCTCTTCCAGCGGGGTCGTCGCTCGATCGAGTTCCCGCAGTGGATACGCGCGCGCGCCGCCGCTGCCGAGGTCGATTCCGATGACGGTATCCTTCGGATGATACAGACGACTGGTGGCCGCAACCGGGAAGTACAAGCGCGCGCTGTCGTGGTAACCGCGGTAAGCAGACTTGGTGTAGTCGACTGCTCGCCCCCCCGGAGGCTGCATCACGAGCGTCGTCGGATGTGACTGCCGCCAAGCGCGCCACGTGGTGTGGCGAAGTGGAATCATCCGCAGCCGTTCACGGTTACGAAGGCCCGTGACTGCGCTACCGAGAATCTGCGACCACAGCGAGTCGGTGCGTCGGTCGTACAGCAGAACGTCGCTGTTGTAGAGCAGACCCGAGACGCCGAACTGATCGGCGGCATCTACCTCGAACGCCATGCCGGTGCCACAGAGCGGGCAGTAGGTGATTAACAGGCCGCGGTCGCCGATTCGGTCATTGACGATCTCATGCCAATCGAGGATGCGTATCGGGTACGCCCGGGCGTCGCCGTCGCGCGCAAATCCCAGCACGCGATCGTCTTCGTCGAGGAACGTGGCGGCATCGCTCGCACCGAAGACCGGCAAGTCGATTGCGGGAATGCCATCCCTCGGCGGACCACCGTGACGGATCTGTGCAACCGGAATCGAAGCGTCGCTGAGGTCGAATCCATTTCTCTTAACGGCCAGGGCAGGCGCAGCCGTCAGTATCACAACCGCCGAAGCTGTTGCCACCAACACAAGCCGATGCCACAGGGTCCTGAAATTCACGCGATCTGCATCCGGGACGTGGCAGTTAGACGTTGGCGTCCAGGGTTTGTTACGCCGCTGACGGACATGAGAAATCGCGTGTTCGCCGAAACGCATCCGCAACAGATGAAACGAAATGTAACGCGAACGTGATTGGTGCGTCCTATGCCCTGTGACGGTGTCGTCGCAACGTCCGGACGCCGAATGCATCGAGTTCGGCTCAGGACGCGTTGGGGTCAAGCCAAGGGGTCAACTATTGAATGTTATTACTGGGAGTACTTCTTATGAAGCAAAGGAGATTATGGGGAACAGCACTTGCGCTGAGCCTGACATTCGCCACATCCGTGCATGCGTCGGAGGGCGTGACCGAAGAGATCGTCGTTACCGGTTCGTACATCAAGGGGTCGCCGGAGGATGCAGCATTGCCCGTCGATGTGATACGACGGGACGATCTGGAAGCCGTCGGCATGCCAAGCATCATCGAAATGGTGCGCAACCTCGGAGTGACATCGGGAAATCTCGGAGAGACCAATCAGTTTCAGGCCGGTGGGCAAGGTAACGAGGGCGTCTCGACGATCAATCTGCGCGGACTGGGTGGCGCCCGCACTCTGGTGTTGCTGAACGGTCGTCGGCACGTGTCGACCGAAACCCAAGGTGTCGACATCAGTGCGCTGCCCACTTCCGCACTGGCACGATTGGAGATCCTGAAGGACGGCGCGGCTGCGCTGTACGGGTCCGACGCGATCGCAGGCGTCGTCAACATGATCTCGCGCGCGGGATTCGAAGGCGTCGAACTGCGCGGGTCGAATCAGTTCATCGAAGACTCGGACGGTGATCAGGAGTTCAACGGCATCGTCGGCTGGGCCAACGACAATATGAACTGGATGTTCGCGGGCGAATATCAGCACCGCGGCCGATTGCGCATCCGCGATCGGGAAGATTGGGCATTGCTGCCGCAAGCGAAAAACCCCGCCGGTGGATGGTCGGGCATCGGCAATCCCGCCCGATTCCTGCCTGCGAGCAGCGGCGGTATCGACGCGAACGGAATTCCAACGCCCGGCTCAATCATCGGCGCCGGCGGTCCTGATCCGAACTGCGCGCTGCTCGGCGGCGCCGTGGTCGGTCTGGCGTGTCAGTTTCAGTTCACAGAGTTCGACAATCTGATCGAAGAGCAGGACACTTACAAGGCGTTCTCGGAGTTCAACTGGGACATCGGCGAGAACTCGACCTGGCATGTCGAAGCGCTGTACTCGCTGATGGACATGCCACGCTGGAACACGTCGCCCTCGTTCCCGCCGCAGTCGTTGTTCGGCCGCGATCGGTTCATCGCCCCGACGCACCCGGGTCTCATCGACTTCAAAGCGCAGAACCCCGGACTGTTCACCGACTTCGTGATCCCCGGCGGCGGCGGGGCCGTCATCGCTGCTGAGGATCAGGGCGCGTTTACGATCAGTCGAGCGCTCGGCGTCGCCGGTTACAAGGGCGATGCGCAACAGGGCAAGCGACGCACGGAGACGATCCGCCTCGCCACGGGCCTCGAAGGTGCCTTGTTCGACGACGAGCTGAATTACAGTCTGGGCGTGAGCTACTCGACGCGTGAGCGTGATGTGACCGCCATCGACATGTTCGCCGAGCGGGTGGCGTTCGCGCTGGACGGACTCGGTGGCCCCGGATGCGACCCCGCAACAGGGACCCCCGGAGTGGACGGCTGCGAGTACTACAACCCGTTTTCCAATGCCATCGAGCGCTCCGCGGTGAACGGCGCCGTCAACCCGCAGTTCAATCCGGCGGTCGCCAACTCCGACGCACTGCAGTCGTGGTTATTCGGCAAGCAGTTCTTCAACACCACCAACGATCTCTTGGTGTTCGATGCCGTGATCAGTGGCGATCTCGACTGGACGTTGCCAGGCGGTGCCATCGGCTGGGCGGCCGGCTTCCAATCCAGGAACGAGAAGTTCGATGCGAAGCTGCGCGATATCAACAACCTCGATCGGACGCCGTGTCCATTCAATGATCCGGCATCCATCGCACTCGGGAACGCGACCACGCTGGATTGTGCAAGCCCTACCGGGCCCCTTGCGTTCCTCGCCGGCGCCACGGAATCGTCGACCAGTCGAACGATCTATGGCCTCTTTGGCGAGTTGGCGGTGCCGATCACGGATACGCTCGACATCCAACTGGCGCTGCGATTCGAAGACTATGGCGGCAACGTGGGATCCACGGTCGACCCGAAGATTGCCGTCCGCTGGCAGGCGACGGACTGGCTTGCACTGCGTGGATCGGCGTCGACTACGTTTCGCGGTCCACCGCAGAGCTTCCTGACCGGACGCGCCACAGCGCTTCAATTCATCGCCGCGGCGAACGCGTTCAAAGCCGTGGATACGTTCGGCAACGCCAATCTGGAACCGGAAGAGGCGACGTCATTCAACGCGGGGCTCATCGTCGACGTGGGCAACTTCTATGGCTCGCTCGACTACTGGCGCTTCGACTTCACGGACCCCTTCCAGGCAGAAAGCGCACAGCAGATCCTGGATGCTTACATCGGAAACGCGTGTGCCGACGGGCAGACCGGTGCCGGAACGCCACTGTGTGACGCACTGCGCAGTCATGTCTTTCCTTTGGGCACGCCGGCCGCAGGCGTCGAACGCATCGAGGTGAACATCATCAACGGCGCCGATGAGGACACGTCCGGTGTTGATTTCTTCGCTGAATACACCTTCCCGGGCGTGTTCGGCGGCGAGCTTGGCGTTGGTGTTGAAGGGACCTACACCATCGAGTTCGATTCGGACGACTTCAAGGACATCAACGGCGTCACGCTCGCCAGCGGTGGCGACTTCGCAGGTAAACTCAATACCGGCTTCGCGCCGTTTACCCCGAAGCCGGTCCTCAAAGGCAATCTCTTCGGCAAGTACGCGAATGGACCTCACAATTTCACCTATGTGCTGCACTATGTCGACTCCTACGAAGATGTGCGTGCAGCAACGATCAAGACGCTGCGTACGATCGACCAGCACATCACCCATGATGTGCACTACACGGTGAACCTGTTCGACGACAGTACGTTGTTTTCCCTATCCGTCCTGAATCTGACGGATGAGGATCCACCGGGTGTCGGTCTCGATCAGAACTATGACCCCTTCACCCACAATCCCTTCGGGATCATGGTGAAGGCCGGAGTGAAGTACTCGTTCGGCGGCGGCTGAAGCCAACTGACCAACCGGTACGCGTGGCGCATCGAGCGTCGCCGTGCCGGTTGGCCCCTTACGATCAGTATCTTCCGAAATGCTCCAATCCACCGATCCGCGGTTGCTGCGATGGTTCGGAGTTGAATCCGAAGCAGAAGTTCGGCCCGGTTGTAGAGCGGCACTTCAGCAGGGGTTGCGATCCGGTAACAGAGACATTCGGAGCCAAATGGGAAAAGAGGGTGGACTGGGTGCTGTAGGACGCACAACCGGGTGATGCAATAAGAGTCAGGCAAATCGACGTCAAAAGCAGCGCTCGGCGAAATGAAATTCGATCGGGGACAAGAAAGCTCGATTGCATTTGAAGCCGTGCGTTGTTATGTCTTGTGTAATTGACGCAACCCACCCCGTTTGATTACGCGTCAACCATGGAGGTATCCGGGATGAAGTTCGCAGCCCCGGTGCGCCTTCTCATCGCAGACGAGTCGCATCACGCCGCGCGCAACGGGCAGTCTGCCGACATGACGCCGGCTGACAGAACGAATGTGCGGCGATGCCGCTGACGTGGACGGAGGTGGATCACACGGGCGCGATCGCCATGCTGCTCGGCATCATCGGTTCCGTTTCGATACACCTTTCCCAAGGCATGATGCGGCTTGGGATCGCGCGCATGTCGTCGGGAACGCGCTTCGGGCGACGGCTATATGTGATCGGTCTAATCGTAAACGCCACCGCGCCACTTTGAGTCATCGCTGCGAATCGGTTTGCGCCAACGCCCGTCTTCACGTTTGTCTATGCAATCGGGTTGTTGCCGCTCATGCTATTTGCGCGCGCGAAGCTGGCTGAACCGTTGCCGGTTACGCGCGCGATTGGCGTGCTGATGTTCGTACTCGGCGCCGGCGCGATGGCCGTTGCGATGGCCAGCGGTGGTGACCACGCAATGCATCAGTTGGACGTCAGGACGATTTTGGCCATGGCGCTGCTGTGGCTCATCGGCGCGCCATTGGTACCGTTGGTACTGCGAGGTACCCGTGCCTGCCGCAGTGACATCGTCCTGGGTGTCCTGGGTGGCGTGTTTCTCGCGTTCGACTCGATATTGAAAGGCATTAGCCAGTCGCATCCCGATGGCAGCCGTTTTCTTCCCGAGACGCAGACGGGTTGGCTCCTGTTCGGCGCGAGCTTCTTAGGCTCCGCCGGTGCACTGGGCATGGTTCAGTGGGCCCACTTTCGTCGCAGCGCCCCGACCAACGTCATCGCGAGCTACGACCTCGCATACCTGGCCGTGCCGGCATTGTGCGTCCACCTGCTCGGCGACGCTCCGCCGATCACCTTCGGATTCGTCGGCGCAATTGCATTGACGCTTTCGGGGTGGTGGCTGATCGTGAGACTGTCGAATGGCCGGAACGCGCAGGGACGACTGTAACAATGGCGTGCACGTGGCGTCCTTGGGTCAGCCAATCAAGGGGTGAACATGCTGCCGAACGAAGTGCCGCAACGACTGATCGACCTGGGCTGTCCGGATCTCGGCAGCCCGGCTGCCGCCGCCGGTCCTGTTGTTTCGGAACGTCGCGTGGCGCTCATCTCGACTGCGGGCCTGGCCCATCTCGGGGACCGCCCGTTTTCACTGGGTGGCTGCGACTATCGCATCATCGACGCGGACGATGTTCGGCCGCTGGTGATGAGTCACATCTCGACCAACTTCGACCGGTCGGGGTTCGCCGCGGATGCCAACGTAGTGTTCCCGTTGGCGCGGTTGCAGGAGCGGGCCGCGCAGGGCCGGATCGGCAGCGTCGCCCGCTTTCACTACAGCTTTATGGGGGCGACGGACCCTGACCGCATGCGGCCAGCGGCCGAGCAGCTCGCGGCACTGCTCGCAGCGGATCAGGTCGACCTCGCACTGCTGGTGCCTGTCTGACCTTTCTGCACGCGCGCCGTG
>JBGSNQ010000059.1:0-3759 GCA_041739525.1 Pseudomonadales bacterium | reverse complement strand
CCCCCCCCCCCCCCCCCCCACGATCCCCTCTCTCAGTTTTGTTTCGACGGATTCAGGAAGCCGCTCAGCAATGCGAAGTAGCGGTCCGTGAACGTGTCCTTCAACTCGCTGCGTACGTGATCGATCGAATCGCCGACCTCTTGTTCCTCGAGACATATCGGCGTCTGCGGTACTACTTCGAGCCCCGCGCTGCGAATGCCTTCGTTCAACGTTGCCACGTATTCGGTCGCCTGCTCGCAATAGCCCTCGAAGATCGGGCCATGCGCATATACACACACTGCTCCGCGTTCGTTGCAGAGTGCGGCAATGCGCGCGATGTAACCCAGTTGCTGCTGGGCGACCATTCCCGATAACAGCGGGTGCTCCGCCACTTCCGCCGATGCCGTAGCGCCAAGCAGTGGCTCCTTTTGTGCGATGTAGTCGTTTCGAAAGTTCGTCGGCGTGTTCGTGTACCCCTTCCACAATTGCTCGAGTACACGCCGCGCAGTCTTCAGGCTGAAGTACAGCTCCAGGATTCGAATCGGCGGCGTCGTCAGCAGTTGTTCGGGCTCGGCGGAAAAGTAAAAGCCGGGAAACGCCTCGTTGCGTCGCAGCGTGTCGATCGACAGCATTACGACGACGAGGCGCGGCGAGTGCCCCGCAAGCACCTTGCGCACCATGTTGTATGCACCACCCGAACCGTAGGAGCCGTTCAAGGCGAGATTGACGGTGGCCAAGCCGCTGAGCGCGCCGAATTTCCGCGCCGATATGGCGTTGCCCAGCGAGCTGTCGCCGACGAACGCAATGTCGATCGGCGCGGTCGCCGCGGTTTTGGCGCGCTGATGGTCGTAGATGTCGCGGCTTGCGGCTTCGACCATGCCGAAGTGATAGCCGATGGCGTTCACCGCCACCAATACCGCAACCAGACCGCCAAGCGCGAAGGCCAGCGTGCGCAGATATCGCGCGACGTCAGAACTGGAAGTAAATGAAGGGCGAGACGTCATTGAGCTTCACGAAACAGGTGAACAGGAGCAGCGCGAAGGCGAGCCCGTGGCGCCGGTCGGGCTGCCAACGGAATCGCTCTGGCGCAACCGGGAAGGTGGCCGGATAACCCTGCGTGGAGAGTCCTGGGCTTGCCGTGCCCAGCCACTCGTACGTATTTGGAAGCCGTTTCACGGCGACGATTGCAGCGAGCACCAACAACGCGGCGACCGCGGGTTTCTCGATCACGCCCGCGTGCAAGGAAATGCCGTTGAAGCCGAACAGACCCCGGTACACGGCGAACGTGCTCGCGAAATCGACTGCGCGAAACGGCACCCACGCCAACACCACGCAGATGAAGGTGAGCGTCCGCGCAACCGCCGGTTGTAGCGCATGTGCGGCACCGAAGCGTGATTGTTCCCAAACGCGGTGTATCACCAGCATTCCGCCGTGCAGGGCGCCCCACAGCAGAAACGTCCATGCCGCGCCGTGCCAGATGCCGCCGAGCAGCATGGTGATCATCAGATTGGCGCGCTGGCGCGTTACGCCGCGCCGATTGCCGCCGAGCGGGATGTAAAGGTAGTCGCGCAGGAAACGCGACAACGTGATGTGCCAGCGTTGCCAGAACTCGGCGATCGTTTCGGCCTTGTACGGCGAGGCGAAGTTGATCGGCAGACGAATGCCGAACATCCAGCCGAGACCGACCGCCATGTCGGAGTAGCCTGAAAAGTCGAAGTAGATCTGCATCGCGTAGCACACCGTGCCGAGCCAGGCATCGACCAGTGATGGAGCATTTCCGGCGGCCGCCGAATCGAACATCGCACTCGCATGAACGGCCAACGTGTCGGCGATGATCACCTTCTTGGCAAGGCCGATCGCGAACACGGTGATGCCGATGCCGAAGCGATCCACCGCGGCCGGCGTTTGTGTTCGTGCAAACTGGGGAATCACTTCGCCGAAGTGCACGATAGGCCCGGCGATAAGCTGCGGAAAGAACATGACGAACAGGCAGAAGTCGACGAAGTCGTGCGGCCCCACCTTGTCCGTGTAGCTGTCGACGAGGAACGCGACTTTCTGGAACGTGAAGAACGAGATGCCGATCGGCAACACGATGCGCGCAATCTCGATGTGCAGGCCGAATACCGCGTCGACGTTGTCGATGAAGAAATTCGCGTACTTGAAATAGCCGAGCAGCGCGAGATTCCACACCAACCCGACGACCAGCCACAGTCGCGACGGCGTGCCGCTGTCGCGCGCGATCGTTTGCAGCTTACGGCCGATGGCAAAGTTCACGACGATCGACAGGAACAGCAGCGCGAGGAACGTCGCGTTCCAATACGCGTAGAACACGCAGGACGCCGCGATCAGCCACAGATGAGTCGAACGTCGCGACCCGTGGCGTCGCAACAGTTCGTAACCCAGCACCGTGATCGGCAGAAACGCAAAGATGAATGGAAACGAGTTGAACAGCACCCGGCGGGCGTCCTTCTATGGCACGCGCATTGACTTATCGCCGCGGCAATAAGTCAATGCGCCATCGCGACAAATGCCGATTGCACCTTTCCGTTCGTAACCTGGAGGTCGACTCATGGCGACACAGACACCCTTTCGAATCTACGGCTCGGAGATGTCTCCGTATTCCGTGAAAGTGCGCTCGTACTTCCGGTACAAAGGGCTACCGCATCAGTGGCTGATCCGCAACGCGTCGAACCAGGCGGACTACCAGAAGCACGCCAAACTGCCGCTGATTCCACTCGTGGTAACACCTGACGACGAAGGTATTCAGGACTCGACGCCGATCATCGAACGCGTCGAGGCAATGCATCCGCAGCCGAGCGTGCACCCCGCAGACCCGATGCTTTCGTTCCTGTCGGTATTGCTCGAAGAGTTCGGCGACGAATGGGGTAACAAGTGGATGTTCCACTACCGTTGGGCGCGCGACGTCGATCAGCTGAGTTCAGCCGGGCGCATCGCCCGCCAGATGCAGCCGCGCGCGGATGAGCGCCAGCACGCCGAGACGACCGCGCAGATCCGCGGCCGGATGGTCGACCGCGTATGGTTCGTAGGCTCCAACGAGACGACTGCGCCGCAGATCGAGAGTTCGTTCGAACGCGCGATCGATCTGCTCGATGCGCACTTCGCCGTACATCCCTATCTGCTTGGCGACAGACCCGCGTTCGGCGATTTCGGACTGTGGGCGCAACTCTACTGCGCTTGGACCGACCCGACGGCGGGAGCGCTCATCCAGGGTCGTGCCCCCGCGTTGCTCGCCTGGATTCAGCGCATGTTGTGGCCACGCGCCGAAGGCGAATTCGTCGAATGGAAAATGCTGGCCCCGACCCTGCAACCGCTCCTCAGCACGATCGTCGGGCCTTTGTTCCTGCCGTGGAGCGCCGCAAACGCCGCCGCCATCGCGAACGGTGCCGAATCGTTCACCGTCATGTTGAATGGACAAACGTGGATGCAGAAGCCACAGAAATACCACGCGCGCTCGCTGACGGTCTTGCGTGAAAAATACGCGGCGGCGGCATCGAAGGAGATCGACGAAGTGCTCGAGGCGGTGGGGTGCCTGTCGGAGTTGAGGGCGTCGTAGTTTTTAGCGGTGGGTGACGGCTGATCGGTGCTTTGGGGGCGCTCGAGCCGTCCCTGGTCGCTCAGTCGCGGCCATCCATGGCCGCTTATATGGACGCTGCCCGTTTGGGCAAGTGAAGACTTCGTTTCGATAGAGAAGACGGATGCAGTCTTATATTCGGCCTGTTGGTGCAGACTGAGGGTCTGCTGGCCTTGATGAATTTCGCG
>JBGSNQ010000041.1:0-7320 GCA_041739525.1 Pseudomonadales bacterium | reverse complement strand
CGACGTCACGCCGCGCCGGCCGAACGGATCGATCACGCACGCCGCCATGCCGAGTTCGACGAACGTCTGCGCGTGCCGCACGTGCGACGGCGCGATGCCGAGACTACCCGGCACCACGATGATCGCGGGCACGCGGCCTTTCGGGTTCGCGGGCAGATACAAGGTGGCGTCGATCTGAGTGCGCTGCATGTCGCGCGGCGCGCTGATCACTTCGTAATAGTTCGTCGGATTGGCCGTTTGGATGACGAGCGGGCGCTGAGAAACGTCGGTCATGGGTGTCCCCTGGCGGAGTGGCTCACTGTGAACCGCCCAGGCGTTCCGCTCAATGCCGGCGCATCGGTGGGCGGCCACGCACGAGGATCAGGCGATGACTTACAACTCGCACGCGCCGCAGGTGGCACACTCCTCAGGCCCAGCCTTGCAGCACACCCGAGTGTCACTTTAGTATCACACCATGCGAACCGAACTCGTCACGACCCTCAAACGCCAGGCAACGGAAATCCTTGCCGAACTCGAGCGCAGCAAGCAGCCCGTATTGATCACGCACAACGGCCTGCCGAGCGCGTACCTGATCGACGTGGAAACTTACGAGCGCCTCACGGAGCGGATGCGCGTGCTCGAAGGCATCGCACGCGGCGAGATGGCGTTCGCGGAAGGGCGCGTGGTATCGCACGACGAGGCCAAGGCCCGCCTGGGCCGATGGCTCGGCTGATCTGGACGGAGCCTGCGCTGGCAGACCTGGACGCCATCGCCGACTACATCGCGATTGAAAACCCCACCGCCGCTGCAGAGCTCGTGCAACGCGTATTCCGGCATGTCGAACAGCTCGAGCGCCACCCGCAGAGCGGCAGCCGACCCAGCGAGGTGAAGGGTTCGCGTTATCGGCAAATCGTCGAACCGCCGTGCCGCGTCTTCTATCGAGTCGAGGGTGATCTCGTGGTCGTGATGCACGTGATGCGCAGCGAACGCCTGCTGCGACAGTCGAGACTCGTCCCGCGCCGAAAATCGACATCCTCCAAGCCCGCGAAGCCACGTCGCTGATACGGCCCGGCTGGTCCGCTTCCACTCTCGGGAATCCCTCATTGCCCCTCGCCGGCCCAGCCGCGACAGTTCAATGGAAACCGACCGTCTATGAGGAGAGACAACGTGGCAACGGCGAGAATTCAATCCAAAGCAGGCAGCACGACTCACGTCGACGTCGTGATCGTGGGAGCGGGCATTTCCGGGATAGGTTCGGCATACCACCTCCAGCAACAGTGCCCGAACAAGACCTACGCGATTCTCGAGATGAAGGATACGTTCGGCGGCACTTGGGAAACGCACAAGTACCCCGGCGTGCGTTCCGACTCCGACCTCTACACGTTCGGTTATCGCTTCAAGCCGTGGGTCGGAACGCCGATCGCAAGCGCGGAAGAGATTCTCAGGTACATGGGCGAAGTGATCGAGGAGAACGGCATAGGGCGGCACATTCGCTACGGCCATCGCATCACACGCTGCAGCTGGTCGAGCAAAACGAATCTGTGGACCGTCGACGCGGCACGCAACTCCGACGGCGCAACCGTGACGTTCACCTGCAACTTCCTGTGGATGTGTCAGGGTTACTACGATCACGAAAAGCCCTATGTGCCCGACTGGCCGGGCATCGACCGCTACAAGGGCCAGTTCGTGCACGCGCAGCTTTGGGATAAGAACATCGACTACACCGGCAAACGCGTGCTCGTGATCGGCTCCGGCGCAACCGCCGCCACCGTAATTCCGGCGTTCGCGGAAAAGGCCGCCCACGTGACGATGCTGCAACGCTCACCGACGTACTTCTTCTGCAGCGAGAACCGCAACGAACTCGCCGACCGTTTGCGTCAGATCGGCATCGACGAGCCGACCATCCACCGCGTGGTGCGCGCGCAGATCATGTACGACCAGGACATGATGACGCGCCGTTGCATGGCCGAACCGGACGCCGTGTTCGAGGAATTGAAGGCGCTGATCCGCCACTACGCCGGTGAGGACTTCGAGTTCGAACCGCACTTCGTCCCGAAATACCGCGTCTGGCAGCAACGCCTCGCGTTCTGTCCGGAAGGCGACGTGTTCAAGGCAGCGGCCACCGGCAAACTCAGCGTCGTCACCGACACGCTGCAGACGTTCACGGAGAAAGGCGTTCGCACGACATCGGGTGAAGAGATCGAGGCGGACATCATCGTCGCCGCCACCGGCTTCCGGCTCTCGGTGATGGGCGACATTCCGTTCTCGGTGGACGGCAAGCCTGTCAACTGGCACGAGACGGTCAACTACCGCGGCATGATGTTCACCGGCGTTCCGAATCTGCTCTGGGTGTTCGGCTATTTCCGAGCCAGCTGGACGTTACGCGTGGACATGCTCGGAGATTTCGTCTGCCGTTTGCTGAACCACATGGAAACAATCGGCGCGAAGCGTGTCGACGTGGCGCTGCGCGACGAAGACAAGGGCATGCAGATTCTGCCGTGGATCGAGGCCGACAACTTCAATCCGGGCTATCTGATGCGCGGTATCGACCAACTACCGCGTCGAGGGGACAAGCCGGAATGGCGGCACAATCAGGACTACTGGGCGGAACGCGTGGAGATTCCCGCAACCAACCTCGACGGCCCGGAGTTTCTCTACGACGGCGAGCGTCGTTCGGAAACCACCAAGGCCGTGAAGGTGGAAGTCGCTTAGCGCCGCCGCCTAACGCACCGCGCGGCTCAGAAGCCCCGGAGTCCGCGACTCAGTAACCGAGGAGTCGCGCGTAGCGGTCGCGGTGGAACGCTTGATTGCCGTATAGCGCTTCCAGCGCGCGCGCACGCTTCAGGTAGAAGCCGGCGTCGAATTCGTCCGTCATGCCGATGCCGCCGTGAATCTGGATGAGCTGATTCGACATCTCGTGCAGGAAGTCACCCATCTTGCTCTTCGACAGTGAGCACAGCTCGGCCGTCTTTTCATCCTTCGCATCGATGCCTTGCAGCGCCCCTTCCACACACGACCGCGCGAGTTCCATGCTCGTGAATAGCATCGCGGCGCGGTGGCCGAGCGCCTGGAACGAGCCGATCACCTTGCCGAACTGCACACGCGTCTTGAGATACGACACCGTCATGTCGAACGCCTGCGCAGCCGTGCCGAGCATCTCGGCACCGAGACCCGCCCGCGCGCGGTCGAGAATGCCGTCGAGCAGACCGAAGCCGTTGTCGAGCGTGCCGAGCACCGCATCCGCTCCGACTTCGACGTTCGCGAATTCGAGATTCGCGTAGCCGCGGCTGTCGAACGTGCTAAGTCGACGGCGCGATAGGCCCTTTGCGTTCGCCGGAACGACGAACAGCGTGATGCCCGTGGTTGCTCCGAGCGCACCGCTCGTGCGCGCCGCGACGACGAACGTGGTCGCGGCCATGCCTTCCGGCACGAAGGTCTTCGCGCCGCTCAGAGCGAACCCATTTGTGGTCTTCTTCGCCTGCAGCGCCGTGCGCGCAGGCGCGTGACGCGGGCCCTCGTCTACCGCAAGCGTGACGATCTGCGAGCCGTCGACGATCGCCGGCAGATACTTCTTCTTCTGCGCGTCGTTATCGCCCAACAGGAACGCAGAGGCGCCGACGAGCGCGGATGCGAGCAACGGCGACGCAACGAGTTGCTTGCCGAGTTCCTCGAGCACGACGCCGAACGTCAGGTAACCGAGGTCCGAACCGCCGTATTGCTCCGGCACGAGTATGCCGGTCCAGCCCATCTCCACCATTGCGGGCCAGATGGTCGGCGTGAACGCCTGTTCGATGCTGCTGTCGCGCATTTCGCGAAACTTCACGACCGGTGCCTGCTCGCGCACCCAGGACTGCGCCTGGTCTTTCAGCAGGGATTGTTCTTCAGTGAGTGCTGCCATTTTGTCGTATGTCCTCAACCTTTCTGCGTGGTCTCGGGGAGACCCAGGATGTTCTTGGAGATGATGTTGTTCTGTACTTCGAACGAGCCGCCGTAAATCGACATGGCCTTGCCGAAGAGCCACTCGCGCACGGTTGCGATTTCCTGGCTCGTGAACTCGTTGCCTTCCCACGCGAGTCCTTGCGCGCCCATCAGTTCGAGCGTCAGCTCCGAACGCGTTTGCGCCACGTGCGTGGCGGAGTTCTTGAGAATCGACGCCGCCGCGCTGACGTTTACCTTGCCTTTCGCTTCCGCGGTGATGCGAGCGATCGTCAGGTTGTGTGCGCGTGCGTCCATCAGGTGGCTCGTGAGCCTTGTGCGCAGGTCGCCGTCCGCGAGCGTGCCGTCGTCGTTCGTGCCGACGTATCGCTTCGCAAGGTCTTCGAGTTTCGCCGGACGTTCGCCGCCCGCACCGCGTCCGCCTGTCTGGCTCTGCCGTTCGTGTTGCAGCAGACGCTTCACCACGTTCCAACCGTCGTTCAGCTTGCCGAGCAGGTCGTTCTTCTCGGCGATTGCGTTGTCGAAGAACGTTTCGCAGAAGGGCGAAGCGCCGGCGATGAGTTTGATCGGCCGCGTACGTACGCCCGGCTGATCCATCGGCAGCAACAGGAAGCTGATGCCGTCGTGCTTCGCGAGTTTCGGATCGGTACGCACCAGTGCGCCGCACCATTGCGAGATGTCGGCGCCTGACGTCCAGGTCTTCTGGCCGTTCACCACGAACTGATCGCCTTTGTCTTCGGCTTTCGTGCGCAATGACGCGAGGTCGGAGCCCGCGTTCGGTTCCGACAGACCGAGGCACCAGCGCACCGCGCCGCTCGCGATGCCGGGCAGATGACGCTTCTTCTGATCCTCGGTGCCGTACTCGAGTACGGTCGGCCCAACCATCGTGATGCCCATGCCGGTGAGCAGCGGAATCGGATTCGACGCACCGATGCGGCCCATTTCGTCGCCGATCACGCGCGCTTCAGGGTGACCGAGTCCGGCGCCGCCGTATTCTCTGGGCCACGTTGGAGCGCCCCACCCTTTCTTGGCCAGCCGCTCGCGCCACACGTCGAGGTCGGGGCCGAGACCTTCGGCATCGCCTTCCATACCGACGCTCTTGTTCTTCAGGCTGGGCGGAAAGTTCTCGCTCAGCCACGTGCGCACGTCGGCGCGGAAATTACCCAGCGGGTCGGACTCGGACATCGAGTTTTCTCCTTCGAAAACGTCCAGTGAGGTGTTCAAACAACTTAGAAGCTGTTTCAAATTTTACCCGGTCGCGCGGGAGGCAGCGCAAGCGGCGCAGTTGGCGTGCGGAAATCGATGATCGAAGGACTCAATCGAAGGGCTTACAGGCCGTATCGCCCGGCGGACGTCCGCAGCCACTCACCGACCATCTCGCCGATCATGATGCAGGTGAGGTTCGTGTTGGCACGCGGCACGAACGGCATGATCGACGCGTCCGCAACCAGCAGTTGCTCGATGCTGTGACAACAACCGTACTCGTCGACAACGGCCATAGGGTCGCTGGCCGGGCCCATCTTCGCGGTACCGCAAGGATGAAATCCGGAACCTGCAAACTTGCGGCACAGTGCGGCGATGCTCTGGTCGTCGAGCGGCCGCGTCGGATCGGGAAAGCTCACCGACTCGATCATGTCCGCCAACGGGCCGGTTCGGGTGAAGGCGTACGCGTCCTTGAAGCAACTGACCAACCGCGCCGTGTCGCGTTCGTCTTCGCAGAACCGGTTGTCGACGATCGGGGTGTCGCGCGGGTCGGCCGAGCGCAGTCGCAACTCACCGCGCCCGTACTGATACTCGAGCACCGCCGCAATGGCGAACATCGGCGGTCCGCCGTTGCGTCCGACGAAACTGATCTGCTCGATCTGCAGGTCGTTGCGTTTCTCCGACCCCTTCGCGGTGTAGCGCAGGATCGTCTGAATCAGCGGCGAGTCGAAATCGATGATCGCGCCATCCTTCACGAGGCACGCCACCGACAGCGCCGGATGATCGCTCAGGTTCGCGCCGACACCCGGCACGTCGCGCAGGACGTCGATGGACAACGCTTCGAGATGTTTGCGCGGACCGATACCCGAACGCATGAGGATCGCCGGCGACAACAACGCGCCCGCGCTGAGTACGACGAGCTTGGCGGAGATCCCCTCTATCGATCCGTCGGGCCGCTCAACTTCCACGCCCGTGCAACGGCCGCCTTCGATGATCAGCCTGCGCACGAACGTGTTCGCTTGAATCGTCAGGTTCGGCCGCGCGCGGGCCGGAGCGAGATAGCCGATTGCGCACGAAACGCGTAACCGGCCGAGTTTGTTCATGGGTTGTGGACCCGAGCCGTACGCCCACGGATCGTTCTGGTCAGGGCAATCCGGATAGCCGAGCGCGCGCGCCGATTCGAGGAAGGCTCGGTGTTGAGGTAGTAGTTCCTCGTGAGGATATCGGCGAATCGAAATCGGCCCGGCGTCGCCGTGAAACGGCGCATCGCCGAAATCGAGGTCGCGTTCCAGGCGTTTGAATGCCGGCAAGACCCGATCCCACGCCCAGGCGGCGTTACCGAGGCTTGCCCACTCGTCGTAGTCCTCGGGTACGCCACGTAGCGCAATCGTCGTGTTCACCGCGCTCGATCCGCCCACGACGCGACCACGGGGGAACGCAACGCTGCGACCGCGCGTCGGTTCGTACGTGAGTCCCCAGTCGTGATCGCGGTAGGAATTGTTGTGGCTGTTCACGAGATCGAACGGCGTGCGCGACGTGTCGGGATAGTCCGGCCCCGCTTCGATCAGCGCGACCGTGCGGTTCGGGTCTTCCGACGCCCGCGCGGCAATTGCGGACCCGGAACTGCCGGCGCCTACGATCAGTACGTCGAAGGCGGCCGTCATGCCCGCGCACCGTACGCAATCGTCTCGGTGCCGGTGAAGGCCAGTTCGTCGGCTTTGCAGACGAAGCGCAGCGGCGGTACCACGATCGTTTCAAGCGCGAGCGACGATGACACCACGTTGTACGGATCGAGCAACGCGTTGCCCCAGGCCGCTGCCTCGAAACGCAGCAGCCGGGCCGTGAGACGTTCGACTCGAGTCGCGGTGTGGTCGGCTTCGAGTTGCACCAGCCTGACGCCGTTGGGCGTATGCGCGAGGTTCAGCGTGCCGGTGTACTGCACGTCGTTCACATCCATCGGTTCGGGGTCCAGCGCCTGCGCGTGCAGAATCTCGGCGCCATCGAGCATCACGCGTGCATCAACGCCGTCGTATCCGTGTCGCAACGTCACCTCAGCGACGCGCGCCGGGAAGCCGAAGTGATTCCGCAGCGCCGCGCATGCCGCATCGCCCGATGCGAAAGCAGCTAACGAAAACCCCCGGGCGCGCACGCCGCTGCGACATGCTGCCCGCGCGAACGCGAAGCGGAATGCGCCCCACGGGC